>JAEWHK010000010.1 GCA_023387815.1 Pseudomonadota bacterium
GAGGCACTATGGACAAGCAACTGACAAAAATTCTCGTCGTCGATGACGATCCTGCCCTGCGCCAGCTTCTCGCGGAATATCTCAACCGTCATGGTTACGATACGCTGCTTGCGCCCGACGCCAGCGACATTACGCAGCGCATTACCAAATTCTCACCTGATCTTATCGTTCTCGACCGCATGCTGCCGGGCGGAGATGGCGTAGAAACCTGCCGCAAGCTGCGTGCCCAGAATGAAGATATTCCTGTCATTCTGCTCACCGCGAAAGATGAAACCGCAGACCGGATTATCGGTCTGGAATCGGGCGCCGACGATTATCTTGGCAAACCTTTTGACCCACGCGAACTGCTGGCGCGAATCGAAACTGTGCTGCGTCGCAAGAAAGGGGCATCTGCCCTGGTCAAGGAAACGCCCATTCATTTTGGTCCCTTTACCTTTGATCCGGCACGTCGTCAGTTGTTCAAGGACAATGTTCAGGTCAAGCTCACCGGTGGTGAAATCAACCTGCTCGAAGCGCTGGTCAAGAATTCCGGCAAACCGCTTTCACGCGAACGGCTGCTGGCCCTGGCTCGCGACGATGACGAAGGTGAGCGCAATGATCGTGCCATCGATATTGCCATCCTGCGCCTGCGTCGCGCTGTCGAAGACGACCCCAAAGAACCACGCTGGATCCAGACCGTTTGGGGTATAGGTTACCGCTTCTCTCCTGACGCATGATAAAACCTTCGCTGTGGCCGCGCTCCTTGCGGCTGCAGATGATCCTCTTCATTCTTGGAACTGTGATACTGGTGCAGCTTGGCAGTTTCGCAGTCAGCAACTTCCTGAAAGAGCGATTCCTTGAAGACGTGGTGGTCAATTACCTGTCCACGACGATTCGCACATTACGCTCTGCTGTCTCCCAGATACCCGAAAACCGGCGCGCCGAATTCATCATTGAGGCCTCCCAGAAGCGCTGGTATCTGCTTTCCCGCGCCGACCCCTACGCCAATCGCCGCCATCGCGGCGGTACGCTGGAGAATCCCGACGGCCCTGCGCCGTTGCCGGTGCCCGACGCCGCTCGAGAAGTTGAGCGAGCAAGGCAGAAGGCGGCCCCCAGGCCACCGAAACGACCTGCTTACCTGGGTGACGGACCCAGTAATGACATCCTTAAAATTGTCCGCCGCCTGAATATGGAGCTGGATGACGGCACACGTGTGGGCCTGACTCGCGGCCCGACACCGCGCATGTTCATCTCCCTGCAGCCCGACGATGATGGCAATACCTTCATCCGCGAATGGCTGGTCATACCCCTGGATCGCATCGAACCCCCGAACATGCATGCGATCTCCATCGCCTGGCTGAGCCTGACAGGGCTGTTGCTGATTCTGGCTGCCGGCTTTGCCTGGCATATTACGCGCCCGCTGACCCGCCTGGCCTTTGCGGCAGACAAGCTGGCCCAGGGCAAGCCAGAGCGCGTAACGCCTGCCGGTCCCACCGAAACCCGACAGCTGGGTGAACGGTTCAATGCCATGCTGGACGCTTTGGAAGAATCCCGCGCCGTGCAGCAGACCCTGCTGGCCGGTCTGCCCCATGACCTGAAAAGTCCGCTGGCTCGCATGCGTCTGCGTGTGGAACTGACTGATGACATGGCCTTCAAGGAAGGCATGCGCAATGACGTGCACGAAATGCAGGATATGATCGACCAGTTCATCAGTTATGTGCGCGGATCTGATCTGGCCACGTACAAATTTCAGCCGCTCAATATCCGTAGCTGGCTGGAAGAGCGGGTCGCGGCCTGGCACGATGCAGGCAGTCCGGTGCATCTGCATCCGTTGCCGGAAGGCGAAGCCTGGATCAGCGCCGATACGCTCTCGCTAGGACGGTATCTGGATAATCTGATCAGCAATGCACTCAAGCACGGACGACCACCTGTGGACGTCGAACTGCAACTTACGCCCGAACGCGCCATTCTGTCTGTGGCAGACCATGGCGATGGCATTGCTCCGGAACGTCGAGCAGAGGCACTGCGCGCATTTTCGCGTCTGGATTCCGCCCGCACCATGACGGGCAGCGTCGGACTGGGTTTGTCGCTGGCAGAAACCATTGCCAGCGCACACAACGGCGAGTTCACCCTGGGCAGCAGCGAAAGCGGTGGCCTTCTGGTGACGGTCAAACTGCCGCTGATCGATCCGTCCTGATCAATCTGTCCCTTTCAATCAATCCGTCCTTTTCATAAACGAGACGTCTCTGGCCTTGCGTTCCTTGCCCAGCAGATCACGGTAATACCATAGCATCACCAGCGGCAAAACCACCAGGAAGAAGGCAAAGGCTACGACCAGCAGACGAGTCGTTCCAAGGCTTGTCACGCTTTCCCATATGGTCAGTTCATCCAGCACAAAGAACGGGAACATGCTGAAGACAAGTCCGGCAATCATGCTCAGGACAATCAGAACGGTCAGAATGAACGGCAGCCAGATCAGGATACGGATGTGCTGCACTTTTCTGACGACCAGTTCGATCACGACAAACATGGCAAGCAGTGCCAGCCAGCACAGAAGCACCACCGGCAGCCGGGTGGTCTCGGTCCATTTGAAAAAGACGCCCCCGTTGACCATGCCCAGCGCGACTGACACCGCGACAACCCCTGCCGCTGTCAACCGTGATGCGCGGCGCACCCAGCCTCTGGCGCGCTGATGCAATTCATCATCGACACGCATCAGGAGCCAGGTCGCGCCAAGAAGAATGAAGGTCGCCACCACGCAGGCGGCAATGAAAAACGCAAACCACTGACTTCCGGTTTCGTAACTGAAGCTGACCGACAGGCGGCCCAATACCAGTCCCTGACCCAGTGCTGTCAGCAATGATCCCAGGGCGAAGGCAGCGGTGAAGGCACCCCGCCGGGCCTCCTGCGCACGCAGCCTGAATTCATATGCAATACCGCGCAGCAGACAACCCGCAGCCAGCAGCATGAGCGGCAGATAAAGCGCGGCACTCACATAGGCCCAGGCCTTGGGAAATGCTGCCAGAAGAATGCCGCAACCCAGAAAAATCCAGAACACATTCAGATCGCGCCAGGGGCCCAGAAAGGTAAACATCCGTGCCCGGTGCTCGGGCGGCGCAAAAGGGATAAGCATGCCCACCCCCAGGTCTACTCCATCCAGAACAGCCCCTGCCACGCAGACGCCCAGGAAGACCACGAAACACAGCAGTGGCATCCAGAATCCCGGGTCATAACTGTTAAGTCCCAGCGAACCGGCAAGCGTATCGATCATGCCGTCCTCCGGATTTTACGAACTGGAACCACGCCATATCGGGCCGCGCGCTGGGCAAGAAAGACAAAGCCTGCCAGAATGGATGCCAGAACCAGCCACTGAACCAGCGTCGCCGCGGCAACCACCAGCAGACCCGGCTCGCTGAACGCTTCGGCAAACGTAATCGTCTGGTGTACAAAGAACTGTCCATCGCGCAATGACAGCAGGATTTGCGTGAGCCACACGACCAGCCAGCCCGCCGGCCCCATCCACACTATCACTTGCAGCATGGGACGAGGCAAACGGCCGAAATCACTGCGTCGCGACAGATACCACAGCCACTGGGCCAGGCAGACAAGGGCCAGCAACGCCAGCAGCACAACCCCGAGCTTTTCTGCCCATTGCGCGGGCAGCGGCAGAGCCTGTGGCTTACGGAAAAAATCCGCATGAAACAGGTAGCCGCTCACAACAGAAACAGCCAGCGCCACGAAGGTCAGAATACTGCCCAGCCAGAACCCCAGATTTTCGGCCCGATTCAGCGGTTTGGCCAGGGCTTCGCTGGCACTGATGGACATCATGAGCGAACCCATGGTCAGGCCGGCCAGTGCCGTCATAAAAAGCATCCGTGGCCAGGCCTGCGGATGTAGCGCCAGCGCAAGCCAGTCGTTCACAACCAAGGGCATCGCACCGCTTTCCAGGCCCGCAGGAAAGTTCAGCCAGCTCTGGAACCAGATCAGTAATACCGAAATCGCCGTCAGACCCACCGCAGCAAGCGCAACGAACGCGCTATGGAGCCAGGACGCGAGCGATCCCTGCCGATATAGCATGACATCGATCACGAACAGTTTGATGGTGAATGTGAGTGCCGCAAGCAGTACGATTAGCGGCCCGGTAACCGAGCCCAGCCGCACAAAGAGACTGGGCCAGAGCGAACCTGCCTGAATCAGCAGGTAAACCATGCCCAGCAGCGTCACTGTCATGGTCAGGGCAAAAATGCGCACCCAGAATCGGTACAGTTCCATCCAGTGGCCGTCCTCCTGCCTGCCATGCGTCATGCATTTGGCAAACAGCAGCAACCAGCCCAGCGCAACCGTGCACAGACCGAATACCGAGAAAAATGAAAGCGAACTGAAAAACTGCAGTTTCGCCAGCTGTAAAGAAGAAATATCCCACATACGTAATAGCGGTTTAAATTTCGGGGCAGTTGAGCGATTCTCATGAGTCTAACCGCTGAACATGGCAAAATGGACGATATTGTAGTTTTACTGAAATTTTAAAATATGTCCGCCACGACACCAGAGATTCCCGCCGCCAATTTCCTGCGCACCATCATCGAAAACGACCTGAGCAATGACCGTTACCAGTCCAAAAAATGGGCCGGAGAACCCGGTCCTGCATCGGTGCAGCAGAATGCGCCCAAGGATCCTGCGCGTATTCGCACCCGTTTTCCGCCCGAGCCCAATGGCTACCTGCATATCGGCCATGCCAAAAGCATTTGCCTGAACTTCGGCCTGGCGCGTGATTATGGTGGCGTATGTCATTTACGATTTGACGATACCAATCCCGAGAAAGAAGAACAGGAATATGTGGACGCCATCGATGAAACCGTCGAATGGCTGGGGTTCAGCACACGTGGTGTCAGCAATCAGGAAAACCGCTATTTCGCCAGCAGCTATTTCGGCTATATGTATGACTTTGCCGAAGCGCTCATCAACGGTGGCTATGCGTATGTAGACGAACAGACGCCGGAACAGATCCGTACTAACCGTGGGACACTGACCTCTCCTGGGGTGAACTCGCCCTGGCGTGACCGCGCGCCTGAAGAATCACTGAAACTGCTGCGCGAGATGAAAGAAGGCAAGCACCCGGACGGCAGTCTGGCCTTGCGCGCCAAAGTGGATATGGCATCGCCCAATATCAATATGCGCGATCCCGTGCTGTACCGTATCCGTCATGCGCCCCATCATCGGACAGGGAATGACTGGTGCATTTATCCCATGTACACCTATGCCCATCCCATTGAGGATGCGCTGGAGGGAATTACACACAGTTTCTGCACGCTGGAATTTGAAGACCAGCGTCCGTTTTATGACTGGCTGCTGGCACGCCTTGTGGAACTGGGTCAGTTACGTGATCCCCTGCCCCGTCAGTATGAATTTGCCCGACTGAATCTGAAGCATGTGGTCACCAGCAAGCGCAAGCTGCTTCAACTGGTCAAAGAAGGCCATGTTACGGGCTGGGATGATCCGCGTATGCCGACGCTGGCCGGACTGCGTCGCCGTGGCTACACACCGGCGTCGCTGCGTCTTTTCTGCGACCGTCTGGGTGTTTCCAAATCGGATTCCCGTATCGACTACAGCCTTCTGGAACAGGCACTGCGTGACGATCTGGATCCAATAGCCGAACGCCGCGTAGCGGTGCTGGACCCCATCAGACTGATCATTACCAATTATCCTGAAGACCAAAGTGAATTGTGCAGCGCGCCACGCAACCCGCATGATGCTGACGCCGGCAGACGCGAATTTCCATTCACACGCGAGCTCTGGATTGAACGCGACGATTTCCGTGAGGATCCGCCCAAAAAATACTTCCGTCTGTTCCCTGGCAACACGGTCAGGCTCAAGTACGCCTACGTGGTCAAATGCACTGGTTTCAAAAAGGATGACGCCGGCAACGTAACTGAAGTCTATGCCGAATACCTGCCTGATACCAAAAGTGGCACACCCGGCGCAGACAGCGTCAAGGTCAAGGGCAATATCACCTGGATCAGCGTACCCGATGCCGTCCCGGCCACAGTGATGCTTTACGATCGGCTCTTTACCGACCCCTCCCCCGATAGCGGCGAGAAGAATTTCCTGGATTATCTGAATCCCGATTCTGTGCAGCGCGTCAATGCGTGGCTGGAGCCGGGCTTTATCGCAGAGCCAGGGGCCCGCTGGCAGTTTGAACGACTGGGCTATTTCGTTGCGGATTCGAAAGATTCAACGCCGGAAAACCCGGTACTCAACCGGTGTGTTACCCTGCGAGATTCATGGTCCTGATTTATTTAAAGTGAATTGAAACGTGGCTTCCAAATCCTCCTCCTCTGCCCTTGAATTCAAAAGCGCCTCGCTTTTTGTTGTCCGTATCGAGCTGAAAAGCGCCGAAACGGCAGCATTGCAGCAGGCACTGGAACAGAAAATGGCCGAAGCCGGCAGTCTGTTCGAACATGAACCCGTCGTCCTGGACGCAAGCAACCTGCAGGAGTCGCCGAACTGGACCGAACTGGTCGGCATTCTGGCAAAACACAAACTGCCCGTGATTGGCGTGATGGGTCCCGATGGCGCGGTGATTGACAGTGCCCGCCAGGCAGGTCTGTGCAAGGTTGAAATTTCCACCCTGAATACGCGTCAGCCGCCGGAACCGGCAGTGCTGACCGAACCGGTTCCCGACGCCGTGAAGCTGGCCCCCGCGGCCAGTGTTCGTACCGTCGCGTCGGCTACGGAAAAAGAGACACCGGCCGAGAACAAGGCTGGCAAACCGGCAGAGGCATCCAATACTTCGGCGACGCAGAACACCGCTTCTGCACAGCCTGCCACGCAGCAAGGCGCACAGGCAAAGCAAACCGGTACTCAATCCAAGGCACCGACAGCGCGCACGCCTGCGAAACCCGCCGAGCCTATCGTGCGCGAAACCATCCGCGAAGTGCCGGTACCGGTCCCAACAATGGTGCTGGCGCGGCAGTTGCGTTCCGGACAGCGGGTTTATGCACGCAATAGCGATCTGATTGTGATCGGCGTAGTCAGCCGGGGTGCAGAAGTGATTGCCGACGGCAATATCCACGTTTACGGCCCGCTGCGCGGCAAGGCCATTGCCGGTGCAAGAGGCAATGCCTCTGCCCGCATCTTTACCTCTCATCTGGATGCGGAACTGCTGGCCATTGCCGGCATTTACCGAGTGATTGATGCCGATATTGAACCGTCACTCAATAAAAAACCGGTCATTGTTGAGCTGGATGATGATACGCTGAAATTCATTCCCGGAGACACCAGCGCCCAGGGCTAGCGCTAACTACCGTAACGTTTTTTAAGAGAAATTCATACCGATATGCGTTAAGATATCGGCACTTACAGCCATACGTACAGATAGGAATAACCTTACATGACTCGCATCATTGTGGTAACTTCAGGTAAAGGCGGCGTGGGTAAAACCACGACAAGCGCCAGTTTTTCATCCGGTCTTGCCATGCGTGGCCACAAGACGGTCGTGATCGATTTTGACGTCGGTCTGCGTAATCTCGACCTCATCATGGGCTGCGAACGTCGCGTCGTTTATGACTTCGTCAATGTCATTCAGGGTGAAGCCACGCTGAATCAGGCCCTGATCAAAGACAAACAGCTCGAGAACCTGTTCATCCTGCCTGCTTCGCAAACGCGGGACAAAGACGCGCTGACGCGCGAGGGCGTGGCAAAAGTTCTGGAAGACCTCAAGGGCATGGGTTTTGAATATATCGTATGTGATTCGCCTGCCGGTATCGAAACCGGCGCACTCATGGCCGCCTATTTCGCTGATGATGCCCTAGTTGTGACCAACCCAGAGGTCTCCTCTGTTCGGGATTCAGACCGTATCTTGGGTATTCTTTCTTCCAAATCACGTCGTGCCGAGTCCAGCGAAGAAGCCGTCAAGGAATTCCTGGTTCTCACCCGCTACAATCCAAAACGCGTAGAAGACGGCGAAATGCTGTCTCTCAAAGATATTGAAGATATTCTTCGCATCAAATTGATCGGCGTTGTGCCGGAATCCGAATCAGTACTGCAGGCTTCCAACTCTGGTGTGCCCGCCATCCATCTGAAGGATTCAGACGTATCCGAGGCCTACCAGGACATCGTGGCACGCTATCTGGGCGAAGAAAAACCCTTGCGCTTTACTGATTACAACAAGCCAGGCTTCTTCAAACGACTTTTCGGAGGCAAGTAATATGTCCTTCCTGAAATTTCTACTCGGCGAAAAGAAATCGTCGGCCAGCCTTGCCAAAGAACGTCTTCAGCTGATCATCACGCATGAACGTCAGGAAGGAGCCGCCAGCGCGCCCGATTTTCTGCCGCAGCTGCAAAAAGACCTGATTGAAGTCATTTCCAAGTACATCAAAATCAACGAAGAAGACCTGAAAGTCAACGTTGACAAGCATGGCAACCTGGAAGTGCTGGAAGTGAAGATCGAGATGCCACAGGATTCCAAGGATCCCGTCGCCAAAGTCGGCTGATAGGTATCAGGCCTGGTCCGGGACCAGGTCTTTTTTTCAAGGGCCCGTGCTTTTCTCAAAGGATAGGTCTTTCACTGGCGGTCAGCGTTATCCGCATTGCGCCCGACGAAAAATCCCGTATCGGTAAAAGATTTACCCGCCAGACAATCTCTTTGGCAAGTTCTTGAATGTACACGCACAAAAAAAGAGTCATCTTTTCCGGATGACTCTTTTTTATGCTTTCCTGCTGCATGTCTGCCGGGCAGGACGTGGCAAACCGACCAGATTATCGACGGCCACCGCCTACCTGATTACCAATCACGCCGCCGATGGCCGCGCCACCCAGCGTACCGACCGTACCACCGCTAGTCAGCAGAGAACCGGCAACACCACCGATAGCCGCACCACCTACGGTGTTACGATCACGCTGTGTCATACCGCCACAACCGGCCAGTGCGATGGCAAGGGTACCTGCAACAATGCTCTTGGCTACGATATTCGTTTTCATATTGCGCTCCTGAGTGTTTAATATTAAGTGTGTAATAAAGTGAACTTTAATACCACTATACCCCGTAATGCTTCTTCAGGCCAAGATTCGGCTGCAGCTTTGTTACAGAGAAGGCATATTACAAACGAAATGATATCAACTGAAATAAACAGCCAGACGCTCGTGGACAAAATGCAACGTCACCAGAGCGTCGGCGAGATATTTCTATTTGAGTGGCTTATTTGAGTGCCTTATAGCGAATACGGCGTGGTTTGGCACCTTCTTCGCCTAGACGTTTTTTCTTGTCGGCTTCGTATTCCTGATAATTGCCATCAAAGAACACCACGCGCGAATCGCCTTCAAAAGCCAGAATATGCGTAGCGATCCGGTCCAGGAACCAGCGATCATGGCTGATGACCATCACTGTGCCGGCAAACTCGAGCAAGGCATCTTCCAGCGCACGCAGCGTTTCCACATCTAGGTCGTTTGAGGGTTCATCCAGCAGCAGGACATTGCCGCCCTTGATGAGCGTCTTTGCCATATGCAGACGACCCCGTTCACCACCAGAGAGTTGCCCTACCAGTTTGGTCTGATCGGATCCTTTGAAATTGAAACGTCCCAGATAGGCACGCGCAGGAATTTCGAAACGGCCAACGTTAAGCAGATCGGAACCCTGGGAAATGAAATCAAAGACCGACTGATCATTGGCCAGTGTTTCCCGTGACTGATCCACAAATGAAATATTGGCGGTCTGTCCCACCTTGACTTCACCGGAATCGGGTTTCTCCTGACCGGCAATCATCCGAAAGAGCGTAGACTTACCCGCTCCGTTAGGACCAATAATACCGACAATCGCACCCGGCGGCACTTTGAAGCTCAGATCATCAATAAGCAGTCGATCGCCGAAAGCTTTGCTCACGTTGACGAACTCAATAACTTCGTTACCCAGCCTGTCGGCCACAGGAATAAAGATTTCCTGGGTTTCGTTACGCTTCTGATATTCGTGCGAAGACAGTTCCTCGAAACGGGCCAGACGGGCTTTGGATTTGGCCTGGCGTCCCTTGGGATTCTGCCGTACCCATTCCAGCTCCTTACGGATGGTTTTCTGACGTGCCGATTCGGTCGCCTCTTCCTGCTCCAGACGCGCTTCCTTCTGCTCAAGCCAGGAACTGTAGTTGCCTTTCCAGGGAATACCGTGGCCACGGTCCAGCTCAAGAATCCACTCTGCCGCGTTATCCAGGAAATAGCGATCGTGGGTCACGCCCACAACCGTGCCCGGGAATTTCTGCAGGAACTGTTCAAGCCACTCAACACTTTCTGCATCCAGGTGGTTGGTGGGTTCATCAAGCAACAGCATGTCGGGTTTGGACAGCAGCAGACGACATAGCGCAACACGACGCTTTTCACCACCAGAAAGTTTGCCAACAACGGCATCCCACGGAGGCAGTCGCAGGGCATCCGCCGCAATTTCCATTTGGGTACCGATATCGTCTGCGCCACTGGATGCGGCCGCTGCGATGACGGCTTCCAGCTTTGCCTGTTCGGCAGCCAGCTTGTCGAAGTCAGCATCGGGTTCCGCGTATTCGGCATACACTTCTTCAAGGCGCTGACGCGCCGCAAACACCTCACCCAGGCCAGCCTCCACTGCCTGCCTGACCGTGTGCTCAGGATCCAGCTCGGGCTCCTGCGGCAGGTAGCCGATTTTCAGGCTTGGCATGGGAATGGCTTCGCCTTCGATATCCTTATCGATACCGGCCATGATTTTCAACAGGGTGGATTTACCGGAGCCATTCAGGCCGAGAACGCCGATCTTGGCGCCCGGAAAAAAAGACAGCGAAATATCGCGCAGAATCTGCCGTTTCGGCGGCACGATTTTGCCGACTCGATTCATCGTATATACGTACTGGGCCATAGTCAGTTATGCTTGCAAAAAATTCAAATAAGCATTGTATGAAATAAACCCGGTGCGTGCCGCCCGAGGGCGGCTACAATAACAATAAGACCAGAAAACGGACACCTGCCATGAGCTTTGCACCTGAACCCACCTTTACCGAACATGAGATCGCCCTGCTGAAGAAAACCGCAGAAGCGTTGACCGCCTATCTGGGAAAGCCTGTCATTGCCGAAATTGACACGACAGAAGATGGACTGGAATGGGTCGCCTTCGGTGTACCTCTGGATATTGCAGATGAAAACCCTGAAGATGTTGTCACACTTGAAATGGGCGGCCCCGGTTCCAGACTGGTGAGCGAATCCAGCGATCTGGAAAATCCCGAAGACGAAATCTACGCCTGCGAATTTCTTTGGGGAATTCAGATTACCGATATCGAAAACGCAAGGTTCGTGCGCATCGACTTTGAAGGCGAGGAAGTTGAATGGGGTGACGATCTGGAGGAAATGCTGCCCTTCGGCATGAAGGAGCCTGAACCTGGCGAGCTGGTGGAAGATGACGAAGAAGATGATGATGAGGAACCGCCCACACCCCCGGCTCCAACCGTTTTACCGCCATCCGGAACATTACATTGATCAGGGCGCTATTGCACAGATTCGACCAATAATCAGCCGACCTCTACTTATCTGGCCACTTCTTATCTGGTCACTTCTTATCTGACCCCTATTTATTTGGGCACTATTCATCCGGTCACCACTCATCCGGCGATCATGCTCATCCCGTGACGCGCTCAGGCACTGCGCCGGCGATCGCGTAAATACAGCGCCCATCCTAGCGGAAACATGATTGAAACCAGCAACCGGGACAAATTGCCCTGCAACTCTCCCGCTGGCGGTACGCGTTTGCCGGAGTGCTTCAGGTGCATGCGAAAACGTGTGTATCGCGCCGCTGCCATAAAAAAAGCGGCAGGCTGGTAACGGAACCAGGGAAGGCAATTGACAACCGTATCACGGGCCAGCAGAAGAATGCCAAGTGCATATTTTTCGCCGGACTGTGCCGATTGCTGGCTCAGCGAGTCCTCACTGTCATAATAATTGCGAAAAACCGTGTTAACGAAGCGGGTCAGATAACCCTCTCTGGCGATTGCCCGCCAGACCATACTCTCAGGCACAAATCCATCGATATCTTCCGGGAACGGGAAATGCTTCAGTACCTGTGTCTGCATGCAACCGAATTTTTCACCACGGACGTGATATTTGAAACTCATATCCAGTGAAGTGGCATCCATGACATCTTCGGGAAAACGATCACCGACAATGCTTCCGTCGGGTCGGGCACACAAACCGGTAACCGCGATATAACCGCTGCGCACATCTTCCGGAATGCTGCGCCAGACATCGGCCATCGACTGTAAAGATTCGGGCAGCAGTGTGTCATCGCTGTCAAGCGCAACAATCAGCCGCCCCCAGGCTTCCTTCACTCCTGTGTTGAATGCCGTTTTCTTATGCTGATTAGGTTGCCAGACGTAGCGAATGGGAAATGGCGAGTCTGCCTGCCAGCCTTCTATTTTGCTACGTGTGTCATCGGTAGAACCGTCATCGATAACAAGCCACTCAAAATCTTTGAACTGTTGTGCGCACAATGAGAGATAAACGCGCTCAAGTGTATGGGCGCGATTATAAGTCGCCGTCAACACGGTAAAGAAGTAAAGATTTTGCGTCATAGCCTTCGCGTTTTTTAATGATGTCATCATGCGATTTTTGTCTTTTTAAGATAGCAGAGAATCTTATTTAAACAATGAATAACATGTAGCAAAAGGTAAAACCCGGCGCCAAAATGTCAGTGCCGCAGCACGTGAAAAAAGCCACTGGCATCGCATGCGTGGCTTTTTCCATTATCGTCTGAGCAGTCGGTATCAACGACCCGCAAGTTTCTGAACACGAGCCTCAGGATAAATGTTACGACAGGTAAATATGGATCCATATGGCTCAGAAAAGTATGGGTCCGGAAGTTTGGAGCCTAACGCTCTGCGCCAAAAGTACGGGGCCAGAAGCTCGAGGCATTTACACAAGGAGCGAACAAGACAAACGCCTCATAAAGAGGCGTTGTTGGTGCAGTCCCAGGTTTTCAAACCGATAGCTTAAGACTAATAAACCCAAGTGCGGACTGGTCTGCATGTGGCCTGCGTGTCAGATCTGCTGCCCGGCAATGTAACTAGCACGACCCGGAATAACAAACCCGAAGGACTAACAGACCCGAAATTGCAGCAAATGCCACAGCAAAAAGCGGCTGTTTAGACGCGTTTTACTTTTTCCAGCATTTTGAATACGCCTTTGGGAGAGCGTACGAAAAGACGTTTGAAAGCTTTACCCAGGCAACGACGCTCCAGCGTGTTGCGGCGAGTGCGTTTGACTTCTGCCATGAGATTCTCCGAGAATATTTTACGTAATCAGTGATTTTAGCATTATTTCAGTCAGGAATGCACGAAAATTCAGCACCTTGCGCGCATTCGAGCATGCATTCGGGCGAAAATCAAACACTTGCCCTGTGCATTTTCAGCGCAAGCTCACAGGCAACCCGCAGAGATGATGGATCTGCAATGCCCTGACCTGCGATATCGTACGCCGTACCATGGTCTACACTGGTACGAATAAATGGCAAGCCCACCGTGACATTCACGCCGTTGTCCACACCAAGATACTTCACCGGGATCAGACCCTGATCATGATATTGGGCGACCACAATATCAAAATCACCGCGCCGCGCACGCATGAAAACCGTATCTCCCGGGTAAGGTCCTGTGACATTCAGGCCCTCTTTCCGGGCGGCTTCAATGGCCGGACGAATGACGGTCTCGTCCTCGCTCCCGAAGCGTCCGCCCTCTCCCGCATGCGGGTTCAGTCCGGCAACAGCAATACGCGCAGCCGCCAGCCCCAGCATCTGACAGGCTTTATTCGCCAGCCGTATGACTTCCAGTTCGTTCTCAAAGGTAATGAGGGACGGCACTTCACTGAGCGCCACATGAATGGTGGTCAGGATAACGCGCAGTTCGTCGTTCAGCAGCATCATTGCCACGCGTGGCACGCCGGCCTCATGAGCAAGAATTTCGGTATGGCCGGGAAAATTGATGCCCCCCGCCTTGAGCGACAGTTTGTTCAGCGGCGCCGTAACGATGGCTGCGATTTCTCCATCCATTGCGTCGCGAATGGCACCGATAAGAAACTGATAGGAAGCCAGACCGGCCTGCGCATTCACCTCCCCTAAAGGAAGATCGGCCGGCAAGGGGTCGGCGCACTGAATGACAGCAATCGTCTGCGTGCCGGGCTGCTCGCCACCGTGTTGCTGTGGCGGCGGGTTCGTCTTTCCACTGCCCCCTTCGGACTCCTCCTGACTGGCGGTTTGCGTCTGCCGGGTGTGCTGCCGCCATTCACTGACCGAGGCGTAGGCGTGAATGGAGACAACTACACCAAGCTGCGCTGCGGCCGCTTTCAGCGCGTTGCCATCCCCGTAAACGACCGTAGGGGCAGGCAAACCCTGCACAAAGAGTTTGACCACCAGTTCGGGGCCGATGCCAGCTGCATCGCCCATGGTCAGCCCCAGAGGCAAGATTGCGGCATTTTCGGAAGAATGAGTCATAATGATTGAAAAAATGAATGCTTCAAAAAGTGAGTGCTTCAGTGAATGCAAAACAGCGACAGGAACGCGATTGCTGAAAAGTGTAACGCGTTCTTTCCCTCCTCACTATTCGGTCTTCTACCACAGTGCAATCATTTTCCACTGCGACCTCCTGATTATTGCGTGTTCCGCCTCCCGTGCCTCCCCGGTCTGTCCTACCTGTCCTGCCCGAATACTGCCTGCCCAGAATTGTGCCATGGCTATTTATTTCCAGGGAACCGTCCCCATTTCAATAGTTCATCTTTGCAAAAAGCGGTTTGATTGCTCTGCGTCTTCGTGTCATCTACCGCTAATTATGCGACAATATAAACTGCTGTTTATTTATACAGTAAGATATACCATTATTCATCGTGGCCCATGGCACTCGCCAGGCCCTCGGAGCACTTCATGAGTTCGCAAATCCGGATTTTCGGCGCCAGACAAAACAATCTCAAAAATCTCGACGTCTCTTTCAACACGGGCGAATTCGTGGTCATTACGGGAGTTTCCGGTTCAGGAAAAAGCTCTCTGGCGTTTGACACGCTCTATGCCGAGGGCCAGCGCAAATATGTGGAAACCTTCTCGCCTTACGCGCGCCAGTTTCTGGACCGCATGGACAAACCGCAGGCCGATCGCATTGAAGGCATCCTGCCTGCGATCGCCATCGATCAGACCAATCCTGTTCGCAATTCCCGCAGTTCGGTCGGTACCATGACCGAAATGAACGATCATATCAAGCTGCTCTTTGCGCGGGCCGCCAGGCTGTATTGCCGGCAATGCGCAACCGAAGTCCGCAAGGACAATCCCGATACCATCTATGCGTTTCTGGCCGACACGACGCCAGCGCTGGGCGATCCGCGCCTGATTCTGACTTTCCCTGTTGTAGTGCCCGGTAATTACTCAGAAGACGAAGTCCGTCAGTATCTTGAACAACAAGGATACACACGGGTCCACGCCGAAGAAGAGCGCAGCGTAACGGTTGATGCGAAAGCCAAAGGAAAAGGTAAGAGCAAGACCCAGAAAGTGGAAATCACTCGAGTCCTGCATGTCGTACAGGATCGTCTGCGTTTTTCGACAGCAGAAAAGAGCCGTGTCATTGAGGGACTGGAAGCGTGCCTTCGTTACGGTTCGGGCATGTGCACCATTTATGCAGTCGATAATGACAGCAACCCGCTGGAAACCTGGAAGTTCAGCGAACAGCTGCATTGCGCCAATTGTGATATTACGTATTCCAATCCCCTGCCCAGTACATTTTCGTTCAACTCACCGCTGGGGGCGTGTGAGACCTGCCGCGGCTTTGGCC
This sequence comes from Pseudomonadota bacterium, assembly GCA_023387815.1. Classification (GTDB taxonomy): domain Bacteria; phylum Pseudomonadota; class Gammaproteobacteria; order Burkholderiales; family Burkholderiaceae_B; genus Advenella. The sequence continues at coordinate 15,786 of JAEWHK010000010.1, forward strand.
GGGCCATGGGCATAGACTTCGGTCTTGTTATTCCTGACGAAACCAAAACACTGCAGGAAGGCGCAGTCAAGCCGTGGCAAACGCCCAGCTATAACGAATGTCAGACTGAAATGATGCAATACGCCAGGAAAGCGGGAATCCGTACCGATACGCCCTGGAAGCAGCTTAATGAGGCCGAGCGTCACTGGGTCCTTTACGGCGATCCCGAGTGGAAAGGCGGACCCTCCGCCTGGAAACACCAGTGGTATGGCGTGCAGCGCTTTTTCGACTGGCTGGAAACCAAATCGTACAAAATGCATGTACGGGTTCTGCTATCCAAGTATCGCAGCTACACTCCCTGCCCCGCCTGCCAGGGCTCGCGTCTGAAACCCGATGCCACGCTGTGGCGCATCGGCGATGCACCGGTAGAAGACAATATCATGGGCAATTACACCCGGTTCATGCCGGTGCATGCCAAATGGTCCGACGCGCAACTGAACGTCCTGAATGGTCTGAATATCCACGACCTGATGCGATTGCCCATTTCGCAGGTGCGTGAGTTCTTTGCCGGGCTGGAACTGTCCGTATTCATGGACAGCGCAATGGAGCTGGTTCTGAATGAAATACGCAGCCGGCTGGATTTTCTGTGCAATGTCGGTCTGGGTTATCTGAGCCTGGACCGGCAAAGCCGTACCTTGTCTGGCGGAGAAGTACAACGCATCAATTTGACGACTGCGCTGGGCACCTCTTTGGTCAATACGCTGTTTGTGCTGGATGAACCGTCCATCGGTCTGCATCCGCGCGATATGCATCGCATCGTACAGGTCCTGCATCGATTGCGCGACGCAGGCAATACGCTGGTCGTAGTGGAACACGATCCGCAAGTCATGATCGCGGCCGACCGGATTCTGGATATCGGACCGGGTCCCGGTGAACGCGGCGGACAAATTGTTTTTGACGGCACACCGCAACGACTGCGCGAAGGCAGTTCGCTGACCGGACGCTATCTGAATGGGCAGCTGCGGGTCGAGGCTCCACGTCCTATGCCGGTGCATAACAATACGCCCAGGCTGATTATCGAAGGCGTCAGCGCAAACAATCTGCAGAACGTGGATGTATCAATCCCGCTGGGCCGACTGGTTTGCCTCACCGGCGTATCCGGTTCTGGAAAATCTACGCTTGTGCAGGATGTACTGTATCCGGCGCTGCTCAAACATTTCGGACGGCCAACCGAAGCGCCCGGATCGTTCACCCGTTTGCTGGGCGCAGAACAGATTGCCAATGTTGTCATGGTCGATCAAAGCCCTATCGGCAAAACGGCCAGATCGAATCCGGCCAGTTACGTAGGCGCATTTGACGCCATCCGCAAGCTCTTCTCCCAGGCTCCCGTGTCGCGCGAGCGTGGCTATACGGCAGGCACCTTCAGTTTCAACAGCGGCGATGGTCGCTGCCCCACTTGCGGCGGAACCGGCTTTGAACACGTTGAAATGCAGTTTCTGTCGGATGTCTATATCCGCTGCCCCGACTGTGATGGCAAGCGCTTCCGCCCTGAAATTCTGGAAGTACGCGTAGAACATCTGGGCAACAGCGCATCCATCGATGAAGTACTGGATATGACGGTCAGTGAGGCATTGAGTTTCTTCAAAGGCCTGCGCGATGTACAGACCAGTCTGTCTCCTCTTATAGATGTGGGGCTGGAATACCTCAAACTCGGACAGCCTGTACCTACGCTATCTGGCGGCGAAGCGCAGCGCCTCAAGCTCGCCGGTCATCTGGCCGAAGCAGCAAGAAGCGGCATTTCATCGGCCAAGGTTGCCAAAAAAGGCAGTTTGTTCCTGTTCGATGAACCCACTACGGGTCTGCATTTTGATGATGTCTCCCGGCTCATGGGTGCCTTTCGTAAATTGCTTGCGGCCGGCCACTCGCTGCTTGTTATCGAACATAATCTGGATGTCATTCGTGCAGCTGACTGGCTGATCGACCTCGGCCCCGAAGGTGGCGTGGATGGTGGCCTGGTTGTGGCTCAGGGTACACCGGAAAGTGTTACGCAGGTCGCGGCCTCGCATACCGGCACGGCACTGCGCGAATACGAAAGAGACATTATCGTGAGCGCGTCCCCTGCGCTGCAGGAACCGCAAGCAGAATACGCAGGTACCTCCGCGCTGACCGTGCAACGGGACACGCCGTCCAAAATTGATATTCTGAATGCGAAGGAACACAACCTCAAAGGCATCAACGTCCATATTCCGCATAATACCTTCACCGTCATTACCGGCGTTTCAGGTTCGGGCAAGTCGACGCTGGCTTTTGACATCCTTTTCAATGAAGGGCAGCGGCGCTATCTTGAATCATTGAACGCCTATGCCCGCGCGGTGGTACAACCCGCAGGCAAGCCCGACGTTGACGCCATCTATGGCATTCCACCTACCGTCGCCATCGAACAGCGCACCAGTCGCGGTGGTCGCAAGTCCACCGTCGGCACCATGACGGAAACTCATCACTTCCTGCGGCTGCTTTATGTGAAGCTGGGAACCCAGTACTGCCCCGATTGCCAGGTACCAGTAGAACCGCAATCCCAGGAACAGATTTTTGCGCGCATTATGAGCCAGTGCAAAGGCCGTCATATCGGCGTGCTGGCCCCGCTGGTCACCGCACGCAAGGGGTACTACACCGATCTGGCCAAATGGGCGGAAGGAAAAGGCTATACACACTTGCGCGTAGACGGCGATTTCGTGCCGGTCAAACCCTGGCCACGGCTCGATCGCTACAAAGAACACACCATTGAACTGCCTGTCGCGGACCTGGTGATCGGAGCCTCTTCGGAAGCCAAACTCAGAGACGCGCTGCAAAGCGCGCTGGAAACCGGTCACGGTACCATGAGTATCATTCTGGACCTGGACCCGTCGGATCCCCTGAAGGCAAGCCAGCTGGAGCAGCAGCATTTCTCTACCAAACGCGCCTGCCCTTCCTGCGGTACGAGTTTCCCTGAACCTGACCCACGTCTGTTCTCCTATAACTCCAAGCACGGCTGGTGCACATCGTGTTTTGGCACGGGTCTGAAACTCAGCGGCTTTGACGAAGAACAGACCGGCGAAGAAGAATACTGGAAGAATCTGTCCGATGAGGAAGAACACGAACTACAGGCCTGCCCGTCATGCCACGGCCAACGACTGAATCGCAATGCCCTTGCGGTCCGCTGGAAAGATCGCAGCATCGCTGATCTGGCTGCACTTCCGGTCAGCGAGGCGCATACGTTTTTCGCAGGTCTGGTTCTGAGGGGACGTGATGCCGACATTGCACGCGATATTCTGAATGAAATCCGAAGCCGCCTGGCATTCATGGAAGAAGTGGGTCTGGGCTATCTCGGGCTGGACCGCTCTGCCCCCACATTGTCGGGTGGAGAGGCGCAACGTATTCGCCTGGCAGCCCAGCTCGGATCGAATCTGCAAGGTGTCTGCTACATCCTGGATGAACCCACCATCGGCCTGCATCCCCGAGACAACCGAATCCTGCTCAACGCCCTGTCGCGACTGGAAGGTAACGGCAATACACTGGTGGTTGTGGAGCACGATGATGACACCATCCGTCGCGCGGAACACATCATCGATATTGGCCCTGGAGCGGGCGTGCGCGGCGGCACCGTGGTCGCCCAGGGGACCTATGACGACATTGTCGCGAATACGCATTCCCTGACGGGACGTTATCTGGCACATCCGATGCAGCATCCACTGCAGCCAGGGCAGCCAGCCAACGGGGAAACTGAATTCATCCAGATTCATGGTGCCAATTTGCATAATCTGCAGAACGTGGATGTGCGCATTCCCAAGGGACGCCTGAGTGTGATTACCGGCGTTTCCGGTTCGGGGAAATCTTCGCTTGCCAGAGACGTGCTGCTGGACAGTCTCAAGGGGGTGGTGGGAGCCAAGCATCCCAAGCCCTGGCGCGGTTGCAGCGAAATTACGGGTTGGGAAAGTCTGGATCGCGTTCTGGAAGTTGACCAGACGCCTATCGGCAAGACCCCTCGTTCCTGCCCTGCAACCTATATCGGTTTCTGGGATGACGTACGCAGGCAGTTTGCGGAAACCCGCGATGCAAAAATCCGCGGCTGGAGTTCATCGCGCTTCTCTTTCAATACGGGTGACGGGCGCTGTCCGATCTGTGAAGGACAAGGCATGCGCACCATTGAAATGAGCTTCCTGCCCGACGTTAAAGTACCTTGCGAAGCCTGCGGCGGTGACCGCTTCAACCCGGATACCCTGGCCATCCGCTTGCGGGAAAAACATGTGGGCGAAGTGCTGAAAATGGAAGTCGATGATGCGATTCCCTATTTCGCCTCCCATCCGAAGGTCAAACGGTCATTGCAACTGTTGCAGGACGTTGGGCTGGGTTACCTCACGCTGGGCCAGCCTTCACCCACGCTTTCCGGCGGCGAAGCCCAGCGGATCAAGCTGGTGTCCGAGCTGGTGAAAGCCCGATTGGATGAAGGCGTCATCAAAACCGGCAGGGCCTCGCGCCGACCGCATACGCTCTACGTTCTGGATGAACCTACAGTGGGACTCTCCATGGCCGACGTAGAAAAGCTCATTGTCGTTCTGCACAGACTTGTACAGGCTGGCAACACCGTGGTGGTCATTGAGCATAACCTGGACATCATGGCTGAGGCCGACTGGATCGTCGACATGGGGCCGGAAGGCGGCAATGGCGGCGGACAGGTCGTGGCCATGGGGTCCGTGCAGGATATCATCGCCAAAAAATCCGTTTCACACACGGGTGTGGTGCTGGAAGAGTTTCTGAGCCGTACCGGTGAAACCGAAACAGCAAGCTGACGATAACTGTCCTCGCCACATGAATTGACACTGCCCGGTACGAGCCGGACCAGGCAGTGTCGATGTCAATGTCAACTTCAATGTGGCCGGTTGCCGCGCCGCATCCACTATCTATAATGGGTCAAGACCAATCAAGGCAGAGTCGCGAGTTTGAGCGCGTGCTCACGCACATCGGCCGGCCACGCTGCAAGGTGAGACTCCAGCGCAGCCCTGTCGTCGGCAAACAAGGCTCGCGAGGCTTCTTCATAACCTGGCAAGTCGCCACCCATCGCGAGCATGAATTGGTAGGCGCGCTCTTGTGCTTGACGTTTCGCATCTCGGTCCGCCAGCCTGACCCGGGCAGATTCCACGAGCTTGCGCAAGGCGACCGACGCACCGCCAGGCTGCGCTGCCAGCCATTCCCAATGTCTGGGCAAGAGGGTCACCTCACGCGACACCACACCCAGCTTCGGACGACCCCGACGGCGTGTCTGCCCGGCAGATTCGACCTCTTCTTCCTCATCATCAGCCGACTTGGCGGATTGAGTGGGAGCGCTATTTTCCAGCGCCTGCAACTGAGCAGGGCTCAATCGCAAATCAAAATCAATGGACCTGCCGGTACCATCATCGAAAATCAATACGGTGTCTGAGGATGACGCGTGTGCGGTCCGATAAACATCGGCCATTTCGGACAAAGAACCCGAGCCCAGTTTATGGTGGCCCTGGAATACGGTATAGCGGGAGGGATGAGCTGTCACGACAGTCTCCTGAAAGTATGAAAACACATCCCGAATATTACCCGGGTATAAAGACTAAATCAATATTACCCGGGTAAAATAATGACGATCGTCGTTGATTTACGACATAGGCTATTGGCGACACCCTTCTTTCGGTAACCCGTCAGGGGTAATTTTCCCCTAAAATGCGAGAGAAAGCCGTGGGCAGAAGGCGCCGTCAGGCCAGAATCCGGCGTATGGCTTCACCTGCCGCTGCCATGCCCATCGCAGCCGTAACCGTCACCGCAGAACCATAGCCTGCACAAGAGAGTCCCTGCAATGTATCGCCCTCCTCCCCGCTCCAGGCCTGCGGCAGAATTGCCGGCTGATCAAACCACAGCGTAAATACCCGCATGACGGGTGGTTTGCGCAAGGCCTTGCCATTTCGATCTGATCCTTTAGGGAATCCATGTTGTTTGCGCAACTGCTGGCGAATGCGTGCGAGGAGTGCATCATTGTGCGCCATGGAAAGATCGCCCGCCTTCAGGGTCAAGGCGTCCAGCTTGCCGCCGGCCCCACCGCACATCACCAGCGACACCTTATGGCGCTGACATGCCAGCACCATGGCGATCTTCGCGGGTACCTGATCGGTTGCGTCCACCAAAACACTGACGGGCCTGGCCTGCAGCAAGGTATCGACATTTTCCGGCCCGATGAAATCATCCACCACGTTGACCCGACAGTCGGGATTGATGCCAGCGATCCGGTCTGCCATGGCCTGAATCTTGGCCTGACCCAGGGTGTCCGTCAGTGCGTGAATCTGGCGATTGACGTTGGATTCGGCGATGTGATCAAGGTCAACCAGGGTCAGCGCACCGACACCGGAACGCGCCAGGGCTTCCGCGGTCCACGATCCGACCCCGCCAATGCCCGCAACCATGACGTGTGCCTGTTCAAGTCGCAATGTTGCGCCTTCACCATACAGGCGCTGTAAACCACTGAAACGTCTATGCTTATCTTGAATTGTTGTATCCATTCCAATCAAATCTGGCCTATACTAAACTGTTACAGAGATTTAACACAGTAACTGGCGGTCGTGGCATTTTGCCAGCCGCAAGTCTGCGATTTTAATGCACATTCAGGCAAGTTCATTTCCGTGGCAGAATTAATCAGGAATCCCTTACAGAAAGCGCTGGACCATATCCGTCAGTTCCGCTTGTGGACCGACGAAGAAGTAGAACGCTCCATGCAGCAGCACCTCGCCAGCATCGATCCGGAAAACGTCTGGGTTTTCGGATACGGTTCTCTGATCTGGCGCCCGGAATTCGAATTTCTGGAATGCCGTCTGGCAACCCTTCACGGTTATCACCGTGCCCTTTGTCTCTGGTCCAGCGTCAACCGCGGGACACCCGAACGTCCGGGTCTGGTCTTCGGACTGGACGAAGGCGGCAAGTGCGAAGGCAAGGTGTTCAGACTGCGACCCGATGCCCTCGAACAGGAATTTCGCGCCTTGTGGAAACGCGAGATGGTGTCTGGTGCATACATTCCAACCTGGACCACCTGCGAAACAGAAAAAGGTCCCGTACGTGCCCTGTCCTTCATCATGGACAGAGAGAACCACGCTTACGCCAAGGATCTCACGTTTGAAGAAACCCTGCAGATCATCCTGAACGCCAGCGGCCAGAACGGCCCTTGCCCGGAATACGTCATTGAGACGGCTCACGCCCTGTCCGATGCCAATATTCAGGATCATGCACTCTTTGAACTGGCCGACACGCTCAAGAAGCACTGCCAAAAGCCTGTCGCTCCCCGGTAATCTGCTGTTTCCCGCGTGGAAATGGCAGGGAAAACCCGCCAAGTGCAGTACACTACTCCTTTAGGTATTTTCCCTGAAGAAGTAATTTATGACGCTTGCAGATTTACGCCAGAATTACGAAAAAAACGTACTTCTGGAATCCCAGGTCGACGCTGACCCCATCAGACAATTCCAGCGCTGGTTTGACGATGCCGTGAATGGTGAAGTGGCTGAACCCAATGCCATGGTTCTGTCCACCGTAGACGGCCAGAACAGACCGTCTTCACGGACGGTTCTGCTCAAGGATCTTACGGCGGACGGATTCACGTTCTTTACGAATTACGAATCGAACAAAGGCCAGGACATTGCGGGCAACGCGCATGTCAGCCTGCTGTTTGTATGGCTGGGGCTGGAGCGCCAGGTACATATTAACGGGCGCGCACGCAAATTGCCGGAAGCAGACTCCACCGCCTACTTTGTCAGTCGTCCCGTTGGTTCACAAATCGGTGCCTGGGCGTCTCCGCAAAGCCAGGAAATTACTCGCGAGGCACTTGAGCAGCGTGAAGCTGAGTTCAGGGAAAAATTTGGGGAAACCGTTCCGAAACCGCCGCACTGGGGTGGCTACGTTGTGATCCCCGAGATGATGGAATTCTGGCAGGGACGCCCTTCGCGCCTGCACGATCGTCTTCGCTACACCCGCGACCACGATGGCCGCTGGTCCATGGTTCGTCTTTCACCCTGATTACACCAGCGTCCGGAAAAAGGTAAAACATAATGAGCGCACAGGCTCCTGATTTTGATTCGCTGGAATTCAGATCGGCTCTGGGTCGTTTTGCGACCGGCGTCACGGTTGTGACGGCCACCCATCCACAATCCGGCCATCCTATCGGGCTGACTGTCAGCTCATTCAATTCCGTGTCGCTGAATCCTCCGCTGATATTGTGGAGCCTGATCAAATCGTCTTCCAATCGTGAAGCCTTCGAACAACTGACACGCTATAACATCCATATTCTGAACGCCGAGCAACTGACCCTCGCACGCCAGTTTTCGGGTGGCAGTCCGCAGGACCGCTTCCGGGATGTGATCTGGACGCCGGGAAGTACAGAAGAAGGCGTACCGAAGCTGGATGATCGTTATTGTTCGGCCTGGTTTGAATGCTACAACCGCAATCATTATCACGAAGGTGATCACATGATACTGATTGGTGAAGTGGAGCGCTGTCATCACACAGATTCGCTGCCGCTGGTCTATCATGCAGGCAGTTTCGACCTGACACCCTCATTGACAGAAACATAATGAGTATTGATATTGAATGCATTGTGGTGGGTGCCGGCGTTGTCGGGCTGGCAATCGCCCGCGAACTGGCATTAAGCGGTACCGAAGTGCTGGTGCTGGAGGCAGAAGAAGCCATCGGCATGGGCACGAGTTCGCGCAACTCCGAAGTGATTCACGCCGGAATCTACTACGCCAAAGACAGCCTGAAGGCCCGACTCTGTGTCGAAGGAAAACACCGTCTTTACGCATACTGCGAAGAACGTCATATCCCTTACAAAAGACTGGGCAAACTCCTTGTTGCGACGACCGAAGAACAGATACCGTATCTGCAGAAAATTGCAGCCCAGGGAAAAGCCAATGGCGTGAACGATCTGCAATGGCTGGATGCATCTGAAACAAAACAGCGGGAACCCGAACTCAATTGCGTCGCTGCGGTGCTCTCTCCTTCTACCGGTATCATTGATAGCCATGCCTATATGCTGGCGCTGCAAGGCGATGCGGAAAACGCCGGCGCGCAGGTCATTGTGCGTACGCCATTGCTGCGCGCCAGTCGTGATGCAGATGGCGCCTTCACTTGCGAATTTGGCGGCGATGAACCCATGACATTGCGCTGCCGCCAGTTGATCAATGCATCGGGATTGCATGCTCCTGCACTTGCGCGACGAATATCGGGACTGGATGCTCATCATATTCCTGGTGAATACTATTGCAAAGGCAGCTATTTCACATTGAACCGGCGTGCGCCATTTTCTCATCTGATCTACCCCATGCCCAACGAAGCCGGACTCGGCGTTCATCTGACCCTGGATATGGGTGGTCAGGCCAAATTCGGGCCCGATACCGAATGGATTGAACAGGAAAATTATCTGGTTGACCCGGCACACGTCACAGCGTTCGATCAGGCCATTCGCAGCTGGTGGCCGGAATTGCCGGAAAACGCCCTCGAACCGGGCTATGCAGGCATCCGTCCCAAAATTGTTCCACCTACATCCAGTGCGGGTGACTTCGTTATTTCCGGCCCCGCCGATCATGGCGTTTCCGGACTGGTGAACCTTTTTGGTATCGAGTCACCCGGCCTCACCGCAGCCATGGCCATTGCTGCAGCTACTGCTACTTCTCTTTCACAATCATGAAAACCCCTTTGCCACCCAACGAAGTATCTTCCATGCAAAACGATTACATTCTGACCATCTCCTGTCCCGACCGTACCGGTATCGTGCATGCCATTTCCGGCCTGCTGCTGGAAATGAACGGCAATATTCTGGACTCCCAGCAATTTGGTGATGAAGAAACCCAGCGCTTCTTTCTGCGCGTGCACTTCAGTGTCGAAGCCGGCATCAGCCAGGACGACATTCGCATGAAATTCATTCCCCTGGGCGAGCAGTTCAACATGACGTGGAAACTGCATGATGCAAGAAAAAAAGCGCGCGTACTGATCATAGTCAGCAAGCAGGGGCATTGCCTGAACGACCTGCTGTTCCGCGCCAATAGCGGATCGCTGCCAATAGAAGTGGTGGCTGTGGTTTCCAACCATCGCGATTTCGAACGACTGGCAACCGGCTACGGTATTCCTTTCCATTATCTGCCGGTCACGCCTGACACCAAGGCGGCGCAGGAAGAACAGGTGCTGGCGCTGGTCGAAAATCACAAGGCCGATTTGGTGGTGCTGGCGCGTTATATGCAGATTCTCTCAGACCCGTTCTGCAAGGCACTCGAAGGCAGGGCCATCAATATTCATCACAGCTTTCTGCCCAGTTTCAAAGGTGCACGCCCCTATCACCAGGCTCACGCCCGCGGGGTAAAAATCATTGGCGCCACGGCACACTACGTGACAGCGGAACTGGACGAAGGACCGATCATCGCTCAGGACATCGAGCAGGTTGACCACACCATGTCGGCCAACGAACTCACGCGCGTCGGAAGCGATATTGAATCACTCGTGCTTTCCCGCGCTGTCAAATATCATGTAGAACATCGTATTCTGCTCAACAATCATCGGACCGTAATTTTCCGATAGACCTCAAAAGTTGCGTATTGGCGTACTGTGATTTTCAAGCAGACTGCAAGAGAAGTGTGTTTGCGTATTGTGGTTATCAATTAGACTTCAGCAGAAGTGCGTTTGCGTGCTGTTCATTCGTGATTGCACCCTTCGGAAAGTACGATATTGACAATTGAAGCATGGATCTTTACATTAATACGTGAAGTCGGTGGGCCCATTACCCACCGACCCCTGATTAGTAAGCTGGCGTACTATACGCCAGCAATATACCGATCAGGATAAGTTGAAATACGATTCTATGCATCGTACCCTCCTTATCACGCAGGCCCGGCTTCGGTCGGGCCTTTTACCGTCCGCATTGTCCATAAATGCAGCGGTGATATTCTGAATTCTGTGCGCTTGCAGTGGATGATGCGGTGAATGGTTTTAGCGCATGAGGAAATCCGAAGTCTGCATTCACACAGTGGCCTGCTTCGCCGTATTCCGCCTGGCTATCAGTGGACTGACAACTCCTGAATACTCATCATCAAATAAGCGCCTTCAACCGATGATCGATAATCGTGAATGCTTCGCGTATTATTAATGATAATTACTCTTCGGAAAGTACGATATTGACAATTGCGGTGCTGTTCAGTACAGTCAAATGTGAAGCCGGTGGGCTGCTAACCACCGGCCTCCTGATCAGTAAGCGGGCGTACTGTACGCCAGCAATATACAAATCAGGATAAGTTGAATTACGATATATCGCATCGTACTCTCCTTACCACACAGGCCCGGCTTCGGTCGGGCCTTTTACCGTCCACGTTGCCCATCAACGCAGCGGCGATATTCTGAATTCTGTGCGACTACAGTGGATGATCGTGTGAATAGTTTTAGCGCATTGGGATATCCGAAGTCCAAGACGACGCCTGGAACTCAGTCATCACTCTTCACGATGAACTTCATTGCCTGGCATTCAACAAATTGCCATCTGCAAATATTGGTATAACAGCAGCGTTCTCAATCTCACTTCAACTATGATCAGACTCTTAGCACATAATTTTTCTCGTGGATTGTCTGGCGCCACCGCGATATTTCTAAAACGTCCCCTTCGGAAAGTACGATATTGACATTTGAAGCACGGATCTATACATTAATACGTGAAGCCGGTGAGCTACGACTCACCGGCTCCTGATTAGTAAGCGGGCGTACCGTACGCCAGCAATATACCGATCAGGATAAGTTGAAATACGATTCTGTTCATCGTACCCTCCTTATCACGCAGGCCCGGCTTCGGTCGGGCCTTTTACCGTCCACGTTGCCCATCAACGCAGCGGTGATATTCTGAATTCTGTGCGACTACAGTGGATGATGCTGCGAATGGTTTTAGCACATGAGGATATCCGAAGTCTAAGGTAACACAGAGGCCTGCTTCGCCGTTTACCGCCTGGCCTTCAGGGGACTGACAATTCCTGAATACTTATCATCAAATAAGCGCCTTCAACCAATGACCGAAAATCGTGAATGCGTCGCGTATCGTTAATGACAATTACCCTTCGGAAAGTACGATATTGACATTTGAAGCGCGGATATATACATTAATACGTGAAGCCGATGAGCGGGAACTCACCGGCCCCTGATTAGTAAGCGGGCGTACTATACGCCAGCAATATACCGATCAGGATAAGATGAATGACGATATTACGCATCGTATCCTCCTTATCACGCAGGCCCGGCTTCGGTCGGGCCTTTTACCGTCCACGTTGCCCATCAACGCAGCGGTGATATTCTGAATTCTGTCCAACTGCAGTGGATGATGCTGTGAAGGGTTTTAGCGCATGGGGATATCCGATGGCTGAGGCAGCGAGTGACACTCACTTGTTCATCACCACTTATCTGCTCGCCGAGTTGCCAATTCCCAATCACTCATCAGCGAATCGCCTGTGCCTTCAGCCATTGCTCGAAGATCGTTAACGCTTCGGGATAACTGTCGGCCTTCGGGTAACCGAAATAATAAGAGGTATCTACCGGCAGTGTGGCCGCCAGGGGCATCACGTAGCGCCCGCTTTTTATGTGTTCTCGTGCCACGAATGCAGGCACCAGCGCCATGCCCAGTCCCGCATCCACCGCCGCCAGAAGCATGGTGAACAATTCATAGCGAGGGCCACCCAGCACCAGTGGACTGAATGGCAGTTCATTGTGTTCATACCAGTTTGGCCAGGCGTCAGGCCGGGTCATCATATGCAGATGTGTCAGCTGCGACATCGCCCCCGCGCCCTTCTGTTTTGCGCGAGCCAGCAACTGCGAAGAACACACCGGGACCAGTTCCTGTTCCTGAAACAGCATGACGCCATGCGTATTCGGCCACGGCTGCGAAGCATGATAAATCGCTCCATCTACCGGCACATCCGTGAACTGAAATGGATGTGTTCTGACCGACAGACTGATCTGAATATCCGGCCAGTGCCGCTGGAACTCCGCCAGACGTGGAATCAGCCAGGTCGTGGCAAGCGTAGGCAAGGTTGCGATATGCAGACTTCGACCAAGGCCGGATCGACTCATCAGGCCAAAAGTATCCTTCTGCAACTGCTCCAGATGGTGGCGGATTCGTGCTGCGTATTCCGCTCCCTGCGTAGTCAGGGAGATACGACGTCGCACCCGGTTAAAAAGCGTCACCCCAAGCCGCGCTTCCAGCCCTTCAACCTGTCGGAAAACGGCACTATGGGTCAGCGAGAGTTCTTCTGCCGCCCTGGAAAAAGAGCCCAGACGTGCACAGGCCTCGAATGCCTGAAGTGCACCCAGGCTGGGAATTCCCTTTCGCATCGTATTACCTCATAGTGTAGGATCTGAAACGACAGCACGACATTGTGCATTTTTTTCAATTGATGATTGATAATTTAACACATACAATGCTCACAATAACATTGAAAATATTCACAAACATTCTCAAGAATCCAACCAATACAGGAGCCTGACATGTCCTCTAACCCTTCCTTTCACTGGGATGATCCTCTGCTGCTGAATGCGCAGCTGACCGACGAAGAACGCATGATCCGTGATGCAGCCGCAGCCTACTGTCAGGACAAGCTGGCACCGCGCGTTCTGGAAGCCTTTCGTCACGAGAAAACCGACCCCGCCATCTTCAGCGAAATGGGCGAACTCGGCCTGCTTGGCCCGACCATTCCAGAGGAATACGGTGGCGGTGGCCTCAATTACGTTTCCTATGGCCTGATTGCACGCGAAGTCGAACGCATTGACTCAGGCTATCGCTCCATGATGAGCGTGCAATCTTCGCTGGTCATGGTACCTATCAACGAATTCGGCAGCGAAGAACAGAAGAAGAAATATCTGCCCAAACTGGCTGCCGGTGAATGGATTGGCTGCTTTGGTCTGACTGAGCCCAATCACGGCTCTGATCCCGACGGCATGGAAACCCGCGCAAAGAAAATTGATAGCGGCTACAGCCTGAGCGGCAACAAAATGTGGATCACCAATTCACCAATTGCAGATGTGTTTGTCGTTTGGGCACGATGCGTAGGCGGAGAGTTTGACGGAAAGATCCGCGGTTTCATTCTGGAAAAAAATATGAAGGGTCTGTCTGCACCCGCCATCCATGGCAAGGTCGGACTGCGTGCTTCTATCACAGGCGAAATCGTGATGGACGACGTCCAGGTGTCTGATGACCAGATGCTTCCGGGTGTCAGCGGACTGCGCGGCCCCTTTACCTGCCTGAATTCCGCACGCTACGGCATTGCCTGGGGTGCACTGGGCGCGGCCGAGGCATGCTGGCATACCGCACGTCAGTACACACTGGATCGCAAGCAGTTTGGACGCCCACTGGCGCAGAACCAGCTGATCCAGAAGAAACTGGCTGACATGCAGACAGAAATCACGTTGGGCCTGCAGGGCTGCCTGCGCCTGGGCCGCATGAAAGATGAAGGTACTGCCGCTGTTGAAATCACATCCATTATGAAGCGTAACTCTTGCGGTAAATCGCTGGATATCGCGCGCATGGCCCGCGATATGCTGGGGGGCAATGGTATTTCAGATGAATTTGGTGTCGCGCGCCACCTGGTAAATCTGGAAGTAGTCAATACCTATGAAGGCACACACGATGTTCACGCTCTCATTCTGGGACGTGCGCAAACGGGTCTGCAGGCGTTTTACTGATATTTCACTTGCGGTTCGCCGCAATTTCCACAAGCGCCAAAGAAGAAATGCCTCCGAGTGGAGGCATTTTTTTGATTTCCTGATCTTCTAATCACTTGGACTATCGAACTCCTGATCACTTGAGCTCTTGAACTATTGAATTCTTGAACTATTGAATTCTCAAACTCTTGAACTATTGAAATCTAGATATCTTAATCTCCTGATCTATTGATATCCTGTTCCCACGATCATTTGCGAAGTCACGGGGCCCACTATTAGTCTTCGTCTTTTTCTATGCTGTCTGAAATATCGAAAAGACTGGTGGCGTCCAGTTCCAGGACAGTTTCACCTTTCTGATTCGTGACTTCCCAGCTCCATAACAGAATGCCCAGGCCTTCCCGCGTGTTGGAAACGCGCTTGGCCTTGACGACACCTTTCCAGAATAGATCGTCGCCGGGTCGCACAGGCTTGAGCCATTTCACACTATCAAGGCCTGGAGACGCAAAGGATTCGGAACCATCCAGCGCCGCTTCAACTGCCATCTTCATTGCGATACCACAGGTATGCCAGCCGCTGGCAATCAGGCCTTTCCACGGTCCGGCCTTGGCGCGCTCAGGATCAACGTGAAACCATTGAGGATCATACTCTTTGGCGAAGCGAATGATTTCCTCTTCCGTCAAATGTCGTGGACCCTGTTCAAAAACCATACCCGGCTGGAATTGCGCGAATTTCATTTAACAAACCTTGTGGTGAGCGGCATGGAACCAACGTCTGCGGCATGCCCCTCTATAAATACGAGCTCTGAATTGATAAACTGTTGCGGAAGCGCCGCCTTTGCTTGCGCCTCCAAACAACCATGTGCAACGATCTATTTTACTGAAAGTCTGCACCCGTAACCGTAAACGCACAAATATTCTGAAAATGGCTGACACGCAACTGATTGACGTTTCATATGACGGAAAAAAGGTCTCTATTGAGTACCAGATGCTTCGCCCGCAAGCCACTGACCGCCCCTTGCTGGTCTTTCTCCACGAGGGATTGGGATCCGTCGGTATGTGGAAACAGTGGCCGGCAGACACTTGTAATACGCTGGACTGCCGTGGGCTGGTTTTTTCACGCTACGGTTACGGAAAATCCACGGCACGTCCGCATAACGAGCGATGGCCAGTCGATTTTATGCATATTCAGGCACGACAGTTCTTGCCTGCCTTTTTTGAAGCACTGGGTCTGGATACAAGAAAGGATCAGCCTGTTCTGGTCGGACACAGTGACGGAGCCTCCATCGCCCTGCTCTACGCTGCCGCCTTTCCAGATCGCATACGAGCCGCTGCCGTACTGGCACCGCATTTGTTTGTGGAAGACGTGACCCTACGCAATATTGAGAATGCCAGAGCAGTGTTTTCAAGCACAGATCTGCCACAAAAACTGGCGCGCTATCATGCCGATGTTGATTCGGCATTCTGGGGATGGAACGATGTCTGGCTGAATCCGGCGTTTCGTGACTGGAATATCGAAGAAGAGGTTGCACGCATTCAGTGCCCCGTTCTTGCCATACAAGGTCGCGATGACGAATATGGAACCCTGGCGCAGGTTGAACATCTTGCTGAACTGGCGCGCAATGCCAGTCTGTATATCATGGACGACTGTCGTCACTCGCCCCATATCGACAAACCGAAAGAAACCATAGATGCCATAGCCGCTTTTGTGCGCAAACTGCCGTGAAGTAGCATGTCATGACTTCATGGCTATTGTGATAACCGTCACACTACATCTGTGATTCCAGCCACGCTGCAAATGCGCGCGTATCTTCAACCGCATTGTGAGCAATGCCGTAGTAATAACGCGTTACGGGCAATGTCAGATTCGGAAAGGGACAGCAAAGGCGACCCGATGCAATATCACTGGACACAAGGGACCGCGGGACCGCGGCAAATCCCAGGCCATCTGCGACGGCCTGAAGTACAAAATGCACATGATCAAACTGCATCTGGCCTGCAGGCGTCACTGGCTTTATGCCTGCTTTCTCGCACCATGCATCCCAGTCGCCCTTGCGGGTTTTTGCACTCAGGAGAGTAAGCTTCGCCAAAGCTTGCGGCCGGGTAATTGCCGCAGTCTCCACTGTGGCAGGCGATGCAACCAGACAAACGTCATCTTCAATAAAAGGATAGAGCTGCATGGAATCGGACCAGCCTTTTACGCCTCGCCGAATTGCAACATCAAAATCATCTGAAGCCTCGGGCGCGGCTGTTGTGGTCAGCACGTGCGGTTCAATTCCCGGATGGCGCGCGATGAAGTCAGGTAATCGCGGGATCAGCCATCTGACCGCGAATGACGGCCGTACATTGATTTTAACCACCCGCTCAGGCGGCTGATTCATCACCGATTGCGCTGCGCTGGCGATCTGATCGAGCGCCGTTTCCGTCTGCTTGAAAAATCGCAGACCTTCTACCGTGAGACTGACCTGTCTGACGCGACGCTCGAAAAGACGTACCCCCAGATAGGCTTCCAGGGCTTTGACCTGATGGCTTACCGCGCTATGCGTGATATGCAGCTCATTGGCGGCCAGGCTGAAGCTCTGGTGACGCGCAGCCGCAACGAAGGCACGCACTGCGTTGAGTGGGGGAAGAGAATGATTCATGTGTTCAATTTTATAACACATGACATAAAATAATCTCGTTTGTCATAGCCCGGCCAACGCAGTAGCATTCCCGGATGCCCAGATTTCTGTCTTCCGATCCTCCCGACCGCCATTCGCGCAATGCCGCGCTCGCAATGGCACTCGCACTGCCTACCGATGTTGTCCTGTACCTGCTGCTGCCCATGTTTTCTGAGCAGTTTGGCGTATCGCTCGTTGAAGCAGGCGTGCTGCTGGCGGCCAATCGTCTCATCCGTATCGCGGGTTACGGTTATATTGCGAGACTTTATGCGCGGCACGGAGACCGTCTGATCTGCACACTGGCTGTCATCGCCTCGGGATTCTGTGCTATTGGTTATGCAACATTTTCCGGACTGTGGGCGCTGCTGCCTCTGCGACTACTATGGGGACTGGCTTTTGCGGCTCTGAACCTTTCGACGCAGGCGCTGGCAACGGCCGACGCCGCCGGCGCTTCGCGTCGCTCCGGCAAATCCCGTGCCTTCATTGCACTGGGACCCGCGATCGCGCTGCCTGCAGCAGCGATCCTCGCCTATTTCTTCGGACCGCGCGTCATATTCTGGGTACTCGCTATCACGGCGTTCATGGGCGTTTTCGCGACACGTGCACTGCCCTCTCACGGCTATCCCCTGCCGTCAAAACGACGCGGCCCAGGTTTGCCTAACAGTCTGGATATGTGGTCGTTTCTTGAAGGATTTACGCTGGATGGCCTGTTCATTATCGGCCTTTCCTATCTTGGAAGTGATTTGTTCCCTGGCGGTGCGGTAATGACAGCTGGCATATTGCTGGCGCTGCGCTATCTGGGGGAAATCGTGCTCAGTCCGATGGGAGGCAGGCTCGCCGAGCGATTTGGTGCAGAGAAACTGTTGCTGGTCTTGTCGCTGATGACAGCCGCCAGCCTTATCGGTTTCGGTGCGGGGTGGCTGTGGAGTTGTGCTGCATGCATTGTCATCCTGCGCGCCCTCCAGCTGCCGTTGCTCCCGCCTATCGTGGCGCGCAGGACACCTGGGCCGGAACGCGTGCAGGCACTGGCCTCCCGATCAATCTGGCGCGATATTGGCGCAGGCACAGGACCGCTGGCGGCCGGACTATTGCTGCCGCTGATATCACCGCTCTGGCTGTACGGAATCACCGCCGTCTTACTTGTGTGGGCAGCTGCAGCGTGCGTCGACAAATCGTCATTCTTTGGACAGCAGAAAACACAGTCGTCATAATTCCTGCCCTCCCAGAAGGAACACCCGTTGACAGGTCTTATTCAGCGTTCTGGCAATGATATTTGCCGTCATCGCAACCAGACGTTGACTTCAATATTGTCTGCCCGCTGGGCCCAGTTGATCAAGAAACGAAATATCAAATTGAATTAAATGACATGCGCCCGTCTGTCCAGGCCGGGCGCATCATTCTTGCAACTGCATATGCAGCCGCTCTTAATACGTCTCCAAATGCAGTCTTCCTTTCTGACGCAGCGTCGAGTGCAGTTCTCCCCAGTCCATGCCGCCTGCCAGCGCAACTTCCTGCAGCACTTCCAGCACACCAGCCTCCATTCCCTTGACGCCACAAACGAATATGTAGGTGTCTTCGCTGCGCAGCAGTTCCAGCAGATCTGTCTGACGCTCACGCATCAAATCCTGAACATACTTGCGCGGTTTGTCGGGCTGGCGGGAGAATGCCAGATTCACATCGATAAAATCCTTGGGCAGTTTATTGAGCGGACCGAAATAAGGAAGTTCTTCAGGACAGCGCGCGCCGAAAAACAACATCAGGCGGCCGCGTTCATCGGCTTCCGGACGCAGACGCTGGCGTCGCCGTCTTTCGGTCATGGCGCGCATGGGCGCACTGCCGGTACCGGTGCAGATCATGATCAGATTTGATCCCGGATGATTCGGCATCAGGAAGGTATGACCAAACGGACCGATAACCTGAACCTTGTCCCCTTTTTTCAAATCACAGACGTAATTGGAGCAGACACCTTTTACCGGATTGCCATCATAATCCTGAACAACCCGCTTCACCGTGATCGACACGTTGTTGTAACGCGGACGTTCACCATCGCGAGGACTGGCCAGGGAATACTGACGTGCATGATGCAGGCGCTCGGATGAATCGGTGCCTGGCGGAATGATTCCTATGGATTGTCCTTCAAGGACAGGGAACGGTGCATCACCAAAATCCAGAACCACATGTCGAATATCACTGTCGGAGGAATCATCAGTGAGTCGATAATTGCCGGATACCGTTGCCGTAATGACATTGCGAGTGCCATACAGATTGGTATAACTGTGCGAGGCGGACCATGGTGGGACCTGTGATCCTGCAACATAATTGCTGCCCTGAATCGTGACGTCTTCTTCGCTGCCTGTTTCTGCAACGGGCTGCGTTACAGCCGTTTCCTGCGCAGCGTCCAGCTGCAGTGGCGCCGGCAGCTCGTCCCAGGTGTACTGGTCGTCAATCGAATACATGCTGTCTGACAGCACCGGCTGCCAGTTGTCGATAGCACCTGTCGGACAGGGCGCCACACAGGCCATGCAGTGATTACAGATGTCCGGCTTCACAACATAATTGGTGCCGTCGTGTGTAATCGCATCGATCGGACAGGTCTCTTCGCATGTATTGCAGCGTATACAGATTTCCGGATCGATCAAGTGCTGTTTTGTTACCGTGGCTTGTTCAGTCGTCGCCATGATAGTCTCCATCCAGTATCCATGTCTTTATTCTGGCCGCCCCTTTTTTCGGGGCGGCTTTGATCAGTTGAAACGAACGTATTCAAAATCCACCGGCTGACGGTTGATACCCATGACAGGTGGCGCAATCCAGTTGGCGAACTTGCCAGGTTCTACAACGCGCCCCATCAGAGAGGAAACGAAAGCGCGGTCTTCTGCCGTCGGCAGCCATTCACGTTCGTGTTTCACCCATTCGGCTTCAGGCATGACCTGACCCTCCGGTGATACGTGAACCGCAGAGAGTGTACCAATGCGGCGATTGAATGCCTTGTGAGGTGTCTTCAGGCGGAATGGAATGCCCGCTTTCTCAATCACTTTGTTCCAGCGTCCGACGCCACCGATGGAGTCCTTGATGTAATCGTCACGCAGCACTTCATTGAGCGCATTGAGCATGGGAACGGAACGCTCCGTCAAACGACCATCCTGTACGGCCAGCACGTTATAAGTCCGATCATACAGCTTGTGATCATCGTCGCGTTTGGTTTCTTCATAACGACCCTTCAGGCCCGTATTGTAGAAAGTGGCCGCATTGCTGGACTCGTCTGCACCAAACAGGTCAATGGTGACGCTGAAATGGAAGTTCAGGTAACGTTGAATGGTATCCAGATCAATGACGCCGGCTTCGCGAAGGCGCGCAGGATCGTCGGTCTTGAGCTGGTTCATGACATCGCATGTCCGCTGAATCACTCGCGATACGCCCGACTCACCCACAAACATATGATGAGCTTCTTCGGTCAGCATGAATTTCGTGGTCCGTGCCAGCGGGTCGAAGCCCGATTCTGCCAGCGCACACAATTGAAATTTTCCATCCCGATCCGTGAAGTAGGTGAACATATAGAATGCCAGCCAGTCGGGTGTCTTCTCATTGAAGGCAGCCAGAATACGTGGGTTGTCTTCGTCCCCACTATTGCGTTCGAGCAGTGCTTCAGCTTCTTCCCTGCCATCACGACCGAAATGTTTGTGCAGCAGATATACCATCGCCCACAGGTGACGTCCTTCTTCCACATTCACCTGAAACAGGTTGCGCAGATCGTACATGGACGGCGCAGTGAGGCCAAGATGACGCTGCTGTTCAACCGATGCCGGTTCCGTATCTCCCTGCGTCACAATAATGCGTCGAAGATTGGCGCGATGTTCGCCGGGAACATCCTGCCAGGCTTTCTCACCTTTGTGTTCGCCAAAGTTCACTTTGCGTTCAGCATCCTGGGGATTCAGAAAAATACCCCAACGGTAATCCGGCATTTTCACATAATCGAAAGAGGCCCAGCCCTGTGGATCCACACTGGTTGCCGTGCGCAGATAGACATCAAAGCCCTGGGAACCATCAGGCCCCATGTCGTTCCACCACTTGCGATAGTTGGGTTGCCAGTGTTCCAGCGCACGCTGCAATGTCTTGTCCTGAGACAGGTTCACATTGTTCGGAATTTTATCGTTGTAATTGATGCTTGACATAAGAGTCTCCGGGGTCGGCGGGCAGGTATTGCATTTGTGTACCTGCCCTGTTGTCTTTTTAAAAGCGTCTGTGGGTCAGACGCGATTCCAGTCAAAGTTTGGCTTCTCGCCCTTGCCGTAAAGCTTCAGTGCACCTTTGTCTCCTACCGCATTGGGTCGGATAAAAATCCAGTTCTGCCAGGCGGTGAGCCGACCAAAAATTCGCGTCAGCATATTTTCTGTACCGTTAAAGCGCAGGTTGGCTTCCATACCGGTCAACGCATCGGGCGACATGGAAACGCGTTCTTCAATCGCAATTCTCACTTCATCTGACCAGTCGATGTCATCCAGTGCATAGGTCACCAGACCCAGCTGTTCGGCACGGTCCCCTTCAAGCCGTTCGCCCGACAGCGCCTGAAGCTCGCTCAGTTTTTCACTATCATCATAGAAGCGACGGGCCAGGCGGGACTGACGCGTCACCATGGGCAGGAATCCGAAGTTCATCGGGCCTACGCAAACATGAGGGGTTTTGTCTTCGTCATCAGGCAGCGTAAGCATGTAAATGCGGTCGCAGGCCAGCGCGGGTTCAAGCAGACTGCCGGCAAAGCAGGAACCTTCTTCAACCAGTGCAAACAGCGAGCGTGATGACACGTCCAGGCGAGCAAACGTGCGACGCATCAGACCCAGCGTTTCCCGCACAAACCAGTGATCCTTGTTATTCAAAAGAATGTCGTCGCTTTTGAGCACGGCGTCGATATCGCCTGCCGTTTTGATCAGCCACAGACCGCTGTCCAGTTCATTGGTGCGCATTGACAGGATTGCATCATCCAGTTCACGCGCCATCTGCAGAGGCCACCAGTTCATGCCGGCCTGCATAATTGCATCCACGCTTTCGGGCAGATCGCCTTGCGGGCCGCGAATAGTGAACGTTGCCGATTTTCCTTCACGATCGATATCGACGCTGACATATTGATAGTCGATCCCGTTGGCAGATTCATTTTTCTGCAATGGCGTGAGCGCAATTCCTTTTATGTCATCTGAAATTGCATCCTGCCCGGCCAGCTCTATCGCCCTTGCAGTAATGGTGTCCTGGAACCTGGCGGGTTTGACAACTTCATCCACCAGACGCCAGTCTTTGGCACGCTGTCCACGAATCCCTTCTGCCAGGGTACAGAAAATATCTGCATGATCATGACGAACCTTGCGCTTGTCGGTGACTCGAGTCAGGCCACCGGTACCAGGCAGCACTCCAAGCAGTGGTACTTCCGGCAGCGAGACAGAAGAAGAACGATCATCCACCAGATAAATTTCATCACAGGCCAGGGCCAGTTCATATCCGCCGCCAGCACATGCGCCATTCACAGCTGCAATAAATTTGATACCTGAATGTTCACTGGTATCTTCGATGCCATTGCGGGTTTCATTTGTGAACTTGCAGAAGTTCACCTTCCAGGCGTGACTGGACAAGCCGAGCATGAAAATGTTCGCGCCGGAGCAGAAAACCCGATCCTTGCCACTGCTCACAACAACACTACGCACTTCAGGATGCTCAAACCGGATGCGGTTTATTGCATCATGCAGTTCGATATCCACGCCCAGATCATAGGAATTGAGCTTGAGTTTGTAGCCCGGACGAATGCCGCTGTCCTCATCGATGTCGATGGTCAGGCGGGCTATCTGTCCCTCGAAGCCCAGTTTGATATGTTTGTACTGCGACGGGTCCGTCTGGTAATTGACTTTCAGCTCGCTCATGGCTCGTCTCCGTTAGTATCATGCAGTTCGTTGCATTTCGTCTTTCATTAAACGCACTATATTGCATGCAATCAGAGAGGTCAAGATATTCTGCTAGGTATTTACCCTGATCTGGAAATAAGACGATTTAATTTTGCCTGGCTCCGAACATTCTGAATCGTCACGTCGGCACAACAGATCCGGGACGACAACCAGGCCCCTGCAAAGAGCAGCCCGATTTAATGCGCGATGGGCCCACCCTGTCGCGCGGCCTGTATTTGCGCATACAGGCTCTCAAAGGTAACGTCCAGCGGTTGCAGACTGGTATCCACATGCAGGTCTGCCTTGCTGTAGAAAGCCACCCTGCCCTCCAGGATCAGCTTCAGGTCATTCATGGCTTCCTTGCTGCCCGACATGGGCCGAAAGTCGCCCTGTTCGATAACACGGTCCATATGCTCTCGCGGCGTCGCCTGCAGCCATACCGTAAAACAATGTTCCAGCAGACTGCTATAGGTTGCCGCTTCTGACACCAGGCCGCCCGGCGTGGCGATCACCACTTCGGGATAAAGCTGTATGGTTTCTTCCAACGCGCGACGCTCATAACGACGGTACGCGACCGGACCATAAAGCGAGTGGATCTCATTGATACTGCAACCTGTGGTCTGTTCAATCTCATGAGACAGTTCAATAAAGGGAAAACCGAGTTTGTCAGCCAGCATGCGTCCCAGCGTGGATTTTCCAGCACCCCGCAGGCCGATAAGGGCGATGCGCGACATCCGTGAACCGGGCGCCTTTTCTGCGCCGAACAGCTCAATCAGCTTTAGCCTTACCTTATGCAGCTCTTCATCCTTTCGGTTCTCCAGCAGCTCCCGAATCATCAGCCATTCGGGCGAAGAGGTCGTGACATCCCCGATCAGTTCCGCCAATGGGCAGGTCAGCGCCTGGGCTACCTGATGCAGAACCAGAATGGTGGCATTGCCCGTACCCAGTTCAAGATTGGCCATATGCCTTTCGGAAATGCCTGCCAGGCTTGCCAGTTTCTTGCGGGTAATACCTTTGCGAGCGCGCAGCGACCGGATTCTGTCGCCCAGCGCCCGCAGCAACGGCGTCTTGTCTTCCAGCGAATCTATTTCAAGTGAATTTTCCAGCGTCATAAGGTGCCATTTCGTTGATGGGAAAAGCTAGTGTTTTCCCTAAACATGAAGCAAAAATCTTGACTGATTTTAACTGCATGCCTATCTTATCACCTACATGCAAAATAATGCACGAAAAAAATAGAGGCGTTAAGGAGACATTCAGCATGCGCGAAAAGTTCGACACGCTTATTGAGGCAGTCACCGATGCCATCGGCGACAGACCTTTAAACAGTGGCCTGGAGCAATGGCTCAATCAGCACTACGGCCCCGATACCGAATGGTACCAGGCGGTCGCTGAGTCCTGTACCCAGGGCATTCAGGATGGCTGGATGTGCAAATATGAAGCGGACGGTGTCAAGTACGGACGTGTGACCAGGCCATCCGATGCCACGCGCGGCTTTTCCGTGGACGTTGTCCGGATGGAAGATGTGCGCGGTCCCCATCACCGCCACCCGGACGGTGAAATTGATCTCATCCTTCCTATCACACCCGGCGCGCAGTTTGACGGAAGCGATGCAGGATGGAAAGTCTACGGTCCGGACACGGCTCATAGCCCGACAGTCAGCCATGGCGCAGCGCATGTGCTCTACCTGCTGCCCGCCGGCAAAATTGAATTTACAGCGGCCCGATAAGTGTGATCGACCTTCGGGGACCGCGCGTGCCGCGCGCGACATGAGACTGCGCATCTGACAGTCTGACCTGCGCACGGCGCATCAATTGCAAAGAAGTAATCCGGCCTTTCTGAACCGGACGATAAGTGGAGCGAACAATGAATACCCCGGAAGACAGTAACGAGTTCAACATTGCCGACTATCTGATGCAGGTCAATCAGCATCGACTGGACAATATTGCCTATATTGACAGCAGTGAGACCCTGACTTATGCGCAATTGTTCGATCGCGTTCGACGACAGGCTGCTGCACTGAAGAGTCTTGGCCTGCACCGCGAGGAGCGTGTTTTGCTGCTGATGCAGGATTGCACGGACTGGCCCGTAGCCTTTCTGGGTGCGATTTACGCGGGCCTGGTCCCTGTGGCCATCAACACATTGCTGACGGCAAAAGACTACAAATATATTATCGAAGACAGTCGCTGCCAGGCAGCCCTGGTCTCTTCAAGCCTGGTGCCGGTTCTTGCCGAGGCCATGAGCGAAGCTGATCATGAAATCAAGCATGTGATTGTCTCGCGTCCGCAAAGTCCGCTGTCTCGGCAACAACACGCCATGGCTTCACTGCTGCAGGCAGCAACGCCCTGTCATCGCCCCTGTACCACCAAGGCCGACGAACCGGCCTTCTGGCTTTACTCCTCGGGCTCTACCGGCAGACCTAAGGGAACCGTGCACAGCCATGCCAATCCTTACTGGACGATTGTCTATTACGCACAGGGGTTGCTGAAGCTGACTGAATCAGACCGTATTCTGTCAGCAGCAAAACTGTTTTTCGCCTACGGTCTGGGCAATGCGCTCACTTTTCCTCTCTCAGTGGGCGCCAGTGTGATCCTGATTGAGGGCCGTCCAACGCCCGATGCGGTCTTTGAAGCCATGCGCGCGCACCGTCCCACCGTCTTTTGCGGCGCACCAACCGGCTACGCCGGGATGCTGGCCGCAGCCAATACACCCACGCGCGACGAAGTGCCATTGCGCATGTGTTCATCTGCCGGTGAAGCACTGCCGCGCGAACTGGGCGAACGCTTCACCGCCCATTTCGGATGTCATATTATCGATGGCATTGGGTCAACCGAAATGCTTCATATCTTCCTGTCCAACACCCCCAATGATGTTCGTTATGGAACCACAGGAAAACCCGTACCGGGCTATGAACTTGAACTGCGCGACGAACAAGGTGCTATTGTCGCAGATGGTGAAATTGGTGACCTGTACATCAAGGGGAGAAGCGCAGCACTGATGTACTGGAATAACCGGGAAAAATCACGGATGACATTCCAGGGAGAATGGACCAAGAGCGGTGACAAGTATTCGCGCGATGCAGACGGCTACTATACCTATGCAGGTCGCAGTGATGACATGCTCAAGGTGAGCGGACAATATGTTTCGCCCTTCGAAGTGGAAGCCACATTGATTGAACATGATGCGGTGCTGGAGGCAGCGGTCATTGGTGTTACCGATTCCCAGGGTCTGGTCAAGACCAAGGCTTATGTGGTGCTCAAGGAGAATGCACCCGCGGCGGACGATGCGCTGCGCGACGCACTCAAAGCCTTTGTCAAGTCCCGACTTGCACCACACAAGTATCCGCGCAGTATTGAGTTTCTGGAGGAACTGCCGAAAACGGCGACAGGAAAAATACAGCGCTTCCGGTTGCGTGAACTGAATCATCATGAACCGGCCTGAATGAACAAGAATGCTGGCAGTGCGGGCTGCCACAACTGGTTATCACACCCGTAATAGTAAAAGAATCAGCCGATCGCGGCGATGAGCACGAAGGCAAAGATAGCAGCAATCATAAAAAACAGTCGTATATTCAGGAGACAATAGAATGAACAGAACCAGAAAAACCGGTATTGCAGCAACAGCCATACTGGCATGGGGATTGAGTTCGGCAGCCCTGGCCGAACCGGTGAAGGTGGGTTTGATGCTGCCCGCTACCGGCACTTACGCTGCCCTGGGAAAAGCCATTGAAAATGGCTTCAAACTGTACGTCGAAGAACAGGGAGGCAAGCTCGGCGGACAGGAAATCAAATATTTTTCCGTTGATGATGAATCGGATCCGGCCAAAGCGCCTGAGAACACCAACCGTCTGGTGCAGCGCGATAAGGTGGACGTGCTGGTGGGTACCGTTCACTCCGGCGTTGCCATGGGCATGGCCAAGGTAGCGCGCGACAGCGGTGTTCTGTACATTATTCCCAATGCCGGCGCAGATATGCTGACCGGACCATTGTGTGCCAAAAACATTTTCCGCAGTTCCTTTACCAACTGGCAGCCGGCTTACGGCATGGGCATCGTTGCCGCAGAGAAACAGAAACATAAAACCGCAGTCACCATTACCTGGAAGTATGCAGCCGGAACCGAAGCAGCCAATGGCTTTCGCGAGGGTTTCGAAGCCAAGGGTGGTAAGGTGATTAAACAATTGACCCTGCCCTTCCCCAATGTCGAATTCCAGTCTTTGCTGACTGAAATTTCTTCGCTGAAACCCGATTCCGTTTTCGCCTTCTTTGCCGGCGGTGGTGCGGTGAAATTCGTCAAGGATTACGACGCCTCCGGTCTGCGCAAGAATATACCGTTATACGGCCCGGGCTTTCTGACTGATGGTACGCTGGAAGCCCAGGGTGCCTCCGCAGAAGGCATGCTGACCACATTGCACTACGCAGATGGCCTGGATAATCCCAAAGACAAGGAATTCCGCAAGAATTACCAGGCCAAATTCAATCTTGAACCGGACGTGTACGCTGTGCAGGGCTACGATGCAGCACAGCTTCTTGCCGCAGGACTGAACAATGCCAAAGGGGATGTCAAAAACAAGGATGCCGTCATCGAAGGCATGGAGCAGGCCAAAGTTGACAGTCCGCGGGGTCCGTTCACCATGTCAAAAGCACATAACCCTGTGCAGAATATTTATCTGCGCGAAGTGGCAGACAAGCAAAATAAAAACATCGGTATTGCCGTTGCCAATCTGGAAGATCCGGCAAAAGGTTGCAAGCTACTCAAGTAAACCGGAAGTGCGGCTAGCCGGGTCTTCCCGGCTGCGCCGCGCCTTTCCTCGGATCGTATATGGATATAACAACGTTTCTGATTCAATGTTTGAACAGCGTGCAGTACGGGCTGCTGCTGTTTCTGATTGCCAGTGGACTCACACTGATTTTCGGCATCATGGGTGTCATCAATCTGGCGCATGGCAGCTTCTTCATGGTGGGCGCGTATCTGATATATGCATTGGGCATGTATATCGACAATTTCGTGCTGGCGCTGGTACTGGGCGTGATTTTTGCGCTCGCCTTCGGCTATCTGCTTGAATGGGGGTTCTTCAGCTTTCTTTATGAGCGAGAACATCTGCTGCAGGTGCTGATGACCTACGGACTTATCCTGATTTTTGAAGCAATGCGCAGCATTCTGCTTGGCGATGATGTCCATGGCGTCAGTCCGCCCGCCTGGCTTTCGGGATCCATACCTTTGGGTAACGGTCTGAGCTATCCGGTATATCGACTGTTTATATCACTGGTGTGTCTGATCATTGCGGTTGGCATGTATATGGTTCTGCGTCATACGCGGCTGGGCATGAAAATTCGTGCCGGCGCCACCAATCGCGAAATGGTGCAATCGCTTGGCGTGAATCTGCCGGTGCTATACCGTGTCGTTTTCGCTGCTGGCATTGCACTTGCAATTTTTGCCGGCATGCTCTCAGCTCCTGTCTCTTCTGTCTACCCCGGTATGGGGGGCAATGAACTGATTATCTGTTTTGTCGTCGTCGTCATTGGCGGGATCGGCTCTATCAAAGGTGCCCTTGTCGCCGCACTACTTATCGGCTTCGTCGATACCTTCGGCAAGGTACTATGGCCTGAAGGTGCAGGCGCGCTGATCTATCTGCTCATGGTTCTGGTGCTGCTATTCAAGCCCCAGGGTCTCTTCAAACAGGGGACCTGATCATGATCAACACAAAAAATTTGCTCTTCTGGCTTATCGGACTTGCCGCCCTGGCAATCCTTCCACTACTGCCAGAGCCGATAGGCAGCACCTATCACAACGACCTGATCTCCAGAATCATGATTCTGAGCATTTTCGCACTGAGTCTGCAACTGCTGGTAGGGTTCACCGGATTGGTCAGCCTGGGACACGCTGCGTTTCTCGGCTTTGCCGCCTATATGGTGGCGACCTTGTCTCCCGAATCGGAGGCCGGCAATGGCTGGCTGCTCATGTTCGTCTGTATCGGTGGCGCCGGACTGCTGGCCCTGCTGATCGGCATGCTGGTCCTACGTAGCTATGGCGTGTATTTCATCATGGTCACGCTGGCCTTTGGTCAGCTTGTCTATTTTGTATTTCATGACATTCGCTATTTTGGCGGATCTGACGGTACCTATATATATTTCAAACCTGATTTTTCCATTTTCGGCTGGCAGCCATTTGATCTGGACAGCGGCAATACGTTTTACTGGTTCACGCTTGCCATGCTGATTATCACAGTCGTGATATTGCAGCTGATTCTGCACTCCCGTTTGGGTCACGCTTTTGTGGGCATCAAACACAATCAGCTGCGCATGCGGGCCGCAGGCTTCTCAACCACAAGTTACAAGCTGACCAGCTTCGTCATCAGCGGAATGCTTGCCGGACTCGCCGGCTTTCTGTACGCATGTCAATACGGCTATGTCAATCCGGAACTGCTGTCCTGGCATCAATCGGGCAATGTCCTGCTCATGATTATCCTGGGCGGACTGGGTAGCCTGGGCGGTGCCATTATCGGAGCCTTTGCATTTGTGCTTCTGTCTGAATGGTTTACTGCAATCACCAAGCACTGGCAGTTGCTGCTGGGTGGTTTTATTATTTTTGTGGTTATGTTTATGCCCTACGGACTGGCTGGTCTGCCGCGACAACTGCGTCAGTGGCGCAGCGAGCGCAAGTCCAAAGGAGAACACGCCTTATGAAAACCGTAATGCTGGAAGCGCGCAATGTGACGCGCAAGTTTGGTGCCCTGCTGGCGGTCAATAACGTATCGCTGCAGCTTTTTGAACGCGAAATCCATGCCGTCATCGGTACCAATGGTGCGGGCAAATCCACCCTCACCTATCTTCTCTCCGGAGAACTGCCGCTCACCAATGGACAGGTGGTGCTGCGTGGTCAGGATGTCAGCAAATGGTCACAACCGGCCAGAGCACAGGCGGGGCTTGGTCGCAGTTATCAACGAAATAATATTTTTCTGCCACTGAGCGTTCGCGAAAACTGTCGGCTGGCAGCACAGGCCAAAGTGCAAAAGCCCTGGCAGTTCTGGTCGGCGGCGCAGCAATGCCGAGTGAGTCTGGATCTGGCCGATCAGGCGCTGTCTCACGCGGGACTGGATAAGCAGGCAATGACCACAGCGGCGAATCTTTCTCACGGACAGAAGCGGCAGCTTGAAGTGGCCATGTGCCTGGCCCAGAAACCCGACGTGCTGCTGCTTGATGAGCCCCTTGCCGGTATGGGTGCGGAAGAATCAGAGCGAATGCTGGCGCTGCTGCATCATTTGAAAAAAGATCTGGCCATTCTGCTGATTGAACATGATATGGATGCCGTCTTTGCCGTTGCGGATCGTCTGACTGTGATGGTCAATGGTTCTGTTCTGGCCAGCGGCCTGCCCGATGACATACGCAATAATGCGCAGGTGCAGACTGCCTACCTGGGAGAAAGCCATGCGCAAGGCAGCGAACAGTTCGCATCGCTTTAATGACAAGTGAAACATGACAGATAACATCATTCTTGCGCGGGCTATTCACGCATGGTATGGCTCAAGCCATATTCTGCATGGCATAGACTTCAATCTGCGCCGCGGCGAAACCGTAGGTCTGCTCGGGCGCAACGGCATGGGAAAATCCACGCTCATACGCAGCATTCTTGGACATGTGAAGCAGCGATCCGGTCAAATACAGCTCATGCAGAAGGAAATGTCGCAGGCGCGCCCTTACCAGTCAGCAAGAATGGGCATTGCCTATGTGCCCGAAGGTCGCGGTATCTTCCCGAATCTAAGCGTGCGTGAAAATCTGCTCATGTGTGCCCGACCGGCAGCCGGCGATGTTGTTGGCTGGGATCTGGACCGGACCCTGCAGACTTTTCCGCGTCTGGCGGAACGCCTTGAAAATATGGGTGATCAGCTCTCAGGTGGAGAACAGCAAATGCTGTCTATCGGCCGCGCACTCATGACCAATCCGACGGCAATCATTCTGGATGAAGCCACCGAAGGTCTGGCGCCACTGATTGTAGAAGAGATCTGGCGGGTCATTGCGCTGATTCGCAGCACAGGGCTGGCGACCATGGTGGTCGATCGCAATTATCGCAAGGTCATGGATCACGCCGACCGACTGGTTGTGCTGGAAAAAGGCAGAGTCGTTCTGGAAGGTGACGCGGCACAGCTGCGCAATGAGCCTGAGCAAATTCACCAGTATCTGGGCGTCTGAGATGTATAAATGGGTACACCGCAGCGGCTGTCGCATCTGCAGAATACCCGCCTTATCTGCCGCACATATTCATTCAGCCAGGCGCTCAATCGCCAGCAGATACGGCGCCGGTTTTTTGCGATTGGTAAACTGGTATTTCAACACCCGATAGGCTGACGGATTCAGGCTGGCGGTAAAGGGATCCAGCTGCTCACTTTCCAGCAGGCCCGCGGGGTGTCCGGGATACACAGCGACCAGCAACAGACCGCCGGGAGCCAGCAGCGTCAGTGCCTGCTTCACGGCAAGCAGCGTCTCGTCAACCTGGGTTGCCAGCGATTTATCCGCGCCGGGCAGATAGCCCAGATTGAACACAATGGCATTCACATCTTCAGTCACGTAGTCTGGCAGACGTGAATGACTATCCTGAATCAATTTGACCCGGTGCTGCAGATTGTCGGCCACCAGCGCCCTCTCGGTTGCCATCAGGGCAAGTGGTTGCACATCAAATGCGAATACCATGCCGGTATCTCCAACGAGTCGGGCCAGCAGGACGGTGTCATGGCCGTTGCCCATGGTCGCATCAACGGCACGTCCACCTTCCTCAAGGTGGCTTTCAAGCAGGGAATGAATAAATTCAACGGTTTTAGGCAATGGCATGGCAAAACCTAAGCACAAGAACGCCTATGAAATGCTTTTCAGGATTTCAACCAGGTGATCATCACGATAGCGCTGCAGCTCTTCGATCGACTTTCCGTTGCGTGCCTGTATTGCGCCTTCGACCATGCGCTCGCGCAATTCTGGTGTCATGCGGGGATTACCCAGATCATCCATCCAGGATTCCATCGCGGGCTGCAGATGATCGATCAGATGTGCCAGCCCGGCATTGCCACCGGCAAGATCAAAGACGGCCTGCGGGCCCAATAGTGCCCAGCGCAAACCCGGCCCTTTGCTCATGGCGGCATCGATATCCTGCACGCTGGCAATATTTTCATTGACCAGGTGCATGACTTCGCGCCACACCGCAGCCTGCAGGCGATTGGCAATATGACCCCGGATTTCACGATTCAGTCGAATAGGATGCTTACCGACCTCTCGGTAAAAATCCATGGTCTGCTGTATGCATTCCTCAGACGTGGACTCACCGCCAACAACCTCGACCAGCGGGATCACATGAGGCGGATTGAACGGGTGTCCCAGCACACATCGCTGCGGATATTTGCAGCGGGACTGCATGCGGCTGACCAGCAAACCCGAAGAGCTGGACGAAATAATGACATGCTCGGGCAGAATGGCGTCCATGCGCGCAAACAGGTCAATCTTGAAATCTTCCCTCTCGGGTGCATTTTCCTGAACAAAATCAACATCCACCAGCGCCTTTTCCAGCTCAGGTTCAAAGCGCAGATTGTTGCGGTTCGCTTCGTTCTGTACTTTACCCAGTTCCTGCAGCGTCAGCCAGGCCGAGTCGATCATGCGTCTTGTGTTTGCTTCTGCGTCGGGCGACGGATCAGAAACGACCACGTGATAACCGTAAGCCAGAAAAAGGGCAGCCCAGCTGCTGCCTATGGTTCCGGCGCCAATAATGGCAATTGTTTTGATACTGCTTTTCTTCATGAAATTACCAGCTGCGTACCCGTCCGGTATCGACGTGAACAAAATTATCATGAGGGTAGTAACCTACCCCGCCCAGTGCGAGTTCCTTGGCTGCGTCGCGCAGTTCGTCCAGCGGCACACCCTTCAGGCGCAGATCCATGGCCTGTCCCACCATATGCAGACTTTTCTTGGCAACGCCGCCACCGCGGGTAGCACGCAGATGTGCATTGGTTTTCGGATCGCGGTAGCCTGAAATGACTTCGATCGCAACATCGGTATTGAGCGATGCCCTGACCTTATTGACCAGGTCAAAAAGCGTGGGATCCATATGGCCCACCGTACCCGAATAATGATCGCGCAGGAAACGGTTGAGGCGCTGCATGGCGGCAGGAATATAGCGGTCCCCTTCGGCATAGGCCAGGGTAATTTTCTCGTTGGTGTGCAGATTGTCCAGGGAAATCTGGCGGGCACCGCTGCCGATGTTGGCGCGGGCCGTATTGGTACCGATGGTAAACATGGCACCGGTGACGAGCAGGGACGAAGAAGTTTTCAGAAATTGGCGGCGTTTTGTATGTGGCGGTGTTAACGTCATACCTTGCTGGCTCCAGATAGATTACGAGGCAGGTGGGATGTTACGTGAGGCGGCCACCTTTTTGATGGCATTATCCAGAATCTTATCCTGTCCGTAGATGTCGGCGAAAAAGTGGATTTTATTATTTTTGACTACCACCGTACTATAACCCAATACAACAGGAACAGGCTGTAATACATTGATTGTTTTGGATTTTCCTGCGGTCATGGCCGATTCTATGGCACTTGCCGTCCATTCTGGTTGTTTTTCCAACACAAACTGGGCCAGTCTGACCGGATCCTGAACACGGATGCAGCCATGACTCAGGTCGCGTCGGCTTCGCTCAAATAGTTTCGTGCTGGGTGTGTGGTGCAGGTAAATCGCCTCACTGTTGGGGAAAATGAATTTGATGTCGCCCAATGAGTTTTTCGGGCCGGGACGCTGTCGGATACGAGCCTGACCATTGAGCACCGCGTTGAAATTGGCCTCGGTCACGTTCTGAGAAACGCCCGACTGGGTGACAAATTCAAAACCCTGGCTTTTCATGTACGAGGGATCGCGACGCAAATGAGGGATCAGCTCCTTGCGGGAAATGGAAATGGGCACGTTCCAGTATGGACTGAATTCGATCTTGCTGACCGCCCCATCAAAAAGCGGCGTGCTGGTATCAAAGGATTTACCCACGATCACTTTCATTTCAATCAGGTTCTCCGCCTTCTGATTTCGAATGTGATAGGCGCGCAGCACAAATTCGGGCACATTCACCACAATGCGGCGCTCGCCTTCCACAAGCGGAGTCCAGCGCAGGCGCTCCATGCTGATCTGGATCTGACGGATGCGATCGATGGGCCGCACATTCAGCTGTTGCAGTGTGCCCTTGCCCAGTACCCCATCAGGCTCAAGACCATGCCGTTCCTGAAAGCGCTTGATGCCCTCGACGATGCTGGCGTCATAGACTGTGGGTACCGGTGTGCCCTGTGGCAGATCGCCCAGCAGCACCAGTCGTTCCGTCAGTGCAGGCAGTCCGGAATAAGACTGCCCCTCGGTGAGCTTATTGCCCGGGAGTGCAGGCAATGACTGGTCCATTGAAGGATTCTTCTGCAGTCCACGATAGATGACCAGCGCCTGCATCAGCGAGTTGTACATGGGAATGCTATCGGTCAGCGATTTGACTGCCGGTTTCAGATTGTCCTGCGCGATCGCACTGGACAGAAACAGGTCTGCATCGGTATCACTGAATGGTCGCTTGGAATAATGATTCTTGATCAGGGCCGGAGAAATGCGTCCATTCTTGAGGATCTTGACGTAGGCCCGCATTTGCGTCGTCAGATCACGATCGAATTGTTCAATCTCTTCAGCCGAAGCAGCGTAGCTGACTCGCTGCCATTGCGACTGTAATCTGTCTACATGAAACCAGCGCGGATCCAGTCCGTGCTGATCGGCGGTGGACAGCAGTTCAATGGCGTCCTTTGCCTGATCTATGGGACGCCCGTCTGCGATCCATGTGACCGGGGGTGCTTCAAAAGTGGCACGCCCAAAATCGGAAGGCAGCGTAAAGCCGCTATCGGGAACCGTAAACCCTGCGCCGGCATTATCCTGCGCTGCGGGTGCCGGCGATTGCGCCTGAGGCTGGCTCTGAGCATGGGCCGTGATGGCAAGCATCAGTGCCATGGTTACTGCTGACAGCTTTTTGGAAAAGGTCATAGGGTCGGTTTACCTTCAGTGATTCAGACGGGCAGTTATCAGGTATGGTAATACCGGGATCAGAACCCCGATATCACGAACAGAAAATGCAATCAGAGATTTGCCTTGAAAAACTCCACGGTGCGGGTACGCGCCAGTTCACTGGCAAACGGATCGTAGGATCCGCGCTGGTCGCAGCCAAATCCGTGATCAGCGTCATAAACGCAGACATCCACTTGCGGCTGTGCATCGCGGATCGCCTGAACGTCGGCAGCGGGAATGGATTTATCTTTTTCGCCAAAGTGCATTTGCACTGGGCAATTGGGATGTTCATTGCGCAGTTCAGCGATACCTGAGCCGTACCAGCAGGATGCGGCTGAAAAAAGCGAGCTGCGGCATGCAGCCATCCAGGTCAGTGTGCCACCCCAGCAAAAACCGACAATTGCGATTTTCTTCTGTGCAGAGAGTGCAGCGGCGGCCGCTTCAATATCCTTCAGGGCATCCTCGTAGCTGACTTTGGCTTTATAGTCCTTGCCAACATTAATGTCATCAGATGTGTAGCCCAGCTCAATACCTGGTTTGATTCGGTCAAACAGCGCCGGTGCAATCACGCGATAACCTTTTGACGCATAGAATTCACAAACATCACGAATGTGACTGTTGACGCCAAAGATTTCCTGGAGAACCACCACGCCGTTTTCTGCATCCTCGGGACCTGCAACGTAAGCCTGAAGGGAATGGCCATCGGCGGATTTCAGTGTCATGTTCATCAGTGGCTCCTTGTATCGTCAATGAATGAGATTGTTCTGTTCTAAAGATTGTTCTGTTCTATTGTACCTGCTGCACCGGCAATGTGCCCTGCACCAGCAATCGGTTATTTCCTATCATGTCACATAAATGTTCCGAAAGCATCACAATACGTTTCAGGCGTTTCAGCTCTTCATGATAATAAATCCAGAAGCTGCGCGTGATTCCAATTCTGTCCTGCAATACAGGAATCAACTGAGGGTTTGTACCTGCCAGAAAACACGGCAGAATGGCCAGACCATGACCTTGCAGACAACTGTAATACTGTGCGATCACACTTGTGCTTTTTATGACAGGTTTGGTGAACGGAAGAATATCTTCCAGATACCGCAGCTGATCGCTGAACAGCAGTTCATCCACGTAACTGATGAATCGATGTTGATGCAGATCCTTTTCGCTGTTTACGGCGCCATATCGATCAAAGCACGCCTGAGTGCCATAAAGCAGCAGTGTGTAGTCGGTCAGCTTGCGGGTGACATAAGGACCGCGCGCCGGCCGTTCAATGGTGATGGCAATATCTGCCTCCCGTCGCGTCAGGCTCACAAATCGCGGCACGGGCAATACGTCAATTGTCATATCGGGAAAGCGGCTCTGAAACTGGGCACAAAGGGGCGCAATAATGCACGACCCGAAAGCCTCTGTGGCAGCCACCCGGACATGTCCTGCCGGGCTCTGACTCACGCCCTGCAGGTCTTCCTGGGCATTGTACAGTTGTGATTCCATCTGCTCGGCGTGAGCGAGCAGCTGCTGACCGGAGCGGGTCAGGGTAAATCCGGAGGTTCGCGATTTGTCGAAAAGCAGTTGTCCCAGGTCGGCTTCAAGCCGCCGGATGCGGCGCGTGACGGTTGTGTGCTCCACGCCCAGCCGCGCCGCTGCAGCGCTGGCTCTGTGTGTTCGCGCCACTTCCAGGAAATAGCGAATGTCATCCCAGTCTGGCATTTTCGTTGTGCATTAATGAACATTAGATGTGCAATTATTCTATTGCAAAACTGATTTATACACATCAAACTTAATGCGTTTTGCAAACAAAACAATAAAAGTATTACAAAATCAAGGAGACTCCAATGTTGATCAGAAAAACCGCAATCGCGGCCGCCGGGTGCATTGCGCTCAATGCGTGGGCCGCTGACATTCCCGAAGTCAAAATCGGCGTACTGACAGACATGTCGGGCACCTATGCATCGATGGGCGGCCCCGGTTCGGTCGCCGCCGCCCAGCTTGCCATTGATGA
The DNA here is from genome assembly GCA_023387815.1 of Pseudomonadota bacterium. Lineage (GTDB taxonomy): Bacteria > Pseudomonadota > Gammaproteobacteria > Burkholderiales > Burkholderiaceae_B > Advenella. The sequence continues at coordinate 53,104 of JAEWHK010000010.1, forward strand.
ATGCCTTGCCGGTCCGTGCAAGGGAATGAAAATCGAACTGCTGTCGGCAGACAACCAGAACAAGGCCGATGTGGGGGCAGCCAAAGCCCGCGAATGGTTTGACCGTCAGGGTGTGACTGCGATTGCCGACCTGACCAATTCGGCCGTGGCACTGGCCGTGCAGAATGTGGCAAAGGAGAAAAACCGCATTGCCCTCTTCTCGGGGCCGGCCACCACCGCGCTGACGAACAAGTCATGCTCGCCTACGGGCTTTCACTGGATGTTTGATACTTACTCCCAGTCTGTCGGCGGCGCCAAGGCAACCGTACAGGCTGGTGGTAAATCCTGGTTCTTTCTGACCGTGGACTATGCTTTCGGGCATTCCCTGGAAGCCGATACGGCCGCCATGGTCAAAAAACTGGGCGGCACGGTTGTCGGTCAGGTGCGCCATCCCCTGAACAATAGTGACTATGCTTCCTTCCTGCTGCAGGCACAAAGCAGCAAGGCCCAGGTCGTTGCGCTGGCCAATGGCGGACAGGATACCGTCAACGCCGTCAAACAGGCCAAGGAATTTGGCATCAGCGAAAGTGACCAGCGCCTTGTTGCCCTGCTTATTTTCTTGTCTGACCTGCGTGCGCTCGGCAACGAAAGTGCCCAGGGCCTGACTTACGTCGATGGCTTTTACTGGGATTTCGATGATGGCACCCGCAAGTGGTCAGATCGTTTTGCCAAGGCCTTCAAGGGTCTGAAGCCCACCATGACGCAGGCCGGCGTTTACTCTAGTGTGCTGCATTACCTGAAAGGCGTGGCCGCTGCCAAATCCACTGACGGCGACAAGGTCGCAGAGCAGATGCGCAAGCTGCCGATAGAGGATCCCATCATGCATAACGCATCCATCCGCGCGGATGGTCGTGTGATTCACGATATGTATCTTTACCAAGTCAAAAAACCGGACGAGAAGAAAAGTGAATGGGATTATTCCAAGCTGATTGCCACGATTCCCGCGCAAGAAGCGTTCCAGCCGCTGTCTGACTCCACCTGCCCCCTTGTCAAAAACTAAAGGATTGATGTTATGAGTGCTATACCTAATGTTCCACTGCTGATCAACGGCGAGAAAGTCCAGTCAGCCGCCAGCGAGTGGCTGGATGTGCTGAATCCGGCCAGCCAGGAAGTGGTTGCGCGTGTGCCGATGGCATCCGTGGAAGAAGTGGACAAAGCCGTGGCCAGCGCCAAGGCCGCGTTCCAGAGCTGGCGCAATACCAGCCAGGGGACGCGTATGCGCGTGATGCTGAAACTGCAGCAACTGGTGCGCGACAATACACAGAAACTGGCTGAACTGATCACGCTGGAACACGGCAAGACCTTGCCCGACGCCGAAGGCGAAGTCGGACGCGGCCTGGAAGTGATTGAACATGCCTGCTCGATTGTCAGCCTGCAGCTGGGCGAATATGCAGAAAATGCAGGCACGGGCATTGATGTGTATACGGTGATTCAGCCACTGGGCGTATGTGCCGGCATTACCGCATTTAATTTCCCGGTCATGCTGCCCTGCTTCATGTTTCCCATCGCTGTTGCCTGCGGCAATACCTTTGTCCTGAAGCCGTCCGAGCAGGATCCCAGCGCTTCCCTGTTCCTGGCTGAACTCGCACATGAGGCAGGCCTGCCACCAGGCGTATTGAACGTTGTTCACGGCGGCCCCGATGTTGCCAACCGCCTTTGCGAACACCCGGATATCAAAGCCGTGTCCTTCATTGGATCTTCACATGTGGGCACACAGATCTATCAGCGCGCCTCCAATGCAGGCAAGCGCTGCCAGGCCATGATGGGCGCCAAGAACCACTGCGTCATCCTGCCGGATGCCGACAAAGAAGTGGCCTTGAACCAGCTGGTGGGGGCGGCCTTTGGCGCAGCCGGTCAGCGCTGCATGGCCACATCGGTAGCGGTCATGGTGGGCGAAGCCAAAGACTGGATTGATGAGTTTGTAGAAAAATCCAAAGGTCTGAAAGTCAATGCCGGCAGTGATCGCAAGGCGGATCTTGGACCACTGGTCTCGCCACGTGCCAAACAGCGTGTCGCACAACTGATTCAAAGCGGTGTGGATGAAAAAGCCAGTCTGCTGCTGGATGGCCGCGACGTTGCAGTGCAAGGCTATGAGAATGGGAATTTTATCGGCCCGACCATCTTCAGCGACGTTAAAGAAGAAATGGCAATTTATCGCGAAGAGATTTTCGGGCCGGTGCTCTGCATTGTGTGTGTGGACACGCTGGAGGACGCCGTGGAATTCGTCAATCGCAATCCCAATGGTAACGGTGTGGCGATCTTCACGCAAAGCGGAGGCAATGCCCGATACTTCCAGAACAATATTGACGTCGGCCAGATCGGCATCAATATTCCGATTCCGGTCCCCGTTGCGTGGTTCAGCTTCACCGGCTCGCGCGGCTCAAAACTGGGAGACCTGGGACCCAATGGCAAACAGGCATTGCTGTTCTGGACACAGACCAAGTCGGTGACTGCCCGCTGGGCCTCGCATGACAAGGGTGTAAACACCACAATCGCACAGAAGTGAGCCACGTGTCGCGCTAAACACAATTGTCATACTATGCAAGTGAATGAGTCATTGGATAGGGAAAGATACTGCTCTCATTTTCATTGACATCCAGTTCACGGCCGATATAGGGAAAAGCGCGCTGAGCACATTGTGTACGCTCACATACCCGGCACCCCATGCCAATGGGGGTCGGGTTATCGGGATTTCTGATATCCAGGCCCCGGGCGTACACAAGGCGATGCGCATGTTCTACGTCGCACCCTAACGCAACAGCGAACTCTTTACCAGGCTGGCCAAAACCGCCAGCCTGGTGAAACACGGTACGCGCAATCCACAAGTAAACCCGTCCGTCCGGCATGCGCGCCAGTTGCCTCAGAATTCGGCCAGGATTTGAAAAGGCTTCATAGACATTCCAGAGCGGACAGGCGCCACCCACCCGCGAAAAATGAAAATGCGCCGCCGATTGACGCTTCGATATATTCCCGGCCCGGTCTACCCGGATAAAGAAAAAGGGCACACCCGCCGCTTCGGGACGCTGCATCGTGCTCAGGCGATGACAGATGGTTTCGAAACTGACACCAAAGCGCTGGCCCAGCAAATCAATATCGTAATGTAGTTGTTCGGCCGCTTCCAGGAACCGGGTGTAAGGAAGAATGAGTGCTGCTGAAAAGTAATTGGCAAGACCAAGGCGCACCAGGCGGCGTACGGCCTCACTGGAAAACCTTGGCGTATCCACCATGCGTTCGAGCATAGGATCAATTTCCAGAAAAGCCAGTTGCGTTCCCATTTGGAAAGCCTGCTGTCCAGGCTTCAGATATGCGGGCAGACTCAGTCGCCGATGATCAGGATCGTAATACCGCTGAAGGTTTTTATCCGAGGCCAGGGTATCCACAATCACACCATGCCTGTCCTGCAATCGGCGAGCCAGCTGCTCGACCAGGCCCGATGGTGTTGTCTCTGACAAGCCCCAGGATATATGGCACTGTTCGGCGTGCGCATCGAGCTCCGAGAAATGATTATGATGGGTAAAGAAGAAATCGCGTGCTTCTTCGTAAGGTTGGGTAGGCGCAACCAGCGGCTCCTGACCGTCTTTCTGATCCTGATAGGTCATTTTTTCAGCCATCGCTTCCAGGCGATCCACGGCCTCCCGATGACGGCGATGCAAATGGATTAGCGCCCGGCCCACAGCCGGCATATTCATTGCAATCTCCCGCATTTCGGTCAGTGAAATCCGCGCTTCCTCGTTGCCACCCAGCGGAGAAGCCGGCAACGTTGCCGCCACCTCACGAAGCGCAGACACCATGCGCGTCTGCTCGTCTTCAGAAAAAGCATTGATGTCGACATCGAGCACTTCACTCAGACGCAGCAGAACCGGCATCGTCAATGGCCGCTGGTTCTGTTCGATCTGGTTCAAATAACTGGGTGACAGATCCAGCATGCGCGCCAGACCACTTTGAGTGAGCTTGCGCTCTTCGCGCAGGCGCCGCAGGCGAACACCCATAAATATTTTGCGCATCACAACTCAATTTGAATGTTTCGGATCAACTGATTATATCTGCAATATTCGCAAAATTCGCAAATGCGCCATTGCCATTTCACGGATATTCGCCTTCTAAATAATGCATATTTCGCGAGTCTTGCGTAAACTGCGAACACAAATGTTCAATTGAAGTCCGTAACCGATAAGAGGAAGACAGACCATGACAAACACTACCGAAGCCAAGGGCGTTAAACCCAAGAAATCCGTTGCGCTGTCCGGCGTTGTTGCCGGCAATACCGCGCTGTGTACAGTGGGACGCAGCGGTAACGATCTGCACTATCGAGGCTATGACATCCTGGATATTGCTGAAACCTGTGAATTCGAAGAAGTCGCCCATCTGCTTATTCACGGGAAATTGCCCAATAAAGCCGAACTGACGTCCTACAAGGAAAAACTGCGTCGCCTGCGCGGCCTGCCGGCGCAATTGCAAATCGCGCTGGAGACGCTGCCTGCAGCCAGCCATCCGATGGATGTCATGCGCACCGCTGTGTCGATCCTGGGATGCGTGTTGCCAGAGAAAGACGACCACAACGTGCCCGACGCGCGCGATATCGCAGATCGCCTGATGGCAAGTCTGGGACCCGCCCTGCTCTATTGGTATCACTATAGCCATAACGGCAGGCACATCGATATCGAAACTGACGACGACAGTATCGGCGGCCACTTCCTGCATCTGCTGCACGGCAAAAAGCCGTCAGACGAATGGGTGCGCGCCATGCACACTTCCCTTATTCTGTATGCCGAGCACGAATTCAACGCATCCACCTTTACCAGCCGCGTGATTGCGGGTACGGGTTCGGATATGTATTCGGCCATTACCGGCGGAATCGGTGCATTGCGCGGGCCCAAGCATGGCGGCGCCAATGAGGTGGCTTTTGAAGTCCAGAAACGCTATGAAACGCCCGATGAAGCTGAAGCCGATATCCGCAAGCGTGTAGAGAATAAGGAAGTAATCATTGGATTTGGCCATCCGGTGTACACTGTTTCCGATCCGCGCAACAAAGTCATCAAGGAGGTTGCGCGTACGCTGTCGGCAACACAGAAGAACACGAAAATGTTCGATATTGCCGAGCGCCTGGAAAGCGTGATGTGGGATATCAAGAAAATGTTCCCCAATCTGGACTGGTTCTCTGCCGTGTCATATCACATGATGGGCGTGCCTACCGCCATGTTCACGCCGCTTTTCGTGATCGCGCGGACTGCAGGATGGTCTGCCCACATTATTGAGCAACGCATCGACAATAAAATCATTCGTCCGACGGCCAATTACACTGGGCCCGAAGACCAGACATTTGTTCCACTGGATAAGCGCTGATTGTTATGAACACTGCATACCGCAAGCCCCTTACCGGCACCCGCCTGGACTATTTCGACGCGCGCGCAGCGGTCGATGAGATCAAGCCGGGCGCCTACGACACGCTGCCTTACACGTCGCGTGTGCTGGCAGAGAATCTGGTCCGTCGCTGTGATCCTGCCACGCTGACCGATTCGCTCAAACAGCTGATTGAACGCAGGCGCGACCTGGACTTTCCATGGTTTCCCGCAAGAGTGGTGTGCCACGACATCCTTGGCCAGACTGCGCTCGTTGATCTGGCCGGATTGCGCGAGGCCATCGCCAAACAGGGTGGCGACCCTGCGCAGATCAATCCGGTTGTGCCCACACAGCTGATTGTGGATCATTCGCTGGCGGTCGAACACGCAGGCTTTGAGAAAGATGCATTTGAAAAGAATCGTGCCATCGAAGATCGCCGAAACGATGACCGGTTTCATTTCATTAACTGGACCAAAAAAGCGTTCAGAAATGTCGACGTCATTCCACCGGGCAATGGCATCATGCACCAGATCAATCTGGAGCGCATGTCACCCGTGGTTCACCAACGTGATGGCGTGGCCTTTCCTGATACGCTGGTCGGCACCGATAGCCATACACCGCATGTTGACGCGCTGGGCGTCATTGCTATTGGCGTAGGCGGTCTTGAAGCAGAAAGTGTCATGCTGGGACGCGCATCGTGGATGCGCCTGCCGGACATCATCGGCGTCGAACTCACAGGACAGTTGCAGCCGGGTATTACGGCTACCGATCTGGTCCTGGCGTTGACCGAGTTTTTGCGCAGCCAGAAAGTCGTATCGTCATATATTGAATTTTACGGTGAAGGCGCGGCGCATCTCACGCTGGGTGATCGCGCGACAATCTCAAATATGACGCCCGAATATGGTGCGACTGCGGCACTGTTTTATATTGATCAGCAGACGATTGATTATCTGAAGCTGACCGGCAGGGACGACGAACAGGTCAGGCTGGTGGAATCCTATGCGAAACAAACCGGTCTATGGGCCGATAGCCTGAAAACGGCCGAGTATGAGCGTGTGCTGACATTTGATTTGTCATCGGTCGTGCGCAATATTGCCGGTCCGTCCAATCCGCATCGACGCGTGCCAACCACGGAACTGGCTGCGCGTGGCATTACCGGGGTAGTGGAAAATGAGCCCGGCCTGATGCCTGATGGAGCTGTCATCATCGCTGCCATTACCAGTTGCACCAATACCAGCAATCCGCGCAACGTGATTGCGGCAGGTTTGCTGGCACGCAATGCCAACAAACTGGGACTGACTCGCAAACCCTGGGTCAAATCATCGCTTGCGCCAGGTTCCAAAGCCGTGCAGCTTTACCTTGAAGAGGCCAATCTCCTGCCTGAACTGGAGAAACTGGGCTTTGGTATCGTCGCATTCGCCTGTACCACCTGTAATGGCATGAGTGGCGCCCTGGACCCGGTGATCCAGCAGGAGATTATCGACCGCGACCTGTATGCGACGGCCGTATTGTCAGGCAACCGGAATTTTGACGGTCGCATCCATCCCTACGCCAGGCAGGCTTTCCTGGCATCACCACCGCTGGTCGTAGCCTACGCAATTGCAGGCACGATTCGTTTTGACATCGAAAAAGACGTTCTGGGCACTGATCAGAACGGCAGGCCCGTCACACTCAAAGACATCTGGCCGGATGATCAGGAAATCGATGCCATTGTGGCAAGCAGCGTCAAGCCCGAGCACTTCCGCAAGGTATACGAACCCATGTTTGCGGCCAGCGTAGAGCAAGGTGAATCCATTGATCCTCTGTACGAATGGCGACCACAGAGTACATACATTCGCTGTCCGCCATACTGGGAAGGCGCGCTGGCCGGCGAGCGTACGCTTTCGGGCATGCGCCCGCTGGCTGTGCTGGGTGACAATATCACGACCGATCACCTCTCTCCTTCCAACGCCATTATGCCCAATAGCGCAGCGGGCGAGTATCTGGCCAGGATGGGGCTACCGCAAGAGGATTTCAACTCTTACGCGACCCACCGAGGCGACCATCTGACTGCGCAACGCGCAACCTTTGCCAATCCCAAGTTGCTCAATGAAATGGTGATGGAGAATGGCGAAGTGAAACAGGGATCGCTGGCTCGCATAGAACCTGAAGGCAAGGTGGTTCGGATGTGGGAAGCCATTGAAACCTATATGGAGCGCAAGCAGCCCCTGATTATTGTGGCGGGCGCAGATTATGGACAGGGTTCTTCGCGAGACTGGGCGGCCAAGGGTGTACGTCTGGCAGGTGTCGAAGTGATTGTTGCAGAAGGCTTTGAGCGCATTCACCGCACCAATCTGGTTGGCATGGGTGTATTGCCGCTTGAGTTCAAGCCCGGCGTCAACCGCCAGACACTGAATATTGATGGCACTGAAACGTATGATGTGCTGGGTCAGCCCAAGCCTCGCTCTACCCTGACACTTGTGATCAATCGGAAATCGGGCGAACGCGTCGAGGTGCCGGTGACCTGTCGTCTGGATACGGCCGAAGAAGTGTCGATCTACGCGGCAGGCGGTGTCTTGCAACGCTTCGCGCAGGACTTCATCGAGTCAGCGGTTGCCGGCTAAGGAACGTTAAAGGAACAAAACATGAATCATGCACCTCAGATCAAAATAGCCGCGACCTATATGCGTGGCGGCACCAGCAAAGGGGTCTTTTTTAATCTGACAGATTTGCCCGAAGCGGCGCAGGTTCCGGGCGCTGCCCGCGATGCGCTGCTGTTGCGGGTAATCGGTAGCCCTGATCCTTATGGCAAGCACACCGATGGGATGGGAGGTGCCACTTCAAGCACCAGCAAGATTGTTATTCTGTCCAAAAGCAGCCGTCCTGACCACGATGTGGATTATCTCTTTGGCCAGGTGTCAATTGACAAGCCATTCATTGACTGGAGTGGCAATTGCGGGAATCTGTCCGCGGCGGTAGGACCCTTTGCCATCAGCAACGGACTGGTTGAGCCTGATCGCATTCCGCAAAATGGGGTGGCGACCGTGCGTATCTGGCAGGCCAATATCAGCAAAACCATCATCTCGCATGTGCCTGTCTCTAACGGCGCGGTCCAGGAAACAGGCGACTTTGAACTCGATGGTGTCACATTTGCTGCCGCCGAAGTCCGGCTTGAATTCATGGATCCGGCAGCGGAAGAAGAAGGTGCAGAAGGTGCCATGTTCCCCACCGGCAATCTGGTAGATGATCTGGACGTACCCGGAGTGGGACAATTGAAGGCAACCATGATCAATGCAGGCATTCCGACCATCTTCGTCAATGCGCGGGACATCGGTTATACCGGCACGGAACTGCAGGACGCCATTAACAGTGACAGCAAAGCCCTGAACATGTTTGAGACCATACGTGCCCATGGCGCGTTGCGCATGGGTCTGATCAAAAATATCGAACAGGCCGCCCAGCGCCAGCATACGCCCAAGGTCGCCTTCGTCGCACAACCTGCAGACTATACTGCCTCCAGTGGCAAGCAAATAGGCACAGGCGATATCGATCTGGTGGTGCGTGCACTTTCCATGGGAAAATTGCATCATGCCATGATGGGCACAGCCGCAGTGGCTATCGGGACGGCAGCGGCAATTCCTGGCACACTGGTCAATCTTGCTGCAGGTGGTCGTGAGCGTGAATCCGTGACCTTCGGCCATCCATCGGGCACACTCAAAGTGGGTGCGCAGGCCGTTCAGGAGTCCGGCCAGTGGACTGTCAAAAAAGTGTCCATGAGCCGCAGTGCTCGCGTATTAATGGAAGGCTTTGTCCGAATTCCGGCAGAGGCCTTTTAAAGTCTGCACAGAAAAATTTTCACTCTATACCCTCATTCAGAAAGGATTAATCTTATGTCAACCCGAAAGCAGCTCAGATCCCTCGTCGAGGCGCGCCGTGGCGTTATTGTTCCTGGCGCATTCAACGCCTTGTCTGCCAGAGTCATTGCCGATCTGGGATTTGAAGCCATTTATGTAACTGGCGCGGGTGTCACCAATATGTACTTCGGCATGCCCGACCAGGGATTCATGGGTCTGCACGAGATTGCCGAACACACCGCGCGCATCCGCGATGCAGTCGATATCCCGCTGCTGGTCGATGCCGACACCGGTTTTGGCAATGCACTGAACGTTCGCCATACAGTACGGGTGCTGGAACGTGCCGGCGCTGACTGCATTCAGCTGGAAGATCAGGTGGCTCCCAAGCGCTGTGGTCACTTTTCCGGAAAGGAAGTGATTTCAACCGAAGAAGCGGTCAGCAAGATCAAAGCTGCCGTGGACGCTCGCCAGGATCCGGATTTTCTGATCATGGCGCGCACCGATGCGGCTGCCACCCTTGGCTTTGAGGCAGCGATCGAGCGCGCGGAGAAGTTTGCAGAGGCAGGCGCAGACATTCTTTTCGTTGAAGCCGTCACCAAGGCTGAAGAAGTGAAGGCGCTGCCCCAGCGTCTTGCCAAACCACAACTGATGAACATGGTCATTGGCGGTCGCACGCCCATTTTCAATGCGGATCAGCTGGCCGAATTAGGCTATGGCGTCGTTCTGTATGCCAATGCGGCTTTGCAGGGTGCGGTTGCAGGCATGCAAAAAACACTGACAACGCTGCGCGATGAGAAGGAAGTGCAGGAATCCAGCGGCCTGGTCATCCCGTTTGCGGAACGTCAGCGCCTGGTCGGCAAACCCGAATGGGACGCGCTGGAAAAGCAATACACCTGAATCTGCCCATAAGTCTTCAAATTATCCAATAAGACCCGCCACTTCGTTTCCCGTTGTCGACAGAACGTCGGGAGGACGATAGTGGTGGCGGCTCTGTTCACATTCGCATCAGCTTCGTTCACCTTCGCATCTGCTTCATCATCATAATAAAAGCGACTGCTGATCCCCTCCCCGCAAGCACCAGATCCGCCACTTTCTGCCTTCGTAGCAGTCCGACACATTTTATAGTGGGCGCATGTTCATATTCATGCAACAATACCGTCATAAACTGCTCACCTGAAACCTTTAGAAAAAGCCATCCATGAAAAAAAATATTGACTTGATCTACTTTAATGCAGGCGGCGGGCATCGCGCCTCGGCAAGGGCACTTGAGGCCGTACTGAAAAACAGTCATCCGCACTGGAATGTCAGGCTGGTCAACCTTTTTGAAGTCCTGGATTCGCGACAGGTCTATAAGCGCGTGACGGGCGTGGCGCCGGAAGATTTTTATAACCGCCAGCTGGCCAAGGGCTGGACGATTGCCATGACACCGGAACTGCGCATTCTGCAGGCGTTTATCCGCCTGACGCATCAGGTTATGGTCAAACGCCTGCAGGAACACTGGATTGAAACCGAACCCGACATGGTGGTTTCGCTGGTACCCAATTTCAACCGGGCCATGTACGAGAGCCTGGTCTCCTCGCTTCCCGGCGTGCCTTATGTAACGATTCTGACTGATCTGGCCGACAATCCGCCGCATTTCTGGATAGAGAAAAATCAGCAGCAGCATTTTATTTGCGGAACCGACAAGGCCGTGGAACAGGCACTGGCTGCAGGCCATCCGCAAAGTCATGTCCATCCCAGTTCAGGCATGCTACTTCATCCGGACTTCTATAAAACGCCCGATATCGACAAACGCGCGCAGCTTGAACAGGCGGGATTCGATCCTGACAAACCGGTAGGTCTGGTCATGTTTGGCGGACACGGTTCCAAGACCATGCTGAAAATCGCCAAACAATTATCCGATGTGCAGATGATTTATATCTGCGGACACAATACGGCACTGGCAAAGAAAATCAGCAAGCTGCAAACGCGCGCACACAAGCTGATTGAAGGCTTTACCACGCAGATGCCCGTCTTTATGGAAATGGCAGATTTCTTTATTGGCAAGCCCGGCCCTGGCAGCATCAGCGAAGCCATTCGCAAGGACATGCCCGTGATTGTCGTGTGTAACAAATGGACGATGATCCAGGAACGGTATAACGGCGAATGGGTCACCAAAAACGGCCTGGGTATTGTGCTGAACAGTTTCGCAAAAACGCATGAAGCCGTGCATCATCTGCTGGACGACCTGGAAAGCTACAAGGCGCGGGTCAGAAAGCAGAATAACCGTGCGGTGTTTGAAGTGCCGGACGTGCTGGCGCAGATCCTGCAGCAAAGCGAACTGGCCGCCGCAGCACCCTCCGCAGCGGCGCAAAGCCTGCGCACTGCCAGCAATCTGAACGATACCAGCGACGCCAGCGATCCCGCCTAACGGTTTTCCTGCAGGTTTATTGCAATTGTGAATTTCCTGATTTCCGGGGAATCGGGGCTCCTGCGTTTCTGCAGGATCATCCTATCTGCCGCCCGTTGGAATATTCACGTTAAAGAGCACAGAACCGGTGTCGCTGCGCACCGCACGCTGTGCCTTCAGCTGCAACAGCATGGAATCCAGCTGGTAGCTCTGTTCCAGACCGATCAATTGTTCGGAAGTCCCATTCATGACGCGGCTGTTTTCCAGAAGTCCTGACAGCTGTGATTGCCGATCATACGGATAGGTCAGTTTGAGCTGATTGCGGATCGCCCGCTCTTCTGCCGGATCCTGCGACAGGCGCGACAGATCCATGTAATGTGCACTGGTCAGCTCATTGGAGAACTGCAGCGAAACCAGATCAAACACTTTGGCACGATAAGCCAGCATTGAACGCCAGGTATTCTGATTTTCATATTTTCCGCCATTGACGGTGACACGCAGATCACCCAGATCATCGATGGCATAGCTCGTTCCCAGGCCAATATTTTTGAGTGAACGCGCCATCTGCACCTGGGAGTCAAAGGACATGGCATCACTCACGCCATAGCGCACCGCGGTATTGGCCGCGCCGGACCCAAAATTAAAACCGGGATCGGTCGCCGAAGACGCTGAATAATCCATCGCACCAGCAGTGGTCGAGTAGGCAAGCTGATTGCTGCCAATGAACCAGTTATCCTGAGTGCCGTCGGGCTGGCGGCTCAGCTGCATTCCGCCTATGCGAAAGCCTGTCTGACCGATATTGCTGACCACCTGATTGGAACCCAAAGAGAGCCTGTTGCGCTCTTCGGTCGTCATGGTCCAGTTCTGTGCACCGGTAGTAAAGTTCTGTACGGGTCTGAGTGATATGCGCGAGGATTTGCGACGCAAGGTGGCTGGCGACTGCGTGATCAAAAACCCACTGCCATCCGATTCGTACTGATAATCTTCCCAATTGTCCACGCCGCGCAGCGCATCCTGTGTCACCAGTTGTTCAAGAGGCACAGGCTCACCTGCCATCACGGGGGATGGCGGTGGTTCATCGACTGGGAGCAGTATGATTTTGGTGTCGCGGGGATCAAACGACCACGCAGGCGGGACGGGCTCGGACGCGACGTCGGCGGCGCCCTGCCCCGCGGGCTGTATGGCGGGGGGCGCATCATCGCCCATGGGATAGGTGATCGTCTGAGCAAAAAGCGAGGCGCCGGGGTACGCCTGCAGAACAAGAAATGCAGAAATGGTAAATCGGGTACGAACCGCTGTCAGTATTTTCATTCACACCAACCTGATTGAAAACAGTAAACAGAAAAACGAGTATAAAAACGCAAAATGACCAGAGTGAGAAAACCCACTATTGCATGTCAACGATTCCCGGAAATCGCTGGCCGGAATGAGTGGGCACGAAAAAGGCGGACGGGGGTATCCACTTCATCAAAAAACAGATCGCAACCCCTTGAGCGCATTTTTATAGACGGACAGATCCACGCCCACCCCAACAAAACTGACACCCATGTCAATATAACGCTTGGCATCTTCCGGCACAACAGCGAGAATGCCCGACGCTTTGCCTGCTGCCGTTGCCACGTCATGAATATAACGAATGGCCTTCTGCACATCCGGATGATTGGGTTGTCCCAGATAGCCATAGGCGGCCGACAGATCTGACGGACCAATGAAGACAGCGTCCACGCCTTCTGTGGCGACGATCTCTTCTACCGCCTCAACACCCGCCCGGCTTTCGATCTGCAGTATGACACCAATGTGATCGTTAACACGTTTGAAATAATCTGGTTCGGTTCCGTAAGCGCTGGCACGTGTCATGCCGGCTACGCCGCGCACGCCCTGTGGTGGATATCTTGTGGCGGCCACGGCGTATTCTGCCTGTTCGCGCGATTCAATAAACGGAATCAGCAGGTTGTAAAAGCCGATATCCAGATACTGCTTGATCAGCGTCTGATTATTCTCGGGCGGCCTGCCGATGGCAGCACTGTCGCTGGCGTTGATTGCCTGCAGCTGTGCCATCAACAGCGGGATATCATTGGGCGCGTGTTCGCCGTCAACAAGAAGCCAGTCGTAGCCACACACGCTGGCCATTTCAGCCAGGGTAGGATGACCGGTGCTGAGCCACATGCCAAGAAGGGTTTCACGGGCGTGAAGTTTCTGTCTGAAGGTATTGGGTATTTGTAATTTCATTGTTTAGTCATTCATGAAAGTGATGAGACAAGTGCGGAGAGATGGGGACGCCCCCATCTGCCACTCAGATTCCGCCCATCAGCATGTATTTGATGACCAGATAATCGTCGATGCCGTAATGTGAACCTTCACGGCCAAGTCCGGATTGCTTGACGCCGCCAAAAGGCGCCACTTCTGTCGAAATCAGGCCGGTATTGATACCGACAATACCATATTCCAGCTGCTCGGCAACACGCCAGACCCGTCCGAGATCGCGCGCATAGAAATAGGCTGCAAGACCAAACTCGGTATCATTGGCCATGCGAATCACATCTTCATCGGCCTTGAATTTGAATACCGGTGCCAGCGGTCCGAAAGTCTCTTCGCGGGCGAATGCCATATCCTGTGTAGCATTGGCAATCACTGTCGGTTCAAAGAACAGCCCACCCAGCTTGCTGCGTTTGCCGCCTGTCAGAATCTTGGCCTTGTGTCCTACCGCGTCCTTGATGTGGTTTTCCACTTTCTCCACGGCCTTCTCGTCAATCAGCGGACCAATATTCACGTTTTTACCTGCACCGTCACCAACAACCAATTTTTCAACGGCGGCAACCAGTTTCTTCGTAAACTCCTTGTAGACACCTTCCTGTACATAGATACGGTTGGCACATACGCAGGTCTGTCCGGCATTGCGATATTTGGAGATGATGGCGCCTTCCACGGCCGCATCAATATCTGCATCGTCAAAAACGATAAACGGCGCATTGCCGCCCAGCTCCATGGAAACTTTCTTGATTGTGCTCGCAGACTGCTCCATGAGAATGCGGCCCACTTCGGTGGAACCGGTGAAGCTGACCTTGCGCACCAGCGGGTTGCTGCACAGCTCCTTGCCGATCTCAGAGGAATTACCGGTGATCAGGGACATGACACCCGCAGGGATACCTGCCTGTTCTGCCAGCTCAATCAGGGCCAGCGCAGTCAGAGGCGTCTGCGATGCGGGTTTGATGACAACGGTGCAGCCCGCGGCCAGTGCCGGAGCGACCTTGCGTGTAATCATGGCTGCTGGAAAATTCCACGGCGTGATGGCGGCGCAAACGCCTATTGGTTCCTTGGTCACGACAATCCGCTGTGTGGTTTGCGGCGCGGGAATGGTGTCACCATAGACCCGCTTGGCCTCTTCGGCGAACCATTCGATAAATGACGCAGCATAGGTCACCTCGCCTTTGGCCTCTGCCAGCGGTTTACCCTGCTCTGTTGTCATGATCAGTGCCAGATCATCAGCATTTTCATTGATCAGAACAAACCATTTACGCAGAATCGCGGATCGTTCTTTGGCAGTGAGTGCCTTCCATGCAGGCCAGGCTTTGTCGGCGGCCTTGATTGCGTTGGCTGTTTCTTTCTGTCCCAGTTTTGGCACGGTACCCACAAGCTTGCCCGTAGCCGGATTGGTCACTTCGATGACTTCCTTGCCACCCACCCATTTACCGTTGATATAGCATTTGTCCTTGAGAAGACTGGCATTTTTGAGCTTCATGGAACGACTCCTGTTTCTGATTGACTGTATTTTGTTGACTGTATCTGAATAACTGTTTGTGATTGCCTACTGCTGAATAACTGTTTCTGAAGCTGGCTTGTTCCTGCGATTGACGACTTCTGTCGTCGTTTTTTTCAAGAGTAACATATCCCCCTGATCCGGGTCCGATATAGACACATGCACACCTCTCGCCAGCCAGGAGCCATCAGGACCCAAGCAGCTTAGGCAGCGCCGAGCTCAGCAGTGCAACGCCGGAAAGTGTCAGCAGGCCCAGCACGACCAGACGGAATTTTTCCGGACTGAAACCGGCATAAATGCGGGTACCGATGAATGACGGGATCAGAATGGCCGGCAGAACGAATAGAAACATGGGCAGCATGGGTCGCGTAACCATGCCCGACAGTATGTAGGAGAGCATGGTCAGGGATAGCATTGCCAGATTGAAATTCTGGATGATGGTGCGCTGGGTATCACGATCGGAATAACGCAGCGCGCACCATAACGTGGGTATGACACCTGAAAATCCGCCGAAACCTCCCATGACGCCCCCAGCAAGCCCGACCAGCGTGTTCGCGGCATTGCCGCCATGCGTGATTCTGGGAAGACGACGGGCAAAGATCATAATGGGACACCAGACGATCAGCAGCAGTCCGAGTGCTGCCTTGAACATGTTCACATCCAGCATGGGGAGCAGATAGACGCCTAGCGGTACGCCCGCGAATCCACCCAGCACATAGGGCGCCAGCAGACGCAGGTGGAACCCCCTGCGCAGCGAAATGGCCGCCATGATCTGGCCGCTCATGCCTCCGAAAACCGCCAGTGCTGCCGCCAGCCGCGGATCCAGTACCCACGCCCACAAGGAGATGGACACCATACTGAAGCCGAATCCGGACAGGCCCTGTATAAAGCCAGCCACCACAGAACCCAGAATCACGTATGCGTAAATTTCAGCCACGGAATTTCAGCCGGCAGGATTCAGTCATTCTGTGAACCTATTGCAGTCGTGTTTATTGCAATCATGATCATTTATCACGACTGTCCAGCATGATGGTCACCGGACCATCATTCACCAGAGCAACCTTCATGTCCGCGCCGAAAACGCCTGTCGGCACCGAACGACCTAAAGCCTCAGACAGTTGCCGTACAAAGCGATCAAAGTATGGTCGGGCAAATTCCGGCCTGGCCGCGGCGATATAAGACGGACGATTTCCCTTTCGAGTGTCGGCCATCAGCGTGAATTGACTCACTGCGAGAATCTCCCCTTCCGCATCCCTGACCGACAAATTCATGACTCCCTGCGCATCGTTAAAAATTCGCAGCGACAATATTTTGCGAACAAGATAATCGGCATCCTGTTGCTGATCATCCGTCGCGATACCCACCAGTAAAAGCATGCCGCTGCCGATCTCTGACACAGTACTGCCATCCACCGTCACCGACGCATTCCTGACCCGTTGTACCAACACCTTCATGAATCAGACATGCTCCAGGGTTTGCGTAGGGAAGGATGCGGGCGAGACTATCTCGAGCATTTCGAGATCGGCACTGTGCCGGATCTCACGATGACGAATACCGGGCGGCTGATAGACGGAATCTCCTTTCCGCAAACGGACCGTGCCGGTATGCTCATATTCAAACTCAACCCAGCCTTGTAAAACGTATACGAACTGAAAGTCGAGCTGATGCAAATGCGGAATGCCGGAAGCTTCGTGGTCTGCCAGTGCACGAATCACATGCACGGCGAAGGCGCCACCTGTTGCATTGGCTACACCCAGATCCCGGTACTCAAAGAACTCGCGAAGCCCGCGATCAAATGCGGCATTGCTGAGATATGAAACTACGGCGCCGGCCGGAGGTGAATGAGTTGGGCCGCCGGTGTGATCTTTGCCGGCGGGACCGTCTTTATTCAAAGGATGAGCAGCGGTCATGATTATTGTCCTTCAATATAACGGGAAGGTTTGTCTCGGTATTGACCGGATTGTAACGCCATCACAGTCCGATGACACTGCCATCAGTATGTCCAGGCTGAAGGAAAACACCGCAATGGCGCTGCCTTGCTGCTTTCCATTGCGGAATTTTCAATATCCGGTCTTCCTGCTGACTTCTCCGCTGATCGGCTTGCCATCCAGCGCATCCTGCAATTTGCCATGGATCTGGGTGATGGCTTTGACGTGGTTGGTCGGACCTGAAATATGCGGAGTCAGCGTGATTGCAGGATGTGTCCAGAACGGATGCTCTGCCGGCAGGGGCTCCACGCGCGCGACGTCCAGCACCGCCTGAGATAGCTGACCGTCGTCAAGCAAAGTAATGAGATCTTCTTCCACAAGATGCTCGCCTCGGCCGATATTGATGAGCACAGCACCGCGAGGCAGCTGGCTCAGGCTGTCTTTGTTCAGAATATCACGTGTAACATCGGTCAGCGGCAGGACGTTGATCAGAATCGTACTGGAGGCCAGAAATGCCCGGAACTGGTCTTCGCCATGAAAGGTTTTGATTGACGGTAAATCTTTGGGGCTGCGTGACCAGGCCTGCACCGGGTAGCCCAGATTTTCCAGGACCTGAGCAATGCGCGAGCCAATCACACCCAGGCCCATGATACCCACAACCGGGTTCTGTACCGGTGTCTGCTCTGCACTCTCCCATTTACGCTGTACCCTGTTCTGTTCGTAAACGGCAAACTTGCGTGTGATGCCAGACAGATAATGCACAACATATTCGGTCATGGGATTGGCCAGGCCCGCATCTTCAAGACGAATGATACGCGCACCAGCCGGCAGATCGGAGCGACTGAGAATCGCATCCACGCCTGCACCCATGTTGAAAACGAAATCAAGTGAGGAGTAACGAGTGAAGAACTCAGCCGGCGGACGCCACACAATGGCAGCGCGCACGTCTTCTGGCGGTGGCGTTTTTTTATCGTCGGTCTGCGAACCCGCCTGAGGATCATAGACATGAGCATCCCAATCCGGAAATTGCGTTTTTATCACAGCCAGCCATTTATGGGCAGCTGCGGTATTTTCAGAGACGAGTACAACGGGGGTCATGCCAAATCCTGTTCTATTTCAATTGCAATTATCAAAAATTCGGACGGTCAGTTGCGACTATCCAGATACCGATACCATTTAATGAGCGCACCCACATAGATTTTGCGCAGTCCGTAAAACGGCAGGCGTTGTATCGGTGTAAAGTCAACGGGCAGCTCTGCCTCGCGACCTGTCTGCAGATAGGCCGCAATTGCCTTGCCCATGGCGGTCTGCAGGCCAATGCCGCGCCCCTGACAGCCGATGTTCAATATCAGACCCGGTTCAGGCTGATGCAGATGCGGCATATAATCGCGGGTTACCGATACCCTGCCACACCAATAGTACTCGAAGGGGATATCCTTCAGTTGCGGATACAGCATCGCGATGGCTTTTTTCAAATGATCCCAGTCCTCTTTTCCGCGTGGCTCGCGGAACGGTCCGCGACCGCCCATCAGGAATCTGCCGGTATGATCCTTGCGGAAATAGAGTAGTAAATTGCGCGTATCGGAAACCGGCTGACCTTGCGGTATCACAGTTTTGGCGACCTCAGCAGGCAAGAGTGCGGTAGCCACCTGGTAGGTATTCGGGTCAACAACGGATTGCTTCAGATCTTTCCAGATCCCATCACTATAAGCGTTGGTGCAGACCACCACGCGTCTGGCCGTGACCTGATGGCCGCTTTCTGTCGCGATCTGCCAGGCGCTGCCCTGCTTACGGATCGACTGTACCGGTGTATCCGTGTGAACCGGCACACCCGCAGCAATGGTAATACGTGCGAGTTCACGCACATAACTCAAGGGCTGCACCGACCCGCCGCGCTCATCAAACCATCCGCCATAATACTGGTCTGTGCCAAGCAGATCGGCCATTTCACTGCGAGATGCCGTGTGGACGGGCGCACCCTGTTTCTGCCAGTCTGCTGCGCGCCTCCGGACCATTTCCAGCGCTGCAGCGGTATGTGCCGGCTGTATCCAGCCGTTGCGCGTATGAGGCACATCCAGATGATGGGTATCAATCAGTGACAGCACGGTTCTGGCGGTTGAATCGGCAAACGTAATCAGCCGACGACCTTTTTCAGGACCGTATGTGCTGAGCAGTTCTGAAGGATCCTTCTTCAATCCGGGAACCAGTTGTCCGCCATTGCGCCCCGAGCCGCCGAAGCCGATTTCTCTGGCATCCAGCACCATACATGAAATACCGGCCTGTGCCAGATGCAGAGCCGTACTCAGGCCCGCGTAGCCTGCACCAATAACCAGCGTATCCGTCTCCGCATTCTCTGACAGCCTGGACGTAGTCGGCGACGGAACCGCCGTGTCATACCAGAGGGCGGGGGTCAGCGGAAACCGGTTTTGTGGAAACATCAGATATCCTTAATTACAACTGCAAGAATCACGACTGCAATAAAATCAGAATGGATGAAGCACACGCCTGAGGAAATCCTGGGTGCGTGGGTGCTGCGGCGCGTTGAGAATATCCGTGGCCTTGCCCTCTTCCACAATCACGCCCTGATCAAAGAAAAGCACGCGATCGGCAACCTCTTTGGCAAAGGCCATTTCATGCGTAACCACAATCATTGTCATGCCGGCACGCGCCATATCCGCCATGACAGTCAATACCTCGCCTACGAGTTCAGGGTCCAGCGCAGAGGTGGGTTCGTCAAACAGAATGGCCTGGGGTTCCATGGCAAGCGCACGTGCAATGGCAACACGCTGTTGCTGTCCGCCGGAGAGCTGCTGAGGATAAGAGGCCAGCTTGTCAGCCAGACCTACTTTCTCAAGATAACTGCTTGCTGCATCGCGCGCTTCATTGCGCGCAATACCTTTGACGTAAATCGGTCCTTCCATCACATTTTCCAGCGCGGTACGATGCGGAAAAAGATTGAAGCGCTGAAATACCATGGCCACTTCCTGACGGATCTGGCGCAGGTGACTGCTGCTGCGATCAACGAGCTTGTCGTCGATGTGAATGGCACCTTCTTCGTAACTCTCCAGGCCATTGATACAGCGCAGGATGGTCGATTTGCCGGAGCCTGAAGGCCCAACGATGCATACGACCTCGCCATTTTCAACCTTTGCATCCACGCCACGAAGTACGTGATTGCGCCCAAAACGCTTGTGAACATTTTCAAGTGTGATCATGCTGTCTTCGTCCGTTTTTCCAGATACTTCACCAGAAAAATGAGTGGCATACACATCACCAGATACATGACCGCTACCATTGTGAATACCGTGATATTGTCAAAATTCGACGTCGCAAGCAGCTTGCCCTGCATCGCCAGTTCCGCCACCGTAATGGTTGACGCCTGCGATGAATCCTTGAGCATCATGATCATGGTATTGCCATAGGGTGGCAATGTAATGCGCACGGCCTGCGGCAGAATCACCCGACGCATCATGGTTGCCCAGGTCATGCCCATGGCCTGCGACGCTTCCACCTGGCCATGATCAATGGCTTCGATACCCGCCCGGAAATTTTCAGACTGATAGGCCGAATAGGCAACGCCCAGTCCCAGGATCGACGCCTGTATGGCGTTGACGTCAATACCGATATCGGGGAACACAAAATACACATAAAACAGGATGACGATAATGGGAATGCCACGAATGATATTCACGGCACTTTCACTGAGCCAGGCCACCCAGCGTATGCCGGAACTGCGCATCAGTGCCCAGATCATGCCAAGCACAGTAGAGAGCAGCAGGGATCCCGCCGTCACAATCAGCGTTGCTTTGACACCCTGCAAAAGCACAGGGAAATACTGAGCGATACGTACTGACAATTCATCCATAGGCAACCACTAATTCCTGTTTCGATCGATATCCCCGCTGGAGATAAGATCATTCAACGGGCCGGACAGATCGCGTTGCGACAATCGGCAACGCAATCATTTGTGCCGACGTTTTACTTCTCGAGACTCCACTTCTTCAGAATGGAACTGACCGTACCATCTGCCTTCAGCGCGTCAATGGCGGTACTGAGTTTTTTCTGCAGATCGTCTTCTCCCTTGCGGGTTATCAGACCCAGATCACGAACAACGACCGGCTTGTAGCTGTCAACCATTCGAACGTTCTTGAACATGTCTCTGGCCATATAGGCGGCGCCAATCGGCTGATCCACCAGCACGGCCTGAACGCGACCTTTTTCCAGATCACGCATCATGTCGGTAGAGGCTTCGTACAGTTTGATATTTGTAATGCCTGCTTTCTGCGCAGGCGCAATATAGGCGGTGCCGATCTGTATACCTACGGTCTTGTCCTTCAGTTCTTCGAGACCGGTGTAATTGGTTTTATCGCTGTCAGGTACGGCCAGGCCTTCACCATAACTGAATATCGTGTTGGTGAAATCAACGACTTTTTCACGCTCATCCGTCTTGATCATGGCAGCCGAAATAATATCGATCCGCTTGGATTGCAACGATCCGATCAGTGCAGAAAAAACCATGGGGCTGATTTCATAAGTGAAGCCGGCTTTTTTGGAAACAGCATCAATCACATCGACCATCACACCATCGATCTTGCCGGTTTTGGCGTCCAGATAGGTGAACGGCATGCCGGTAGGCGTGGAACCCACTTTGTAGTTTTCTGCGGCGAGCGCAGCCGATGTGCTCAGGCTTGCAGCTACCAGGCAAAAAGACAGTATTTTTTTCATTCCCATGACATTCTCCTATTCCTTATCGGATTTGGTTATAACCCACAGCACACAAGTATCCTGATCGGTGGGATTGGTCCATTTGCGTGGCATATCGTTTGCGTAGCAAAAGGTATCTCCCTGTTCAAGCCGGACGAACCGCTTGTCGAACCACAAATGCAATTGACCGTAAATAATCAGCCCGCTGATCTCACCGCTGCGGGTGACAATCCACTCATCGCCCGAGCTGCCGCCCGGCTGAATAATGGCCTGATATAAATCGACCGACGTGCAGCGCGGCGGCGTGACGATTTTCTTGATGATCTTCTTGTCGGTCATCACGACCTGCTTATGCGATGCCGCCCTGGCAATCCAGCCATCGGTCTGCTCATCGGTATATTCGGTGTTGCTCAGCAGATCGCCAATTGAAATATTAAGCGCGCGGGAAATCCGGTTCAGCATATTGACGGTCGGCGATGTCATACCGCGTTCGATCTGGCTGAGCGACCCGATAGAAATATCCGCCTTGCGCGCCACCTGCTCCAGCGACAGATTCTGCGTGCGTCGAATATCGCGCAACTGCTGACCTAGCCAAAAATCCACGAATGAAGCGATTTTCCCGGTGGATCTGGAAGCGCTGGCTGCCCTTTCGGTGTCCATGCTCTGCATTCCGTACTCTGCTATCTCGAAAATGAAATTTTCATTATTCTGAATAATAAACACATTTGAAATATTCAACGACCGGGATAACCCTAGTCTTGGCGCGAATGACAAAGTAAGGCTATCCGGGAAATGAATAGGCCGACGAGATATAGGAATTATTGAAGCAGTAGAAAAGTCGCGTCCGGAACGCCCGGGACTAGCAACAAACACCGGCCGAACCGAACTGGAACGGAATCGGACGTAAGGGGCTGACCAGGACAGCATCGTCAGATCAGCGCTCAGGTCAGAATCGGACAGTCCGGAACAGGAATATGGGTAGGACTGGAAAAATTGTAGAAATGCGATGAGGGGTGAAGTCAGATCCGATGCATCACAGCGTCACCGGATCCGAATTCAGGACAGGCCATCAGGCTGTCTTGGCGGATAGATAGGTTTCGGCAAGTCGAATCCAGTAGCTGGCGCCGATGGGGATGAGATTGTCGTTGAAATCGTAGCTGGGGTTATGCAGCATGCAGGGGCCAAGGCCATGATCCGGCTCGCGATGATTGCCATCGCCATTGCCCAGGAACACATAGCTGCCTGGCCGCTCGCGCAGGAAGAAGGAAAAGTCTTCGGACGGCATCACCTGCACATGCTCGCGAACCATCTCCTGACTTTTGTCGCCGTACAGTGATTCCATGACCTGACGGCAGAATTCCGTTTCATCGGGCGTATTGACCAGCGCGGGATAACGTCGATCAAACTCCACCTCGCAGGTGCAGCCGAAACTCTCGGCAATCTGGCCGGCAAGCTCTCGCATCCGCTTTTCGATCAGATCGATCACCTCTTCGGAAAAACAGCGCACCGCACCACCCATCCAGCCGCCGTCCGGAATCACATTATTGGCCGAACCCACGTGAATCTGTGTAATGGAAAGAACCGCCGGATCGATGGGGCGCACCGAACGGGACACGATGGTTTGCAGCGCCGTCGCAAGATGGGCGATGGCGGGCACAGGATCGGCGCAGTCTGCCGGCGCGGCAGCGTGACCACCCTTGCCCGAAATCGTAATTCTGAAGACGTTGGAAGAGGCCATCAGGGGTCCGCTGCGATAGCCGAAAGCCCCTTCAGGCAGGCCCGGCCAGTTGTGCATGCCGAAAATGGCGTCGCAAGGAAAACGATCCAGAAGCCCGTCGTCGAGCATAGCTTTGGCACCCGCGGCACCTTCTTCTGCCGGTTGGAAAATCAGGTGTACCGTGCCGTCGAACTGACGGGTTTCGTTCAGGTGGCGTGCTGCTGTCAGCAGCATGGTTGTATGACCATCATGCCCACAGCCATGCATTTTCCCTTCATGAGTGGACCGATGCGCAAATTTGTTCTCTTCCTGCATGGGAAGCGCATCCATGTCTGCCCGCAGTCCAATGGATTTGCTGGAATTACCCGCCTTGATTGTGGCCACGATACCCGTTTTACCAATGCCGGTTTCGTGAGGAATGCCCCACTCCTTCAATTTGTCGCTGATGACCTGAGCAGTGCGATTCTCTTCATAGGCCAGTTCGGGGTGCGCATGAATATCCCGGCGGACATCCACCATTTCCTGAAGGTTCTTGATTTCTAACATTATTTATTCCGGAGATTCCAACAGGATCATCATAATCCGGTTTCAGCGACCGGGTAAAGTCGCTTTTCGTTTTTCGGAATAAAGCGGTGTTTTTCGAAAAAATGCGGTTATTCGAACGCCGCAGCTGCGCGCTGCAGACGGTCGCTGACTGCGTCCCAGGCCGCGTCACCCGGCAGGCGCTGGATCAGCAGATGATCCAGATGCTGCTGATCTGCATCGCGCAACAGGGCATACAGATCGTGCGCATACTGCACCGGATCCTGCGCCACGCGGTGCCATTGCACCTGTGGTGACAGGTCTGAAGGCGCCGCCTCGAATGCGTAGACCGCCCAGCGCTCGTTTGCAGGACGCCCGGCCAGCAGTGTACTCACCTGCTCGTCATCAAACAGACTCAAACGCGTGTCAGGCGCGTAATGCGCCTTCAGCGTACCCGATGCCCGCGGAACGGCCGCATCCGGCAGTGCCGGCGGATACCCCAGCACCTGTTCAAGCTGCGCCGCAGAGATATGGCCTGGACGCAGCAATACCACCGGTATGCCCTGCGCGATGCGCGAGACATCCACGATGGTCGATTCAATACCGATTTCCGTATCGCCACCATCCAGCACCGGCATGCCATCGAGATATTCCTGTGGAAACTCCTCTCTTACATGCTGCGCGCGCGTTGGTGAGACGTGACCAAAGCGGTTCGCAGACGGCGCGGCAATACCAGCCTGGCCTGATGCTCTCAATGCGGCAAAAGCGCGGATGAGTGCCATGGCGACGGGGTGGGAGGGGCAGCGCAAGCCAATACTGTCCTGCCCGCCAGTCACGGCAGCATCAATGGCAGGATTTTTGGGAAGAATCAGGGTCAGCGGCCCGGGCCAGAAGGCATCGATGAGCGCCTTTGCTTCCTTCGGGATATCGCTGGTCCAGTAGGACAGATCGGCTTCCGGCGCAACATGCACGATGAGCGGATGATTGGCCGGGCGCTGTTTGGCCTGATAGATTTTTGCCACTGCAGCGGCACTCTCGGCATCTGCACCCAGTCCATAGACGGTTTCGGTCGGCAATGCGACCAGCCCGCCCTGATCCAGCACGCGGGCTGCATGCTCGATCGCAGAAGTCATGTTTGAATCCTGAAATTCGCTCACGACAGGATGGTCCGGATGCCCAGTTTACGAATCACGTCGCGCGCACGTTCCTTGGCTTCTTCGATGGTTGGCGCCACGATGTTGATATGTCCGACCTTGCGGCCCGGACGCGGCTCATCCTTGCCGTACAGGTGCAGCGACACGCCCGGAATGGCCAGAATCTCTGCCCATTGCGGCTCGCGCGCATGCGCGGCATTGCCATTGAACCAGCAGTCGCCCAGAATATTGAGCATAACTACCGGAGTGAGCAGCTCGGTGGAGCCCAGAGGCATGCCGGTCATAACACGCACCTGCTGTTCAAACTGACTGGTGACGCAGGCATCCATGGTGTAGTGACCACTGTTGTGTGGCCGCGGTGCGATTTCATTTGCAATCAGACGACCGTCGGTCAGCACAAAGAATTCGACACACAAAACACCCTGATAATTCAGACCATCGGCAATGCGCAAGGCTGCCTCGCGAGCTTTGGCGGCAATATCTTCCCTGACCAGGTCAGGCGCCACCACGGTGCTTGCCAGAATTCCGTTTTCGTGCGTATTGATCCCGATAGGGAAAATGGCGGTCTCGCCGGAAATCGCTCGGGCCATGACAACTGAAATTTCATGATCCAGTGGCAACATGGCTTCCAGCACGCAGGGAATTTGACCGAAGACACGAAACGCTTCCAGAGCCTCTTCACGCGACGAAACGCGCTGCTGACCCTTGCCGTCGTAACCAAGTCGGGCCACTTTCAGAATACCAGGGAACAAAGAGGCATCGGCCTGTTCCAGATCTTCATTGCTGCGAACTTCACAGTACGGAGCAACGTCGATATCCAGTGCGCTGATAAACGCCTTTTCGGCAATGCGATCCTGCACGACAGCGACCGCGGCGGCTCCGGGTGTGACGCGGCAGCTTGCCGCCAGCTGTTTCAGGCTGCTGGCAGGTACATTTTCAAATTCGGTTGTTACCGCAGGCGTGAGGGTTGCAAGTTCCTTCAGGGCCACAATATCATCATAGGCGGCTGACATATGACGTTCGGCCACCATGCCTGCCGGACTATTGCCGGAAGGGTCCAGAACCACCACCTTGTAGCCCAGTTTCTGGGCTTCATGGCAGAACATGCGGCCAAGCTGGCCACCGCCAAGCATACCCAGCCATTCGCCAGGATAAATACGGTCAGAAAGTGCGATTGGTGTTTGCATTGCGTTCAGGTCTTCTTTCAGTTCTGCGTTGTTCAGTTCTGCGTTGCGGGCGGCAGGCTCATGGCGCGCGCCGCCTCGGTCTGTTTCTCGCGAAAGCTGCGCAGCTTCTCACGCAGCGTGGCATCGTTCATGGCCAGCATGGCTATGACATGCAGCGCCGCATTGGCGGCACCCGCTTCGCCGATGGCGAACGTGGCTACCGGAATACCCTTGGGCATTTGCACAATGGATAACAGCGAATCTTCACCACGCAGATAACGTGATGGTACAGGAACACCAAAGACAGGAACCTCGGTCAGTGCCGCCATCATGCCTGGCAAATGCGCTGCACCGCCCGCCCCTGCGATAATGGCACGAAGACCATTGTCATAGGCAGCGGCGCCGTATTGCGCCATGTCCTGGGGCATACGATGTGCTGAAATCACCTGGGCCTTATACGGAACGCCGAACTGTTCAAGCATCTGTGTGGCGTTTTTCATGACCTCCCAGTCGCTGGAAGATCCCATGATGACGCCAACAACAGCCTGCTGCGTCTGGCCATTGGCTGACTGACTATCGTTCTGGTTTGTACCTGGACTGACGGTTTGGTTCATGGCAACACACTCACCCGATCAGGCGGGTTGCCGCCTCGCGATATTTGTCGGCTGTTTTCTGCAGTACGTCCTGCGGCAGACGAGGCGCTGGCGCCGTCTTGTCCCAATCCTGAGTTTCAAGCCAGTCGCGCACAAACTGCTTATCGAAGGAGGCAGGGCTGGTACCGGTTTGATAGGAATCGGCCGGCCAGAAACGGGAAGAATCGGGCGTCAGCACTTCGTCCATGAGGTGAAGCTGGCCTTTTTCATCCAGGCCAAATTCGAATTTGGTATCGGCGATGAGAATGCCTTTTTCCGCCGCGTAGTCGGCCGCTTCTGAATACAGGCGCAGCGTGATATCGCGGATCTGTTCAGCCACTTCCGGCCCGACTTCGGCCACCACGTGATCGAACGACACATTTTCATCATGCGATCCCATTTCAGCCTTGGCTGCCGGCGTAAAAATGGGCTGATCCAGCTTCTGTGCCTGTACCAGACCTGCAGGCAGTGTAACGCCACAAATGGCACCGGTCTTGCGATAATCATTCCATCCTGAACCAATCAGGTAACCACGCGCCACGGCCTCGACCAGTACGGGTTTGAGCCGTTTGACCACCATGGCCCTGCCGCGGACCTGATCCGCCTCTGAAGGCTGAACCACCGATTCAGGTGCGATGCCGGTCACATGCGTGGGAATAATGTGGCCGAGCTTTTTCAGCCAGAATTCGGTCAGTTCCGTGAGTACCTGACCTTTGCCAGGGATGGGATCGTCCAGAATCACATCGAACGCAGAAATACGGTCTGTTGCGACAATAAGCAGTTTGTCGTCGCCAACGGCATACATGTCACGAACTTTGCCACGTGCCAGCAGCGGCAGAGACTGGATATCAGATTGAAGAAGCGCAGATGTCACTGGGAATCCTTTGCAGGGAAATTATTACCCCTGACGCGAAGGCATAGCGCAATGCCACCGCCACAGGGCAACGGAACGGAAACGGGAATAATCCGCCATTTTACCGCTATCTACGGCGCAAGACAGAAAAAATCCCGCCATCGGCCCGCAATCGCTGCCGGACCAGGGAACTGCGAAGCGTCAGCCAACGCATATGATTGTGTCGGTATTCTGCCGATTAAAAAACCCCGCTACGACACTTTGTCGCAGCGGGGTCCACAGACAGGCCACCCCGGAGGGTGGCACTTGTAGCCTGATAGGTCAGTCTGATCTGAATTGCGGGTAATCGGCCTATCCTTGATATGCCCCCATTTCAGCGGAACTGTCCTGGTTGTTTGGCTGACTAGGTTAATGGCCGACCCTTGAATGGTTCGACCCTGGTAATGCGCTTACTTGACCTGCTGGGCCAGTTTACCTGCCGCATAGGCCGCAGCCATATCGCTCAGCGGGATAGGTTTGATTTTGCTGGCGTTGCCTGCCGTACCGAATTCCTGGTAACGAGCCACGCAGATTTTCTTGGCTGCTTCGCGGGCAGGTTTGTTGTATTCGCGAGGATCGAACTTGCCTGGATTTTCGGCCAGGAAGCGGCGAATTGCACCTGTCATGGCAAGGCGGATATCGGTATCGATATTCACTTTGCGTACGCCGAACTTGATGGCTTCCTGAATTTCTTCAACGGGAACGCCATAGGTTTCTTTCATATCGCCGCCAAATTCGCGGATTTCAGCCAGCAGTTCCTGAGGAACACTGGAGCTGCCGTGCATGACCAGGTGTGTGTTGGGCAGGCGGGCGTGAATTTCCTTGATGCGGTTGATGGACAGAATGTCGCCAGTGGGCTTGCGTGTGAATTTATACGCGCCGTGGCTGGTTCCGATAGCAATAGCCAGGGCATCCAGCTGCGTCTGGCGTACGAAATCGGCAGCCTGTTCAGGATCGGTAAGCAGCTGTTCCATGGTCATGGTACCTTCTGCGCCGTGTCCGTCTTCCTTGTCGCCTTTCATGGTTTCCAGAGAACCCAGGCAACCCAGTTCACCCTCAACGGTGACACCCACTTTGTGCGCCAGATCCACAACCTGTTTGGTCACGTCTACGTTGTATTCGTATTCGGCAATGGTTTTGCCATCGGCCTTGAGGGAACCGTCCATCATCACGCTTGAAAAGCCCAGATTGATGGCGCCCTGACAGATTTCAGGAGACTGGCCATGGTCCTGGTGCATCACAACCGGAATTTCAGGATAGCTCTCTACCGCGGCCTGGATCAGATACTTGAGGAACCCTTCCCCTGCGTATTTACGCGCACCTGCAGAAGCCTGCATGATGACGGGACTATTGGTTTCCTTGGCCGCTTCCATGATGGCCTGGACCTGCTCCAGATTGTTTACGTTGAAGGCGGGAATGCCATAGCCGTTTTCTGCGGCATGATCCAGTAATTGGCGCATAGAAACGAGTGCCATGTAACGATCTCCTGAAATTGAAATTTATCTGAATAGTCCTATTTTAAGTGGGAATCCATCGGTAGGGCTCGGCAAACCCGCTTTTTACCAAATTTACCAATTGTGACAGCGGGAATCACTGAAGCTGTCGTCAAGGCCTGCACCAGAATCGTGCATAATAAGCGCAACGATTGAACCTGCTTAACAGATGCGCGCGGCAGTTAATCTGCCGGCAGCGCAGGTGCATGTCTACTTTGCTGAAGGCGTGCGTCTGGCAGATTTGGGTCTGAACGCGTTTACAACGTCAGTATGAGTTTCAATATAAGGCCCGCCGATAAGATCTATGCAATACGGGACGGCCGCAAAAATACCCGGTACCTTCACCCCGCCCTGCTCGTCGCGCAAACCTTCCAGGGTTTCCTGAATGGCTTTGGGCTGTCCGGGCAGATTGATGATCAGGGCCGCGTGATCAGCCGTTTCGCGAATGACGGCAACCTGGCGGGATAGAATGGCGGTGGGGACAAAGGCCAGACTGATCTGACGCATTTGTTCGCCAAATCCCGGCATTTCTTTGGTCGCAACCGCCAGCGTGGCTTCCGGCGTGATGTCGCGCCGGACCGGACCAGTACCACCTGTCGTCAGAACCAGATCACAGCCGACCTCATCCACCAGTTCAATAAGCGCGTCAGAAATGGCCTGCTGCTCATCCGCAATCAGCCGGCTGACAGTACGAAATGGCGTTTGCATTGCGCGGGTCAGCCAGGATTCCAGTGACGGGATCCCTTTGTCCTCGTAGACACCGGAGCTGGCCCTGTCCGACACGGACACCAGGCCGACAATGAGTTCATCGGGATGAGACCGCTTTATTACGTTTGTATTCATTTCGAGGGTGATACCTGATAGCGACGGTTTTGAAGACAAGGCAGCAATTCGCGTACCTCTTTAATGCGTGCTGATGAGAGCGTATGCACGGCAAGCCCGGGATCGCTGGTCGCCGTTGCCAGCACCATGCCCAGCGGATCCACAACCATGCTGAGGCCACAGTTGCGCGGCGCCGTCTGACCGGATGCCAGCAGATAGCTGGTGTTTTCTATGGCACGAGCCCGCAGCAGAATTTCCCAGTGGTTTTCCTTGAGCGGACCAGCCAGCCAGGCCGCACTGACCGAGAGGACATCCACCCCCTGGTCAATCAGCGCACGCGCCAGTTCGGGGAAGCGCAGGTCATAACAATTGATGAGGCCAATACGGAAGTCCCTGATATCGAAAATACCCAGTTCCTTATTGGTGTCGCCAAAACTGCCTGGACGGACTTTGTCGGATTCCTTGAACTTGAAGGCATCGTAGACGTGCATTTTCGTGTAACGAACAACCTCATTGCCTTTATTGTCAAAGACCAACAACTGATTCGTGACCCGTTCGTCACCGGCCTGGTCTGCCAGGCTGAGCACACCGACCACGATATGCATATTGTTTTCGCAGGCCAGATCCTGCATAAAGCTGATGAACGCCGGCGCATTTTTACCGGCTGTTTCGCGCAGTTCCGGCAGTGGCGAACCAAACGAGCACATGGATGCCTCAGGCAGGACCAGAAGTTCAACCTGTTGTGCAGCGGCCTGCGCAACCAATTCGCGGATATGCGCCTTATTGGGTTCAATGTCGTTCACGGCAGCAAACTGCCCGACGCCGACTTTCAATTGTGATTTATCTGCTGTGCTTTCCATGTGATGCACCTGATTGGAAGATGAATTCCATTATGCAATAGATTGACACTCATGTGGCTGAACAGTGGCCGGGCTTCGGAATCCCGACATAGACAATACGCGATCAGTGCGGAGTGGTCGGTGCAGTGCGGTCAATACTATCCCGGGCAGCGTTGTGCAATCAGGGCTGTTGACCGAGATGCTGTCGAAGCCGGGCGCCGCGAACATGGATTCGCACCTGGTCCTGAATTTGCCCGTTCGCGTCCCTTGCTTCGATGACATGACTACCTGGCATCGGGTACCAGGCAAACGGATTCGCATCACTCAGATACTGGCCATCTGCGTACCAGCGAACTGCAGTGTGGGCACCACCCGCGGGTCTTACCGCATAGAGCTGCAGCCGCTGATTGAGCTGAGGGATATCCGGATCAAGTGCAATAATTGTGCCGTCTGCCGGTGCCCGGATTTCGATGCGGCCGTTTGCAGGATTGGATGTAGCAGTTGCATCGGCCGTCTGCCTGGCAAATTCATCTGTCATAGCTTCATCTGCCAAATCTGCTCCATAGCCGGCAGATCCTGCAGACGATGCAAGTGCAATATGCGTCATCTCTGTACCTGCCAGAAAATATTCAGTACGCGCTGCTTCTGTATTATTTTCAAAGGTGATTGCGCTCTCGGTTAGCGCAGCAGGACGTGGAGGCTGTCTGCTTGCCCGCTCACGATGCAGATAAGTCATGATGTCGTGCCACACCGGTCCTGCCCCCGTCACACCACTCACCTCGCGCATGCTCGCACCCGTGCTGTTGCCAACCCAGACGCCCACGGTGTAGTTTTCTGACCAGCCAATGGTCCAGTTATCACGCATATCCTTGCTGGTGCCGGTTTTCACGGCAGTCCAGAACGGTGTAGACAATGCACTATCAAGCCCGAAGGTGCGGGCACGTGCCTGCCTGTCGGACAGGATATCGCCAACAAGCCAGGCAGCAGCATCACTCATGACCCTGACGTTGGCAGGCGCCGACTCCACACCCCAATTGACCTCACTGTAGACGCCGTGATTGGCCAGCGCGCGGTAGGCGTTGGTCAACGATAGCAGCGTCACATCTGCACTGCCCAGAGCCAGGCTGTATCCGTAATAATCACCGGATTCCGTCAGCGGCAGCCCGAGGGTTCGCAGTCGCTGGTGAAAGACATCGGGCGTGACCATGACAAGCAGTCGAACGGCAGGAATATTCAAGGACGACGCCAGCGCAGTGCGAGCGCTCACCCAGCCACCAAACTGTTTGTCATAATTCTGCGGGACGTAAAGTCCGTTACCTGTGGGCAGATTCACAGCGCTGTCATCCAGTAGTGATGCGGCGGTAATGCGTTGCTGTTCCAGCGCCTGTGCATACAGAAAGGGTTTTAGCGTGGAGCCTGCCTGTCGCAACGCACTGGCATTATCCACTTGTGGGGCGGTGGCCATCTCTCCCGAAGACCCGACATAGGCCAGAATCTCACCACTACGATTGTCCAGTACGACGGCTGCCGCATCGTTGGCATGACTATTCCGAATTTGGTGAGCGACACGATTGATGATAGTCTGTACTGTCGCCTGCAATCTCGAATTGATGCTGGTTCGTATCGGTCCCGCTACAGCGGGCCCCTGTGCCAGTCTGCGTCTCGCGTAATGAGACGCGATGAAAGGATCATCCGGCAATGCCAGCGTGCCATGCGTTAGCTGGTACGTCACGAAGTCCTGCAAGTAATCACAATATTGCGGTAGCGATTGCTGCGTCAGCAAACCACATGCTCGTCGCGAAATAGCCTGCGCCGATGCATTGGGTGACCGCAACATGGTGGCCAGAATCGCAGATTCACGCGAGTCCAGTCCTTCGGGATACTTCCCGAAAAGACTGCGCGAGGCAGCTGTGATACCCGATAACTCACTACGCCAAGGCACAAGATTCAGATAGGCTTCCAGAATTTGCGATTTGTCCCAATGTTGCTCAATGGCGATTGCCAGTGCCATCTGACGCAATTTCTGCATGACGGTGCGCCTGCCGCTTTTGCCCGATTCAGGCATAAGCATTCCTGCCAGTTGCATGGTCAGCGTGGAACTGCCCCGTATGGTGCGCTGGGTCAGCCGGTCCCGCAGTGCGCCGCCCAGGGCCAGCAGATCAACGCCTGGATGCTGGTAAAACCGACGGTCTTCGGACAGCAGCACTGCCTGTACAAGTGCGGGAGAGACTTCCTCAATGAACGTCCAGTTATCACGCCTGTCATGAAAATCACGCCGCACCCGCTCTAATACCGAACCGTTACGATCCAGCAAAGTGACATATGAGGTTCGATAGTCGCCGCGAACCTGCTCGTATGAGGGGACGGACAGTTGCATCGCCCACAACACGCAAGCGATGACCAGAACGATGAACAGAAGCAGACCCGCCCCGCCCCATTTCAGGTAGCGAATTTTCCGGATTGATGCGGACGCGGAGTCAGCTTTGTTCATGGCGCAGAAGAATCACGTGCTTTTTCATTGATCACTTGCTTTTTCATTGATAGAAGACC
Organism: Pseudomonadota bacterium; assembly: GCA_023387815.1. Classification (GTDB taxonomy): domain Bacteria; phylum Pseudomonadota; class Gammaproteobacteria; order Burkholderiales; family Burkholderiaceae_B; genus Advenella. Next base: position 86,881 of record JAEWHK010000010.1, read on the forward strand.
CTGACTGCTCGTCGATCTGGAAGCGTTCATTATTCGGATACTCCCCATAGACCTGCGGCGCATACATGGCCTCAACGCGCGTTGCCGGCACGCTATAGGTGCCGGAGGTATTCAACCTGACTGTATATTCCAGTGTTGTTGAACCGGCAGGCAGCCAGGCGTAATAGGCACGGTAAACCTCGCTCTTTCTTTCCGTGAAGCTTGGCGAACGACCACTAGTATCGTTTTTCTCTCCTTCTGTCGCAATTGCCGAATCGCGTCCGAGCCCGCCACCCAGAATGGTTGCGCCGGCGGGCACCGGATCACTGACAACGACCCAGTTCATGGCGGTCTTCGCCGTCACGTCAAGCCGCACGCGATAGATATCTCCCACGGACCATTTGCCTTGTGTTGCCTGAGAAACCGGTTCAAGCGTACGGCGAATGGTATAACCCGCATAAACCGGGCTGGTAACGGGCACGGCAGCAAGCGCTCCGATGGAAGCCCACACACGCCCTTTGCCCTGGGAAGACACGTCGAGCTGTCGGGTCTGGGTACCTTGCCATGGAATGAGCACCTTCTGCGTAGGCAATAGCCCTTCCCATTTCTGATCAGAGGACGATGCATCTTTTGTCGCTTTCAGGCTCATGGACAACGTTCCTTTGACCGGTGTTTTTTCGAATGTGGCGCTGAAGGAGCGAAGTGCGAGCGTTCCCCAAAGATTGGCCGTTGTCGTGCTCCAGGCACCCCGCTGCTGCTGGGCCAGAAGGCCGGCAACAAGAACAGGAATATCTTTTTCCCAGGCCTTGTTGTTCATAACAATGGTCAACAGTTTGGCAGTCGTGGTTTCCCGATTGCTCATCATCCACCATGCGTAACTGTCGTCATCTGCCAGCACCAGACTGGTACCCTGCCTGCTCATACGTGAAAGCAGTGCAGACCGGATTGACGCAAGGGTTTTTGCCTGATCAGGAATCGACTTCACGCGCGAGACAATACCAAGCCAGTCCACGAGCGCAGAGGTGGAGATATCTTGCGGATCAATGTCAATGGAAGAGACCATCCGTGGCGTCATCATGCCCGCGCGTGACAGCGCCTCAAGCACCATCAGCTTGCGTTGCGCGATGTCCTGTTTCGGACGCCAGGCAGAAGAGCGGATTTTGCCGCTGGCATACGCCATCAGCCCTTCGATCATTTTTTCCCGATAGGTCTGGGGGATTGTGTAGGGCTGACCACCCCGGCTGGCTTCAAGCGAAACCGCAAGCAGGTGCGCCGTGAGCACTTCGTCTCCCTGCAATCCCGGGAAGTAAGCAAGCAGGCCATGTTCGTCCATGTAGAGCGGCAGACGATTCATCAGTGATGACCATTTTTGCGGATTGTCGATACCAATGGCGATAGATGACAACTGCTCCAGGCAGGTGAACGGATAATCGGTAAACCAGCGTCGCACTGGTTCCAGACTGCTGACCAGCGATGGCGAAAACTGAACCTGTACACCGCCCAGAGGCTGACCATCGCCAGCTTGAACCGCAGTTGCCGGCGGCTGTACCGGTATATTTTGCAGAGGCTGATCAGGAAGTACCGATTGCAGCGTTGCCTGTCGCAACGTCACGGGGACCGTAGGAATGGTCAGTTGCGATACTTCCACGCTGTCCTCAGCAAACGCCTGATCATTCCCGGTTGAAGCACCTGGCTTACCTGAACCTTCTGAAGCGCCTGGATTGCCCTGCTGCTCGTGGGCATCGAAGCGCCACTTGATGGTCTGCGACAACGGACCCAACTGCAGCTTGCGCATGTCCATATCCCAGCTTACCCGTTGCGAAGACTGTGCCTTGAGTGCCACCGTTTGCCTGTTGAGGGTCACCGGGGCCAGAGATGGGCTGCGCAATTGCGCACCCACCTCTACCGACATGTCGCGGTCAGTCGCATTGCGCAGCGTGATCGCAGCGGTATAGTGATCGTCGCTGCGCGCCAACAAGGGCAGGCCGGAAATGATCTGCAGGTCTTGCGTGGTAACAATATGCGCATCGCCCCTTCCGTAGCGATCCGTGCCTAGTTCTGCAATGGCTGCCAGACGGAAACCCGAGATGGAATCATTCAGGCTAATGGGAATGCGCGCCTGACCTTTAGCGTCCAGCGCAATATCCGGTTTCCAGAAGACCAGGCTGTCGAGCAGCTCACGGGTAGGTGCACCACCGTTACCGCCCCCGCCACCGGGCGGCAATGCCTTGCGACCATAGTGCCGTCGCCCAACCACTTCCATCTGTGCCGTGGCCGTTTCTACGCCATACGCACGCTCGCCCATCATGGCTTTGACAATATCCCAGCTGTTGTTGGGCGCCAATTCCAGCAGAGCCTCGTCCACGACAGCGAGCGCGACGCTGGCATTCACAGCGGGGCTGCCATCAGGCAACGTCCCCTGAATGATGGCGGTGGCCTGATCGCGAACCTGATAGCGCGGTTTGTCGGTACTGACATTGATCTTCAGCGCGTTTCGATCGCTGCGCACGCGAATGGCGGCCAGACCATAACGGAAGGCAGGCTTGGCCAGATCAATCAGTGCGCTCGGCGCTGAAGCCTGCGCTTCACCCCAGGTCAGATCGGGGTTTTGTGCGGAATCCCTGATCCGACCTCGCAAGGCCAGAACGGATACATAAACATTCGGTCCCCATTCAGGACGGATGGGAAGTTCAAATGTCGGATTGTTACCCGACAGCACCACTTGTTGCGTCTGCAAAACACCCTCGCGCTCAATCGCAATCAGTGCATTCGCCTGACGAAACGGCATGCGCACCTGGAATTTGGCCACTTCGCCAGGCTGGTATTCTTTCTTGTCTGCAATGATATCGATACGATCATTGTTTTCACCCGAGAACCAGAGTTCACCGTCACCGACGACATACACCGAGGATTCCGCGAACGCCTTGCGACTTTGCTGATCGGAGACCTCGGCTACCAGACTGACGCGTCCCTGTTCCTTAAGGCTGACATCACATGTGAACTTGCCATCAGCGCCGCTGCTACCTTCGCAGACGCGACCGAGATCTTTGGCAACCTGATGTGTGTCGTAGCTGTAGAATCCGCCCACCAGACGTTTGCGAACCGTCTGATACGTATAACTGATGGCGTGAATACTGACAGGCGCGTTGGACACCGGCTGACCCTTGGTATCCAGCGTGACCACTGATATGCTGGCAGCCTTGTCTTGTTGCATCATATACCCGGCTCGAATGCCGGCGACGTAGGCAGCCGGCCAGACCGGTACGGTACGACTGAGCGTTTGCACCTGACCATTGGGGTCCAGAAAACTGCCTTCAAATGTGACGTCTCGCGCTCTGTCGGCGACCGGTATGTCATTAAGCGTGATTGCGCCGCGCCCCTGACCGTCCAGCGTCAGCTTCTGCCGATTCACAATAATCCGGCTTGTTTCGTTCTCATCAGAGGCACTCTCATCCGACTCCTGATCACCCCCCTGCGCTGAGTTCGATGTGGGCGGATTGAAGGAATAATCGTCATAGTCGCGGAATGACACTGCTTTCACGCGTGAGAGCGCAGAGACTTCTACCGGCAATTTGCCCGCGCCGCCTCCCGACAGATAAGACAATTGCATATCCACATTAACACTGGAAGGCGAAATAAGTGGCCCGCCATCACCTGCCGTATCTTTCACAGACAGTTGTCCGGATAGCAAAGGCAATTTGAAGTCTTCGACGCGAAACAATCCGGTTTCGTAAGACTGTCCATCAGGATCCAGAGTGATTCGATACTGACCGCGTTTGATATCCTGCGGAATCTTCCATTCCGCGGCGCTGAACGCACTGCCGCTCGGGGTATCCTGCCAGTGCAGTGCGATGCTGTACTTATCTTCTCCGCCGACCAGTTCGATATTCATTTTATCCGGCAGGGATTCGCCCGGAGGCAGACCGAATCCGTCACGCGTGAGCGTACGCAGCAGATGCTTCATGGATACAGTTTCGCCTGCCCGAAACAGCGTGCGGTCAAGAATCGTATGCGCGCGTACGGTAGGTTCCGGTGAACTGTCGGTAGGAACGTTGAACCGCCAGGATTCAATACCTGAGTCCCAGGAACTGAAGGCAAAGGAGTAGTCGGCCACACCGTCGGCCATCGGATGATCGGCAGGAATGCTTGCAGACACAAAAAGCCCCGAGAGTTCGGTTGAGTCGCAATAATCCTTGGACTTAACTGCCTTGCGATGATGCCAGATACCATCGTTTCCTGTCTGTCCGGTGAGCAGTTGCGTTCCGGTGCAGTCCAGCACCCTGACCTGTGCGTTGGCTACGGGTTTTGCGTCGTCCAGGGTGGTCACCCAGACCAGCAGATCGTCGCGACCTTTTTTGATATGCACGGCCATATTGGTGACCAGCACCGACGTGCGGACATACATGGGATTTTTATTGGCAAGCAGGGCCTGACCCAGACTTGCTGATTTGGCTTCCAGGACATGAAAGCCCGGTTTCTGCAATGGCACACCGAGCACTTCGAATTCGCGTTTTGCCTGTGCCGGTTTGGCCGCCGGCAAGGTTATGGTTTTTGCCTTTGTGTTTTCAGACAGCATGGAAACGGAGCGCGTATCGATATACACCGGTTTCTTTTCCGAGTAATTATCAGGCTGATCGTTCATGGCCGCCTGAATATTCCTGGCGGTCAGCGATGTTTCATTGAGCCGCCGCACGCGCGCAAATGCGCGCAACACATCGGTATCTTCCTGAGGTACGTAATCGCTGATAGTGCCCGGCGACAGAGACTGATCCTTCAGCGTGAGCTGGTTCTCGATATATCGAACCGTTACCGGAACCCGCCACGGCCCCTCAGCCTGCGAATTGTCTGCTTTGCGCTCAACGATACCAAAAGTGGAGGAGGCAAATTTGAGCATGGGCGAATAAGAGCCCATGCGAATTTTCATGGGAAACTGTGCAGCATTGCTGAGTGTCCGGCCGGAATCATCCTTGAGATTTTCGGGCAGGCTTAATGTCAGCGTTTCATTCTCGGCAAAGGGGCCCGGAAACTTCACGCTGCTGACTGTGTTGTCATTCTCTTCAATCTCAGCCGGATAGGCAGTACCCTGGGCGCCGTGCAGGCGGATTGATTTTGCGTCGGCGGTGCTTACCGATTCGCTCAAGGTGAGATAAATGGGACGGGCCGGCGTGCAATTGGCGTTCTGATTCTCCCGCGAGCAGGAGAAGCCCACGGAAAAATCTTTGCGCACGGTAAATTCATGTTCGTAAGGCTTCTTCATGGACACGCCGCCCTGGCTGGTGGCGGCAGCAGAAATCACAAGACGGCCTTTTGCACCAGACGGCAAATGGCGGGCGCATTGCAGAAAGGCAATAGTGTCAGCCTCGTCTTCCAGATAGGACCGAGCCTGACTGATGATGGTTTTCTTGTCCTGCTCAGACAGGAGCTTGACGGGAATTTGTTCACCCAGCCCATCGACAACGCAGCTTGCGACATCTTTCAGGCCATCGGGCGTGACGGGAAGATTGAATTTGACCAGAAAGGCCTGGTCTTCGCTGGCATCACGAGTTGGGCTGACCGACGACACAGCCAGCCTGCCGGTATCAAAACGATACTGCTTGCTGGCCTTGACCGGCTTTCCGTGAGTGTCACGAAACTTCGGATCGGGCGTAATGGTGCACTGCACGCCTGCAGGCAGAACACCTTCGAATTCATAGGACCAGTGTGAACCATCCGACCATTTCCCGTGTCCGACGATCTCTTGGTTTGTACACGAAATGGCGACCGGTGCTGGTAAATCATTTCGCCCCAGAGGAATGACGTTACTGCTGAAAACAATATCTATGGCTGAGACTTTGCTCTGCGTGCCTGTCGGTGAAACCGAAATGATATCTGCGGCACCCGCCGTGGCAATGATCCCAGACAGAACCAGCGTGGCTCCGCCGACAATTGTGCGTATCATGTTATTCGCCTTCGCAAAAGTAAACCACGGTCACTCCAGGGGCCGTCAGTTGCTTGAGATCATAACAGAAGTGCGATGGCGCCGCCTCTTGTGAAAACTACGCTTGTGGCGAATATCAGTCGCAAAAATACGGACAAACCAGCCGGTAACGACACGCGAGCTTTTAAACCCTGTCTGGGCGAAAAAAACCACCGCGACCTTGAAGTACCCCAAAGACTGGATTGATGTCCTGTTTTGTGGATCACTTCACCGTTGCGGTGGTTTGGTGACACTTGATTAGCAATTGCAGGCAAACTAGCCTTTGTTGCGCTGCTCCAGAATTTCTACGGCCGGCAGCACTTTGCCCTCCAGGAATTCCAGGAACGCGCCACCGCCAGTAGAGATATAGCCTACTTTATCGGTAATGTTGAACTTGGAAATGGCTGCCAGCGTGTCACCGCCGCCCGCAATCGAGAACCCGTCTGACTCCGCGATGGCTTCAGCAAGCTTGCGCGTTCCGTTGGCAAAGGCATCGAATTCAAAGACACCCACAGGTCCGTTCCATACGATGGTGCCTGCATTCTTCAGGATCCCCGCCAGTTCGTCTGCTGTCTTCTGGCCGATATCGAAAATCATGTCATCGTCTTCAACTGCATCTGCTGATTTGGCTTCGCCTTTGGCCTGTGCAGAAAATTCCTTGCCACACACCACATCGACAGGAATGGGCACGGATGCGCCCCGTTTGGCCATAATGTCAATGACTGCCTTGGCCTGGTCGACCTGATCCGGCTCGGCCAGGGATTTGCCAATTTTCTTGCCAGTGGCGAGCATGAACGTATTGGCAATGCCTCCGCCCACGACCAATTGATCAACTTTGTCTGCCAGTGACTGCAGAATGGAAAGCTTAGTAGACACTTTGGACCCGCCCACAATGGCGACCAGTGGCCGTTTGGGATTTTGCAGCGCTTTACCAAGAGCCTCAAGTTCGGCTTCCAGCAAGGGGCCGGCGCAGGCGACAGGCGCAAATTTTGCAATACCGTGCGTCGTTGCCTCGGCGCGATGAGCCGTACCGAATGCATCATTGGCGTACACGTCGCAAAGCGCCGCCATCTTGCGTGACAGCGCTTCGTCGTTTTTCTTTTCGCCTTTGTTTACGCGGCAGTTCTCCAGCAGGACAACCTGTCCGGGCTCCACATTGACGCCATCAACCCAGTCCTGCACCAGCTCTACCGGTTTGCCGAGCAATTCGCTCAGCCGCTTTGCGACGGGTGCCAGCGTATCCTGGGGTGCCAGCGTACCTTCGGTCGGGCGTCCCAGATGTGAGGTTACCATCACCGCAGCACCCCCATCCAGTGCCAGTTTGATTGCCGGTACGGAAGCACGGATACGCGTATCTTCAGTGATACTGCCGTCATCAGTCAGTGGCACGTTCAGATCAGAACGGATGAAAACACGTTTACCTTTCAGTTCGCCGTTTTTTGCCAGTGCAGAAAGCGTTTGTACATTCGCCATAAAGTCACTCCTTCATGTTCTTGTAAAAAACGGCATTGCCCACCGTAGCGGGCAATGCCGTCAGACTAGTCCTTGACAGATGCCAGCTGCTTACTTGGCAGACATCAAAGCGACGGTGGTATCGAGCATGCGGTTAGAGAAACCCCATTCATTGTCGTACCAGGAAGACACTTTGACGAGTTTGCCAGACACTTTGGTCAGCGTGGAATCGAAGCTGCTGGAGGCAGGATTGTGATTGAAGTCGACAGACACCAGAGGTGCTTCGTTGTAATCCAGAATGCCTTTGAGTGCGCCTTCGGATGCCTTTTTCAGAATGCTGTTGACTTCTTCTACCGTGGTATCACGCTTGGCGATGAACGACAGATCAACCATGGAAACGTTAATGGTAGGAACGCGGATAGCGTAACCATCCAGTTTGCCGTTCAGCTCTGGCAGAACCAGGCCCACAGCAGCCGCCGCGCCTGTCTTCGTAGGGATCATGCTCATGGTGGCAGAGCGGGCACGACGCAGATCTTCGTGATAAACGTCAGTCAGCACCTGGTCGTTGGTATAGGCATGCACGGTTGTCATCAGACCGGTTTCCACGCCCAGCGCTTCATGCAGAGGCTGAACCAGCGGAGCCAGGCAGTTGGTAGTGCAGGAGGCGTTGGAAATGACGGTATCAGAGGCTTTCAGTGTTTTGTGGTTCACACCGTAAACAACGGTAGCATCAACGTCTTTTCCACCGGGAGCGGAAATGACCACTTTCTTGGCGCCGCCCTTAAGGTGCGCACTGGCTTTTTCTTTACTTGTGAAGAAACCGGTACATTCAAGCACAACGTCAACGTTCAGTTCACCCCATGGCAGTTCGGCGGGATTACGGTTGGCAAGCACGCGGATCTTGTCGCCGTTGACCACCATGTTTTCACCGTCAACAGTCACAGTACCAGGGAAGCGGCCATGTGCAGTGTCATACTGAGTCAGGTGTGCATTGGTTTTTGGATCGCCCAAATCGTTGATCGCGACAATCTCGATATCATGCTTCTTGCCACCTTCATAGTGAGCACGCAGTACATTGCGGCCGATGCGGCCATAGCCGTTAATTGCAACACGAATGGTCATTACATTCTCTCCTGTTTTATAAAACCTGTTTGACAGTGTTTGCCACGTTTTCAGCGGTAAACCCGAAATGTTTGAACAGCACACCGGCAGGGGCGGATTCACCATAGGTGTCCAAACCCACTGTGCCGCCGTTGCGTCCGATATACTTGTACCAGCCTGCAGTCACGCCTGCTTCAACCGAAACTGCGGGTAGTGATGGCGGGATCACGCTGTCGCGCCATTCGGCGCTCTGGCGGTCAAAAACCGAGGTGCTGGGCATGGATACAACCCGAACCGGAATATTTTCCTTTGCCAGCAGGGCCTGTGCTTCCAGCGCCAGCCCCACTTCGGAGCCGGTAGCAATAATAACGGCCTGAGCGCCTTCTGCGTCTCGCAAGACGTAACCACCTTTTTCTATTTGTTCAAGTGTCGCCTTGTCGCGCTCGATAAAAGGTAGATTCTGGCGCGAGAGCAGCAGCGCACTGGGACCACCCTGCTCTACCTTCATGCCTGTGCTGACCGGCCGTGATACGGCCGATTTCCAGGCGATGGCGGTTTCCGTTGTATCGCAGGGACGCCATACATCCAGATTGGGAATCAGACGCAGACTGGCTGCGTGTTCGACCGACTGGTGCGTTGGACCGTCTTCGCCCAGGCCAATGGAATCGTGCGTAAAAATGTGCACCACGCGCTGTTTCATGAGCGCTGCCATACGGATGGCATTGCGGGAATAATCTGAGAACGTCAGGAAGGTACCGCCAAAAGGCAGGTAACCACCATGCAGAGCCACGCCATTCATGATGGCGGCCATGCCGAATTCACGCACACCGTAATTGATGTGACGACCAAAACGCAGATGACCGTCAGTGCCTGTGCGAACGGCGCCGGCGCCTTTCCAGTCTGTAAAGACCGAACCGGTCAGATCGGCAGAGCCACCGAGCATTTCAGGCAGCATCTGGGCCATGGCCGTAATGGCGAACTGGGATGCCTTGCGAGAAGCCACCGTTTCGCCCTTGCTGACGGTTTCCTGCAGGAACGCGCTGAATTTTTCAGCGAAATCCTGAGGCAGCTGGCCGTTCATGCGGCGGGTAAATTCCTGAGCCTGTTCGGGAAAATCGATCGCGTACAGGGCAAACTGTTTTTTCCACTCACGCTGCGTCTGATCGCCCCGCTCACGCTGATTCCAGCCGGCGTAAACATCTTCGGAAATTTCAAAGGGGGGCAGCGTCCAGCCGATGGCTTCGCGCGTTGCGGCAATTTCTGCCGCGCCCAGAGGAGCACCATGGACCTTATCGCTGCCCTGCAGATTGGGCGCGCCCTTGCCGATGGTGGTCTTGCAGATAATGAGTGTCGGGCCGGAAGAGCCGCGTTGCGCCTGCTGTTTCGCTTTGGCAATCGCGTGATCCACAGCGACTACGTCATGACCATTGACACCACGAATAACATTCCAGCCGTAGCCTTCAAAACGTTTGGCCGTGTCGTCGGCAAACCAGGGTTCAACCTTGCCATCAATGGAAATGCCATTGTCATCGTACAGGACGATGAGCTTGGACAATTTCAGCGTACCTGCCAGTGAACAGACTTCATGGGAAATACCTTCCATGAGGCATCCATCACCCACAAACGCATAAGTGAAATGGTCAACAATCTTGTGCTCAGGTTTGTTGAATTCAGCCGCGAGCAGTTCCTCTGCCAGCGCAAAACCGACTGCATTGGACAGTCCCTGGCCCAGCGGACCTGTCGTGGTTTCCACACCTGAGGTAATGCCCACTTCAGGGTGGCCGGGTGTTTTGGAATGCAATTGACGGAACTGGCGCAGCTCATCGAGTGGCAGATCGTAACCGGTCAGGTGCAACAACGAATACAGCAACATGGAACCGTGACCATTGGAGAGCACAAAACGATCGCGATCGGGCCACGCCGGATCTGCCGGATTGTGACGCAGATGACGGGTCCATAAGGCTTCGGCAATCTCGGCCATTCCCATCGGGGCGCCTGGATGTCCGGAATTGGCTTGCTGCACGGCATCCATGGAGAGTGCGCGAATTGCATTGGATAGATGAGAATTCGATGTTGCGGCCGTGGTGGTCATGCGGATCCTATAGTAGTCACGGTTTAGTTACGATTAACGAGCGATTTTAACACTCGATGTTTTGTCCGTGACCCTACCGGTAAATAAAGTAAAATTTAGCAATGAGTCATCCCCGTTTCTACTGTCCGATACCATTATCTGCTCACACTCGCGTTGCCCTGCCAGAAGCGGCGGCCCATCACGCCTCGCGCGCTCTGCGCTTGCGAGAGGGAGATACGATTGTGCTTTTCAACGGCAGTGGCGCCCAGTTTCCCGGCATATTGCGCTTTGAACAGGGTCAGGCGGTTGCAGACCTGGGTGAATGCGAATACACACGCACCGAACTGCCCGGCAGCATCGGACTGGTACAGGGACTACCTGCGGGCGACAAGATGGACTGGATTATCGAAAAGGCTGCGGAACTGGGCGTGACGGACATCTTTCCAGTGAGCGCAGAGCGCAGTATTGTGCAATTGTCGGGCAACCGTCTGGAGAAACGACAAATCCACTGGCAGCGCATTGCCGAATCTGCCAGCGAACAGTCGGGCCGCAACCGTATTTTGCAGGTGCACCCACTGGTGCCCTTGCGCGCCAGCCTGCAGTTACCCGCCAATCTCAGGGGATTTCTCTGTCATCCGGAAGGTGGTGTGTCTTTCCTGGACGCAGTTTCCCGCCTGGCTGAAGTACAGCGCCCTGCGACGTCGACGTCGGTGGAATCGGACCACAATCCGCGGGAACATTCAGACATAGCCATTCGCCTGTTTATCGGCCCCGAAGGAGGCTGGTCTCAGCAGGAACTGGCTCAGGCTCAGGCCGCTGGCGTAGAGAAAGTCACATTCGGCGAACGCGTTCTTCGCACCGAGACTGCAGGAATCGCCATGACGGCAGCGGCAATAGCCTTGCTGGGGTGGCTGTAGAGGGTGGTTGTTTAGTGTGGCCGTAGCAGGTGGCTGCAGTCGGTGACTGCCGTTTTCGGCGCCGTCAGTCGCTTTCAGCGTAAGGACGCGGAGAACGCCCGGGTTCCGGCGCATCGTGTTTTCCCGCGTGCTCTACCATGTAGGAAAAAATGCGACCGTTCTCTTCGCCGTATTCAACGGTATCATTGAATACGCCCTTGAGCGATTCGATATGTTCCTGAAGCGAATCATCTTCGGAATGCAGACGACGCAGGGCCAGAACCATGCCAATCTTCTGCTCCTGCAGGGTTTCACCCAGACAGTCGAGCAGCGCATCCATATTACTGCCGAAGAACACAGGATAGTCTACCGCCTTGGCAATGGCACGCAGAACCGCGGAGCAGCTACGCGCCTTGTCGCAGTCAGCTTCGAAATAGGCAAGACCGGCCTGCTCGGCATGAGATTTAAGTTGGTCAAGACCGATGGATTTTTCTTTTATGGCGCCACCTGTTTCCAGGATGGTCTTTAACACGGTGCCTGTTTTTTTAGTCATTGACCTCTCCATAAAAAAACGCTTTGATTTCTTCCTGACGTGCCATCACGTCGTCATAGGCCAGCCTGATCAGCTCACCCGTAAAGGCTGATTCAAATAACAGGAATGAGGCAAGCAGTCCGCCAGACTCTTTTCCGGGTCGGGAAGACACGCCCAACACACGCAGGAAAGCCCGAACCGACTTAGGCATGCAATTTAAATGCTTCAAGGCGATTTCGTCAATAGATTTGCTGGGGCTAATGGTTAAAACATCGATTTTTTTGACGCCCGCTGTTAACGCCGCGCCACGCGGCACGGCTTCAAGCAGGGTATTGATGCGGCTGATTCGTTCCAGGTCTATGGACAATCCATCTATGAAAATATCAGACAAGGCGTGTCCGCCCACCTGCGCCAGTGTTGGATATTGATCACTTTGCGGGGTGGGATCTTCCTGCGACGCTGTATCACCGTGGTTGCTGGTGCTGATGACCAGCACGCGGTCAGCGCCCAGATGGATGGCAGGACTGATAGGGGCAAGTTGCCGCATAGAACCATCACCGCACCACTCCCATTCACTGCCCAGTGGCAGGCGAGCTGCCGGAAAGACAAAGGGAATGGCACTGGAAGCCATGAGATGCTCCAGAGAAATGGATTCGGCGATGGCATATCGAAGTTGCCCTTTCCAGGGGTCAATCTGTTTCGCCGACTGGTAAAAAGTGAGGTGATTGCCACTGGTGTAGCTGGACGCTGTGATGGCCAGACCGGAAAGGTGGCCGCGATCCAGATTGTGCTGCAGGTTGCCGATATCGATACTCTCTTTGAGCAGTTGCGCCAGGGGGCGATTATCGAGAAGCGATTTGGGCGCGTTATTGCGCAACCCCTGCAGCGCCCAGCCAAAAGTCAGCATTCCCAGCCAGCGCATGCCGTTTCCGAATACGCCCACTGGGTCAGACCGGTATACGTGAGACGTATGCAAACTGCGCCAGATTTTTTCCAGACGCTTTATTGCGGCATGTGGATGAGCGGCTCGGCACGCATAAGCAGTGGCATTGATTGCGCCGGCCGACGAACCACACACAATAGGAAACGGGTTTTCAAATCGCGGAGACCGATGCGGGTCGAGGATCGCCAGGATCGCCTGTAGCGCCCCTACCTGATAGGCGGCGCGAGCACCACCGCCGGTCAGTACCATCGCGGTGTGCAGCTCCTGTGGGCCGCGCCTGGTGCCGCTACCCGTTTTGTTTTGCTTCACACTCCCATTGCTCATCGCTTAATGCTCACACTTACAACGCAAATTTGATCTTACACGGCCATATTTCCTCTGGCGGTATATCGAAAGTCGTAAAGACGACAAGGCCGAAGCGACATCACGGTTGCAATTAGAAACCTGTCACGCTCTCATCATACGGAAATTCATTCAGGATTGCATCCGGTAATTCCGAGTGAGGAATTACCGAGAGTTACGCACAGACGTGTGAATTCAGGTCACCCTTTCAGGCACCACTTCATCCAGGTAGGCGAACAATCCCGAAGGATCAAAAAGCGCCTTGACGCTGCCTTCGATGTGATGCTGACTGGCAGCGGCCCAGTCGGGCACGCCGCCCTCTTCTGCCATGTCGGTCACAATGGTGTTGCGCGCCATGCGCCGGAGCACCAGCTCCTGGCACCAAATAAGCGTGCCGCCATGTCCCAGAAAGATCTGCGCCAGATTGACATCTCCGATCCTGGGCTTTAGTGCGTCCAGCCGATACGAGACCGGCCAGCGCGACATGGTCAGGCAGCGACTGACCTCGGCATCGGACAGTTGCTCGAACAGGGCCGGAATCAGACGCTGCAAGGCAGGCAGACGCAGCGGTGATTGGTCTTTGACACCAAAACCACCCAGCACGGCGGTTTCGCCATTGGCAAACAGCGCGTGAATGCGCTCCAATCCCGAATTTGCGGTGTATCCCGGTCGACAATCGTGCCATTGCGGCATGGCAAGCCATTGCGATAAAGTGAGTTCCGGTGGGACATGCGAGAACTGTTCATAGCCTAGCGCCTGCATATGGGCAACAGAGGTTCCGGGCAAAGCCAGGCAGGCATCGTCTCCCAGCGTTTCGGTACCCGCCAGTGAGGGTCCCATACTGACGATCAGACTGGAGCGGCCGATAATGGTTTGTGGCGTAGCCAGGCCCTCAGCGACCATGGCAATATCGTATTCGTAGCAAAGCTGGCGTAACGAAGGCAGGTCGCCCAGATCGTTCAGGGTAATGCGCGCAGATTGGAAACCGTTGATTTCCTGTTCATCAATCAGCGCCGATTCCAGCGCACGCTGCACCCGACGGCAGAAAGCCTGCCAGGGGCCTTCCTGAGGACGTTTACCAAGCGTTAAAAAGCGGCGGCGATTCTCATGCATAATGAACAGGGACGGGCCTTGCGGCAACAACGGTAAAACAGGATGAATACAACAATCGAAAACGTGAAGTTCAACATTTGCCGTTACAATAGACGCATTCTTCACGTATTTCAGTATTATTCATTTTACCTTGCCCCGTCTCCCAATGACCCGTTTTGCCCATCGAATTGAACAGGCGCTGACGTTTCACGCCATAGAAGTCACCAAAGCTGCCCAGCAATTGCGCGAACAGGGACGGGACATTATCAGCCTGGGCATCGGAGAACCCGATTTCACGGCGCCGCCCATTGTTGTGGACACATTGTCGCGTGCGGCGCAGGCAGGACTTAGCGGCTACAGCCCGGCGCTGGGAATCATGCCGTTACGCACGGCCATTGCTGATTATTACGAGAGTCATTGGGGCACGCAGGTCGATCCTGAACGGATCATTATTACTGCTGGCGCGTCGGGCGCATTGTCACTGGCCTGCATGACACTGCTGAATCCGGGTGACGAAATACTCATGCCCGACCCGGCTTATCCGGCCAACTCGAATTTCATCCTGTGTTCCGGCGCCACGCCCCGGCTTGTGCCCTGCACTGCCGAAGAACGCTTCCAGCTGTCTGCAGACAATATTGCGCGCAACTGGAACGACAAAACACGCGGGGTGCTGATTGCTTCGCCCAGCAATCCGACAGGCACGTCTATTGAACGCGAAGAACTCATCACTATTATCGATACCGTTAGGCAGCGCAACGGCATTGTCATCATGGACGAAATTTACCTGGGTCTGTGTTACGACCGTGAGCCGCAGTCAGCGCTGGCCCTGGACCAGGGTATTGTTGTGATCAACAGCTTTTCCAAGTACTTCAACATGACCGGCTGGAGACTGGGCTGGATGGTTGTGCCCGAAGACATGGTAAGTGGTGTTGAAAAACTGGCAGCCAGCCTGAGTATCTGTCCGCCCACGCTGGCACAGCATGCAGCAATCTCATGTTTTACCGAAGAAGCCCTGGGCATTTACGAGAATCGCCGTCTGGCTTTTATGGAACGCCGCGATTACTTGTTGCCCGAGTTTGAAAACCTGGGTATTCATGTGCCGGTCAAACCTGATGGGGCTTTCTACATTTACGCAGATATCAGCCAGCATGGCATGAGCAGCGACGACTTTGCCCGCAAGCTATTGCATGAAGCCGGAGTTGCCGTAGTGCCAGGACTGGACTTTGGTCCCGCGTACGCTCAGAAAATGATCCGTGTCTCTTACGCAACTGCTCTGGATCGTCTGCGCGAAGCGATATCGCGCATGCAGAAAATTCTTTAATATTTTCCGAGGCTTCGGGATAGCGGGATACCGGACTCCAGCGCGATTCGGCGACGTTCGGATTGCACCTTGTCTGCGTAGCCGCCGTCGTTGGGACCAATCGCACCCACGTAGCAGGCAAGACCACGATCTACTGATCCACGGCGAGCAATGCAGTCATGCAGGATTTTGGCCCCCACCTGAATATTCGCTACCGGATTCAGTGCAGACAAAACGCCCCCGTGGAAGACATCGAATTTCTCTGCATGCACCTTGGGCATCACCTGCATCAGCCCCTGCGCGCCGACATGGCTTTCCGCGAATGGGTTATAGCGCGACTCGATGGCGATGACGCCCAGCATGAGGATGGGATCCAGATTCTGTTTTTCGGCAACGGAATACACCACACGGATAAGCGCTCCTGTGACATTGCGGGCGATCTTGAATTTGCGCGACAAATACTCCCTGAGTGCCAACGCCCTGGCGTTGCTTACGCCGGGGACCGTAAACTGGCTGTCGGAAATGCCCAGGTTGGCAAAAAAGCCCTCGGACGTGTAATCCTGCTCCCGAACCAGCGCGGTTTTGGACTGATCCTGGGCGGTCCTTGCGGGTTGCACCGATGAAATCTCACCAGTATGCAGTTTGGGCGTACTGAAAATGGTCAGGAGATCTCGATCAGACATGACTGCGCTGTCTGGCATGAGTGCATTGAGCGACGCCTGGTGAATGACGCGGACCTGATCACGTATGGCCGGCAGCAACGCGGCAGCCAGCACGGCTACCAGGACCGCAATACCCAGATAAGACACAATGAGATGCACGATATCCAGCAAGGTACGATAAACGGACTTGAGATAACGAGATACCGGAGGGTGGGCTGCCAGTGAATTCATGGATGCTCAGAGCCGATCGTACGGCTGGTCGATCGGCAAATTTCAGGAAAAATTACTATACCTCACTTTCGTGTGGATTGCCTATTGAGGAACTTCGTACAACTTCGCTTCGTACATCTGCGTCTGTATCCATGCTCGCCTTTCTCCTATAATGGCTGCTCTGAATCATCAATAGGCATCAATCGTGAAATATGCAGATCTGCGGGACTTTCTGAAGCAATTGGAAAAACGCGAAAATCTGAAAAAAGTGTCCGCTCCGGTAGATACTCGTCTGGAAATGACCGAAATCAGTGATCGCGTACTGCGCGCGGGCGGGCCTGCCCTGCTGTTTGACAATCCGGTGCATCAGGGTCACCCTGCCGAGATGCCGGTTCTTACCAATCTTTTTGGCACACCCCAGCGGGTGGCATGGGGAATGGGGGCAGAATCGGTCAGTGCCCTGCGCGAGACGGGCGTGCTGCTGGCCAGCCTGCGCGAACCCGAAGCCCCCAAAGGGATTCGTGAAGCCATAGGCACGGTTTCCATGCTCAAATCCGCATTATGGGACATGGCTCCCAAAATGCAGCGTCACGCAGCCTGCCAGGAAATTGTCTGGGAAAAAGACGAGGTCGATCTGTCGCGCCTGCCCATTCAATTCTGCTGGCCCGGCGATATTGCGCCGCTCATTACCTGGGGATTGGTCATCACACGCGGCCCCAAAGCCAAACGTCAGAACCTGGGCATTTATCGGCAACAGGTTATCGGCCGGAACAAGGTTATTATGCGCTGGCTGTCGCACCGCGGTGGGGCGCTGGATTTCCGCGATCATGCACTGGCGCATCCTGGTCAGCCCTTTCCCATTTCTGTCGCGCTCGGCGCCGACCCCGCGACCATTCTGGGGGCGGTCACTCCCGTGCCCGACAGCCTGTCTGAATATCAGTTTGCGGGTCTGCTCAGAGGATCCCGCACAGAGCTGGTCAAATCCATCGGGAATGACCTGTCCGTGCCGGCCACCGCTGAGATCGTCCTTGAGGGTCATATTCTTCCGGCAAACCATCCCGATGCCATCGCAGCAACGCCGGCAGCCGGCGCACCGGAACTACGCAGCAATGGCTATGAAATGGCGCTGGAAGGACCTTATGGCGATCACACGGGCTACTACAACGAACAGGACTGGTTCCCGGTTTTCACCATTGACCGCATTACCATGCGCAAGCAGCCCATTTACCACAGCACGTACACCGGCAAACCGCCAGATGAACCTGCAGTATTGGGGGTCGCACTGAATGAGGTCTTTGTACCGCTGCTGCAGAAACAACTACCTGAAATTGTGGACTTTTATCTGCCACCGGAAGGCTGCAGCTATCGGCTGGCAGTCGTCTCCATTCGCAAGCAATACGCGGGACATGCCAAACGTGTCATGTTCGGCGTCTGGAGTATCCTGCGTCAGTTCATGTACACAAAATTCATCGTAGTGGTCGACGACGACATCAATACCCGCGACTGGAAAGAGGTGATCTGGGCAATGACTACGCGCATGGATCCGGTTCGCGACGCCGTCCTGGTCGAAAACACGCCCATTGATTATCTGGATTTTGCATCGCCCGAGTCAGGCCTGGGCGGAAAGATGGGGATGGACGCCACCAACAAGTGGCCGGGTGAAACCCGGCGTGAGTGGGGAACGCCCATCCGGATGAATGAGGAAGTCAGACTCAGGGTCGACGACCTGTGGAAGGATCTTGGTCTTGATAAGTAAATGAGCCGTGGTCTACAGGAATATCCTGTTCTGAGTAAGACCGGACCACCGAGTCGCGACGTGACCGTCGTGACTCGTTGCGATCCTGCTTGTCACGGAATTTGTTATACACGAACCATGATGTCGCCGCCAAAGCCAGCGGTTTGATCAGCCGTGAGCGCGATTTGCTGGCACGCAGCAGGAATCTCGCAACAGTCAGACTGATCATCGGATTTTTTTCGATCAACGAAAACAATCCGCTGCGCTTGCGTGTCAGAGACATCAAGGTTTCGCTGCCGGCATCCATCACCGCATTCTTGATCGCTTCCGGTGACAAGGAATGACCCAGCGCATTCATATCCTGACGCAGCTGCTCACGCTCGGCAAGCACCCGGGCGGTAAGCAACTGCTTGCGGAATGACTTTTTCAGTATCGGATCACTCATCGCGCGCTCCTGCAGAAGTGGCTGCAGAGGCAGCTGCGGCTGAAGCCGCTTGTGCCGGCGAACGATGTCCACGCAAAGCGGCGGCGTCGTCCTTGAGCGCCTCCACGGTTGCGGCAAACGGCGTCGCCGCCAGTCCAAGATGTTTTTTCATGAGCAGCAAACAACCCACACCGACAAGCACATACACTAGCACCAGAATGGCCAGAGCAATATACCGATAGTCGGTCTCCCAGAAAAACAGGCCGACCAGTACAGCGATGACCATCAGCGCCAGATGGAGAAACAACAGTCCGACAGCACCGAACAAAAGGACCGACAGCAGCCGGTCCTTCTCTTCAGCCAGTTCCAATGACAGCAGTTCGAGACGCGTTTTTACAAGCGATGCGAAATCGCTGGCAACCGAGCCCAGATTCTGTTTGACTGACATACGCGGCGCGCTTTATTTGCGACCGATAATGACGCCAAGCAGAACGCCTGCCAGTGCTGCGAAGCCAACAGTACGCCATGGGTTGTCATGCACGTAGTCGTCGGTGACGCGAACAGCCTGTTTGCTTTGCTCAACAGCACGTTCCTGTACGTCTTTGAAAGAGCCGGTGGCTTTTTGCAGTGCACTGACTGCGCGATCGCGCAGCTCGCTGGCTTTATCGCCACCGATTTCGGAGGCTTCCTTGAGCATACCTTCTGCTTCAGCAATGCTGGCACGCAGATTGTTCAACAGTTGTTCCTGGGATTGTTCGAGATTGGATTTACTAGCCATATGACTCTCCTGCGTTAATTATCTGAATTGCCGGAAAGCGGATGCTCCGCCTTTACCGGGTCTTGCTTTTTAAATATTATTGCGTTCCTGATAATTTCAAGACCATCATAGCGCATTCCCGGCTATTTTCGACCATATTTTGTAATTCTTTTCATTTGAAATATCTTACCGTTAGTTGCAAAGCACAACAGTCAATCACTGGAATAGTGCGACCCACTCTACACTTTCTGACGGGTCCCGAAAATCCGGTCACCTGCATCGCCCAGGCCAGGCATGATATAACCATCTTCATTCAGGCGTTCGTCGATGGAGGCGGTATAGATCTTTACATCGGGGTGAGCGTCAACAACGCGCTTGATGCCCTCAGGCGCAGCCACCAGTACCAGCGCCTTGATTTCCCGACAGCCGGCCTGCTTGAGCATGCTGATCGTTGCCACCATTGAACCGCCGGTAGCGAGCATGGGGTCGATAATCAGGGCAAGTCGCTGATCCAGATCGCCCACCAGCTTTTGCAGATAAGTACCTGCTTCCAGAGTTTCCTCGTTGCGCGCAATGCCAACGGCACTGACTTTGGCGCCGGGAATCAGCGAGAGAACACCATCCAGCATACCGATTCCGGCACGCAGAATGGGCACCACGGTCACTTTTTTCCCGGCGATTTTTTTGACAGTGACCGAACCGCACCAGCCTTCGATGACGGTATCTTCCAGCGGAAAGTCCTTGGACGCCTCGTAGGTCAGCAGCGCAGCGATTTCCTGGGCCAGTTCCCGAAAACTTTTTGTGCTCAGATCGGCGCGCCGCATGATGCCAAGCTTGTGCTGGATCAGGGGGTGACTGATTTCATGGACGGACATGATTTTTTCTCCGAAAACTATTGTGCGATGAGCCACTCCACAATGGAGTCTACAAATGATTTGGTTTTAAGGGCAGCGCCGTCATTGACGATACTGACCAGAATATAGGTTTTACCGTTGGCCGCCGTCACAAATCCGGATAGCGCACTGGCGTTGCCAAGTGTTCCAGTCTTGAAGTGACCGCGGCCCCTGACAGACTGATCGGTAAGACGGCGACGCATGGTACCATCGACGCCCGTCACGGACAATGAATCGACGAACGTATCGCGCAACCCGGAAGCCCAGATCGCATCCAGCATCTGTGCCTGTCCGCCTGCCGTAATCCGGCCCTCGCGCGACAATCCCGACCCGTTGGCAACGGTATAACCGGCAATATTAACACCTTGTTTCTTCAGGATTCCCAGGACAGCCTGCGCGCCTTTTTCAAATGTGGCGGGCGCCCCGTACATCTCCTCTCCCAATGTCAGCAACAGTGTTTTTGCCATGACATTATTACTGTATTTATTGATAGTCTGAATGACCTGTGCCAGAGGTGGGGAACTGCGCGTTTCCAGCAAAAAGGCACCGTCGGGCACCAGGCCATCGCGGATGACGCCCGAAATGGTACCACCCTCTGCCGTCCAGAGCCGCTCAAAAATTGACGAAAACATATAGGGTTGTGATCCCACAAGCCGGTAGAAAGAGAACTCGCCGCAACTGGCAGACAATTTGCCTTTAAGCTGCAGCGCACGGCCTTCCTCTGTATCCACACTGCCCGTGAGCTCCGATCCCGTTCGCGATTTGATGCAGGCACCGGACGTCAGTCCCAGACTGCCACTGACCGGCGGGTTCAGAATATCCGGTTCAAACGATACATCCCATCTGCCCGCCTTCGTATCGGGTTTGAAATTGAGCATGATGGCGCCCAGATTGACCATCATGGCGTCCGGATTGGCGTTATAAGGACGCTCAGGCGAGCCATCGAACTCGCCGGGATCTGTAAAGATCGGAGCGAACAGCGAACGGTCCACAACCACATCGGACAGATGGCGTATCCCCTTGGCCTGAATGTGACGAATGAGCTCGCGCAAATCCTGGTAATTGAGACCTGGGTCACCGCCGCCCTTGATGTATAGCGGCGTGCGCATGGCCTGCGAAAGGTCCACGCGCGCCCGCTTATCCAGATAGACCCGTGTTTTCCAGGTGTAGCCGGGCCCTAACCGGTTCAGCGCCGCCCAGGTGGTCAGGGTTTTCATGACCGAAGCGGGGTTGCGAGGTACAGAGGGATTGATGGCCAGGATCACGGGACCGCCCGCTTCCTTGATCAGCAAAGAATAGGAAGACAGGGGAACGCCGCTACGGTCCCAGCGCGCCTGTATCGCATCGGGCAGATGGTCGGCCGATTTGATGGAAGCGATTGGAAAACCATAAACATTGAGCAGTTCTCCGGCATCGGATTGTGCCTGTGCCGCAGCCGCTGCCATTCCGCCAGCGCCACTTTTCAGACCCGTACCGCCTTTGCCATCGGATTTGATGGGTTGCACGATCTGCACATCCAGCGCACCCGGGCGATTGAACTCAAAGGTTTCACCCGGAGCCACCCTGATGGCGGGCGTTTTGCCCTTGCGCCCCGATTTGCTTTTGTTTCGCGATCCTCCGGGGGCTTTGCGACTGGCGGCTGTCGTGCCCTTCTTCTTGGCGGACGCCGTTTTGCTGCCAGAAGACGCAGGTTTCTTTGCCTGTGTTTTTGCAGATGTCCCGCTCTTGCCCGCAGGTTCCCGAGAATTTGCGGGCATCGCCAGGGAAAAGCAAACCAGCGCAAGCGTAATCTGAACTGGCAGATTTGTCAGCGCCAGCCACCGGGGCGAACGCGTTACCGAATGTCCCATCACCCGACTCATTTTTTGCGGCTCA
Organism: Pseudomonadota bacterium; assembly: GCA_023387815.1. Classification (GTDB taxonomy): domain Bacteria; phylum Pseudomonadota; class Gammaproteobacteria; order Burkholderiales; family Burkholderiaceae_B; genus Advenella. Next base: position 109,101 of record JAEWHK010000010.1, read on the forward strand.
TATTTTCGGAACACCTGAAACCAGGCGAGCGCCTGTGGCGAGGGTCGAACAGACGCCACGCGCAGACCGGCATGCCAAAGTGTGACAAGGCAGAAGGCGGATCATTATGTTCAGACTCTCCCGATGATGTCCCTAAGGAAAAAAGACACTTTATAATAGGTGATTACGACAATCCCGTTAAAACCCACGCGCACCTTGCGCCACGCTTCTCAAAAAACACCATACACGACACAGCAGCGTTCATGCGTGCCTTTTGCAGCGCATTCTGATGTCGTCGCCTGTTGACCCTATACATGCTACCTATAGACCCCTCGTTGAGCCTTGCCGATTTCGATTACGAACTTCCGGAACATCTGATTGCGCAAACGCCACCCGCAACCCGAACCGACAGCCGCCTGCTCCATATGCCGGCCCAGGGTGAACTGCAGGACCTGAATTTTTCTACTCTGCCAGACCTGCTGATGCCTGGCGATCTGCTGGTATTCAACGATACCAAAGTTATTAAAGCAAGACTATACGGACAAAAAGACAGCGGTGGGCGCATCGAGGCCCTGATCGAGCGTATTCTGGAGCCCACTCGCGCCCTGGCCCACATTCGCGCAAGCAAGGCGCCACGAGCAGGTGTGACCTTGATATTCGATGATGCGGTACGCTGTCAGGTGACCGGCAGACAGGACGATTTGTTCGAATTGCAGTTCGAAGACGATATTCTGCCCTTGCTGGACAAACACGGCAACCTTCCGTTGCCCCCTTACATCAAACACAGCGCCGATGAGCAGGATGAATCACGTTATCAGACGGTGTACGCCCGCCATCCTGGCGCCGTCGCTGCCCCTACCGCCGGCCTGCATTTTGATGCCGGTCTGCTGGAACGCCTGCGCGACAAAGGAATCGAAACCGCCTGGGTCACGCTGCATGTCGGCGCTGGAACCTTTCAGCCTGTGCGGGTAGAAAAAATCAACGAACACATTATGCATTCTGAGTGGTATACCGTGCCGCAAGTCACGGTCTCAGCCATCGAAGCGACACGCCAGCGTGGCGGACGCGTCATTGCGGTGGGCACAACCAGCGTGCGTGCCCTGGAATCGGCCGCCCAGCAAGGTGGTACAGTGAACGATCTGCGCTGCCCGGTTGCCCATAGCGCCGATACACAGCTGTTTATTACGCCCGGTTATCAATTCCGGGTGATTGACGGCCTGATTACCAACTTTCACCTGCCACAATCCACCTTGCTCATGCTGGTATCCGCCCTCACGGGTCGTGAGCGCATGCAGCAGGCGTACCATCACGCCATCGAACAGCAATACCGTTTCTTCAGTTACGGCGATGCCATGTTCATTGCGCCGTCATCCGAGAAAACCGCTGCGGCACAAGCGCCTGCCGGCGCGGTCAATTCCGCCGGCTCCCAGGCTGCTGAATGATTCCTCATCACAGACTTTGCAACAGGCCAAAAGCCCACAGGGGAACGAATCAGGACCGATTCTGTCATACTTGATTCTTTGCCGCGCGTACGTCATTCTTTCTTTATCACTCAAACATCATGTCTGGTCTTTCCTTTTCTTTATTAGCAACCCAGGGCAAAGCGCGCCGCGCCAGCATCACGCTCAATCACGGCACCGTGCAGACCCCCATGTTCATGCCGGTGGGCACCTACGGCAGTGTCAAGGCCATGCTGCCGCATGAACTCGAAGAGATCGGATCCCAGGTTGTCCTTGGCAACACCTTTCACCTATGGTTAAGACCCGGCACCGAAGTCATCGAGAAACACAATGGCCTGCATGGCTTCATGCAATGGAATAAACCCATCCTGACCGACTCAGGCGGTTTCCAGGTATTCAGTCTGAGCGATCTGCGCAGCAAAATTACCGAAGAAGGCGTCAAATTCTCATCCCCCATCGATGGTTCGCGCCTTTTTCTGACGCCGGAAGAATCCATGCGGATTCAGCGTGCGCTCAATTCGGATATTGTCATGGTGTTTGACGAGTGCACTCCTTATGCCATTGATGGTCGTCCGGCTACGCACGAAGAGGCAGCCCGATCCATGCGCATGTCGCTGCGCTGGGCGAAACGTTCACGCGATGCCTTTGATTCGCTGCAGAATCCCAATGCCCTTTTCGGTATTGTCCAGGGCGGCATGTACGAAGACCTGCGCGAGGAATCGCTGGCCGGCCTGCAGCGCATCGGCTTTGACGGCTACGCGATTGGCGGCCTGTCCGTGGGCGAGCCCAAGGAAGATATGCAGCGCATTCTGGAGCATATCACCCATCAGCTGCCTGAAAACGCCCCACGTTACCTGATGGGCGTGGGAACACCCGAGGACCTGGTCAACGGGGTGAGCCAGGGCGTGGACATGTTCGACTGCGTCATGCCATCGCGCAATGCACGCAACGGCTGGCTCTTCACCCGCTTTGGCGACATCAAGATCCGCAACGCCAGGTATCGCGACGATACCCGTCCGCTGGATCCGACATGTACCTGCCATACCTGCCGTCATTTTTCACGTGCCTACCTGCATCATATGCAGAAGGCCAATGAAATTACCGGCGCGCGTCTGAACACGCTTCACAATCTGCATTTTTACCTGAAAATCATGGAAGAAATGCGCCAGGCCCTTGAAGAAGGCCGCTTCAAACAATGGCGCGAGGAATTTTTCACCGCGCGCTCAAAAGGCATTGATTAGCCAAGAAAAGGCTACAATATTCGGTTAATTTACACTTACGGGAGTTCTATCTATGCTCACAAGCAATTTATCTGCGCTGGTACTTGCGCAAGCTGCCCCTGGTGGCGCACTCGGCGGTCTGGCCAGTTTCCTGCCTATCATCCTGATGTTCGTGGTTCTGTATTTCCTGATGATCCGTCCTCAGATGAAAAGACAGAAAGAAACCAAGGCCATGATCGATGCGCTTGCCAAAGGAGACGAAGTGATTACTGCCGGCGGAATTCTGGGCAAGATCACAAAAGTGACAGATAACTACCTGACGCTGGAAGTTTCCACGCTGGCAGAGAAACCCGTGGAAGTGCTGGTGCAACGCGTTGCCGTCACAACGGTACTGCCCAAAGGTACAGTCAAATCGCTGTAAAACGGCACTAAAGCGGGCGGACTAATTCCGCCCTGCTTTTTTCCGTTCTCTGTTTCAACCCTTTATCGAAAAACGGCTACGGTATGAACCGCTACCCTCTCTGGAAATACATTACGGTGCTGGTTGCCCTGATCATCGGCATCCTGTACACCGTCCCCAATTTTTTTGGCGAAACGCCGGCAGTACAGGTGTCCAGTGCAAAAGTGACGCACAAAGTCACCAGTCAGACCATGTCTCAGGTAGAGGACATACTGCGGCAGAACAATATTGCCTATTCGGGCGCCTATTTTCAGCAGAACGGACCGGCCGGCACGGTACGGGTCAGGCTGGCCAACACGGATACCCAGCTGAAGGCGCGCGATGTACTGGATAACGCCCTGAATCCCATCAAGGATGATCCTGCCTATACCGTGGCGCTAAACCTGCTGTCCGGCTCTCCGGACTGGATGGCGGCCATTGGTGCCAATCCCATGTATCTGGGTCTTGACCTGCGCGGCGGTGTGCATTTCCTGCTGCAGGTTGACATGCAGGGCGCCCTGGCTGCTCGTTATGAATCCCTGACCACCGATATGCGCTCCATTTTGCGCGACGCACGCGTCAAGGTAGACTCGGTCAATACAGCCAATTCCAGCATTGTTGCGACCTTCGCATCCGCTGAAGAACGCGAAAAGGCGCTCAATGCGCTGCGCTCACGCGCGGGCGAACTGGAATTCACATCCAGTCAGTCCGGTGGCAAATTCCTGCTCACAGGTGCCATCCGCGCTGCAGAAATCACGCGAGTCCAGGACACTGCCCTCCAACAGAATATTCTGACGCTGCACAACCGGATCAACGAACTGGGCGTTGCCGAGCCAATCATTCAGCAACAAGGTACAGATCGGATCATTGTGCAGCTGCCCGGTATCCAGGATGTAGCCAAAGCCAAGGAAATTCTGGGTCGTACCGCCACGCTGCAACTGCGCATGGTCGATGATTCACCTGCTGCTCAAAACGCGCTGGCCAGTGGCACCGTTCCTTTTGGTCTGGAAAGCTTCAAAGACACTGACGGCCGTAACGTTCTGGTCCGTCGCCAGGTTCTGCTGACCGGGGAAAACCTGGAAAATGCACAGTCCGGCCGCAATCAACAGACACAGCAACCCACCGTCAATCTGACACTGGATGACAAAGGTGCCCGTATTTTCCGTGACACCACGCGCGACAATATTGGCAAACGTCTGGCCATTATCCTGTTTGAAAATGGCAAGGGCCAGGTCGTCACTGCGCCGGTCATCCGCAGCGAAATTCCTAACGGGCAGGTAGAAATCTCGGGCAGCATGGATGCGACTCAGGCCGCCGACACCGCCCTGCTGCTGCGTGCAGGTTCGCTGGCTGCTCCTATGTCCATCATCGAAGAACGCACCATCGGCCCGAGCCTGGGTGCCGACAATATCCGCATGGGCTTTGACTCCACGCTCTACGGTTTCATCCTGATTGCAGTCTTCATGATCATCTACTACCACGTATTCGGTGTGTTTTCCACGCTGGGTCTGGCCTTTAACGTGCTGCTTCTGCTTGCCGTGCTGTCACTGCTGCAGGCCACCCTCACCCTGCCGGGTATCGCCGCGATCGCGCTCACGCTGGGTATGGCGATTGACTCGAACGTGCTGATCAACGAACGGGTTCGCGAGGAGCTGCGCAATGGCGCATCTCCACAGCAGGCCATCAATACCGGTTTCAGCAAGGCTTGGGCCACCATTCTGGATTCGAATCTGACCACGCTGATCGTTGGTCTGGCCCTGCTGGCTTTCGGTAGCGGTCCGGTCCGCGGTTTTGCCGTCGTACACTGCATCGGTATTA
>JAEWHK010000015.1 GCA_023387815.1 Pseudomonadota bacterium
GGCTCGCGGCTATGTCTGCGAGAACTACGGCGCGCATTTTCGGCTGCCGGAACTGGGCCCTATCGGTTCCAATGGTCTGGCCAATGCGCGGGACTTTCTTGCGCCGGTCGCAGCCTATGAAGATAGCGATGACAGTTGTGAACTGATTCGGAAATTCGGCGGAAATTTCTGGCGCGTCCCATTGCATCGTTCACCATTCAATGTGGTGGCATGGCACGGGAATCTGAGCCCCGTCAAATATGACACTGCGCATTTCATGACCATCGGATCAATCAGCTATGATCATCCGGATCCTTCCATTTTTACTGTGCTGACGTCGCCCAGCGATACGCCGGGAACGGCCAACTGTGATTTTGTGATATTTCCTCCCCGCTGGCTGGTCATGGAAGACACCTTCCGCCCGCCATGGTTCCATCGCAATTTCATGAGCGAATTCATGGGTCTGGTCTATGGCGAATATGATGCCAAACCTGGCGGTTTCAAACCCGGAGGTGCCAGCCTGCACAATTGCATGGTGCCGCACGGGCCCGATGAAGAATCTTACGGCAAGGCGACAGCGGCTGAACTCAAACCACAGAAGCTGGATAACACACTGGCGTTCATGTTCGAGAGCCGCTATCGTTTCGTGCCTACCACGTTTGCCATGCAGGGGCCGGAACTGGAAAAAACCTATATCGACTGCTGGATGGGGTTGAAAGACCAGTTTGAGCGCTGATTAACGTGGATTGTCTGTTACTGGGGATTCGTGTTACCTTGGAATCAGGTTCAATGCAATATTCCATCATTAAGGAGAGCTGTCATGGCTAAAAGTACAAAAGACGATACGACTGCGGCCGCTGCATCCAATCCGTTCGCAGAACTGGGGAAAATGTATGAGCAATTTCAGGTGCCCGGCCTGGATCTGACTGCCATTGCAGACGCGCGTCGCAAAGATGTGGAAGCGCTGGTGCAGGCCAACAAGGCGGTTTATGACGGAATGCAGGCGCTGGCCAACAAGCAGGCGGAAATGTTCCGCCAGGCTATGACGGATATTCAGGGCGCCGTAGGAACCGCCAGTACCAATCCTGCTGCGCAAACGGAACTTGCGCGCAAAGCTTATGAAAAAGCCATTGCCGATATGCGGGAACTTGCGGAAATTGCACGCCAGTCCCAGACCGAGGCAATGACCAGCATCAGTCAGCGTGCAGCACAACATATGCAGGAACTGCGTGATATGGTTCAGAAAAAGTCGATCTGAGGGGAAAACTAATCGGATTGATAATATCCGGTAGAAATAAAAAGCGCTGTATAGGAATGGCTGTGATATATTCCCGATATTGCAACCAATTGCATCAATGCATCGGGGATGTATGTCTGGCTTCGATTCCAAATTCCGTGTGGTGGTATCGCTTGCCGGATGGGCAATCCTGTACTGGCTCGCCGCCTATATTTCCCTTTTGCTGGACGATCCGCTGTCTCATGTAGGGTTCGTCTGGTTTCCCGCAGGCATTGGTGTATCGGCGTTTCTGGTCACGGAATTCCGGCGCTGGCCCTGGCTGCTCGCTTTTCTCTTTGTCGCCCACCTGCTGGCGGATCTTTATTTCAGTCACGATATTCCCATTGCAATTGTGCTATCGGCCATCACGCTTGCCACCGATATGGCAACCGCATGGGCTGTTCGCAGGTATGCGGAAAGCAAAGACGATCTGCAGATTGTGTTGCGGTGGATCATCGCCACATTTGTGATCAGTGCCATTTCAGCCGTACTCGGCTCAGTCTGGCTCGCGGTTTATGAAGACACACCATTTGATCAGCTTGTGTGGGTATGGTGGGGCGCAAATGTTTCCGGCGTCTTGTATGTGACCGCTGTGATCATGGGCCTGCGCGGGTTCACACTCGGCAGAAGGATTGTAAGCCAGCGTGCCAAGGTCGTCGGATTAATTGCATTTGTCGTCATGATCGTTCTCTCCTGGATGATTTTTGATCTGGAACATGTGGATCTGATGCATGGCACCAATGAGCGTGCGCCGTGGCGTGCGACGCTGATATTTGCCCTGACCGGTATCCCCATCATTCTGGCTGTGATTGCTGCCATTGCTTGCGGCAATCGTATGGGTGCACTGGCGCTGCTCAGTCTGGGCGCCATTGTGATTTATCACTCGTCGGAAGGAACGGGCCCTTTCTTTCTCAGGACGCTGCAGCCTGGCGACTCGCTGCTGCTGGCTCAGTGTTATCTGGTTGGCGCGGCATTGCTCATCGTCTTTTTGCGAGTCTTCACGCATAGTGTCAGAAGGTATGATGCCGGCGCTGATCCGCTTACCGAAACGGCATATATGTATCGACTCGATGCATCGGGCAGCATGGACTGGGATGCAGACATCGCCGCCGCACTGAATCTGTCAGCAGGGGCCGGCGACAGTCTGCCTGCGATGCTGGAAAGCGTGCATCCGGATGATCGCGTGGCACTTCAAAAGATTATGCAGGTGGCCGAAATTCATTCAGTGTCCCTATCTCCCGTCGAATTTCGTTTGCAATCTTCCGATGAACAATGGATATCGGCTCGTGCGCCGGTACCTACGCGGATAGATGAACCTGAAGGCGCGATCGTCGTCGGGACCTGGCTGATCAGCAACCGGAGGACCTCATGAATCATTGGTTTCCTGTGCAATTGGTCTGCGACTGGAGTCTGCGATGATACAGATTGCACTTTTGCTGTTCGGGGCCAATTTTGTTCGCCGCAATGCCTATCTGCTGGGGATTCTGGGATTTGTCTGGCTTGTCATGGGCCTGATCATATTCATTGATGCACTCGATGGCGTTCGTTACTTTCCCTTGATGCTTTTCGGAATTTTGCTGCTCATCGAGAGTGTCATTACGTTAAGCGTGGCCTCCAGCGGCGTGGGTGCACAGAAAGCGGTGCTGTATTTCAAGGGAGGCGGTTTCTTTCTGATTTCGCTGCTGATCCTTTCCAACGATACCATCAGCAATATGCTCCTGGCCTTCATTCTGGGCATGGCGTACTTCGTGATGGGGGTATTGCAGATTGCGTCTGCGTGGGTGGTGCGGTTCCCGAACTGGCGAACAGCGCTGGGAATCGGCATTGCAAAGATTGCATTTGCCATATTCATGTTCGGACCCTATCCCAGCCATTACTCGGCAACCATTTCCGTTTTCATTGGCATCACACTTATCATGGGTGGCATTGTTACCCTGAATGTCTTTGTCAGGGCGCGCCAGCTCAAGGCAGGGACATCGGTCTTTGCGTTGTTTGCACCCTCTGACGTTCTGCCAAAAATCCGTAATACCGATTTGCGTCGGAAGGTCAATACCGAGGGGCCCACTGGCCATATACAGGAAGAACCGTTGACTGTACATGTCTGGACACCGGAAGGTTCATCCAAGAATGCACCCGTCCCCAGGCCTGTGATTAACCGTTATATTGCGGCTGTCGATGTCAATGGCGTGATCTCCACGGGGCATGCCGCCCTGGAAATCTTGCCGCAAACCTATATCAGTCTTTACCCCGCAGCCGATATCGATCGTTCACCCTCGGAGTTCTTCCGGATTCTGAAGGCAACGCGCGATAATGATGTTGCAGGGCAGTTTCAGCCGGACTATGTGACGGAATCGAAAGCCTGGTGCCCGTCGAACTGGCAGGTGAAGTTTCATTCTTATAATGCCGAGGGCCTGAGCCGATTCTGGGAGGAATACAGGCAGTATGAAATTTACAACCTGACCTCTCGCAATTGCTCAAGCTCGGTGAGTTATGCACTGGAGGCCGCGCTGGACGGAGCACTTGAAGAGAGGGTCACGCATTCCTGGCGCGAAGTGCTGCGTGTCATGATGATGCCTGAACTGTGGATCGCGGCACAAATCAGAAAGCGCGCGACCACCATGGCGTGGACACCCGGTCTGACGCTGGATTATTCCCGCGCGTTGAGAGCCATTGTTCATCCGGTCAGCACACCGTGGTTCTCGCGCCTGCTGCGGGTCAGCAAGGCATCGCGTGTTTCGGTGACAGGATAGAATCACTTACGTCGGTTGCTGCTATATCCAGCTCAGTGAAGCGCGGCGGGCGTAAGCTCAGCGCTCATGAGCGCACTCCGAGTTCATTTCGTCCGTGATTACCGTAGTCGCACTAGCTGCGTGGATATTCTGGGAATAAGTGGCATCATTCAGGTTCCCGGCACGCCTTCCCGAATCACGCGTGAATAATCATTGATATCGGTATTGGCTCTGGCTCTGTCGGTATAGCGTCCGCGCCGGCGATATTCTTCTACGTTGTCCGCACCTTGCAATCCCCCAACCTTGTACAGATACTCGGGCAGATATCCCGAAGCGAGGAGTCGATAATCCAGTGGCAGACCGGGCACAATACGATCCATCATGCGGAAAATCAGCGTGGTGCAGTTGCCTGTAATGGTGTGATAAAACCTGGGTGTATGAACGAGTCGATTGGCTTCATCCAGATACGCCAGCAATAGTGACTGCCTTGCCGTTGCATCCATATTTACCCGGTATAAGTATCCGTCTTCGTTCCGGATATTGCTGCGGACATACAGAATATCCCTTTCGTCTGCCGCCACAATACTGAGTTCATACATCTTGAAGAAGCCGCCCAGCTCAGAGAATGCATCTCCTTCCTTCCGCCGGATTTCAACTGAAAAGACCAGGTAGTCATCATTACCGAATCCGAATGACACCATTGCATGTGCAATAGCGGGACCGGCCCAGTAAGAAAGCGCCAGATCCACCGATTCCAGCCTGCTCAGATCGTATTGTCGGGTTTCCCATTGCTGTTCGTAATTATCGGGCGCATGCCAGATGAAATGACGGACATTCCTGATCGTTAGCTGCTGATTCTGGATAGCACCTTGCGCCTGGCGCGAGACTTCGGGAATCCAGCGCCGGTTGTTCAACGGAACAATGCGTCGCCACCATACGACAAGTGCAATGACGAAGAGCGTATAGCTGATGCCGCCCAGAGCCTGTAGCCATTCGATCTGCGGATGGAAGATCGTGGCCAGAAAGACGGCAGAAACCAGTGCCCAGAGCGCAATAATCAACAGGCGCGCGTCCGGCCGCCGGGTAAGTTGTACCCACAGCGCCAGCGTGCCCAGGACGAAAACAACAACGACGAGTACCGCCAGCGCGACCATCATTCTGCTCTATGCCAGTGAAATCAAATTGACTGGGTAAATAGTACAGCAGTTTGATTGATCAATAAAGGTGCACATTAAAGGGTAAACCGGAAACCGTCGACGTATTGTTGGAAAATGCTTGTCCAATGTCCATCCACAAAAAAACCATGCCGTGATTACGACATGGTTCAATAAGACATGATTCAATGCCCGCCTGGTGAAATCAGCCAAACGACATCATGGAAATAACGGCAATGGCACTATCAGGAACTAATTACTGCGATGCAATGCCGCTTATCCATCTAACTCCTTATTTGAGCTGGCCGTCCTGGTTGGTATCGGCCGCTTCAAAGTCAGTGGTCACTTGCGCTGTCATTTCATCGTGCTCAATACGACCGTTTTTATTGGCGTCAACAGCGGCAAACTGATCGGGTGTCAGAATGGTACCGACTTCTTCCGCGGTCAGCGCGTTGTCGCCATTCTTGTCCAGATTCTTGAAAGCGGCGTTCATGGCCTGATCATATTCTTCCTTGCCCACGGCCCCATCTTTGTTCAGATCCAGTTTGGTGAGCTGATCCTGCGAAATCTCACCTCCGCCAGCGGGCATTGTTCCGGGCATTCCCTGGCCACCTGCTGAAGGTGCGCCTTGCGCTGCAGTACCCGCGGGCGCCTGCTCCATGGTCTGGCCGGTTCCGGCACCCGTTGTCTGGGCGCTGGCGCTTTGGGCGAGAAACAAGGCAGAACCCATGCTTGCGGTGACGGCAAAACAAGCGGCAGCGGTTTTGCTTCTCAATAATGCTTTCTTCATAAATCAAAACTCCTTTCATTAACGGCTGCAGAGGAAAGGCCCGCTGCACATGCGCGTTGCGACAGGTTGGTGTGAAGAACGCTGTCTTGCAGCACCAAATGATTTTTCATACTAACACCATCAAACAGTGATTTCATTTGGAATAATGAGAAGATGTAACGTTATGATTCGCTGTTTTGGCCGGGTCTTGCTGTCCTGATTGCCGATTCGCAAGAGGGCTCACCAGTCGCAAGTCCGGATGCTTGCAGCGTCTTTCAGATGCATCTGTCTGCGTTCAACTTCTTTGATAAGCTTCATATCCCTTGCGGCGCAGGTCACACGCGGGGCAATGGTTACAGCCGTAACCCCAGTCATGTCGGTGCGCCCGGTCGCCCAGATAGCAGGTATGGGTGTATTCCTTAATCAGTTCGACAAGAGAAGTACCACCAAGCGTCTCGGCCAATTGCCAGGTTTGCTCCTTATCGATCCACATAAGTGGTGTCTCAATCACCATGGGCTTGTCCAGTCCCAGACTCAACGAAACCTGCAGTGATTTGAGTGTATTGTCCCTACAATCGGGATAGCCGGAATAGTCGGTCTCGCACATCCCGCCAACCAATACTTCCAGGCCACGGCGGTAGGCCAGTGCCGCGGCGAAATTGAAAAACAGCAGGTTTCGTCCCGGGACAAAGCTGTTGGGTAGTCCGCTTTTCTCAAATTCAATGGCCTTGTCCTGAGTCAGAGAGGTATCGCTGATCTGTCCCAGGACCGACAGGTCCAGCATATGATCGTCGCCCAGGCGGCTGCTCCATTCGGGAAATTGCAGACGAAATTGTTCAATTACCTGATCACGACAGTCGATTTCCACGGCATGACGCTGGCCATAACTGAAGCCGATGGTTTCCACATACTGGTAATTGTTCAATGCCCATGCCAGGCATGTCGTTGAATCCTGTCCCCCCGAGAAAAGGACAAGTGCTTTACGATTCATCGTTATCATCCATAAAAATTGGTGTCTGAAGTCAGGCTCAAGCTTAATTGCATTCGTGGTTCTGGCGTGACCCTGTCGTGACTATCGTTTTCTTCGGGCAAAAACCAGAATATAAATAATCACATTCAAAATAATCAGTCCCGCTGCCAGAGCAATCTGGATTGGCCGGGTCAGCCCAGGCGGATAGATGACCATCAGCAGGTAGTGCTCCAGAAAGCTGCCACTATAGGCCGCCTGTCCCGCAAGCTCCCGCAAATAGTTCTCCAGCGGCGTCAGCGGGCAAATGCCGCCTGTTGAGATGATAAACGCACCCCACAGCAGCGCGGGCAAATGCAGCAGAATAATCCGAAACTTCCACAGCACAAGCAAGCCGCCGAAAATCGCAAATAGAATAAACGCAAAATGCGTGATCAGGACCAGATCTGCAAGCAGTCGGTAAATCACGATTTTTCCCCTGGGTCTGTGTCCAGCGATGCCTTCAGCCATGCCGCCAGTGCCGCGGATCGTTGATCAGCGCGGTTGCGGGGAACCCAAAGGCTGAGTCTGGCGGTTGTCTGTACAAACCCCCAGGGCGCTTCCAGCCGATGCGCTGCCAGATCATCCGCGACCACCTGCTGTGGTGCAATCGCGACTCCCAGACCAGCGGTGGCTGCCTCCAGAAGATAATACAGATGTTCAAATGCCGTTCCAAGCGTAAGCTGATCTGCCGGCAAGCCATGCGCATGCGCCCATTGGTTCCACGCTTGTGGCCGCGTGGCAGGGTACATCAGTGGCTGTGCAAGCAGCGCTTCGATGGGTGCGTTTGCCAGTTCATCGTAACTGGTATGTCGCGGACTGATTACCGCACCGATCTGTTCAGCTCCCAGATCATAGACCGTCATATCGTCAGGCCAGGGTTTAGTAGCAAAACATAGCGTTGCATTGACGCCAGGATTGCGTGGGTCCAGTTCTCCCTCGCCGGCGGTCAATTGCAAACGTAATTGTGGCAGGTCATGATTCAGTCTGTCGAGACGCGGAATAAACCAGCGAGCCAGCAGGCTGCCCGGACACGCCAGCACAAACGGCCCATCGTCTGCTTTAAGGCGGATATCTGCACAGGTATGACGAATGCGATCAAAGGCAGCCGCTGCCGCATCGCGAAGCTGTATTCCGGAATCTGTGAGTTTTACGCCTCTGCCTTCTTTTTCAAAAAGGGCCGTGCCCAGAAACGATTCAAGCGCCCGAACCTGACGACTGATGGCGCCGTGAGTCACATGAAGTTCTTCGCCTGCCTTGCTGACGCTTTGCAGTCTTGCAGCCGCTTCGAAGGCACGTAAGGCATTGAGAGGAGGAATGTCTCGGGACATAATTCGCTAAATATGTGATTTAAACTGACGTATTGACTCAATTTTATCGCTTTTTTTTCCACGGCAGATCGCCTATGCTCTGTTCATGAAAACGCGCGGCCGGGCTCATACCCCGATTCCGGCATGGCGCAAACAGGAGAATGCACAACAATGGCTTCAACAAGTACAAATGCAATGGCTTCAGTGAGTACAAACGCAGATCCGGCAGGAATGTTTGGCGAGTTCGGTGGACAGTACGTCGCCGAGACCCTGATGCCGCTTATTCATGCGCTGGCTGCTGAATACGAAAAGGCGAAGGACGATCCGGCATTTGCAAAAGAGCTGGCTTATTTCCAGCGCGATTATGTGGGACGCCCCAGTCCTTTATATTACGCCGAACGCCTGACTGAGCACTTCGGGGGCGCCAAAATCTATCTTAAGCGTGAAGAGCTCAATCATACGGGCGCGCATAAAATCAACAATTGCATCGGTCAGATTCTGCTGGCCCGTCGCATGGGCAAGAAAAGAATTATTGCTGAAACCGGCGCTGGCATGCACGGCGTCGCAACTGCCACAGTGGCGGCACGGTTCGGTCTGGAATGCGTCATCTACATGGGCAGTACAGATATCGATCGGCAGCAGGCCAATGTATTTCGTATGAAATTGCTTGGGGCAGAAGTCCTTCCGGTGACTGCCGGTACGGGTACGCTGAAGGATGCGATGAATGAGGCGCTGCGCGATTGGGTGACCAATGTCGATACTACGTATTATCTGATTGGTACCGTTGCCGGGCCGCATCCTTACCCCACCATGGTGCGCGACTTCCAGGCCGTGATCGGCAAAGAGACGCGCGAGCAGATCATGGCTCAGGAAGGTCGTTTGCCGGACTCCCTGGTTGCCTGCGTTGGCGGCGGCTCCAATGCGATCGGCCTGTTTCATCCGTTTTTGAATGATGAGAATGTGAAGATCTTTGGTGTAGAAGCGGCGGGTCACGGCATTGAAACCGGCAAGCACGCAGCAAGTCTCAACGGTGGCGTCCCGGGTGTGCTGCACGGTAACCGCACGTTCCTGCTGCAAAATGATGACGGCCAGATCATTGATGCGCATTCGATATCAGCCGGTCTTGATTATCCGGGCATTGGCCCCGAGCATGCCTGGCTGCACAGTACCGGCAGGGTGCAATATACCGCGATTACAGATGACGAGGCGCTGGAGGCTCTGCATCAGTGTTGTCGGCTCGAAGGCATTATTCCTGCGCTGGAAAGTGCTCACGCACTGGCCGAGGCATTTAAACAGGCACCGACACTGCCAAAAGATCATTTGATGGTGGTGAACCTGTCCGGTCGCGGAGATAAGGATATGCAAACCGTGATGCAGCATAGCAAACAGAAGGAGCAACAATCATGAGTCGCCTGAAACAACGCTTCGCCCAACTCAAAGAACAGAATCGCGCCGCGCTGGTTACCTTCCTGACCGCAGGCGATCCGGATTATGACACCGCATCGGCCATCCTGCAGGAACTCCCGGCAGCGGGCGCAGATATTATCGAACTTGGCATGCCGTTTACCGACCCCATGGCAGATGGTCCCGCCATCCAGCTATCCAGCCTGCGCGCGCTGGCCAAGGGTCAGAACGTTGCCAAAACCTTGAAGATGGTGGGTGAATTCCGGCAGAAAGATAATGACACGCCCATCGTGCTGATGGGTTATTTCAATCCCATTCATCAATATGGGGTAGAGCGCTTCGTTGCAGATGCCGCAACGGCGGGCGTGGACGGACTGATTGTTGTGGATTTACCTGCGGAACACGATCGTGATCTTTGCATTCCGGCCGCAAAAGGGGGGATAGACTTTATTCGACTGACCACACCTACCAGTCACGATGAACGTCTGCAACGCATTCTGGGCAATGCCAGCGGATTTGTCTATTACGTTTCTGTGGCCGGAACGACAGGCGCGGGCTCGGCAACCGTTGAGCATGTGCAGCAGGCCGTCGATCGCATCCGAAAATATACCCCGCTGCCAGTGAGCGTGGGTTTCGGTATTCGCACGCCTGAACAGGCAGCCAATATTGCCCGCGTGGCAGATGGCGTTGTTGTCGGGTCAGCGCTGGTGCAAAAGATCGCCGAAGCAGGCGATGGTGCCCAGGCCAAAGCTGGCGTACTGGGACTGTGCAAAGACCTGGCGGGCGCCGTGCGAAAGGCGCGCGCGCAATCAACGTCTGACGCGGCAACCGCTTGATTATGCCGATACAGGTGACATCGATACAGGTGATTTATGTACGTATGACGGCAATCTGACGTCTATCCAAATGACGCCTATCCATTACGCCTGATCACATAAAGGCCTGCAATTTGAATGTGTCAAACTGCAGGCCTTTATATCTCTGTTCAAGGCAGAACTTTGATCATCGCCGCCCGAAAAAGCAGAGCGGCGTTTTCTATTTCTAGAATTCCACTTTCAACGAAGCCGCAACGTGCCGTCCGGGCGCGGTATAGGCGGGCAGTTCGGGGTCATTGCCCTGCAGTCTGCTGACTGTTGACCAGTCATAATATTTTCTGTCAAACAGATTGAATACTGCCAGATTCAGTGTAGTCTGGCTGTTCAGACGTACATAGGCGCCTGCATCCACCGTTGCGTAACCTGCCGTTGTCAGTGGTTGCGCAGCTATCGGACCTGTGCGAGGCAGATCTTTGTTTACGCGTTTCTTGCCGGCTACGACATTGGTGGTGAGCTGCATGCCATATCGCCGACTGCTGTGATCCCACTGAATTGTGGTAACCAGACGCAGAGGCTGTATGCTGTTAAGCGGCTGCTGATGAGTTATATCGACGCCGCGTGACCATTGTCCCGCTGCACTCAGTGTCCAGTGATGAGCCGATTTGAGCCATGAATCCAGCGCCAGCGAACCGCGCGCTTCAACCCCGTAGATCTTCACATTCCCAATATTACGAGACTGAAAGCGCCTGATCGCACGAGGACCCCCGCTATGGCCTGGCGGAATATAGGCAATCATTTCAGTATCGATAAAATCATGATAGCGATTGTAGAAGCCGGTAATTTCATATGACATATTGTCGCTGGCGCCGCGAAAACCGAGCTCTACGCCATGACTTTTCTCTGGTTTGAGATCGGGCGCTGGCACAAAATCATGAATAAACGTGGAGGCGGGTGTCTGCCCGATCCGGTTCAATTGTGTCGAGGTTGGCATGCGGAATCCGGTCACATAGTTGGCGTAAACCACCTGACCGGGTGCCCATTGCTGGCTGATGCCAAGACGGGGCGTGATTGCGCTGCCGGAAAGCGTAACAGGCTCAATCCCTTTCACGTTCGCCGTTGCGTAGAGACTATCGGGTTTGGGCGTAAGCTTGTAATAGTCATAGCGCAGGCTGGGCGTCAGCTTGAAGCCTGTGTCGGCAAAGGAAATTTCATCCTGAACAAACAGGCCAATATTGCGCATGGTGCTGTCCGGCGCTGTCTTGCGCGGATAGCGCTGACCATCCATCACCGATGTGAAGTTCGTGCCGGCAACCGTTTGCTGGTGCCCGTCCTGATACAGACTCGTGGAGCGCCATAAGAGATCCAGGCCGATATTCCAGTTGTGATTCGTGGGTCCAAAAGACTGATGTCCGTTAAGCATGAAGGAGCCGGACCATTGTGATTCGCGACCGGAAAGCAGGGAGTAACGAAGCAGTTGCGGGGCCGGACTGCGATATTCACGAATGTCATAAGTACGTTCGCGATTTTTGCTCAGCTGATAATCAATCTGTGCTGTCATGGAATCAAACCAGGCGTTCTCGGGTTCCCACTTCCACGCCAGACCAAGGCGAGAACGCTGATCATTGTCATGCGTGTACGAGTCAATCACGCGGAATCCCTGCAGTGCCGGTCCCAGCAGGGAATCCTGATCCGTTCTCACCGTGTGCCGAAAATCTTCCGCTGTAAATGTCAGTGATTGTGCAGGGTCGATCTGCAGTCGGGATTTCAACAGAACATTCTGCTGATGGCTGCGCTGCGGGTTCGGACGTATTTCACTGTCATTATTCTCCAGCCCATGACCGGTACGGCCAGTCACTGAGATCAGATTTTGCGTCATGCCCGCGCGAAAAGCCAGATTGGCATTGGCGTAGCGACCGTTGGACGCCCCTTCGTAACCGACAGAGGCATTGCCGCCGAATGATTTATTGCCTTCCAGAAAATCTTCGGGGGACAAGGTACGGAAAAGGACGACCCCCGCCAGTGCATCGCTGCCGTACAGACTTGACGCCGGACCGCGCAGGATTTCGGCACGGGAAAGGGTAGCGGTATCCACCCGCAGCTGTCCAACGCTGACCCCCGCTGCCATAAAGCCGGATGGCAGACGTACCCCGTCAACCAGCATACCCAGACGCTGTCCGCCAATGCCGCGAACTTCGATGCTGGCTTCCGAACCCCTGCCACGCGGTTCACGAACCACACTGACGCCCGGCTCGTAACGCATCAGGCTGCGAATGTCGGTGACGACATGGTCCTGAATACTGCGTTCATCTATCACATTCAGCGTAGCAGGGACCGTCAGCGCATCTGCCGACTGTCGAGTGGCAAAAACCGGCGAAAGCTGAACAGGGCTGGCAGATCCGCCTGTTGCGGGATCGCTGACACCTGTCGTTGCAACGGAAGACTTGTCCGCTGCAGAAAGCGAGCTCGAATTCACCGCTGGCGACGACGATCCTCGTGCCGGCGCGGTAGTGGAAACAGGTTCAGCCTGGACGCTCGCCGTAAGCAGCGCGCTGACCAAAATGGTTCTGGCAAATTCACGAGGTAATTGAAACATGGTTTACAAAATATGGTATAAAACGCAATGTTATAACATCACATTTAAAAAATAGGAAGAACCTGTGTCAAGAGGTTGGCCATATTTCTGGTTGAACAACAAAAAATCTGGTGTGCGTCTGATATCTGCAATCGCAATGCTGGTATTGATCGGGATCGCAGTAATCGTATGGCAGCGCTGGTTTGCGCCCACGAGCATTGTCCTGGTCAATTATCCGGAGTTTCAGTCTGCCCGCCTGATACGGGCAAAACCGGACAGATTCTTTCAGATTGATGTGCTGTCAAGGGATCAGCTTCAGCGCATCACGAAAAGTGCCGACCTGGTCATGATTTTTGGCCGCGGGCTGAAGCTGGATGACGTGCAGCGCGGTTATTTACAGAAACTGGGAGCGGGCAAAACGGCGATTTACGTCGATCTGCCAAACGATCCTGCCCTGGAAATAGGTAATCTTCCGCAGGCCGATCGCGCGACGATGGCGGCATACCTGAAGAACGGTGGCCAGGAGAATTATTCCCGGCTTCTGGAGTATGCGCGTTGGGCTTTTGACGGTCGTAAGTGGAATGCGCACAGACCGCCACCGGCCAACGTGCGACCTGCCGAGGTATTCTTCTATTCTGCAGACGATCCTGTCTTCACCGATTTTGCCAGCTTTGTCGATTGGCGGTCCGGCTTGCGCAAATGGAAATCCGATGCGCCCGTGCTGGCTTTGCTGACCAGTGTGCCGGATCCGTTCAAATTCGAGACGACCCATGTGGACGACATCATCAATTCCTTCGAACAGAAGGGGTTCAACGTTGTTCCGATAGCAGCAAAGGCGCAACGGCTGCCTTTTCTGCAGCAGGTGAAGCCGGATGGTCTGGTCTACTTGCCTCATGGCAGAGTGACGTCAGATGACGCGGACGAGTTACAGCAATGGCTTGTTCAGCACAATATTCCGCTTTTTGCGCCACTGACAATGTTCGACGAGCATCAGGCCTGGCAAAACAGCAAACAGGGATTGTCAGGGGGACTGCTGACAATGTCGGTGGTGTTGCCCGAACTCGATGGAGCGGCGGTGCCCATGGTCATCGCCGCCCAGGAACGCGAGGCCAACGGAATTAAGGTATTTCGCGCCATCCCGGATCGTCTGAATCAGTTTGTCGAACGCGTGACGCGAGCTGTCAGGCTCAGGAAAATGGCCAATCGCGACAAGAAACTGGCGATTTACTATTACAAAGGCCCAGGCCAAAGTGCGCTTGTTGCCGGAGATCTGGAAGTTGTCCCGTCCTTATACGCGCTTCTTGCGCATCTGCGTGAGCAAGGCTATCGGATCGATGGCCTGCCCGGTACGGTTGAGGAATTCGCCACGCTATTGCAGCATCAGGGCGCCAACATCGGGCCGTATGCCAGAGGTGATTTCGCAAGATTCCTGCGCGATGCCGATCCGGCTTTCGTTTCAGTATCACAACTGAAACAATGGTGCGGAACGACATTATTGCAGTCGTTATGTGATCAGACTGCAGCACGCTATGGCGCGGCGCCGGGAGATTACCTGAGTGCAAAGGACAAGGTTGCCGTGGCGCGCGTTGAGCTGGGAAATATCGTCCTGCTGCCACAACCCTTGCCGGGCGTGGGTGAAGACACATTCCATCTTGTACACGGCGCGAAAACGGCACCTCCCTGGCCATATCTCGCCTCGTATCTGTGGACGCGCAATGTTTTTCAGGCAGACGCCATCATGCATTTCGGAACGCATGGCAGTCTTGAGTTCACGCCTGAAAAGCAGGTGGCGCTGTCAGCACAGGACTGGCCTGACGCGCTCATCGGCCCCGTACCACATACTTATCTGTATACGATGAGCAATGTTGGTGAAGCCATCATCGCGAAAAGACGCAGCTACGCCACCATCGTCTCGCACCTGACGCCACCCTTTCAGTCGGGCGGTGCGCAGGCAGATTTCAGCAGGCTTGCTGCTGCGCTGCAGGCATGGAAGCAGGCGAGCAATGCTGTGCTCAGGAATGAATATGCCAGCGATATCCAGCAGGATGCCATTCGACTTAAGCTGCATGAAGACCTGGCATTCGAAACGCAGGGTAGATGGGACGAATCACAATTGAATAAGCTGGCTGACCACATGGAATCGCTCACTTCGACGCGCGTGACCGAAGGGCTTTATACGCTGGGCAGGTCTTATTCCCGCGAGCAGCTTGAACGAACTATAGCCTTGATGACGTCGGATTCCCTAGCTGCCGATACGAATGATATACCCTCTGGTTCGTCCGGCGCAGACACGACAGCGAAGGTGGATAAAACGGGACTGTACCAACAGCAGCTTGAACAAAGCCCAACTGCGGAGCTTGAGGCGCTGACAAATCATCTGGGTGGCGGATTTATTCCGCCTTCTTCGGGAGGAGATATGTTGCAGAATCCCGATGCCCTGCCTACGGGGCGCAATCTCTTTTCGATTGACGCCGAGAAGGCACCTTCACCGCAGGCCTGGCGTACGGCGGGCGGACTTGTTACCCGCATGCTGGCTGAACAGCGCCAGGAGCGTCAAGGGGCTTGGCCGAAAAAGGTCGCATTCACGCTGTGGGCTGGCGACTTCATCCACACAGACGGGCTTGCCATCGCTCAGATTTTGCAATTGCTGGGTATTCAGCCGGTCTGGGATCAGTCGGGCAGGATCATGCAGTTGAAACTGATTCCGCGAGACAGAATGGAACATCCCAGAATCGATGTTGTGATTCAGACGTCGGGACAGCTTCGTGATCTTGCATCATCACGATTGAAATTGATTCAGCAGGCCGTTGCGATGGCGATGGCCGCTGATGAACCGGACAATGCCGTGGCTGCCGGATCCCGGCATATGCAACGTGTTCTGAAAGAGCAGGGATTGGCTCCGGCAGACGCAACCCGATATGCAGCACAACGCATATTTGGCGGCATCAATGGGAACTATGGCAGTGGGATCATGCACCTGGTCGAGGCAGGCGATCACTGGCAATCGGAAAATGACATTGCGCGCAATTATTTGAACAATATGGGTGCGCTTTATGCCGATAGCGCGCACTGGGGAGAATTTGCGCCCGGCGTATTCCAGACTGCCCTGGCCGATACCGATGTCGTTGTGCAACCCTTATCGTCCAATACATGGGGACCGCTTTCGCTGGATCATGTCTATGAGTTCATGGGTGGCCTCAATCTTGCGGTACGCCACGTGAATGGCAGAGACGCAGCAGGCTATTTTACGGATACGCGACATGCAGGCCAGGCGCAGATGCTGGGAGAGCGTGCCGGACTTGCGATTGATGCACGGACGACACTGCTCAATCCTGATTACATTCGTGGTTTGACCGGGGGTGGCGCTTCGTCAGCAGAGGTATTTGCAGAGACTTTCCGCAATACACACGCATGGACTGTGATGAAGCCTGCTGTGATTGGCAAGAATCTCTGGGATGATCTGTTCGATACGTATGTCCAGGATAATCAGCATCTGGGTCTTCACGACTTCTTCCAGAAGCAGAATCCTTTTGCGCTGCAGGAGATGACCGCGGTCATGCTAGAGACAGCAAGAAAGGGGTATTGGAAGCCAGCGATCGGAACAATCAGGCAGGTAGCAGCGCTACATGCGCAGCTTGTGGGGCGATATGGTGCCAGTGGTACCGAGTACGTTAATCACAACAGTGAGCTTAGGAAATACATCTCACAGCAGCTGGATGAACCAACGCTTACTTCGTACAACAATGCATTGCAGAAATCGAATGAGGGCCATGTCATTGATGGCAGAAATGCACTGGTGCTGACGCAGCTGGACGTGACAGATCACGGGCATACGCATGACCATCAGCACGGACTGTCGAAAGAAAAGGCAGGTCAGTCTGTGCAGGTTGCAGCTAATGAAAGTAAAACGACGACCAATGCGGAATCGGAGCGGCAGCGGGAAGGTGCCCTGCATTCATTGGGGCGCGTTTTCTCTGACGGTGTGATCATTGCACTTGCAATCACGGTGGTGCTCGCCGCTTCAATCGCACTTGTCATGATTTTGAGGCGACGGTATCGCCAACGGAAGGGGCTCTGATCATGAGTGTCGATAGCCTGGCCATGCTGATGGCAATGCTGTGCGTCCTAAGTCTATTGCATGGAATCGTTCAGTTGTCGCTGCAGCGCCCAATCACGATATTGCTCACAGTACTGTGCTTCACCCTCTGGATCATACTGAGCAGTGAAACCGCTGCGCATACAAGTTTTGCGCAAGTCGTGAAATGGGCGAGCGAACCTGAGCGAAGACAGGATATTGCGGCCCTGATGATTGTGGAATCGCTCCTGCTGGGCTCGCAGGCCGTTGCTGCTGCGTCCGACAGGAGTCCGACAGCCTGGCAGTGGGCAGGCAAAATACCTCCTCCATCGCTTTTTGCTGCACTTTATTTTCTGCAGCTGTGGCTTATGCTCAGCATTGATGGTATTGACTATGCAAGCCTGTCCTGGGGGTTTGCCGCCGTATTCATCGGATTATTTGTACCGGCGGTGTTCGTCGCCGGAAAGCTGCTCACCTCATGCGTGTCACGTAGTTGCGTTCGCCTGTGTCTGTACGTGACGCAGGCAGGTATTGCCATATGGCTAACACGGCCATCACAACTGCCCATGGCCGACAAGGTTTCGTTAAAGACCGGACCGTTGCTTGTCGTTGCGACGCTCACCGGCTTATTCATGGCGCTCGGCTGGGTCTGGCAGCGCCGAATTTTCAGGAAATAGTGATTTGGACTACTTAATACAATCTCTCTCCTTGATTACTGCAGCCCTGCAGGTTCCCGTTGTTATTGCCATCCTCTATCTGTTGGTGCGCGGCGCGCTGGCGACGGGGATGTTCTTTTCACAATGGGCGGACAGGGCACGGCGACTGACTTTCAATGAATCACAGGCAGGTGCGGACGCCTTTGCGCTGTTGTCACAAATGACAGCGGACGCGCTTCGTTCCGGACAGAAAAACTCACCGCTGCTCAGCGCGGCCGCTGCATTGCAGGCTTCCCCACACGATCCGGCTCGACGCGAGCGAATACTGGTGGAATTTGAATTGTCCTGCGAAAAGAAACTGGCCTTTTACCGCACGATGACGAGACTGGGACCACTGCTGGGGCTGATGGGCACGCTTATCCCTCTTGGCCCAGCGTTGGTCGGCCTTGCTCAGGGGGATATCAGTCTGCTGGCAAGAAAGATGGAGGTGGCCTTTGCTACGACGGTGGTGGGACTGGTCATTGGTGCCGCAGGTTTTCTGCTGTACCAGACAGCCAATCGCTGGGCAGCAGATGATATCTCTTTGCTCGAATATTTCAGTCGTCAGATCGGGGACAAGAATTAGGAACTGGCCATGCAACGTAGACGCTCTTTGCTGAGAGACAATAACAGCGACGACCTGGATCCCCTTGGATTTATGGTCAACCTCTTCGATATCACGCTTGTCTTTGCGCTCGCGCTGATGATTGCCCTGGTTTCGAACCTGAAAATCGGTGATCTGCTTACCTCGAAAGACTTCACAATCGTGAAAAATCCTGGTGCTGCGAATATGGAAGTCATTACTCGTCAGAACGGAAAAGTCAGTCGCTACGCTGCAGGCGAGAAAAAGTCAGGCGGTCTGCAAGGGGAACGCGTGGGTACAGCCTATCGACTCGATTCGGGTGAAATCATTTATGTGCCGGAAGAGGCACAGTAAACAAATACCTCCCGACAGTTCTCATCCCGGCTCCTTCCTGTGCCGGTCTATATTTCGACCGAAATTTCTGCAACGCCATTGTCCTCGCTTTACATTGCAATTGAAATTCGAGTACCATTCGTTTAAATATATTTTTGTATACAAAAATATATTTAAATCGGAGGAGAAAATTAATGATGAATTTCAAGTGGTTACCCGTGATGGCGGCCGCATTTGCAACGTTCGGCGTCTCAACTGCAGGTGCGCAGGAACAGAATTCCTGGCCGGATAAGCCCATCACACTTGTGGTGCCGTTTGCAGCCGGGGGCGGAACCGACAGCATTGCGCGTGAGTTTGCGTCCGAGCTTGGCAAGTCGCTGGGTCAGACAATTGTTGTAGAAAACCGCGGTGGCGGTGGCGGTTCAATCGGGGCTGCCCGCGTCAAACAGGCCAGAAAAGACGGATACACCCTTTTATTTGCGACTTCCACATTTGCAACTAACGCCGCGTGGGAACAGAGCAAACTTTACGATCCCATCAAGGATTTCACACCCATTGCACAACTGGGAAATGGTCCGCTCATGCTGGTGGCGTCCAAGTCGTTTGGCGTTAAAAACGTGGATGAACTGATTGCCAGGGCAAAAGCTGATCCCGGTGGCGTCACCTATTGTTCAGCCGGGCCTGGAAGCATCAATCATCTGTCGGGTGCTTACTTTACACAGCGCAGTGGCGTGTCCATGTCACATGTCCCGTATCGGGGTAGCGGTCCAGCCACACTGGATCTGATTGCCGGACGCGTGCAGGCTTTCTTTGCCACCATGCCCACGATGCTTGAACAGGTCAAAAGCGATAAAGTGACCTTGCTGGCCATGACGTCCAAAGATCGATCGCCGCTATTTCCTGATGTGCCCACCCTGCAGGAGTCAGGTGTGAAGGATTTCGACATCAAAACGTGGTGGGGCGTCCTGGGACCTGCAGATCTTCCCAGGCCCATTGTGGAGAAATTGAACAAAGCCTCGAACCAGATTGCGAAAGGCCGGTTGATCAGCAATCGTCTGAAGAACGAGGGGGCAAATGTGGTGACTGGCACTCCGGAAGAGTTTGGACAAATGCTTGATCACGAACTTGCGATATGGAGATCGGTTGTCGATACAATACCGAAATCCTAGCCTGGCCGGTCAGTATGACAGTTGAATTGAGCTGAGCCTGCCGCTGCGATACTCCTGTCAATACCAGCAGAGCAAATACCATTATGCCAATCTCCAAAGACAACACCCAGTTTCATGCGGCTTATCGTGATATCAAGCAGAAGATCCTCAGCGGATTTTTCAGCAGTGACGCACGTCTGCGCGAAATGGAAATTTCAAAGTTGATTGGCATGGGACGTACGCCGGTGCGCGAAGCACTTAAGCGTCTGGAAGATGAGCGATTGCTGACCCACGAACCGCGACGCGGACTGGTCATTACGCGGATCAACAGACAGGGCGTCACTGAACTGTATGCCATGCGTGAAGTCCTGGAAGGGGCAGCAGCAGAATTTGCAGCCAGACATGCCACCGAAGCCGAAATCGATAATATGCAATCGATTCTTGAGCAGAGTGAAGACCCCGCGAGCGATCCGGTACGCATGAATCTGATGTTTCATGAGGCCATCTATGGTGCGGCCCATAATCAGCATTTGATTCGTACGCTGCAATCGATTACCGACACGACGTTTCTGCTGGGACGCAGTACGCTGCAATCCAGCGAACGGGCGCAGAAGGCCGTGGTGGAGCACCGGCAGATTCTGGATGCCATTCGCAATCGAGATCCGGAAGCGGCCAGCAAGGCGGCCAAATATCACATACGTCAGGCGTTTCTGGAACGATTGAAGATGCTGCGGGATACTGAGTGAGTTGCTATGACCGTCGAGTTGTCGGCAGCGATGATCCCATACAGCGAATAACAAAGACAGGAGAAAAGGATTCTTTATGAGTGATAAACAGACATTATTGAGTAAACGTCGGTTTCTGCAGTCAGGTTGTGCTTTGCTCGCCATGCCTTTCGTGCGCCCGGGAACAGTACTTGCGGCAGACACTTATCCATCCATGCCGGTTTCTGTCACCGTGCCGTTTGCTCCTGGCGGTCAGGGAGATCTGTTTGCCAGATTGATTTCCGAACCGCTGGGCAAGGTACTTGAGCAGACGGTGGTCGTGGAAAATCGGTCCGGCGCTTCCGGGATGCTTGGAACGAAGCAGATTATCCGCGAAAAAGCTGACGGGCATCATTTGCTGCTCGGTCAGACTGGTGAAATCGCCATTATTCCGCTGGCCAACAAAAATGCCGGCTATCAGTCGCTGGAATCGCTGGAGCCCGTCGTCCTGGTGGGCAATTCGCCGCTGGTGCTGATTACTGGCAGCAAATCCGCTTTCAATACGATTGATGATCTGGTGAAAAAGGCGAAGGCAGATCCCGAGTCGGTTACCTATGCCTCCTCGGGAACAGCCACGCCCGGCCATCTGGCGGCGGTCGCACTTGGGTTGGGCACCGACACCAAAATGACCCATGTTCCATACAAAGGCGCCGGTCAGGCGATGACAGACGTGATCGGCGGGCAGGTGGACTGCTTTTTCTCCAGCGTTTCTGCCGCTGCGGGACACATCAAATCAGGAAGTGTCAAAGCGCTGGCCACCACCGCAGACAAGCGGGTTGCATCGCTGAAGGACATTCCGACCGTTGCTGAAGGCACTGTGCCTGATTTCAATTACAGCTTGTGGGGTGGCTATTTCGCACCCAAAGGCACATCCGCAGAAATCATTACGCGGCTGAACACGGAAATCAACAAGATTCTCGCCCAGCCCGACATCCGCGCGCGCTTTGAATCTGAAGGGTCAGCCGTGCAGGCCAATACACCAGCCGAGTTCACGGCGTTTGTCAAGGCAGAGATCGCCAAGTACGACAAGCTCATCAAAACCGCCGGCATTGTTCTGGAATAAGCGTTTACTTACTAAATTGAATACAGGAATGATATGAAAATCGTAATTCTCCCCGGTGATGGTATTGGCCCGGAAACCATGGCAGTGGCCGAGCAGGTCCTGAATGCCGTATCCAGTCGCTTTAACCTGGGTCTTGAGCTGGAACATGACGTTGCCGGACATGACAGCCTGAAAAAGTATGGCAGTACCGTCACGTCGCAATTACTGGAGAAGGTCAAGGCCGCGGATGGTCTGATGCTTGGCCCCATGTCTACCTATGATTTCAAGGATGAAGCCAAGGGCGAAATCAATCCTTCGAAATTTTTCCGCAAGGAACTGGATCTGTACGCCAATATCCGTCCTTCCCGCACCTACAACGGTGTTCCTGCGCGTCTGGGGCAGTTTGACCTGGTCGTTGTGCGCGAGAATACCGAAGGATTCTATGCCGATCGCAATATTGAGCAGGGCAGCAGCGAAATGCTCATCACTTCTGACGTTGTCATTTCGCTTCGCCGGATTACCCGCAAGTGCTGCGAGCGCATTGCACGGTCCGCTTTTGAAATGGCCATGACTCGCGGCAAGCATGTCTCAATCGTACACAAGGCAAACGTACTGAAGATTGCAGATGGCATGTTCATCGACATCTGCCATGAGGTCGGAAAGGAGTTTCCGGAAGTGCGCATTGATGATTTCATTGTCGATGCGATGATGGCTCATGTGGTGCGTGATCCTGCCAAATTCGACGTCATCGTCACCACGAATATGTTTGGCGATATTCTGTCTGATCTGACCGCAGAACTTTCTGGCAGTCTTGGTCTTGGCGGCTCTCTGAATGCCGGGGACAAATATGCGATGGGCCAGGCAGCTCATGGCTCGGCACCGGATATTGCTGGCCAGAATATCGCCAATCCGGTATCTCAGGTCCAGTCTGCGGCCATGCTGCTGAACTGGTATGGCCAGCGCAAGCAGGCAACTCAGTTCACGCAGGCGGCCGATGCCATATTCGACGCCATTGCAGGTGTCATTGAAGCTGGTAAGGTAACCAAAGATCTGGGCGGCAAACTGGGTACCAAAGAGGTCGGTCAGGCGCTGCTTGAACTGTTGAGCAGCAAGGAACAAACCACTTCCTGACGCACAAGGCGTGATTCAACAACCGGGAAACTGTCTATGAGTTCTATGCCTGAAGGTGCCTGTGACTGCCATGTTCATGTGATCGGTGCGCGCGGTTCCTATCCAATGCTGCCAGACCGGCCCTACACGCCAGCGCCAGCCAGTATGCAGGCCCTGCGCGAACATATGAAAACCATCGGCGTGGATCGAGCCGTCATCGTGCAACCCAGCATCTACGGCACGGACAATCGTTGTCTTCTGGATTGTTTACAGGCTATGCCATCTGTGTTTAGAGGGGTGGCCGTGCTGGGGCAGGAAACAGACGACGAGACGCTGACCAGACTAGCGGCCAGTGGCGTGACCGGTTTGCGAATCAATCTGGAAAGCACGGGAGCCGATGATCTGACTCAGGCAATTGCGACTGTCAGATACTGGATGAACCGCCTGTCCGGTTCAGGCTGGCATATTCAGCTGTACGCAGGGTTCGATCTGCTCAATCGGGCACTCGAACAATTGGAGAAACCTGCGCTTCCCCTGGTCATCGACCACTTTGGTCTTGTGCCACCGGCGACCACAATGGATAGTCTGCTTTCCAGCCCTTTGTTTCAGGGACTGGAAAACGGCGACTTGTATATCAAATTGTCTGGCTCGTATCGTGTCGGCTCGCCTGCAGAGGCCGATCAGATTGCCGTGATTGCGCAAGCCTTGCTGGCAGCCAATGAGGAACGAATTGTCTGGGCAAGCGACTGGCCGCACACCAATCGTGAACCGGGCAAATTGCCGATCGAAGTGAGCCGATATCGCGATGTTCCAGTGCAGTCGCTCCTGAGCGAGCGCGCCAGCTGGTTGCAGGATCCTGCGTTGCAAAGAAAAGTCCTGGTCGATAACCCGGCAGGACTTTATGGCTTTTGACCCAACCCTCTTCCTCTAAAAGATAGGGGACGTTATTCTATAATACGGTCGATGGTCTGCGTCGATCTTACCAGCAGCAGATATACAGGCCGCGCAGCGTGCCTGTGTTGTCATTTGTGATCAGTGACCTTGTATTAAACTGACGCCCTTTTACGGGAGAGGAAAGAAAAGTATGGCCTACGATCTGGCTAATCGTCTTGTGATTGGCGTTGCGTCCAGTGCCGTGTTCGATCTTACAGATTCGGATGCGGTCTTCAGACGCGAAGGGGAGGAGGCATACCGGAAATTTCAGGAAAGCAATCTGAATTCGCCTTTGCCCAAGGGCATCGCCTTCCCATTCATTAAACGGCTGTTATCACTCAACGATATGAGCCCGGATTCAGAAGATCCGCTGGTGGAAGTCATACTGCTGTCGCGCAATGACCCGGATACTGGCCTGCGCGTCATGAAGACCATTGAACACTATGGGCTGGGTATCACACGTGCCATTTTCATGCAGGGCAAATCCCCGCACGAATACATCCCTTCACTGAATATTTCCCTTTTTCTGTCCGGTAATAAACGCGATGTCGATGCCGCGATCAGGGCTGGCTATCCTGCCGGGCATGTACTTGATTCAAAGTTTGACGACGATGAACAGGACACGGGGCTGCGTATTGCATTTGACTTTGATGGCGTACTGATCAACGACGAATCAGAAAGCGTCATGCAGAAATCCGGCCTTTCGGATTTCCATGCCCACGAGGTTGCAAATGTGATGAACACCCACAGCCCGGGTCCCCTGAAGGAATTTCTGATTCGAGTGGCAAAAATTCAGTCGATTGAAGAAGACTTTAAAAAGAAAAATCCCAAATATGAAAATCGGCTGCGCGTCTCGCTGGTGACTGCCAGAAACGCACCTTCCCACGAAAGAGCCCTGTATACCCTGAAGAACTGGGGTGTCATGACCAATGATGCTTTCTTTCTTGGTGGCATTCCCAAAAAACAGGTACTGGGCGTCCTCAGACCGCATATCTTCTTTGATGATCAGTCTGCGCATCTGGAATCGGCAAGTGAACTTGTGCCGTCGGTGCATATTCCATTTGGCATCACCAACCGGGCAGTGGACGACACACGCGATATTATATGATTACTGTTTGATTCGTTTGAGAAAGGCTATACATGTTAAGACTCCTGCTGCTGCGTCATGCTCATTCCGATTCTGTTCCTGGTATTGCCGATCTGCAGCGACCTCTGACAGAGAGGGGACGCTCTGAAGCAGAGCGCGTTGCGCAATATCTGGTTTCTGAGCAGCTTCGTCCGGACCTCGCAATCGTATCCAGCGCCACCCGTACACAGGAAACCTGGGGATTTATCGACCGTGCTTTTGATTCCCGGGTCGAAAAAATCACGGAAAAGCGTATTTACGAAGCATCCTATAATGACATTGTTCATGTCATTCGACATATTGAAACGGGTTCGCGCACTGCACTGGTTGTCGGCCACAATCCCGGACTTCTGCTTACTGCGAGACATTTTTATAAAGAAGGCAACAGCGCTGCGCTCAGCCAATTGCAATTGGGATTTCCTCCTGCGTCACTGATTGTCATGAGTTTTCCGTTCAATGATTGGAACGAAGTAGCAGAGGGAACGGGTACGCTGGAGCGCTTCGAAACGCCAGCCACCATCGAACACAATTGACATCCTCCCCTCCCTAAAGAAAGGGGATTCCTACTGCCTTAACCGGTGAGGGCAAGTGCTTCGGTGGGTTCCTGTTTCACAGAGGCCGCACAAGAACCAACCGCATTCTTATGTCTGACTA
>JAEWHK010000061.1 GCA_023387815.1 Pseudomonadota bacterium
AATTCATGCCTAACGTACGCTTAAAAGAGAACGAGCCATTTGAAGCAGCACTGCGTCGCTTCAAACGCACTATCGAAAAAACCGGTCTGCTGACAGAACTGCGCTCACGCGAATTCTACGAAAAACCCACAGCAGAGCGTAAACGCAAGCACGCTGCAGCGGTTAAACGTCACTACAAACGTATCCGCAGCCAGCAACTGCCTCCACGTCTGTATTAATGCGTACAGTTGATTCCTGACAGCTTTGTTCAGGACTTGCTGGCTCGGGTCGACGTCGTCGACGTAGTTGGCAAGTACGTTCAACTCAGAAAGGGCGGAGCCAATTTACTCGGTCTTTGTCCTTTTCACAGCGAAAAATCTCCCTCCTTTACCGTCAGTCCCACCAAGCAGTTTTACCACTGTTTCGGTTGTGGCGCGCATGGTACAGCTATCACATTCCTCATGGAGCACACCGGAGCCTCGTTTCCGGAAGCGGTGCGGTCTCTTGCTGCGAATGTGGGCATGGTTGTGCCCGAAGAGCAGCGCAGCCCTTTGCAGCAAACACGTGCGCGCGAAAAAAAAGCAGAAATCAATCGACATCAGGCGGTGCTTGAAAAAGCGCAGGCACGCTATCTTTCCCTGCTTCGCGAGAGCACGGAAGCGATTGACTACTTCAAGCAGCGCGGTATTACCGGCAAAACGGCCAAATTGTTCGGCCTGGGCTGGTCCGGACGTGACCGTACCGGACTGCGGCAGGTTTTTGATAACTACGACGATCCTCTTCTGACTGAAGCCGGTCTGGTCATCGAGTCCGACGACGGACGCCGGTACGACCGTTTCCGCGAGCGGATCATGTTTCCCATCACCAATGCCAAAGGAAATCTGATTGGTTTTGGCGGGCGCGTGATTGGAAAAGGCGAGCCCAAATACCTGAACTCGCCCGAAACGCCGATATTCAACAAAGGCCAGGAGCTTTATGGCCTATGGGAAAACCGGCAGGGTATCCGTCAGGAAGGCTGCGTGCTGGTCGTTGAAGGGTATATGGACGTCGTGGGCCTGGCCCAGCAGGGCATACAATTTGCCGTTGCGACCCTGGGCACGGCGACCACACCCGATCATATCCAGAAATTGCTGCGTACCAGTGATCGCATCGTGTTCAGTTTTGATGGCGATGGCGCGGGCCGGCGGGCAGCCTGGAAGGCGCTCAACGTGTGCCTGCCTTTTCTGCGTGATGATATTTCCCTGCGATTCCTGTTTCTGCCGAGTGAGCACGACCCGGACTCCTATGTTCGAGCCGAGGGACCGGAAGCATTTCGCAAGCAGGTATCCCAGTCCCGTGTGCTTTCCACCTTTTTGCTGGAGGAACTGGCTTCCCGCCACAACCTGAACGAAGCCGAGGGCAGGGCAGCCTGCCTGCATGAGGCCAGGCCGCTCATCTCTGCCATCCCGGCTTCCGGGATCCGCACGCAGATCGAAAATGATTTTGCCCGATTGGTCTCGCTGACTTCCGCCGAGCTGCTTACGGATCTGGCCCGATACGAAGAGGCCGTGCAGAAACGTCAGGAATGGCAAAAATCCCTGCCCGAGGCACAGCCCAAAAACCCGGGTGCAGATCAGGAGCCGTCGCCTTTTGGGCAACTGCCATCGGCTGCGCCCTCGACATCGCAAGCGGCGATTGCGGGCCGTTCAGGCAGGGTTGCCGGTCGTCGCGGATCGCGCCAGGTTACGCCGCTGGCACGCAGACTTATCAAATTGCTGGCATCAAACCTGCAAATGGTCCATAAAATCACGGATCAACAGCTTGAAGTTTTGGGGTTCAGCCCCCAGTTTTCCTATGTAAGGGAATTTATTGCTCTTGCGCAGACCACCCAGGCAACACACCTCGCAGCGCTCATTCAACGCGCCGAACCTGGCTCCGAAATAGCCAATATGCTGACTGGTCTGACCATAGACTCTTTTTACGAAGACGCCTTACCCGATCCTGAAGCCGAGTGGCATGATGCACTGCGCAAAATTGAATTTGCACGCCTTAATCAGGAGAAAGAAGCACTCGTGGCGGACGGACTGAAAACCGTGGCGGATCGTGAACGATACAAGGCCATCAATGCCCGTATCAGATTGTTAAAATAAGGGTTTTACTATTTACTCGTGTATAATGTAAAGTTTGCTCGTCTCTGAAATGTAACGCCTCCTTTTACCTGCTTAAATAAAAAATAACAGGCAGAAAAAGCAGCGCGTGGTTTTGTTGTTTTTGTTTTGTTTGTGTTGATCTGAGATTGCCGGAACTAACTATGACCAAATCCAGTAGTAAACCAACTTCTCCCAAGACAGCAGTTAAGAAAGCGACCGCAAAGTCTTCTTCGAAAACCACAGCGCCAGCCCAATCTGACCTGAAAAACGGCAAGAAGGTGCCGGCACAGAGCAAGGCAAGTTCTTCAGTGAAAAAAACGGTGGCATCTGGCAAAGTCAAAGTCAGTAAGGCCGCCAAACCGGAAATGAATGTGAAAGATACTGCTGCAAAAGTAACCAAGTCAGCG
The DNA here is from genome assembly GCA_023387815.1 of Pseudomonadota bacterium. GTDB lineage: Bacteria > Pseudomonadota > Gammaproteobacteria > Burkholderiales > Burkholderiaceae_B > Advenella. Next base: position 2,516 of record JAEWHK010000061.1, read on the forward strand.
TCTTCGGCTAAACCCGGGACAAAAGCACCAGCCAGCAAAACCGCGGCACAGACACAGGCTGAAGCCAGGTCTGCAAAATCCGTGAAGGCAACCAAAGTTGCCGCTGGCACTGCTTCCCAGAATACCACTGCCCAAAAAACGCCTGCTGCCAAAACGGCAGCAAAAGCGGCAAAATCGGTGGTATCCAAAGCCGCCAAGGCAAAGCCCGTTGAGCATCAGGACGCCGAGGATCCCGATTTTGATCTGGATTTCGCCGAGCAGGAATCCGAAAAAGGCGGCAAACGCAAAGCCAAGGTTGGTACCGGTCGCAAGCCTGGTCGTCCGTCCAAAAACAAGAGCAACGACGAGGATGATGATTTTCTTGAGTCTGAAGACGACGAAGTTGAGGAAGTGCCCGATTTCAAACCGGCTAAGCGCGGTAAACGTGGAGCGAAAGATGCCAAAGAGGTATCAAGTCGCAGTCCCGTCACGCCCGAAGAGCAGGAAGCACGCCGCAATCGCCTGAAATTGCTGATCAAGCTGGGTAAAGAGCGTGGCTACCTGACCTATGGCGAAATCAACGACCATCTGCCCGATGATCTGGTTGACGCCGAAGCCATTGACGGAATCATCAGCACCTTCAGCGACATGGGTATCTCGGTCTACGATCAGGCCCCCGATGCCGAAGCGCTGCTGCTCAGCGATAACGCGCCTGTGGCATCTTCTGATGATGACGTGGAAGACGAGGCTGAAGCGGCACTCACTACCGTGGATTCCGACTTCGGTCGCACCACCGATCCTGTCCGCATGTACATGCGTGAAATGGGTACGGTTGAACTGCTGACTCGTGAAGGCGAAATCGAAATTGCCAAGCGAATCGAAGAAGGCCTCAAGCACATGGTCATGGCCATTGCTGCCTGCCCGACAACCATCCAGGAAATCCTCAATCACATCCAGCGTGTACGTGATGGTCAGGCTCAGATCGATGAAGTGGTTGATGGCCTGGTAACCGAAGACGGTGAAGAGTATGCCGGCTCTGGCGTACAGGAAGAAGACGAGGGTGATGATGGTCCTGCCGGCGGCATGAGCAGCAAGCAGCTGGAAATGCTTCGTGAACAGGCGCTGGAAAAGTTCAACTCTGTCGAAAAATGGTTCGGCAAGATGCGTAGCGTCTACGAACAGGGTGGCTATCGCACGCCAGATTACATTCGTGCGCAGGAAGCCATTCTGGAAGAACTGATGGGTGTGCGTTTTACCGCCAAGATGGTGGAACGCCTTGCCGATACGCTGCGTAACCAGGTCGAGGAAGTGCGCCAGCTTGAACGCGCTATTCTGCACACCTGCGTGGATCGCGTCGGCATGCCACGCGCCTATTTCATCAAAGTCTTCCCTGGTCAGGAAACCAATCTGAGCTGGGTTGAGGAAGAAGTCAAGAAGGGTGCGCCGTATGCAGAAACGCTCGAGCGCTCCATTCCTGATATTCACGAAATTCAGCAGAAACTGATTGATCTGGAAAACGCAGTGGTGCTGCCGCTTAAAGACCTGAAAGACGTCAACAAGCGCATGGTCACAGGCGAAGCCAAGGCCAAGAAAGCCAAGCGCGAAATGATCGAGGCCAACTTGCGTCTGGTGATTTCCATTGCCAAGAAATACACTAATCGCGGCCTGCAGTTCCTGGATCTGATTCAGGAAGGTAACATTGGTCTGATGAAGGCGGTGGACAAGTTCGAATATCGTCGCGGCTACAAGTTTTCTACGTATGCAACGTGGTGGATTCGTCAGGCCATTACGCGTTCCATTGCCGACCAGGCCCGTACGATTCGTATTCCTGTTCACATGATCGAAACCATCAACAAGATGAATCGTATCAACCGTCAGATTCTGCAGGAAACCGGTACGGAACCGGACCCGGCAACGCTGGCGCAGAAAATGGATATGCCGGAAGAGAAAATCCGCAAAATCCTCAAAATCGCCAAAGAGCCCATTTCCATGGAAACGCCGATTGGGGATGATGATGATTCCCATCTGGGTGATTTCATTGAAGATAACGCCACTTTGGCGCCTTCAGACAATGCGCTTTACGGCTCCATGCGGGATGCCTTCAAAGAGGTGCTGGATTCTCTGACACCACGCGAAGCCAAAGTGCTGCGTATGCGCTTTGGTATTGGCATCAGTTCGGATCAGACCCTGGAAGAGGTTGGTAAACAGTTTGACGTAACGCGTGAGCGTATTCGTCAGATAGAAGCCAAGGCACTGCGCAAGTTGCGCCATCCAAGCAGAGCTGATAAACTTAAAAGCTTTCTTGAAAACCAGTAACTGATATCAGGGTCCGAAAGACTGTCTTTATGCAGGCAGCCTCTGACGGGAAACGAGATCCGGAATGGTCATAAGAATGGATACCCCCTGTAGCTCAGTTGGTTAGAGCAGAGGACTCATAATCCTTTGGTCGCTGGTTCAAGTCCAGCCGGGGGGACCAAAAAAGCAATAAAATCAATGCCTTATAAACTTATGTTTGTAGGGCATTTTTTATCCCTGTCGCTGGTTACGGTCTGGTTACGGCTTTGGAGTGGATGAGTATGGAAAAGTAGGGCGTTGTTTTTAGGATAATTCACGCGTATGTTTTGGTCGCCATCCTTTTTACGCCGTAACCAGTTACTGTCATTCCCGTGGTTCCAAATCGCAGCCGTGCGCAGATCAGCGATTAATGGGGTTATTTATCATCTCATCGAAATCTTCGTCAGACATTGCGCTGGGTATGCCTTCAACTTCTACCCATGGCTTTGTAGCAACATCACCCCTCGTCTCGATCTTCTTCCATATTGTGCCATCGCTTGCTAAAGCAAAAATGACGAAATGGCTTCCGCCATCTGCGGGGGCCACCGTAGATATTTGAACGACTTTTCTTGACATATACCCTCCTGTTGAATGAGTGCCTATCATATCCGGCAAATATGACATTATGTTACTGGCGTATTCCCGAATAGATGACGCAAATTTGCGTTATCCCCCAATGGAGGTACAGCCGCCAATGACGGAAGTACGCTCCCGACTTTTCGGGAACGCTCACACATCCATCAGCCGATAAGGGTTCAGCAATCGCAGGTACGTCAGGTTATCGATCAGGCGGTTTTCTGTCTTGCCTTCCCGGTTCTCATACAGATCACCCACTGCCAGTAGGATGGCAGCAGAGACTGGTGCCGGCATGGGATCAGGGATAGTCTCCCAGTTCAGATAGTCGGCAGCGGCAGCAGTAGCCGCATCAATATAGTGCTGGATCAGCGTATCGTCATCACCAATATCAACACGCAGGTGCAATTTCGCTTGGGTTAAATCAACCATTGTTAACTCCACTTTCAGCCATGACAGTAATCATGGTTTTGTCGTTGTTTGGCAAAATGCCCTTGATATTGAAAATCGAGCCGTCCAACAGGATGCGATAGTACGATTTCAGGCCCGGTATATAGCGCATGATTATTTTCCAGGTTGTACCGGCTTGTTCCGTCTGAGCGGCCATGAACTCCCGCCCACTGATACCCTGGACCTGCGCCCAGGTGATAGCGACCGTCACCCATTCGTAGATCACCTCACCCGTCGGGCCTTGGCCTATGTACTTTTGTTCCTGTATCGTGATCCGGTGTTTCAGTTTTCCAATATCCATTTCATTTCCTCAGTAATAGTTGGCGGCCACCGATCCAAGGAGGCCGGCCAGTAGCGCATGGCGTACCGGCTGGTTATGACGAAATCGCGCCGCCTGACGGGGTTTTCGCTAAATGAGGCACTCACCGTCTAATCCTCATCTACCCATACCGCTTGCAAGCCTACAAGCGATCCCTGGTAGCAAGGGTGTAAATCATGCAAAATCAAATTCATACGCTTCATATGTCTGCTCCACTTCTGCGCCGCCGGCAGCACCAAAGGCCATCGCCATTGCTTGCATACCGTCAATGCGGCCGGTTGCCCGGCCCTTGTCCAGCTTCCTATTACCGGCGGGGTCTTTCGTTACCACAGCATTGGCAGCACACATCGTTAGGACCGGGTGCATAGCATGAGCCACGCGGCCGTTAAGCAGTTCGGCTTCCACGGCATCCAGCGCCGGCGACATATCCTTAAACCCTTGTCCGAATGGCATCAGCGGCAACGTCACGCCCAGCCGTTCAAATTCCCGCATCATCAGGTCCATGCGCCAGCGGTCATAAGCAATGGCCTGTACGTTCAGATCGGCCAGTATCTCGACAATCTGCATCGCCACATACTCGTAATCGACCGTCGCGCCCGGCGTCGTGTGAAGCAATCCCTGTCTGGCCCACACGTCATAGGGTGATCTGTCTTTATGCGCTCGATCAGCCAGGCCCTGCTCAGGCGTCCAGAAATGGGGTACCGTTTGCCAAACGCCACCCACCTTGCCAATAGTGACCAGTGCCGTTAAGTCAGTACGGGCGGATAAATCCAGGCCGGCATAGACAGGGGTGTCCTCAAAATCAAGGACACTGCCACCACACGACTTCCACACATCCGGTGAAATGAATGGGGATTCTGTGGACACACGCTGGTTAAGCAGCAGATTACGGGCGGTATTTTCCATTGACGGCATACGCTGGGCCTGCTTCATCTGCTCGGCCAGATCATCCTCACTACGAAACAATCGCAGTGCCGGGTTTGCCGCTTCCCATGCCGTCTTATCCATCAGATCGCAGCCTTCGGGCGCCGCGTAGACATGAGACACAATGCGGGGGTCATTACTGGCCTTGGCATCGTCCAGCCAGATTGACAGCAGATCGGCATCGCTGGCCGCCTGCGTGGATATGACCAGCATCAGCGGGTTTGCGTGTGCGCCCTGGCTGGTTGTGATCGCATCAATGAAGTCACTCTGCGGACCGCGTACCTGGCCCATTTCATCAAGGATGGCCAGCACCGGTGAAAGGCCGTGGGCGGTCTTGCCATCGGCAGCCAGAGCCTTGTATTCTGTGTTCATATTCAGACCCAGCAGGCGTTTTCCAGATGGAACAATGCGCACGATCTTTGCTAGTTTCGGGGACTGTTGCACCATCTTGGCAGCCAGGTTAAACACCAGCGCCGCCTGATCGCGGGACATGGCGCCCGATACAATCTGACTGTTCAGTACCGCCTCGGGTCCGACCAGGTGCGCCAGTAGCAGGCCAGCAATAAGGCCGCTCTTACCGTTCTTTCTCGCAATGGATAGATAGGCCCGGCGGGTGCCGTGTTCGTTGTCGTAGACCGCTTTAATGAAGTCTTTCTGAAAGTCAGCCAGTACCAAAGGCTTACCGACGTGCGCACCGTCCGGCGTCACGCAGTATTTCTCGATAAACTGGATCACTTTCCCGGCGCGTGTCATTTAACGGCCCTCAGGCGTGGGATAAGGTCGTCGTCATCGTCCTGACGGGCTTCCCGCTCTAATTTGGCAGCCGGCGCCACATCAGCAGACCGGCCCACGGTAGCCAGGGCGTGAACCTGCAAGACGCGGGTCAAAGCAATGGCGCGCTTGCTCAATGTCTCCAGCATCTGCGCCGCCGGGTTGATCTTGCCGTCGATCACATAGCCATCAGTATCAATCTTCCGTTGCAGTTCCTCAATATCCGATTGTGCGCGTGCCAGTTGCGCAGCACTCACCAGATCAACATCAGTCCAGTTGTCCCGGGCTTTGGATAGGATGATACGGTCCCAAAATGGGCGATCTGCGGGTCGTAACGTGATACAGTCTGGCGGGTCCAGGGGCGGCATTGCAGCGTTCTGGGCGGCCTCTACGGCAGCCTTGGCGGTATCTGTACGGGCGCGTTTGTCAGTCGTTTTCATGGTCGGCCTTTGCAGTAAGCGTTAAAGGAAGGCTGGGGGTGCGGTCTGGTGCTGTCGGTTGCTCGTGATTTTTCCAACTCGCCGGCAGTCCATCCACCCCGCATCCCTGATTCACGCGCTTGCCGTGGTCAGCAGCAGTCTTGATCGAATGGCACGAATGACATAGGCTAGCTAAGTTATCGCGGCTGTTGTCGCTTGGATCGCCTGATATGTGGTCTACATCAGTAGCTGGCACTGTAAGGCCACGCTCCCAGCAGTGCCTACACAATGGTTCATCATCCAGTATCAGAGCACGCAGGCGCTGCCAATGGCTTGAGTTAAGGGGTATGGTGCGGCGTGGGTCTGCATCGCGTCCTGTGCGGCTTGAGCGGCGTTTCAGCAGTTCTTGTACTGGCATACCCAGCACCTTAATCCTGGGCTGTAGTGTCTTGAGTCTTGGCATTATCAATTCCTTCAATCAGTGGCAGGTTCTCCAGCTTGCGTGCTTCACTTGGCAGCAGCCAGCCAGCGTCTATGCCTTCCTTGTAGAATGATGCGCGGGTCGTGCTATCACCACGCAATAAACCTTCCACGCTATGCTCTGGCTTATATCGTTTGCGGCCTGCGGGTGTCAGCAGTTGCATGGAAATGGCTTGCTCCCATGCCACCAGATGGCGGCGCAGGCAGAGGGTCACAAACTGTCTGGCAAGCTCTACGCTATTGGAGTAGTTCGCTGATTCCATTGACTGGATAATCACAGGCGGTACTCGGAATAGCCTGGCCACCTCAATGACTGAGAACTTACGGGCCTCGATCCATTCGGCATCCTCAAGGGACATGGATATAGTCTGGTACTCCACACCCTGATCCAGAATGGCGGTCTTACCGGCATTGGCGCCACCACCATATTGAGATTCCCAGGACGTTTTCAGACCGGTGCGCTGTTCAGGCTTCAAATGCTGCGGGAATTTGAGAATGCCCGATAACCGGGTGCCATTTTTGAATGTTGCATTACCATGATCGCGTTCAGATATGGACAGCTCGATTGTTTCGCGGGACGCTTGGATCGGAGATACGCCCATCAGCACATCATCACCGGCCCGGTGTTTCAGGTGGAATACTTCATCTTGCAGCAGCTTGTGTACAGTGCCTTTGTGGTCGCTATATTCATAGATCAGGCCAGTGGTCGTGCGCAGAATGGACACGCGGTCAGGGTGGATCGGGAGCAAGGCTGTAACCTGGCCGTCCCATCCACGTTCTACTCTGGCATAGGCATTGCCCTTGAGCAGTACGCATGCCATCATCCATTCCCGAAATTCCAGTGCGGTCTGGTGCGGGTTGGCAATGTCGTGAAGGACGTTGTACAGGCTGTGGTCCTTGGCTTTGGTGCGGGCATCATCCCGCTCATACAAATGCAATGGCAGGCTGGCAATCGTCTCGGAAATGGCAGAGACACAAGCGTAAACGGCGCTTACTGATTGCGCCGTCTTGTCATTCACTGGACCTGATCGCAGGGCCTGCCAGTTCTCCCAATAGTTGTCACCATCAGCGCGTTTCTCGAAACCGAATCTGGAAAGTAGTTTTGCAATCATAAAGTTTCCATCCACAACTTTTTCAAATGCGCATCGCCTGATTGCTTGACCATTGCGTCCAGGCTGCGCAGGGCCACCGTGGTTTGCGGATAGGCTGGGTTCGCTGTCAATGTGATTTCTGCCAGATCCACATCAAGCAGTTCGCGGGTAAATTTGTCGCCTGCCACCCATTTATCGGATCGGGTCGTGAAACCGAATGAGCAGTTGGCAATGTCACCACGCCGGATCAGTTCAGCCACATCACGGCCGTGGGTGGTATCGGGCAAATCCAGTTCAAAGGCAAGGCCCTTGTCATCCTCACGCAATGACAGCGTACCGGCGCGGGTCGTACCCAGCAGCTTTGCACTGTCGTGGTCGTATAGGGCGCGAATGCTGGACTCAACCAATGAGCGGCGAAAGGCACCTTTTCTGACCACTTCCCGAAATTCGCCTAAATCAGTGGGTGAATCAAACAAGGCGGCATAACCCCAAACGCGGGACCGTGTAGCCTTAATCTCATTGGTTGTTCGCAGTTCCAGCATTCGCGTGCTCCTTAGGACTGGACGATAGCGTCGGTAGCCAGGACAAATGCCTGTTCGTGACGGATCGCAGTTCCGACTGTAGCCATTGCCCGGACCTGAACACCGCCTCGGCTGTAGGCTGGCTCACTATAGGGATTCACGAGCAGATCAAAGCTCGACCAAACCCCCAACATGACACTGGACCAATCGCCCAACAGGATGCTGCCCTCCGGCATATGACGGGACACACGCAGCGGACGGTCAGCCAGTTGGCCACCTTCCAGCAAGTAGCCAGCCAGACCGGCCTCTTTCAGTGTGGTTGCAAGCGCAGTTTTCACTGTGCCGGTAGTCAGCCAGTTTCCGCCGGTAATTTCTTCATCTTCAAGTTGCTGTACCATCGCCATGACAGAAACCCAATCTAGCAATGCCAGTGAAGCAGTTTGAATGCCCGGCGCATTCAGCACGCCCAGCGGCTCGTTATTGGTGCCTGTGCCGGCGATGATGGCGCGGTCGATCTGTTTCGCAATCAGATAGGTCAGGTCATCTCGCACCAACTGCTCGATATCAGGAGAGCTCTGTTGCAAGAGCTGCCTACTCATCTCAGTTTTACCACCAACGTGTTTAGGTGTAAGAGAGACGGAATCGAAGGTCATATCACCTTCAGGGACTGGACTGTTTTCCGCTACCCAGCCGGTAGTCAGGCCACTGCCATATTTCGGAATGGATAGGTTGCCAGTTAGCCCGGTCAGCACACGCACGCCCAATTGGCGGGCCACGAGCTGCTCACGCAGGGGGTTAATGTACAGATCAGGGCGATGGATCGTTGGAACAATGTCATCTGCACTGGTGGTGGTATTGACGCGCTTTTCCAGCAGGTCCATGGGAACAAAGATGCCTTGGGGCTTAGTGCCGGTACGCTGCTCAATTTCTTTGCTGTACTCAGCAGCAGCACCAGAAACTGCCCGACCTTCCATTTGGGCGCGCATTACTTCGACCACGCTAATGCGTTGCTCGACTTTCTGGAAAGATGGATCAGGCTTTGCACCACGCTCGATGTTGTTCAGGAAAGATTGACGCTGTTCCTGTTGCTCAAGTGATTGGATAGTGGCTTTCATTGCATCGAATGATGCTGATTCGTCGCCAGACAGATCGCGTTTCTCGGATTCTGCCTTTTGCAGCAGTGCGCGCATCTGCGCAGCGGTTTGGGCTTTGGATTCCCGGATTTCATTGATATTCATTGGTCAGTACCTTTATTTACGTAAATAGGTGACTGATAAATATCATGTATTCCTTAATGGAAAGATGCTATATTTCAAATGTGTATGTCCTTGTATTAGTTTGGAAAATACACTGTTGTTAAAAATCAATTATTAAATTTGGAGAGTAATAATGACAATCGATATCAAGTCATGGGGTGACCAGTTTGAAAGCGATAAGATCAAAGATCGCGGATATAAAATGAACCCCCCATCGTATATTTTTTATGTCGGAGATGGAGGGCCAACAATCACCGTTACTGACGACGCCTTCGAGTATAAGGATGACAAAACAGAGCTTGAACGCATTTTGAACGAATGGATCGATAACAAGTCTGCTGGTGACCATGTGTTGAAGAAAGACACGCTTTCTGGATCGGCTGAGTAAGCCAATTCGACCCACCCAGCATTTGAAGGATGGTTTTATAAAAGGCGTATAGATGGCATATCTATATAGGTGTACAGAAACTGTACTCAGTGAAAAAACGGCATTTGTCTATGAAGCTGGGTACAGAAACTGTACTCACGGAGGCATTTATGGGTATCAACTGAGTACAGAAACTGTACCGTAAATGGCCTTTTTCGGGCTTACTGAGTACAGAAACTGTACCCGTAAATTTATTTTGATCGAGCATAAAAAACCCGGCAATAACCGGGTGGGTTTAATCTCGCAATACATCTATTCGGCGCCGGGGTATCGGGTCAATCTTCGCGTCTTTTATCTCCATGAAACCCATATAGTTATGAGCCTTAGGCTGTATATCCATATCGGGGCGGTAGTCCAATTTAAACCACGACAACGCCCATAGCTCGCAGTCTCCCTTTTTTCGAGTGCCAATGCGGGTTACGGTAATCAGACCCGATAATCGGACCTCGTTTTTAGCGTTCTGCAATGTTGCTTTGCTTTTCCATCCCCGCCGGCTCATAAGCTCCCAGCAAGGCGAAAGACCGCCATTGTTGCCACCCGTATGCTGTCTGGCAACATCAATCAGCAGTGTCTTTGCGGCAGTGGAAAGGGTCTGATAGGCGCGACTATCCAGTACGATAAATGGCAACGGCACGAACCCGCCTAGTGCCTCCAGCGCGCCTTTCTTATACCCGATCCTAGCCATTGATCCTCCTGTTCCAGGCGTCGGCAGCATCGATCGGTTCTGACAGTGGCCAGGTCGTGCCACCGCATTTGTGATTGGTACACATGACACGCCACCAGTTCTTGTTCGTGCCGGGCATCGGTTCCAAGATGCCACGGCCACCGCAAAATGGGCAAGGGGACAGATCGGACTGTAGGCTGCTCAGAGTTGACGCTTTCATTGCAAGACCTCTGGCGTATCGGCAATAAGAATGGAAGAACTTTTTATTGCTGCAATCAGGTCGTCATCGGTCAGCCCTCTTGCTTGGAGAACAGTTGCAACGCTAAGAAAACAAGCCATTGCAGATTCTTCGGGAGAGCAATTTACTGCCTTGGCATGTACAAAGACCATCGGCAGCAATTCCTCCAGTACGAAGCGCTCGTGTTTTTTCATCGGATCAATCATCGCGCACCTCGCAGCAAAAAGTAACGTTTTACGCGGGTTTCGCCCCCGAATCGGTTCGGCACCAGTTCCCAATGCGAAATGATATTGTGGCCGTCATTGCGCAGTTCAGAAACGGTACTGTGCAAACAATGATCGCCATACGCTTCGGCTTCAAAGCGATTCAGGCTGCGTTTGTGAAGTGTGCCAAGGATGGCGGCTTTCTTGGTGATGCTAGCCATGTCATACCTCGCCACGGCTTTTTTTGATCTGGTCCTGTACCCATGCCTCAACCTCGGACAGTAACCAGCGTTTCGAGCGATCACCGATTGAAATGGGACGGGGGAATCCCTCATTCGCCATTTTGTTATAGATCGTTTGTGTAGACCGGTAGCCGGTCTGCTTCTTCACATCACCGATGTTAAGTAATATAGTTTGGTTCATAATAAATCCCGTTAATCGTTATTGGAAACTACGGGATTGATTATGAATTTATGTAGCAAAATCAGATAGATAGCTGAGCCGGTAGGGTGCGCACGATGCCGGCTGAATGCTCACCGTACCGGCTGGGTGGTGGTTTCTTTTTCCCATTCGCGGCACCAGTCCTCAATTTTCTTTGCGCTGGTCAAATGTTCGACCTTCTCCATCATGTCGCGCGCAAAGGCAGCTTTGCTCTTGTACTGCGATTTATCGGCCTGCCAGTTCTGCCAACATTCCTTGATAAGCTGTTTTTCTTGTTGCCGTGGGTCTTTTTTTATTCTGGCTTCGGCTGCCTGTCGACCAATGCCGCTGCGTAAACCTTGAATATCAAGATCGTTGCATAGTAAATGAAAATTAGTAAGACAATCGGAAGCGATTAGTGCGGCACCAATCTCGTACTTTTTGCTCAACATGCCAGTAATTACGATATCTATATATTCAAAAATCGCGATCAGGTAACAAATAGCAATTTCATCAATTTTTTCTTTGTCTAATTTTTTCCCTAATGATGAATAGTGATTCAAATACGTGCCTAGTATTCCATAAGTATCAGCCAGATCATATTTGCTAGGAGGCAAGTCTTTGTAGGTTAACGAATTTAATATCAAAACGTTATCTTTTCGCAATTCATCGACCATTTCAATTTTTGAAACTTGAGCATGGATATCTAATGTTTCATACAGTGTAATGGGTTCGGTTGTATTCAATGAATCTTCTAAACGATAGAAAGCGTCAAGACAATTGAAGGCTTTCTCTCCCAATACAAACAACTCCGAAATTGAGTGATATATCTTTTTTGCATCGCGTTCGTTAAACGTTGGCTGCCCATCGGCCTTGTAGAATCTACAGTCGCTTTTTTGACCAAAAGTCACATACAGATCGAAAGATTGCACTTTCATTTCTCAGTCCCTTACATGTCCGTTCAATAGGTGCCAGCGCCAGGCCGGTGGACTAAACCGGCTTTTCCTCCCGTCGGAGTAGGCGCTGGGCTTGGCGGTTTATCTACTGCTTGGACTCGTTGGCCTGCGACCATACTTGACCAGCGATTAATAATCTTGCGTGAGCAGCTTGCGTTAGTTCTTTGATGCGCTCTAATTGCTCATTGAATTCTTGTACGGATTCAATCATCTCCATATATGTGTCATGAAATTTTTCATCGTCTAGGCCCGACATTAATTCAGATCGCGTTTTTGTCAGCGTTGCAAGTGCAATGCGGCGTGCCGGCGATAAGTCTTGTATCTGTTGTTCAATATTATGCATTTGAGTCTGCGTAAGCGCAGCATCAAAGTCGGGGCACTCTTTAGTTACAATGTAATTAGCCATGGTCTACTCCTATGGTAGGGTTGTGGTTAGGTCTGATCTGCGTGGCTGCGCAGGTCAGGCCGCATTAAAATGGATCACATCAGCGCCTTTTTGCTCCAGGACGTTGTACAGCTTGAGTAGGGCAGCGCGTTTTTCGGGCAAATAATCATGAGCGTCATAGTGCCGGTCCTGTACGCCGGCGATGCCGTGCGATTGCAAGCGCCCCCGGATTTCCTTACTGACGCCCAGGCTGGCAAGCAATGTCTCCACGCCGCTGCGCACCTGTTTGGGCTGGAATGATGGCAGTATGTCGGCAACAGCGGCTTGCGCCCAGCCAGACAGCGTGGCATTGCTGATATGGGTTTTCCCGTCCTCGGTGCTGAGGGCATATAGTCCGATAGGGCCAGCTTCGTCCAGGGCTTTCCTGGCCGCCGGTATCAACGGGACAATGTGCGGCCGCACTTCACCGCCGGGGCGGCCCTTGCCGTCATACAGGGTAATGTGTTCTTTTGTAATGTCAGCGGTCAGTAGGGCCACCAGTTGCTGAATCCGCTGGCCACCGGTCAGCAGGTGTAGCCGAATAACAGCACCACGCAGGCCGGGAACGTCCTTGATTGCCTGCCAGTAAGTAATCAGGTCAGCTTTGTGCAATGGGCGCTTGTCTGCCCGGTTCGATTTCTGGTCAGGCTTGGTGTCAGATGCCGGGTTAAATGTGATCTTGTAATTCTTGAATGCCACCGGTATGGAATGATCCAGCCGGGCATCTTTGGCAACCTGAAAGGCAGCGCGGATATATGATCGGACTTTGTTGGCTGTGCGGCCTTTGCCAGCCTCGTGGACTTTGCGAACAATATTCACCACATCGTCGGGCGTCAGAGAACTGGCGGGCAGGGCGGCCAGGTCCGGCCAGGCGTCAATGACATGTAGGGTCAGGGCGCTTCGGGCTTCACGGTGCGAAATTCTTCCCAGTTTTTCCAGATAATCGCTGTAGGCAAGACACAGTTTCTTTACCGTCCATTCCTTGGCTTCTACCTTGGCCTGGTACTGGTTGCGTTCTCGCTGTTTCTTTTCATCCAGCAAAGCAGGGTAGCCACCGGCATCTTTGTTTTCCAGATGCGCATGTGCTATTTCTTCGGCTTCGCGAATGGCGGCAGGAATGCTGTAACCCTTGGCTGTGGGTTTCAAGGACTTGGGCGGGGCACGGTCATCGAATAGGCCAATAGGGACACGGACCTGTTTACCGCTGTGTTGGGTACGCCAATAGAATTGGATGGCGCCGGTAGACAGCAGGCGCGCTTCCAGGCTGCCTGCTGGGTCTATGGTGCAGATCTTCCGGAATTTCCCGGGCTGCAAATCCTTTATTGACTGATACATGGTTACTTGTCCGATCTGATCCGTGGTTACTGCCAGTCCTATTGCCATTCTGGTTACGGTCTGGTTACGGTTTTAAGTTGGATGGGTCTATGTCGTTAATTTATCAGATTGGAATTTAAAGTCAATGTTTATGCGGGTTTTGAGACTTCCATTAAAATCCAATGAAGCTCAGTTTGCCTTAGTATTTCAAGGACTCATAATCCTTTGGTCGCTGGTTCAAGTCCAGCCGGGGGGACCAAAGAAAGCTTTAAGATTCAATAAATTAGCCGCTCGTTTGAGCGGCTTTTCTGTTGGCCGAAAATAAAGATGACAGGCTTAAAGCTGCAGGCCGAGGAATTTGAATGGCTTTGACTCTTTGAATTGGTCATTTGCCATGCCCGAGTATATTTTTGACTGATTAGGGCCCAGTTCCAGTGTCAGGACTTTTCCTGTTTTTTCCGAAAAATCCAGTTTCTTCAAGTCGATCCAGAACACATTCGGGGTCAGCGCAGACTCAAAAAAGTATCGCATGCGCTTTTGATCCGCAACGGTACGCCAGCGGGTCGAGGCAATATTCGGTTCGTTCTCTGTCGTCAGGCCATAGGGGACCGACACATTGCGGATGACAGAAAACACGCTGGCAATTGATTCAACCGCGTCCTCGTTTTTTGGAATCGCATTCACGTAGAACATTGCCCGGGCATAACGGTCCGAAGCGCGATTGGTGCCCGGTAGCATGACTGTGCCGCCGATTTGCTTCCAGTATTCTTCCATAGCGAGCTGTTTTTCGAAAATCGGCGAGTTTGTCATTACCTGGTAGTCGCGGCTATGGTGAATAACCTGCTTGCCGTCAATGTATTCGATGATCGCACTATCACCTGACGCGTCCGAAAGAGACAAGTGCAAAGTGGCAAGCCGATCCTGGCCTGGAACATTGTCCGTTACCACGGTGAACGGTTGCTTCTCCAGTGCCCGTACCGTCTCCTCAACGGTGGCAAACTGATCCAGAACATATTGCGCCCACGCTGCGATCGTCAAACCGGGAGTCTTGGCGTCGTATTTCGGGTATGAAGACTCCGCCAGCCAAAGTACATTGGCGACCAGGCCGGCCTCATTCATCCCATCCGTCGTGGAAATGTCATAGCCCGAAGCGATCACGCTGCCGTACTTTGACGTCCACTTGACCGAATTAGGTCCTGCCTCTCCGTTACGCGCCATTCCCCGTGGAAACACCCATAAATTGGTGCCAACATCCATTTTCCAGTCCATGGAGCGCGCAGTAATCACCTCGCCATGTACGCCGTGGTAGACAAATCGGGTGCAGGCCTGTACCGAGGTCACGGCCATACTGGTCGCCAGCGCCGTAGCTGTGCAGATCCTGGTAAACGAAAGTGAGCGGAGGGACATGTATGTTTCCCTGTCAAATTATTGAAAAAATTTCAAATGAAATTGAAGTATACTGGCATTCTCAAATTTCGGTAAAAAAATAATCCCGATGTCTGCGCTGACATCGGCTTGTTGCTGACTTACCCTGTGATCGGCTCAACGTTGCAGTCATACTGCGTAGGAAAGATTCAATGCAAAGCAGATGTTTTCTTGTTCTACCCGTCATTGTGACGTTATACGGAGCTTGCGTCGCTAATGCTGCCGAGCCGACGTTGACCCAGGACACGGTGCCTGCATCGGTATCCGATAGCAAAGAAGACTGGGCCTTACAGATAACGCCGTACCTGTGGGCTGCCGAAATGCATGGACGCATCTCGCCTTTTCGCCGCGGCCCGACCATCGGTGTCGGCAAATCCTTTTCCGATGTTCTTGAAGATTTGAGGGTTGGTGGTTTCGTTGATATCTGGGGACGTAAAGGTCGTTATGTCCTATCTGGCGACATTGCCTATGTCGATACGAAAGAAGGTCACACATCGGGCCCATTGCCCGGATTAGGACCGTTGCCGCCAGGAACCCGCGTAGAAGGTTCGGTTAATTCAAAGCTCTTCACGGCAACATTGCTTGGTGGCTATCGCGTTGTCGATACGCCGACGCTGACGCTCGATGCGCTGGTGGGATTGCGAGCCTGGCATGTTTCAAACAAGGTCCAGGTGAGCGCGCTTGGGCGTTCCCGCAGCTACAAGGAAAGCTTTGGATGGACCGAGCCGGTAATCGGTGCACGCGCATTCACACAACTGACTGAGCGGCTCTCTTTGCAGGGGCTGGCCAACATCGGCGGATTTGGTGTGGGTTCAAAATTTGTATGGTCCGCACAAGCGACCTTGAATTACGTTTTCACCGATCAACTGTCTGTTTCTGCTGGATATAAGGCGCTGGATGTCAATTACCGCCACAAGGGGAATGTCTATGACACACGCATGCATGGTCCTGTTCTTGGGTTAACTTATCGGTTTTAAATGCTGACCCTGTTATTTCGAGTCTGATTAAGAGGAAATTTAAAAAAATTTAACGTTAAAGTAACAATAATTGTCTTAAGTACTAAAATGTATACTCTCAATAAACAATAAAGTGCAGAGGGGTAGGAAGTGAAGTTAGCAGGAAAAGCTTTAAGTATTATCTTTCAGTCAGCTGCCATGAGCAGCGCGCTGATTGCGTTTTTTCTGGTGTGCTTTGAAGACGATATGCCCAGAGCTTCGTTAATAACGATACTTGGCATTATCTGCGTCGCTATCTTTTATGGATTAGCGCGTGCTGCGGGACGCTCCGCGAGCGAGCCGATGGATGACTTTAACTGGAATTCAGACAGAAGCTGCTGAGGAAACTGCATGGACAACCAAACGCCGATAGAAGACAGATCCCTGGATTCACAAGCAGAATCGCAGGACTCACAATCGCCTCACAGGCAAACTGAGATCAACTGGCTACGTGCCAATCTTTCGGAACAGGCATTCCGGGATTGGTACTGGACTGAGTTTGAAGCAAACCTTAACTGGCTGGACAAGTTCGAAAGTCAGGTCTTGGGTGAGATTGCCAGACCTGAGAAAAAATAAATAACGCCGCGACGATTAACGCAGCGGCGGGCTACCTTTTCTTTTCTACCTGCCTCGGCCAAAGAAGAAAGAGGCAATTGCCAGGACCAGGAATACAACAAACAGGATTTTAGCGATAGACGCAGCGCCAGCTGCGATGCCACCGAAGCCCAGGACTGCAGCAATAATGGCGATGATAAAAAAGACAATAGCGTAATGGAGCATGGTTTCCCTCGTTGTTTTGGATTCGGTGAATCCATTTGGTTTAGATCCAGTGGATCCGTTTTACTTATATCCGTTGGATCTGTATCTTTAAATAGGTATAGCTAAAAAACGGCGTTGAGCCGCTTTCGTTGCATCAGATTACTGGTTTTTATCCCAGAAATCGTTCACTTGTTTTTCTGCTTCCTCTTTGGTCCGGCCATATTTTTCCTGCAAAATGCCGGCCATTTTCTGGGCACTGCCATTGACCTGGGCGATATCGTCATCGGTGAGCTCGCCCCACGTCTGTTTGACTGAACCCTTTACTTGTTCCCATTTTCCGGCTGCAATATCTTTATTCATGGATAATCTCCTTGTTTTTCAGAGGCAAAATGCCTCATTTTGAGTGTAGCAAACCTGTCAAGCGTTAGCGCAAATGCAATTAACGTTCGCGCCAGTATCGTACAAATACAGCCTCTGGCCACCGTTGGCGACTTGAAGCTTTGGAACCCCAGCTTTTACCTGTCCAGAATGCCTGGCGCTCGGCGCCGTTTACCATACGACAATCATAAAGCCCCACTTTTGTGGGCAAAGCGTGATCAATACAACGCCACATTTGAACAACTCCTTCGAATAATAATTTATGTAGGAAAGCTGTATAGCGGGGCAGATTATATAACCGGGCGATATTTCAAATATTAAACAAACGTCAACTACGAAAGCAGGGCGTTTCAGCGGCTTCCCGGCAGCACGATGAGGTCATCCTATGGTACTGCGCAGTTTGCGCGGATATTCAATATTTCTATAGTCATGCATTTTGCTATCAAGGTTGATGACAACAATTTTGTCATTCCTGGTCAGCTTGCTGTTTGTATAAAGAGAATTGCATATTGCTGCTGCTGTGCCGCTAGCCTGAAATATATAGAGTGTGGCGGTTTCTTCCCAGGGCTCGGTATCGGCGATCCCCTTGATTGCGTCGACCAATGAGCGATGCCGCATCTGAAAATTTTCATCTTTCTGAATGGAAAAAGTGACCAGGAAACTGTCCATGTAAATTGTGCTGAATTTCGTTTGTAATTTAGTTGTTACCTGGAGAGCTGGGCGCATTTTCGGTCGCGGCTCTTGCCGTGTTCCTCTCGATAAGCACCAGATTTCCAGTTTTCGATATATAGTAGACTATATAACGAAACCATACCCGAAATGGGGGAGATGACTCGCATGTTGTTAAAGCAGCTTAGATATCTGGTTGCGCTCGCTCACGAAAAACATTTTGGACATGCCGCACAGTCGTGCCATGTATCGCAGCCCGCATTCTCGGGCACGATTCGTTCATTGGAGCAGCATCTTGGTGTGACCATCGTTCAACGGGGAAAGCGATTTCACGGGTTTACGCCGGAAGGAGAGCGCATTCTGAAGTGGGCACGAAGCATTGTTGCCGACTGTGAAAGTCTGCATCACGAAATTCAATCCGAGAATGGAGAAAAAACAGGCACCGTAAGAATTGGTGCCATCCCAACCACCATTTCCCTCATCGCATTATTTACCAACGTCTGCATTGAACGACATGAGCATATTCACCACAAGATATATTCCCTGTCCACTACGGAGATACTGAAGCAGCTTGAGGATTTCGAACTGGATATGGGCATTACTTATCTGGATGAGAACCTGAGCAGGCAGTTTGAAGGGGTTCCGTTATTCACTGAAGACTATGTATTCATCACGCGAAATAAGAATCCATTTCCTGACAGGGCCTCTATCACCTGGCAGGAGGCCACGTCTGCGCCATTGTGTCTGCTGACTCCCGACATGCATGCAAGACGCAGTATGAATGACGTGTTCGACAGGGAAGGCCTGGATGTCGTTCCCGTTGTTGAAACGGATTCCATCTTTATGTTGTATGCTCATGTGCGATGTGCTGGCCTGTGCAGCATTGTGCCGCGAGGTGTGCTGTGCCTGCATGAAATGAGGGATGAGCTGACTGTGATTCCTGTCGAGCCGTTACTTCAGCGGCAGGTCGGAATGATTCTCTTGCGGGAGCGTCAGCGCAGCCCCGTGATGAGCACCGTGATTGATCAATTTATCGGACTAGGGTTACGCGAGCGCGTTGCGATGTTGGGAAAGGAACCGACCATGTAGAAAATGACATAGCTGACCTGGACTACACAACTAGGACTGGAATCAAGGACACTCGTTTGTTTATCAGGTTTCGGTTCGATTGACGATTTTCGGGCCGCGACTGTCTTTGATCAGCTCGATCGCTTTCCAGTAAAGGCATGCGGTCACGAGAATGGCAGATGCGCCGGCCAGTGTCGGAAAAAGCAGGAATGACCATCCTGGCGCGCTTAGAAATATAACCAGCGCATTGCTTCCGGCAGGCGGATGGACAGTATCGGTCAATATCATGACCATGACCACAGTAGCGGTGGCCGCAGCCATCGGTATCCAGCCAGGACCCAAAAACGTCAGGAATGACAGGCCGATCAGAGATGCCAGAAAATGGCCTCCGATCACGTTCCTGGGTTTGGAAAAAGGGCCTGCCGGGAATCCGAAAACCAATACGCATGTCGCGCCAAATGACGCGATGATCCACATTTCTCCGGTACCTTCAGAAGCCAGACAAATGCCCAGTATTGCAATGAATGTGCCCAGCCCCACCAGGGCGACACCAAACAGTTTTTGCACATAGGTGGCAGGCAATTTGAAAAAGGAACCGGAGCGTGGAATTAACGTCATGCTGGCTGCGCCTCCGCATTATTGAAGCGGGCAGCTTCTTCAGCGCCGGATGTAGCGTTACCTTTGCTGTATGAATGCGCGCCAGCGCCGGCCAGCTGGCCACCCTGAACAATGAGATATTCATCCCGAATTGGACGACCTTCGAAATAGTTTTCCAGAATCTCGCGCGTACCGGCGGCATAACGCGTCTGTGCTGACAATGTCGAACCGGAAATATGGGGAGTCATACCTTCATGCGGCATTGTCCGCCAGGGATGGTCTTTCGGCGCGGGTTGCGGGAACCAGACATCGCCCGCATAACCGGCGAGCTGACCGTTCTCCAGGGCCTGAACAATGGCTTCACGGTCACACAGTTTTCCTCTGGCGGTATTGATCAAATAGGCGCCTCTCTTGAAATTTTTCAGGGTGTGCGCATTGATCATATGCTCTGTCTCGGGATGCAGAGGGCAATTGAGCGTGACCACATCACATACTTTTGTCAGGCTTTCAAGGCTGTCGTGATAAGTCAGATTCAGTTCTTTCTCTACACTCTCTGGCAGGCGATGGCGATCCAGATAATGCAGATTGACATCGAAGGGTTTGAGCAGACGCAGAACACGCAAGCCGATACGACCAGCAGCCACTGTTCCCACCTCCATGCCTTCGAGGTCGTAGGAGCGCGCAACGCAATCGGCAATATTCCATCCACCTTTGCGGGCCCAGTCGTGGGAAGGAATATAGTTGCGTACCAGACCCAGAATCATCATGACGACATGTTCTGCCACGCTATGACTATTGCAATACGTGACTTCTGCAACGGTCACATTGTTTTCCATTGCGGCCTGCAGATCGGTGTGATCGGAACCAATGCCAGCTGTCACAATCATTTTGAGTTTCGGTGCTTTTGCAATACGCTCTGCAGTCATGTATGCCGGCCAGAAGGGCTGGGAAATGACAATCTCTGCATCGTGCAGTTCACGATCCAGAACACTATCGGAGCCATCTTTGCTTGACGTGACAACCAGCTCATGGCCATTGTCTTCCAGATATTTTCGCAGTCCGAGTTCCCCGGAGACACTTCCTAATAGTGCGCCGGGTTTGAAATCGATATTTTTGGGCGTAGGCAATGTCTGCCCGTCAGGGTACCCATCCAGTTTCGGCAGGGTGTCACGTGCGTAACTCTGTGGATATCCGTCTATAGGGTCATCATAAAGAACACATACCACTTTGGCCATGATCAGTCTCCGTATTTTAAGAATCAGTTTGAAAAGTAATGAATGAACATTACCTTGGACTTCATGGTAAATAACAGAAATTTTGGCGTCTATTCGTATGTTTGGATCGACTGATAACTGCAACCTATCAGGAAATTGCAAATGTGATATTCTCGAGCCTGGTATTTTGAGCCTGACAGCTTGGATAACCTGGCGTTGCGCTCGCGTCATTGGTTGACCAAAGGATTATGAGTTCTTTGCTCTATGTATGCGCGAATCTGCGAGAGCGGACGGGGGCAATGAGCGTGTCGGCGCATTCTCAGACGTCGAATACGACTCGACTGGGTACAATCAAAGAACGCCAATAACAGGAGGAGCACGATATGGACATCAGCTATTCAAGATTCAACGAATCCCCAGTCATCATCAGTGCAGATGAAGATCTGGAAGATGCGGAACCCATTTCACTGAAGAAGCAGCTTGTATTTGAGCTGGGTCTGTCGGTGGCGGATACAGACGGCGATGGTCTGACGCTAGAAGAAAATCTTGACCTGGTACTGCGGGAGGCTGGCATCGACCCCTCGACAGTCAGGCTGGCAAACTGACGAAGTTATTTTGACGTCTTCGCGGCTACTTGCTTTGGCGCCACTTTGGCGACTGTCTTCAGGGCCAGCTTGGGGGCTGGCTTGGCCGCGCCTTTGCCTGCTTTTTTGGATGTGTTTTTTGCGACTGTCTTAGATGGATTTTTCGCAGCGCTTTCTTTCGTTTCTTTGGCTTGCGGCTGCGTATCGGTTTTGACGACGGGCTGCGTTACGCTGCTCACGAGGCGGATTTTCTGATCCTGATTCAGCCGTTTGGCTTCCTGCTCTGCATACCCGCGTTCATCTTTGTCATACGATCCTTCATACACACAGCTTTTACTCAATACAGCACATTCGTTGACGGAAAGGACGGGGGCTGGTGGTTTCTCGACCGTCTTGACGTTGCTTGCGCACCCGCAAAGAAAGGCGATCAGCGTAGATGCAGTCAGATTTCGGCTAAGGTTTTGCATGAGCATATATGGTTGCTCCAGGATTAACAATCGAAATACTATAGCATGTGCAATTTTTCGTTATTGCCCTGGATACCGTCCGTAACCGGCAGTCGTAATATTGGAAATTTCAATAGGTTTCGGATAAGGGCGTCGACGTCAAACTTCGTCAAAATTCAGCCACCTTTACCTTAATCTATGTTAAAGATATGGCATGAGGCATTTTTACAGTGAATGCGGAAGAACAGCCTCTGGTTTTTCCGCGGAAAAGGTGAAATTATGACCAGTGCAAATACAATCAAAGGTAAGGCCGAAGAGCTCGTTGGTAAAGGACAAGCTGCCCTGGGAGACGTTTTTGACGATCCGGAAATGGAAGCGGAAGGCAGGGTACGTCAGGCCAGCGGTCATGCGTCCTACACCGTGAATTCATTTGTCGATTGTCTGGCTGACGGCACACGCAGCAATCCCCTTGGTGCCTTGCTGGCGGCTGCGGCAATAGGGCTGGTACTTGGCCGTCATCTCTATAAAAAGTAAGATAGCCAGGAGGCATCGAGCCCACTCTCTGGAAGGCGACTGTGTTAGCTGACCTCCCTACGTCAGAGGTTGAATGACTACACTTCGTTAGATGGGTCGCCTTAGCTGGATTCAAGGACTGATTTCTGTATTGAGCAGAACTCAGTCCTTTTCATATTCGTCTAATACTTTTGGGCCGAAATTTAATGTCCGTGGCCGGTGACCGGAATACCTCAGATGCAATTCTGTTCAGTCTGTGTTCAGTCGCTGCCTTGCAGGTCTGATAAAATGGGGGTTCTTCAATCTCCAGATATCAGGATCACAAATGAAAATCAGTGCCCGCAATCAATTCCCCGGCAAAGTGAAATCCATCCGCGCTGGCGCCGTCAATGATGAAATTGCGATTGAAATAGCAGCCGGTCAGCAGATCATTGCCATTATTACAGAAAGCAGTACAAAAAATCTGGGGCTGACCGAAGGTAGCGATGTTGTCGCGCTCATCAAGGCATCTTCCATCGTTCTGGCCACGGACGTAGACGGACTGGTTTTTTCTGCGCGCAACCAGCTTTCGGGTAAAGTGATTTCTGCAACCAAGGGTGCTGTGAATGCTGAAGTTGTCCTTGACGCCGGCAACAATGTTCAGATCAGCGCTGTGGTAACCAACGCCAGCTTCGACTCTCTGGGGCTTGCAGAGGGGGTGCAGGCGGTGGCAATATTCAAGGCATCCAGCGTAATTGTTGCTGCCAAAAAATAAAATGAATGTCAGCGCGCCAGTCATGCGCTGAATGCGCGCTCTGCGGCAGAAAAATAAAGCAAAAAAATCGGTCAGGACATCTCTCCTGACCGATTTTTTTTTAGCGCCTGATCTTTATTCTGCGCTGTTTACCAGTGAGAACGTCCGCGATCATGACGATCGTGGTTGTGACGGTCATGGTAGCCATCACGATCATGCCAGCGACCACCACGGCCATGGTCGTGAACAATGCATCCTGATAGTAGAATAGCGGAAAGAACAATCGCGACTGTGTTAATCAGCTTCATTTTATATTCCCCATCTGGGTTGTAGACAATGCCTATGTTAAGTCAGATAATCCGGAATAAATTTGCAGATTCGTTAACGGGGTTTCAGCCTGTTACCTGTGTGGTCGATTAGCTATCTCTGGCTATATCCACTCCTGTCAGCAGGAGATAGAACTGGCAAAACGTTAGTGTTGATGCTCTTATTGATTGGTTCTATAGGCACCATTATGCTGGCTGTTCTGCCAGTCGCGTACGCGATTGGGCTGGTCGCTGCTGTTCCATTTGCCATCGTGACGTGCGGGTTCGCCCGTCATAGGCCCACCATCGGTACGCTGTCCCATACCGTCATTACGGTAGCCTGGTCCATTGTGGTTGTTTGACGTGCCGCCCATGCGGTCATATCCTGAGCCGTCCTGATGATACCCGGCTCTGTCGGAACGATTGGAATATCTGTCATCTGATCCATGTGACGCGCAACCAGCGATGGCTGCAAGAGAAACAATAGTTGCACCTGTTGTTAAGGCTTTCATTGACTTTCCTTTTTGTGGTCCATGAGTTTTCAGTAAAACACAGCGAATCTTCATTGGCAATCCACCTGCGTATCGGAATGTTACCCAGGCTATATGACGCCATTTCCGCAGGAAATTGCAGGATTCTTTACATCGCGGATGGCATCGCGATTTCCGTTTTGCAATACAATCGCACAGTTATTACACCCACGATAATGTGGACAGGATGAAGTTTTTCATATGAACGCAAGCCGTCATTATCAAGCCGTTGTCGAACTTCCACGAACCCCGCTGGATATCATTGGAGACGTCCACGGAGAGGCAGATGCCCTGAATGCACTGTTGGCACATCTGGGATATGGACCGTTGGGTGAACATCCGGAAGGAAGAAAACCTGTCTTTGTTGGCGATCTTTGCGACCGGGGACCGGATAGTCCTGCGGTTATCGCACGCGTCAGATCCATGGTTGAAGCGGGCAATGCGATTTGTGTCATGGGAAATCATGAACTCAATCTTCTTCGCGGCCAGCGCAAAGACGGCAACAACTGGTTCTGGAATGAAGAGTCGGCGGGTGACGATAAGTTCGGAAACGTGCACTGTATCAGCAAAGATGAGCAGGGGCCCATTCTGGCGTTTTTCGCAGGTTTGCCATTAATGGCATGCAGTCCGGAGCTGCGTGTCGTGCATGCCGCCTGGGTGGATGCGTCTGTCCAGGACCTGCGCTCGGTCTCGATTGACAATCTGATCGGATTCTTCAACGCCAGGGAAGCACAGACGAGCGCAATCATGAGGGCCCATCCTGAATTCACCGACTATTTGGCGGAACAGGAAACCTGGCGGGATCGAATTTCGGATATCGACTGCAGGGTGCCTTTTCTGAAAAGGACGGCGGCCATGCGCGAACTCAGACAAATGGCCAACCCGGTACGTGTTCTGACATCTGGGGTCGAGGCCAGCGATACAGAGTCATTTTTCAGCGGAGGAGAATGGCGTTTCGTGCAACGGGTGCGCTGGTGGGACAACTATAACGACACGATTCCCGTGTTGATCGGTCATTACTGGCGCAATCCGCAACAGGATAAGGCATCGGAAATCTCGCGGGGCCGAGAGCTTTTCGCCGGCATTGCCCCGTTTGCCTGGCATGGAAAAAAGGGTAACGTATTCTGCCTGGACTATTGCGTAGGCGCCCGGTTTCTTGAACGAAGTGGGCAGCTTTCGAAGGGTCAGACGCGATTGGCCGCCATGCGCTGGCCGGAACGCACCCTGATCTTTGATGATGGTTCGCATTCGGCAACATCGGGATTTCAGCAGTCTGACTCGCCCGACGGCTGAGTGATCATCTCCCGGAGACGGATACCTACAATTCGGGCATACCCCTGTTGAAAATTCGTGCAAAAAAATGCAATATTCTGAATTATACGAATGTGATCACACAACAGACAAGATGGAATCATCGGCAGACGGGGCCGACGCAAAGAACCACAGGGAATCACAATGTATAAAAAAGGGATCAACGCGTCCATTTCAGTTTAAATTATCCCAGGAGGAGGGAACAATGGCTGCAGTTAAACGTAGGAGCTTTCTGAAAACGGTATCGACTGTCTCGGCAGCATCAGCATTCGGTCTTGGCTATTCAGATGTGATTTTTGCCCGTCGCGCCGATTTCAGGTTGAAATTTGCCAATAACCTTCCCGTATCCCATCCACTGAACATCCGGGCCAAGGAAATGGTCGAGGCGATCAAAAAGGAAACGGATGGGGCCGTCGATATCCGCGTCTACCCGAGCAGCCAGCTCGGGAACGATACCGACACGCTCTCACAGATCCGGGCCGGCGCCGTCGACTTTTTTACCTTGTCTCCCATTATTATGGGTACGCTGATTTCCAAAACACAGATTTCAGGCATCGGATTTGGGTTCAAGGATTACGATCAGGTCTGGAAGGCCATGGACGGGGAACTCGGCGCTGCGGTGCGGCAGGAAATCGAGAAGAGTTCCAATCTGACTGCGTTTGACAAAATCTGGGATAACGGATTCAGGATCATCACAACCAGTTCCAAGCCGATCAAGACACCGGATGATCTGAACAGTGTGAAATTGCGTGTTCCACCCAGCCCCTTATGGACTTCCATGTTCAAAGGTCTGGGCGCTTCTCCGACAACCATCAACTTTGCTGAAACCTATTCAGCGCTGCAGACGCACATTGCCGACGGCCAGGAAAATCCGATTACTCTGGTTGAGACAGCCAAACTGTATGAGGTTCAGAAATATGCCTCGCTGACCAATCATATGTGGGATGGTTTCTGGTTCCTGGCCAACCGGGACAAACTGGCCTCCATTCCCAAGGACATGCAGGAAATCATCCGCAAGCATGTGATGGACGCCAGTCTGAAAGAGCGCGACGATCTGGCAAAACTCAGTCTGACAGTCAAACAGACCCTGGAAGGCAAAGGCATGGCGTTCAATGACGTCGATACCAATGCGTTTCGTGGCAAGCTCAAGGACGCAGGTTTTTACGATGAATGGAAAAAAACCTTTGGCGATGAGCTATGGACAACCCTGGAGAAATTCACAGGAGCGCTCTCTTGAATGTCAGTCTCGCCAGCCAGCCGGCTGGCGTTCCTACACACTCCTTTACCAGGATCGTAGTTTCCGTAAAGACAGTAGTCATGCACGTGGTGGCGATGCTGGCCGTGGCAATGCTGGTTTTCGAATCGGCATTGCTGTTTACCGGCGTCGTCTTCCGCTATTTTCTGCACCGACCCATTATCTGGTCAGATGAACTGGCGCAGTCTGTGTTCATCTGGCTGTGCATGTTTGGCGCTGCCATCGCCCTGGATCGACATGAGCATATGCGCCTGACTGCCGTGGTCGCGCGATTTTCCCGACGCGCCCAGAGCTGGTTTGAAACCCTCGGGCTGGTCATTATTCTGGTGTTTGCCGCTTATCTGATCGGACCCGGCTTTCATCATGCCGGCGGCCAGATGGTGGTGACGTCTCCCGCTCTGAATATTCCCGATGGCTACCGTGCCCTGGCCATTCCGGTAGGCATGTGTCTTTTTGCATTCATTGCCGTGACACATCTGATTGTGTATTCGCGCTGGCTGGATGCACTGACTGGTGCGCTGGTCGTTGCGGCAGTCGGTTACGGGCTCTGGTATTTTGCCGATGATCTTTATGATATGGGCAATCTGAACCTGCTGGTGTTTTTTGTTATTGTCCTGGGCGCCTGCGTGATGAGCGGCGTGCCGATCGCATTTTCATTTGGCATTGCCACACTCACCTATGTCGTCAATATTGCAGAGGTGCCACCGTCCATCGTGGTGACGCGTATTGATGAAGGTGCGTCGCATCTTGTTCTGCTGGCCGTTCCGCTCTTTGTTGTGCTTGGCGTGCTGCTGCAGATCAGCGGAATGGCGCGCAAACTCATTGATTTCATGTCTGCGATTCTGGGCCATATTCGCGGCGGACTCAATTATGTGCTGCTGGGCGCCATGTTTCTGGTTTCGGGCATTTCGGGTTCCAAAGTGGCCGATATGGCCGCGGTGGCGCCTGCACTGTTTCCTGAGATGAAACGCAAAGGCGCAGACGAAAATGATCTGGCAGCGCTGTTGTCAGCAACGGGTGCCATGACCGAGACCATACCGCCCAGTCTCGTACTGATTACCATCGGTGCAGTATGTGGCGTTTCCATTAGCGCGCTGTTTATCGGGGGGCTGGTTCCTGCTCTTGTATGCACCCTGGCCATTGCCTTTGTCTGTTATCTGAAGTCGCGTAAATCCGCGCAGGGCACGCTCAAACGCGCGAGCGCGGCGGAAATCGGACGAACCTTTCTGTGGGCACTGCCCGTGCTGATTCTGCCGGTCATTATCCGGGTATGCGTGGTTGAGGGCGTGGCAACGGCCACCGAGGTCGCCTCGATTGGCATCGTCTATGTGATTCTCTACGCCATTCTGGTACAGCTGTTCACTGGCGGAGTCGAAAAATCCCGCATCTATCCCATGCTGATTGAATCGACTGCCTTGTCCGGTGCCATCCTGCTCATTATTGGCGTGGCAACGGCAATGGCCTGGGCGCTGACGCAATCAGGATTTTCCACAACACTGGTCGATTTCATGACGCATATCCCGGGCGGGGTATTTGGCTTCATGACAGTGAGCATTGTGCTCTTTGTGCTGCTTGGCAGCGTGCTCGAAGGCATTCCGGCCATTGTTCTGTTCGGTCCCCTGATATTTCCAGCTGCGCATGCGCTACACATTCATGAAGTGCACTATGCAATTGTGATTATTCTGGCAATGGGTATCGGCCTGTTTGCGCCACCACTGGGTGTGGGTTTCTATTCCGCCAGTGCCATCAGTAAAGTCAATCCCGATAGTGTCATTCCCAGAATGTGGCTGTATCTGGCTGTGCTTCTGGTTATGACTTTTGTCATTGCGTTTATCCCCTGGTTCTCTATTGGTTTTCTCTGATTTTCAGAAACAGCCATTTCTTTGAAAGGCGGAAAGAGGTATGTGCGCGACAGCAGCAAACGATTCCCGTGTCGTTGTGGTCACGGGTGGGGGCAGTGGTATCGGCCGTGCGATTGTGGAATCATTTGCAGAGGCCGGATATACAGCCCTCATCGCCGATGTCAATGAGGCGGATTCCCGTGAAGTCGAGGCTGCACTGAACTCCCGCTCGCTGAATGCCCGATTTTTTCCCGTTGACGTGTCCGATGCGGACAGCATTGCATGTTTCTTTGAGGCGGTTCAGGCCGATTATGGCAGATGTGATGTTCTGGTGAATAACGCCGGTATTGCGAAGACCGTTGCCTATCTGGATTATCCGGCTGATCACTGGGAGAAGGTCATGCGAATCAATGTAACCGGGCCTTTTCTCATGTCGCAACATGCCGGCAGACTGATGCAGAAGCAACAGTCAGGTCGCATTATCAATATTGCATCTGTGAGTGGAGAACGCGCAAGCTGGGGACGCGCGGCTTATGGGACGTCCAAGGCGGCAGTCTTTGGTCTGACTCGCCAGATGGCGCTGGAGCTCGCTGAATTTGGCATCACGGCTAATGGGATAGCACCAGGGCCGGTAGACACGGCGATGACACTTGCCTTGCACACCCAGGCGACAAGAGATGCTTTTACTGCAGCAGTGCCCATGAAACGCTACGGGACGCCGCAGGAAATTGCCGATGTGGCGTTATTTCTGGCGTCTGACGCGGCTTCCTACATTAATGGGCACGTGATTCCGGTAGACGGTGGGTTTCTGGCCAGTGGCATCACCGGACACTGAAATGCTATTGTCGTCCAGCCAGACTCATTCATTCAAATCAGGAGGAAAGAAAACATGC
The DNA here is from genome assembly GCA_023387815.1 of Pseudomonadota bacterium. Classification (GTDB taxonomy): domain Bacteria; phylum Pseudomonadota; class Gammaproteobacteria; order Burkholderiales; family Burkholderiaceae_B; genus Advenella. The sequence goes on from JAEWHK010000061.1 coordinate 31,795, forward strand.
GTGCATCAATTGCAGGGTGGGGTCATTCAAAATTCGGAAAACAGGATGCGATCGAACCGGAACAGATGATCGCCGAGGTGGCGACAACAGCACTTGCGCATGCCGGTCTGGGTCCCGAAGACATTGACTCGCTGCATGTAGGTCATTACAACGGCGGCTTTCTTTATCAGGATTTTCCTTCGTCTCTGCTGTTCAATGCAATACCACAATTGCGATTTGTGCCTTCAGTCAGGGTAGAGAACGCCTGCGCTACGGGATCTGCCGCAATTCACTCCGCACTGAATGCCGTAGCCAGCGGACGCAGTCGCTACGCGCTGGTGCTGGGGTTTGAGAAAATGTCAGAACTATCAACACCCGCTATCGGCGAGGTACTGCTTAAATGCTCTTATGCCAAAGAGGAAGCGGATATTGCCGGCGGATTTGCAGGCCTGTTCGGCAACGTGATTGCCAAAACATACTTCGACAGGTACGGAGATCAGTCAGATGTTCTGGCTCTGATCGCCGCCAAGAATCATCACAACGGCCTGTCCAATCCGTATGCGCATATGCAAAAGGATTTCGGTTTTGAGTTCTGCCGAAACGCATCTGAAAAAAATCCCTTTGTTGCCGGGCCGCTGAAGCGCACTGACTGCTCTCTGGTGTCTGATGGTGCCGCCGCGATGATTATTTGTCGTGCAGAAGACGTGCAGAAGGCTGAAAACCATGTGCGTTTTCTGGCGACCTCACAGGTCAATGATTTTCTGCCACTGAGCCGTCGTGACCCGATAAGCTTTGAAGGAGCCTCGCTCGCCTGGCAAAAGGCGCTGGCCGACAGCAGTCTGAGGCTTGATGATTTATCGCTGGTGGAAACGCATGATTGTTTCACCATTGCCGAACTGATCGAGTATGAGGCGATGGGGCTGGCGCAACCCGGCGAGGGCGCCACTATCATCAAGGAAGGAATGACGACCAAAGAAGGGCGTTTGCCGGTCAATCCCTCGGGTGGTCTCAAATCAAAAGGGCATCCTATAGGTGCAACAGGCGTGTCCATGCATGTGATGGCGGCCATGCAACTGAGCGGACAGGCCCGGGATATGCAGTTGGCAAAAGCGGATCGCGCTGGTGTATTCAATATGGGCGGATCGGCCGTGGCCAATTATGTGAGTATTCTGGAGCGTGCGTAACTAACCTGGATTATTTCTATGCTCAAGCCTGTAAAAAATATTGGCAATTTCCTGACTGATGTGAGCCTGCGTTTTGGCAATGAACCTGGCCTCATTCACGGAGCGACAACCTATTGCTGGGCGGAACTGAACGCGCGTGTCGACGCACTCGCGCACGCCATGACATCGTTAGGTGTAAAAAAGGGTGATCGCGTGCTGATCCACTCAACCAATAATGTGCAGCTTTTTGAAAGTTGCTGGGCAACGTTCAAGCTTGGCGCAATCTGGGTTCCCACCAACGTACGCATTACGGAATCAGAAATTGCCTATCTGGCAAAGGCGAGTCGCGCCTCGATTGTGATTTATGATGATGGATTCCAGGGACACGCCAAACGATGCTGCGAGGCTTCCGATACGGTCAGGCATGTGATTGCGATTGGCGTAGCGGAAGATGGCCAGCTGCAATACGATGATCTGCTGCAAAAGCATCGTGCAGACGGCCTTTTTCAGGCAGTGGATGTGGACTACGAGGACCCCTTGTGGTTCTTCTTTACTTCGGGAACGACCGGCTTTCCAAAAGCAGGAGTCCTGTCACACGGACAAATGGCATTTGTCATAACCAATCATCTTGCCGATCTGCTTCCCGGCATTGACCATCGTTCCAGATCGCTGGTGGTGGCGCCGTTATCACATGGTGCGGGTATTCATGCCATTGTTAATACGGCACGCGGCGCGGCGAGCATATTGCCGGTTTCCGCAAGGCTGGATTGTGCCGAAGCCTGGCAGCTCATCGAAAAGCATCGTGTAGACAATATGTTTACAGTTCCAACAATTATCAAACGCATGACAGAAGATTCGGCGGTTGATGAATTCGATCATTCGTCACTTAAATTTGTCATTTACGCAGGCGCCCCCATGTATCGTGCGGACCAGAAATTTGCCTTGCGCAAATTGGGCAAGGTGCTGGTGCAGTATTACGGACTGGGTGAAGTGACCGGCAATATCACCGTATTACCTGCTTATATGCATCAGGAAGATGATGCCGCCGATGATGCCAGAATCGGGACTTGCGGTTACGCGCGTACCGGAATGGAAATTGCCATTCTGGACAAAGAGGGTAATCGTTGTGCGCCAGGAATCACAGGTGAAATATGCGTGCGAGGTCCGGCAGTTTGCATGGGTTATGACAGCAATGATTCTGCCAACGAAAAAGCTTTCAAATTTGGCTGGTTCCATACAGGTGACCTGGGTCATCTGGACGCCGAGGGATTTTTATATATAACCGGCAGAGAGTCAGACATGTTTATCTCTGGGGGTTCCAATGTTTATCCGCGCGAGATAGAGGAAGCGTTGTTGACCCATGAGGCGGTTTCCGAAGTGGCTGTGTTTGGCGTGCCGGATGACAAATGGGGTGAAACCGGTGTTGCTGTCGTCGTCTGCAAGAACGGTTGCCGTACAGACGATGCAAGTCTGAACCGGCATCTGAAAGACCGTGTCGCTCGATACAAGTATCCCAGCAAATATTACTTCTGGGATTCGATGCCCAAGTCCGGCTACGGCAAAATCGTCAAGAAAGATCTCAGGAAAATGGTGCTGGAAGATGCAACGGCTTAACTCGCGTGTGATTTCCCTGGCCGGACGGACACAACGCCGGTTTGTGGTGGATGTGGCGCCCAGCGAATCCATCTGGCAGGGCGTGTCCAAAGCATTCAATAAGCAACGGATCCATGCCGCGCATCTGGATTTGATGGGAGCCACACTTGAATCCGTCGTCTTTTACACGGGCTATCCCGATCCCGCAGGCAGATGGATTGCGCAATATGGCGCACCCAATCATCTGCCAGGAACCATGCTGATTTCTGCGATGGGAATTTTTGGCAGTGACCGTGAAGCCCAGCCTATGCTGCATTGTCATGGCTGTCTGGTTACGGGAAGTGGTCAGTTGCTGGGCGGACATCTGGATACAGCCAAATGTATTGTAGGACACACCGGCTTGCGCATATATGTGAGTGCGAGCGATGAGGTCGGATTCGAGGCAAAGCTAGATGCAACATCGGGTATGTTTGTATTTCACCCGACATATTGCGAATGTGATGCGATCACTTGCTCTGCCGTGGCCGAGGGTCAGGCCGAATAGTAAAGGAAGGAGACAGATATGGATTCTACGATCAGCAATTGTCAGCCGGGTCGCGTTGTCAATGCGCGTTTTTTCTGCAACGATGATCTGGTTACCGGCATGGAGGATATCTGTCGGGAACACAAAATCGAGCAAGGCGTCATCAAAGGTGGGCTGGGAAGTCTGTTCAAGTCCAGCCTTGAGGTCATGACCGACGATGGTGTGCCGCGCCTGGTAAGGGTAGAAGGATTCGCTGTTGAAATTCTGAGTATGAACGGGCATATCCGCGTCAATCGTGAGGGCAGGCCTGACGTCGAACTCTTCGGGATTGTTGCGAATAATGCCGGCGAGGTATTTGCCGGCAGATTTGTCAAAGGTGAGTCGCCGGTATGCATCACGATTGAAGTGATGATTCAGGAGTGGGTAGATCAGTCCGGTTTACGACCGGCAACGGAATCCCAGTAACCCCGGGTTTCATAATGAGACCTCAGCATATCAATAAAGCTGCGGGTTCGTTGCGGCAGGTGCTTGCGGTTTGGCAGGACTGCATAAATGCCATTGGGCGAGGTTGCATAATCGTCCAGAACGGTGACCAGGCGTCCTGCGTTCAGATCGGCCTGTACTTCCCACAAGGATCGCCAGGACAGGCCAAAACCATTGAGCGCCCATTCGTGCAACACGCTACCGTCCGAACATGCAAGTCGCCCGGCTGGCTTGAACGCCTGCGTATTGCCATTTTCGCGGAAGAGCCAGCCTTTGCTTTGGCTACCCTGCGGACCGAAGGATAGACATTCGTGACTGACCAGATCTGACGGTCTGGCCGGTGTGCCATGGCGTTTCAGATAGTCTGGCGATGCCACCACGACGCGGCGGTTTTCTGCCAGCTTTACTGCAATCAGCTGTGAGTCCGGCAGATCGCCGATACGAATCGCGCAGTCATATTGTTCTTCGAACATGTCGATGATACGATCGGTGAGGTCCAGCGTGACCCGGACATCCGGATGATCTCGACAGAAATCGGGAAGGTGTGGTGCCACATGCTGTCGACCAAATCCGGCAGGGGCGGTCAGGCGCAGTGGCCCGGCGATTTTGACTTTGCCCTGGGTAATCTGGCTTTCCGTCTCGGCCAGATCTTTCAGGATGCGCTGCGCCTCTTCGACAAAGGCATGGCCTTCCGGGGTCAGCGTCAGTTTGCGCGTGGAACGAATCAGCAGTTTGACACCCAGACGCTCTTCCAGTGCATCAATACGACGCCCCATCATGGCGGGCGCAATTCCGTGCTGCTTTGCTGCAGCCGACAGCGTACCCAGGGTAGCGACTGCGACGAAACTTTCCAGTTGGGTGAAACGATCCATGGCTTGAGCAATCAGTGTTCAGGTCAGAATGACGGAATGGCTATTGTAACGCCGAATGCGCATGCTCTGAGCCGCCGGGACAAATACACTGGGGCAGCTCCGCCCGCAGAGCCGGTTTCAAAACCGATAGGTGGCGAGCATGCTGAATGTCCAGTCCCGTCGGCCCGCTTCCGAACCATCGGTAGCATACGTCAGTTCGCTGAAGGTCGCATCGCCCGAACTGTCCACGGCGATGATGGATGAGCAGCGGGTTCCGTAATTGTCGCTGATGATAAAAGGGCTGCTCAACAGTCTCTCGCGTTCCAGTGGCAGACCTGTGGCGGGCAGGGCATCATCGGGTGCGGGTGTGGTGTCGTGCAGCAAGGAAAAGACATTATCCATGGCATCGACGGATCGGCCAGGAGAGAGGGCATCAAGCGCATTGCGAAGTCGTTCTGCCTTCGGCCAGGGTGTATCCAGCAGATGATTGGACAGGATATAGCTGCCGCGTCCCAGGGTCACGGGCGGTGCCTCCTGCCGATTGCCCGTGTAATACACGCCACTGGCGTCGCCGACGATCAGATTGAAGCCATTATAGGCATCGCCGGTTTTCCAGATATCCTGCGCGTAGTCGCTGGCGGACCTGTCGGACTCCAGGAAATCGCTGACCAGCATGCCCCGGGTCGGCGCCTGCGGATTGAATGCTGAGGGATCGCGATAGTTGGTGAGCATGGCAAAACGGCCATTGCGATTGATGCCGAGCCAGGTGCCGCCGCCACTCTGATCCAGTCCCGAAAAAATATCCGGATTGGCATCCCAGGGCGCAGCTGGCAGGGCAGGCCTATTGTGGAATTCATCGCGATTCGCAGCGATATACAATGGCCACGCCGGGTCTTTTGCAATAGACAAATAAATAATGCACATGAGGCGCTTATGTCTCCGATTTTATTAAAAGACGACAGGATCAGACTTCGGTGTCCGCATCCTGCATCAACAGATTATTGAGTCGAAACAGGCGCTCACGCCTGAGCACCGTCTCCAGCGGTTCAGCTGGCCGACCGATGGCAACGGCATCGTCGGGAATCAGCGCGAGCAGTTGAACGAAGCGCTCCGGATCGCGCTCGTGGCAGAGCACCAGAAACTCATCGGGGGAAAGCAGCGAGAGGCCATGCTGGCGCAATTCGCTGCGATTGAAATCGCGCAGATTTCGGGTCAGGATGCACGCGCTTTTACCCGGAAACGCGGCAAGCGCAGCCCTCCCGGCTGCGATCACGTGGAAATCCTTGGGATCACTTTTGGACAGGTCTGCTTCAAAGACATTGACGATACCCATATTGGCCTGCGGAAATGCCTGTTGCATGGCCTGCCATTCCGCTTCGATCAGGGCCGGTGACGTATCCCATATGCGGCTTGCGTTTCTGCGCCATTCCTCACCAATATACTCGGCCCATATAGGCTGAAACAGACCCGATTCGGCCAGTCTCAGGATCAGGTTTTTCAGGATGGTTGAAATCAGCACGCAGGTGTCCAGGACAACCAGCTGTGGCAATGCCTTCATATCATTGGCAACTGCGTTATTTGGGCGTAGAGTGGCTTCAGACGGGCCTGTTTTCATTAATTGGTCAGTCGGGATGGGTAAAATTGGATTGTACCGGCTGTGGTCGGTATACCCGTCCAAGGTCGTTGCTATCTGTCAAAAACTGTTCCGTTTTACATCTTGAAATGCAGGGGTTAGTCACTATGTACTAATCAACCTGGCCATCCGCGGATGGCCGCAATGAATGATTTGGGAAAAAACATGAGATTTGACAAACTGACAACCAAGTTTCAACAGGCGCTGGCCGATGCCCAGAGCATCGCTGCGCGTAACGATAATCAGTACATAGAACCCGTGCACGTGCTTTCGGCCTTGCTCGCCGACACGGAAAGCGGTGCAGGCAGCCTGCTGGCACGCGCCGGTGTCGCCATCAATCGCGTTGGACCGGCTCTCGATAGCGCCATTCGGGCACTGCCGCAGGTACAGGGTTCTGATGGCAATGTGCAGCTTGGCCGTGAGCTGAACGGTCTGCTTAATGCAACCGATAAAGAAGCGGCCCGCCGTGGCGATGCATTCATCGCGAGTGAACTGTTTCTGCTCGCCCTGGCCGATGACAAGGGCGAGGCTGGGCGCATTCTGCGCGACTCCGGCCTGCAGAAGAAAGCGCTGGAAGCCGCCATTGAAGCCGTTCGCGGTGGTGCCGCAGTCGAAGACCAGGAAGGCGAAAGCAATCGCGAAGCCCTGAAGAAATACACGACTGATCTGACCGAAAGAGCCCGGGAGGGCAGGCTGGATCCGGTGATTGGCCGTGACGACGAGATTCGTCGCGCAATCCAGATCCTGCAAAGACGAACCAAGAACAATCCGGTACTGATCGGTGAGCCTGGCGTGGGCAAGACGGCAATTGTGGAAGGCCTTGCGCAGCGTATCGTCAATGACGAGGTGCCTGAAACCTTGCGCGGCAAGCGCGTGCTGTCGCTGGATCTGGCGGCGCTGCTGGCCGGTGCGAAATATCGCGGCGAATTCGAAGAGCGCCTGAAAGCCGTTCTCAAGGAACTGGCACAGGATGACGGCAGCAACATCGTCTTCATCGACGAAATCCATACGATGGTGGGCGCAGGCAAAGCCGAGGGCGCGATGGATGCCGGCAACATGCTTAAACCGGCGCTGTCACGCGGCGAACTGCACTGCATCGGCGCCACCACACTGGATGAATATCGCAAGTACATCGAAAAAGATGCAGCGCTGGAGCGCCGCTTCCAGAAGGTTCTGGTGAATGAACCGGACGTGGAGTCCACGATTGCCATTCTGCGCGGCCTGCAGGAGCGATATGAAGTGCACCACGGGGTGGATATTACCGACCCGGCCATCGTCGCTGCCGCCGAGCTTTCCAACCGCTACATCACTGATCGTTTTCTGCCAGACAAGGCGATCGATCTGATTGATGAAGCGGCCGCGCGCATCCGGATGGAAATTGATTCCAAACCCGAAGTCATGGACCGGCTGGATCGTCGCATTATTCAGCTCAAAATTGAGCGGGAAGCCGTGCGCAAGGAAACGGATGACGCCTCTGCACGCCGTCTGAAAGCCATCGAAGACGAACTGGAAAAACTGCAGCGCGAGTACAACGACTTTGAGGAGATCTGGAAGTCTGAGAAAGCGGCGGTACAGGGTGCGCAGTCGATCAAGGAAGAGATCGAAAAAGTGCGGGCAGAGATGGCCGAGCATCAGCGCAAGGGACAGTACGAAAAACTGGCCGAGCTGCAGTATAGCCGCCTGCCTGAACTCGAAGGACGCCTGAAAGCGGCCGAGGCCGAGGAAACCGACAAGGTCAAGCCGCGTCTGCTGCGGACCGAAGTGGGTGCCGAAGAAATTGCAGAGGTTGTCTCTCGCGCCACGGGTATTCCTGTGTCGAAAATGCTTCAGGGCGAGCGTGAAAAACTGCTGGGAATGGAATCATTCCTGCACAAGCGCGTTGTAGGGCAGGACGAGGCCGTCACATTGGTGTCGGACGCCATCCGGCGCTCCCGTGCGGGTCTTTCCGATCCCTCAAAACCCTATGGTTCGTTCCTGTTCCTGGGACCCACCGGGGTGGGTAAAACAGAGTTGACCAAGGCACTGGCCGGATTCCTTTTCGATTCCGAAGATCATCTGGTGCGCATTGATATGAGCGAGTTCATGGAGAAGCATTCCGTTGCCCGCCTGATTGGTGCGCCTCCAGGGTATGTCGGTTACGAAGAAGGGGGTTATCTGACGGAAGCGGTGCGCCGCAAGCCGTACAGCGTCATTCTGCTGGACGAAGTGGAAAAGGCACACCCGGATGTCTTCAACGTTCTGCTGCAGGTGCTGGATGACGGACGTCTGACTGACGGACAGGGCCGAACGGTGGATTTTCGCAACACCGTTATTGTGATGACTTCCAACCTGGGTTCCCAGCACATTCAGAGTATGGCTGGGGAGTCTTACGAAGCCATCAAGGAAGTGGTCTGGGAGGACGTAAAACAGGCGTTCAGACCGGAATTTCTTAACCGGATTGATGAAGTGATCGTGTTTCACTCGCTGGATAGCTCGCAGATTTCGTCCATTGCCCGGATTCAGCTGGATCGCTTGTCTGCCCGTCTGGCCGGACAGGATATGCATTTGCATATTTCCGATGCAGCCCTGGCGTTGCTGGCAAAGAGTGGTTTCGATCCGGTGTTTGGCGCACGCCCTCTGAAACGTGCAATTCAGCAACATGTGGAAAATGGCATGGCCAAGAAAATCCTGGAAGGGCAATTCGGGCCGGGTGATACCATCCTCGTGGACGTGAAGGACGATGCCTTTGTATTTAGCCGTGAAAACAATGAAGTGACTGGCTAAAGCGCCATTTTATTAAGTCAAAAGCCCGGGATTACCCGGGCTTTTTGTTGGTTCTTTCAGAATTATGTCGATTCTCTATATGAAATAGCACAAATTTTCATTGACATAGATTAATTTTACCGACATAGTGTCACCGTATAAGATATTCAAGTTAAAGGAAGCCGTGCTTCGGTTATACGAAATATGCTTCTGTGTACAGCGGTACTGTTTGCATGTGTCGTCTTGAAGTCTTGTCCAAAGAGATAGGATTTTATCTCAGTTTTTTATATATCAGGAAATCGACATGTCGACAGAATCAGGAATTGTAAAGTGGTTTAATAACGAGAAAGGCTTTGGTTTCATCAAGCCCGCCTCAGGTGGTAAAGATCTGTTTGTGCACCACACAGACATCATCGGTACAGGCTACAAATCACTGCAGGAAAACCAGGAAGTGACTTTCGTGGTTGCTGAAGGCCCTAAAGGTCCTCAGGCTAAAGAAGTTTCAGCCAAATAATATTTGCGCTGTGTTAGGGATGCCGCCTACGGGCGGTATTTTTTCGTCTGTCGATTGTGAAAGGGACGCCCACTTTGTGGGTGAATGACAACGAATCCGCGTTTTGCGGCCCTTGCTTACGTTTATCTTACAAATTAATACAAAAAGCATGTTCAGGCGGAGCTTCCTCAATGGCGGCAGATGCTGTGCCCGCCACAACCCGTGTACCTCCACAACGTTCGCGCAACACACAGAGAACCTGATTCATTCGATTGTGATATTTTCATTGAAAATGAGAATAGTTATTATTACAATGGAAGGCTGATTTGCAGATAGCCCTTGTTTTCGTTCACGGCTGCGGTTTGCCGGCCCGGGGGTTTTGACATACTTCGGCGTCGTTTTCGCAGTCGGCTGTCTGCGGTAACTGCCTTCACAAGGCACGTAAATTGAGCATGTTTAACGTATCACATTCTTCTTCATCGGTTCCACTGTCCTTTCGGCTGACAGGCCTGGCCGCGTCACTCGCGCTCCTGACGGGAGCGGCCTGGCTGGGTACGCTGGATCTTACACCCCCCCTGGTGAGAGCGCAGGATGAGGCCGTCATGGTGTCGATTATCGATGAGCCTGTACGACAACCTCCGAAAGGAGAAGAAGTGGCTCCTGCACCCGAACCCGAGGTCCAGCCACCACCCCCGGAACCCGAGCCGGAGCCTGAACCAGAGCCCGAACCGGAACCTGAACCAACACCGCCGCCCGAAGAAATCATTCCGCCTCCTGAACCGGTGCCGGACCCTGTTTATGAGCTCAAGCCAGAGCCTAAACCGGTAGTTGAGCCTAAGCCTGAGCCAAAACCAGAGCCCAAGCCAAAACCGAAGCCAAAACCAAAACCAAAACCCAAACCGAAGCCCAAACCCGAGCCTCGTCCGGAACCCAAGCCGGTGCAACCAGCGAATAATCTGTCCAACATCAAGATTGACCGGAACATTTCGCTCAAGCCCGTGGGGGTTCCCAATGGGTCCGAGTCGCGTCCTTCCGGCGGGCAGACCAATCTGGCGCCCAAGGTTGTCTCATCGGTCAGTTATCTGGTCAAGCCCAAACCTACCTATCCGCGTGCTGCAAAAATGCGCGGAGAGTCGGGTACCGTGCTGGTGCGCGTGCATATTACGACTGGCGGTTCAGTCAAGAGTGTGTCGTTGCAGAAAGGCCTGCCTTATGATTCGCTCAATGAAGCTGCTCTCAGTGCCGTAAGGCGCGCGCGTTTCCGACCCTATACAGAAAATGGCGTTCCTCGTGAATCCATTGCTGATGTACCTATTGTTTTTCAATAAAGGAATTTATTCATCATGACTACCCAATGGCTGTCATCCTCATTTATCGCGCTTGCGCAGGCGGTGCCCGAGACCGCACCTCATAGTCCCGGAATCATGGATTTTCTGCTCCAGAGTGACATCGTGGGCAAAACTCTCTTTGGTATTCTGGTACTGATGGCGCTGGTGACCTGGTATCTCATTGTGGTCAAAGTGCTGATGAATATCAGCGGTACCCGACGGGGCAACAAGTTTTTGCATCGTTTCTGGAACTCCCAGTCACTGGATCAGGTGGATCAGGATCTGCATAAATACGGTGCCCGTGATCCGTTCTCCCGACTGGCTGATCAGGCGTTGCATGCGCGTGATCATCATTCCCGTTACGGCGCCAGCAATCTGGCAGAACTGGGCAGCAATTCCGAATTTGTTGCCCGCCGAATGAAAAAAGTCATCGATGAGGAAACCGCGCAGGCCGAGAATGGCTTGTCTGTACTGGGTTCCATTGGTTCAACGGCACCGTTTGTTGGTCTTTTCGGTACTGTATGGGGCGTTTACCACGCGCTGATTGGCATCGGTATGGCGGAAGCAGGCGTGACCATCAACAAGATTGCCGGTCCTGTTGGGGAAGCGTTGATCATGACAGGTTTGGGTCTGGCAGTCGCCATCCCAGCGGTGCTGGCATACAACGCATTCGTACGTCGCAATCGTGTGATGCTTGCCAGACTGGATGCATTTGCACATGATCTTTACGCATTTGTGACCACAGGTCAGCAGTTCGAAAGCCAGAATTCCAAAGTGCGCAGCCTGCGCGGCGGCGGTGGTGGTCGATAGGACAAACAGGAGATAGTCATGGCTTTTGGAAGCTTTGATCAGAAAAATGGTTCGGCTCATCCGATGACCGAAATCAACATGGTTCCCTTGATTGATGTGATGCTGGTTCTGCTTGTGATTTTCATCATTACGGCACCATTGATGGCGCATTCAATCAAAATCGATCTGCCACAGGTCAGCAGCAAGCCCGTAGAGCAGGATCCGGTGATAATCGATCTGGCCATGGACAAGAGTGGTGGGCTTTTCTGGAACGATGAGCCGGTCAATGTGAGTGACCTGCGGGAAATGTTTGTGAATGAGGGCAAACGTGATCCGCAGCCGGAACTGCGAATTCGTGCCGATGCCGATACGCGCTACGAAGAAATGGCCCAGGTGCTTTCCATGGCCAAGGGTTCCGGCCTGAAAAAGCTGGGGTTCATTACGCAGCCGGGTTCTGCTGATGCAGCTGCCAATAACGGCGCAGAGGGCGGCAATGCAGCGACAACACGTCCTTCCTCGCCAGCAGATTCCGGGACGTCGACACCGTCTTCAAGTGCCAGTGGCAAAGTGACACCGGCAAACTGATCAGATTATCTCCGTAGTCTGAAGGGCCGCAGTGAGGTGCCCAAAAAAAAGGACTGGAACTTTTTTCAAGGTTCCAGTCCTTTCCCGTTTCAGGGCCGGGATTGATTACATTCCGATCAATCTGATCACGTTCACATTGATCACATCTGAAATCTTTGAATCAGAGTGACTCTTCCTGCTTGCCGTAATATTTCACGCCAATTTTAATGCGATCGCGCCCCTGAGCGCGGCGATGGCGATTGGTATCGCGCAGCGAATAAACACAGCCGCAATATTCCTGCTGGTAGAATTCTTCACGCTTGCTGATTTCGATCATCCGTGCCGAACCACCGCCTTTGCGCCAGTTATAGGTCCAGTAAACCAGTTCGGGGTAACGACCGGCAGCACGTTCACCGCAGCCATTGATCTGATTCATATCCTTCCAGCGCGAGATACCCAGTGAGCTGGTGATGGTATCGAAACCATGTTCATGCGCATACAGGGCTGTACGCTCAAAACGCATGTCAAAACACGCGGTACAGCGAATACCGCGTTCTGGTTCGTTTTCCATGCCTTTCACACGGTCGAACCAGTTATCGACATCGTAGTCTGCATCAATGAATTCGATGCCATGCTGTTCGGCAAAGCGTATGTTCTCTTCCTTGCGGATTTCGTATTCGCGCACAGGATGAATATTGGGGTTATAGAAAAAGATGGAGTAATTGATGCCCGATGCAAGCATGGCTTCCATGACTTCCCCGGAACAGGGCGCGCAGCAGGAATGCAACAGCACTTTCTTGCGGCCGTCAGGCAGGGCGAGTTTCGGGCGTTCAATATTGGTGACAGTGACCATGGCGATATTGCAAATAATGTTCTCTAAGCCCTCATTTTAGGATATTTCACCCGAAATTTAAGCCAAAGCCTGAAAAATGCCTTTATTTTCAGGCCTTTTTTGTTCTTCTGAACGTCGATATTCGGATATCAGAATTAATCAGGTGTTCTCGCCGAAAACCTCCGTCCACAATTTGCATACGGCATCGCGCTCTTCACTTAGCAGACTCGGATCAATCCGCGCCTTTTCGTCTCCTTTCAGGCGAACCGCATGCTGCATACGGCGCAGGATACGATAGCTGTCGGCGGCCTTGCGGGCGTGTTCTGCATTGAGCAAACCCACTTCGCCGGCAATGTTGAGCAGGGCGATATTGCCCAGATTCTCCAGCAATTGCTTGTGCTTGCGTGAATAGGCCAGAACACAATATTGCGTAATGAATTCGATATCCACCATGCCGCCGTGATCATGCTTGACATCAAACAGCTCGGTTTTGTTGGGATGGCCGGCGCGGATCTTCGCACGCATTTCAATAACTTCCTTCCGGAGCTTTTCCGGATCTCGTTCCAGCAGCAGGATGTCGCGGCGAATGCGCTCAAAGGTTTTGCCAATGTCAGGGTCTCCTGCGGAAAAGCGCGCACGGGTCAGGGCCTGGTGCTCCCAGACCCAGGCGTGCTCACGCTGATACTTTTCAAAAGTATCCACAGAAACGGCCAGCAGACCGGCATCGCCATCCGGGCGAAGTCGCAGATCCGTTTCGTATAGCCGGCCTGAGGAGGTCATGCTGGATAACCAGGTACTCAGACGACGACCAAGTTTGGCATAGACCTCCAGGGCATAATCGCCCGGGTCGTCAAATAGAAGCACCAGATCCAGGTCGGAGGCGTAGCCCAGTTCCTTGCCGCCGAGCTTGCCGTAAGCGATGACGGCAAATTTTGGCATGTCGTAGATCGGGTCGCCTGGCTTGATTTCTTTGGGCCGTACACGGGGCCAGACGCGTTTCAGGCTTTCCTGCAACAAGGCATCGGCCAGCGCTGAGAGCTGGTCAGCCAGTTTTTCAACAGTCGGTTCACCTTCCAGATCCTGAGCTAGCAGCTGAAAGCTGATCTGCTTCTGCACATCGCGCATGACATTCATCTGCTGTTCAACGTCGGGTGTGCCGTCCTGCAGGACGCAGGCATCCAGCTCCTTTTCAAGCTGCTTTGCGCTTTGCTCGATATTGACGGGTTCCATCAGGCTGTTCCACTCGATCAGGCTATCCAGCAATATCGGATTGGCCGTCAGGTAGCTTGCTGCCCAGGGACTGGCAGCCATGATTCTGGCTACGCGCGCCAGCGTGTCAGGAAATTCGGCCAGCAGGGCAATATAGGAACTGCGTTGTGCAATGGTTTCAATCAGGTCGAACAGTCTTGCGCAGGCCGTATTGGGCAATGGTGTGCGTGATGCGGCCTCCACGACCAGCGGCAGAAGTTTCTCCAGCCTTGCCCGTCCACTGTTTGACAGAGCGCGAATGCGCGAACTGTCCAGCAACGATTCCAGTCTGTGTTCCACATCATCGGGATCATGTTCTGCAAATTGCTGTTTGATAATCTGTTCAAGATCGCGATCCTGTCCGCTTTCACTGACATTGGACTGTGTCTGCTGTCCGTTGCTCTGATCGTCATTCAGTCCGGCGATCCGGAAAGCATCGCGGAAGGTATCGGCCACGAATTTGCGGTGCTCTGCGAGCTTTGCGGTGAAGTCCTCGAGCGTGTAGCCCATCACAGTGGCCAGTGCAGCCATTTTCTCTTCGTCATTGGGCAACAAATGGGTCTGTTCGTCTTCGCGATATTGCAGGAAGTGTTCAACGCGCCGCAAGTAACGGTAGGCGGCTTCGAGTTTCTCACCGGTCTCCTGATTGATCAGACCAGCCCGCACTTCCGCGTGCAATGCCTTGATCAGGCACTGTTCCTGAATGGTGGGAAGTCGACCACCCTTGATCAGCTGGGATAACTGGACCACAAATTCGATTTCGCGGATTCCGCCTTCACCCAGCTTGATATTGTGTACGGTATCGACGCCATTTTTGGAAAGGGCACGGCGCTGCCAGTCCTGGCGTATCCGCTCGCGCAGCTGACGCAGTGACGCCAGCGTATCGAAGTCGAAATATTTCCGGTAAATAAAAGGCAGGCGCAGACTTTCCAGCTGCTGTTCAAACGGTTCCGGATCACTGCCTTCAAGCGCCTTGACGTGAATGATGCGCGCCTTGAGCCACGCGTAGCGTTCCCATTCCCGACCCTGGGCGATGAGATAATGTTCCAGCGCCTCCAGGCTCCAGGCCAGCGGACCGGAATCACCATCAGGGCGCAGGCGCAGGTCAGTGCGAAAGACCTGTCCATTGGCATCCTGGTCGGAGAGAATCGGCATCATGCGTCGGGTAAGCCGGCCATAGAACTCATGATAGCTGAGCGGGCGTCGCCCGGTCGTTTCGCCTTCTTCAGGATAGAGCATGATCAGATCGATATCCGAGGAGACATTCAACTCGTAACCCCCCAGCTTGCCCATGCCAAGAATGATCATTTCCATGGGTTTGCCCGTGGCGGGATCTGTGGGAATGCCATGCACTTCCGTCATCTCGTTCATGACGCTGGTGTAGGCCTGACGAACCGCAAAGTCGGCCAGGAATGACATTGCATGGGTGATTTCTTCCAGTGGCGCATCGCCGCCCGTGTCCCGGACGACCAGAACATCAAAGATACGGCTGCGCAGCTTGCGAAGAATGGCGCGACATTGCTCCACATCCCAGCGCTCGGCGGGTGCGTTGATTTCTGTCGCGATCTCCTGCGCCCATTGCGTGATGCGCTCCGATGTCAGCGGTTCGGCGGCGTCCTCGCGCAGGCGTGTCTCAAGTTCAGGCCTGACGCTCACGCGCCGACGCAGATGGCCGGACCAGGCAAGGGCCTTTTGCAGGGTTTGGATACAATTCATGGCAAGTCAGTGTGATGAATGGGATGCTGTATATAATAATACCCGAACCCGCAGGCCCCATGAACAGACCGAAGTCCAATGAGAACCACTGAGTGAATTTGCCGTACCGACTGCTGAAAACTGCCGGCATCGTCCTGCTTGCGCTACTCGCTCTGGTTGTGGCTGCGCTGCTGGCCTTACGTTTTCTGCTTGCCCCAAACATCGATTACTTTCGTCCCCAGTTTGAACAGCGCCTGAGCGCGGAAACGGGACAAAAGGTCAGCGTAAAGAAACTCGCCATTGACTGGGCGGGCATTGTTCCACGCCTAAGGCTCAGTCAGCTGCAGATTGCCGAAAGCGACACCGGGAATCGCGAAGAACAGGACAGTACAAAGCTTGCGGCGCCGATGCTGAGCATTGGAGAAGCGTTTGCCAGTGCCGACTGGAAACAGGCGCTGCACGGACGGCTTGATCCTGCCTGGGTTGAAATCCGTGACATCCATCTGAATGTGACGCGTGATCGTATGGGCAGGATCTGGGCGCTGGGACGCAGACTGGATAACGATAATATCAATTCCACGCCAACTGCCGTGGATGCGGCCAACGTGAATCTGGAGCCGGTCTCGGATCTGCTTGAACGCCTGCCAGATATGACGGTTCTGAATGGGAGTGTGTCCTGGAATGATGCAACCCGGGCAGACGCCGGTCCCTTTACGCTTTCAGATTTCACCCTACAGCTGAATCGCAACGGCGGCAAGCGCATTCTGAGCGCCAGTGCGAGGCTGCCGAAAGCGGCCGGTCAATCCATTCAGTTGCTGGGTAATTTGCAGCAGGATACCTCCGCAGCCGCTCATCCGGCTACCTGGTCGGGTCATCTTCGAGTGTCAGTCATAAAACTGGATATGATGGCGGCCCGGCCCTGGTTCGATATTCCTGAAAAAGTGAAATCCGGCGCGGTATCGCATGCTGTCGTCGATATGGAAGTGGTTCAGAACCTGCCGCGCGACATGGTTGTTGCCTACGGCCTGGAGAATATTCGTGTCGAAGATCATGTTCGAAATCATGAATTTGTTATCGCCGCGGACAGTCTGACCGCAAGGCTGAGCTCATCGTTCACAAGTGTGATCAACGAATTCAACCGCTGGCGTTTGCCGGAAACGCAATTGCCGGCAGGTGGTCGGTTGCAGTATCGGCCGGTGAAGTTTGAGTCCACGGTCAAGGGTTTTTATTACAAGGACGCAGTTGTCTTCGAAAATCCCATACACATTGATCAGGCGAGCGTCGCGGGTAATTTCGGTCGTGATGATCAGCAGGAGCCCAAAGTCAACTTTGACCGGGCCTCGGTGTCCAATGAGGATCTGCAGCTACAGGGAAAGGGCAGCTGGCGCTTTGATGAGAACAGTGACAATGGGATTGTCGATCTGACCGGAACGCTGGGCAATGTGTCTTTGCCCAACCTGCATAATTACCTGCCCAATGTCATGGATGCAGATGCGCGCCAATGGCTTAAGAACGCATTCGAAAAGGGCCGGTTATCAGATGCGCAGTTCCGTTTGAAGGGAGTCGTTGATGATTTTCCCTATGGTCTGGCACCCGATGCAGGAAATTTTCTGCTGGAAGGCAGCTATGAAAATTTGCTTCTGAATTATCACCAGAAAGAGATTCGAGGGAAGCGATGGCCGGTTGTCAACTCCGACAATGGCAGGATCCATTTTCGAAATGACGAAATCATCATCGATTCAGCCCAGGCATTTTATGCCATGCCTGAAGGTCAGCGTCTGAATCTGGATTCCTTTCATGGGGTAGTCTCCAGTCTGGAAAAGAATACGACGGTGGATATTCAGGCGAGTGCTCGAGGCAGGGCAGAGGATTTTCTGACATTTACCCATATCAGTCCGCTGGGTGATCTGATCAACAATGTTCTGAATGAGGCCGAGGCCAGTGGGCAGTGGACAATCCCGCTGACGTTGCACATTCCCGTTCTGGATGCCGATAATTCCACGATTTCGGGTTCCATTCAGTTTGATAACAGTCGATTTCGCCTGACACCGGACTTTCCCTGGGCATCCGCGCTGCACGGCGTCATGACGTTCAACGAAAGCGAATTGATGGCAAAGAGTGTGACAGGAACCATGCTGGGTGGCAAGGTGGTGCTGGACGGCCCGATAGGCACGCCCGGCAAGCCGTTGTCGATTCAGGGCGATCTGACCGCCGAGGGTCTGAAGGAAATGATACCGGTACGCGGAATGAACCGGATCACCGGAGGAACAACCTATACCAGCCTGGTTCATTTCTTTACCGGTGGCAGAGTCAAAGTTGATTTCAAATCGAATCTGGCCGGGCTGGCTATGCGCTTTCCTGACGGCATGGGCAAGCCCGCAGCGGCACGCTGGCCGACAATCATTACCTGGCGTCCCTCCGAAGGCAACCGGGACAATGGGAAACGTTATCTGGAAATCAATATTGAAGGGTCACGTACTCAGGCGATCTTTGAGCATGACGTCAATACTGAGCGCGGGCCGTATTTCAGTCGTGGAACCATCGGGATGAGCAGGCCTGCCAGACTGGGATCGGCAGGACTCACCATTCTTGCCAAAAATCCGACAGTGGACACCGGAGCCTGGGAAGCAGTGACCGAGGAGTTTTCCGACAGAACGGCGGGTGGCGATGGAAGACAGACGCTGCCTGATGTCTCGCGCGTGGACATAGAAACGGATGCCCTGCAGATCAAGGATCAGACTCTGACTGCAGCCCGACTGATGGCGCAAAAGGACGGTAAGCAATGGGCGCTGACATTGAATTCTGATCAGGCCAAGGGTTCCGGCACCTGGGTGCCTGCATCCGGAAAAAGTGATTCGGGAAGCCTGGTGGTCAGGCTGGACAGTCTGAACGTGATTCGCACTCCTTCGCAGAATGCGAACGGTACTGATGCGGCTGCAGGTACGGGTACAGAAACGACTTCAGCCGCGAAAAGCAAGGGATCGCGACTGCCGCGGCTGGACCTGGCAGTCAAAAAGCTGACCGTTTATGGAATGGAGATGGGTCAGCTGATTCTCAAGGGGTATCAGCCCGCGGGCTCTGACGACTGGAAGCTGGACTATTTCAGTCTTGTCAATCCCGGCGGATCCCTGGCAGCACAGGGTTCGGTCAGCCAGCAGGGCCGAAACAAAGACCTGGATATGAAAGGCAAAATTGTTGTATCGGATCTGGGCAAGTTTCTGGAAACGTATCAGCTGGGCGGTGTCATCCAGAATGGCAAAGGCACCATCGATATGGATGTTGCATGGAAAAACATGCAGGATATGGACATTGCGACCCTGAATGGAAATCTGAATGCAGAACTGAAGGATGGTCGCCTCGAAAGTGTCAAATCTTCTGCCGTCAAGGCGCTGGAGCTCCTGTCATTGCAGTCGTTCCGGCGGTTGCCTCGCTTTGGTCAGACCCTGGGCAATTCAATGCAGGAAGGACTCAGTTTTGATACCGTGCGCAGCCGCCTGCGCTTTGATTCGGGCAGACTGTTCGTCGATGATTTTCGGCTTAACGGTCCCTCATCGGCGATTGTCGCATCGGGAATGACGAATCTGAAAACTGAGAGTCTGGATTTTCAGGCAGTTGTCGTGCCAAAACTGGATGTCAGCGGCGCGTCAGTTCTTGCCGGAACCATTGTTAATCCTGCCGTGGGCGTGGGTGCATTCCTGACGCAATGGCTGCTTCAGGCGCCTTTGCAGCGCGCGCTGACCATGCGCTACCATGTGACAGGCAACTGGACAGAACCGCTGTTGAATGACGTGCCACTCCCCTCGGAAACCGAGCTCAAGGCCAGTGATCCTGACAGCCGCATTGACGATCTGTATCGCAGTCATTGAATTTTCTGTCGTGATAGCGGGCTTTCGTTGCAAAACCCGCAGAATGTCCCGATCCACAATTTGATGAATATTTGACATGCAGCAAGCTACCATGGCTGCTGTCATCGTTAATTTATCTCTGATCGCTGTGCAATCCTCCATGACTTCATTTCCTGCCGAAGGCGCGCGCGCCCAGTGGCTTTGGAAACTTGCCGCCCGGCCTTGGGCATTCTGGCTGGTGCTTCTGATATGCACGCTGTGGTTTGTGGTGGCGAACCATACCTGGCCTTTACTTAACCCGGACGAAGGGCGTTATGTAGGGGTGGCTCTGGAAATGTTGCATGCCCGGGAGTGGGGCACGCCACTACTAAATGGCATGCCTTATTTTCATAAGCCGCCTTTGTTTTACTGGCTGACTGCCATCAGCATGTCAATTTTCGGTGAAAACGAATTTGCCGCAAGACTGGTTCCAGCCTTTGCAGCGGTCCTGATGACAAGCGGCATTTTTCTGTTCCTTAGCCGATTCACTCGTCAGTCACTGGCCTTGTGTTCCGCGATCATTCTGATCACCACTCCGTTGATGTTCGGTGCTGCCCACTATGCCAATCTGGATTTGCTGGTGGCGGCCATGATCAGCAGTACCATTTTATGTGGAGCGACCGCTACGCTTTTACATCAACAGGGCAACAATAGCTGGCGCTGGGTGATGGCAATGTATCTTTTTGCTGCACTGGGCTTTTTGTCCAAGGGATTGATCGGTGTCGTACTGCCCGGCGCGGTATTGCTGATGTGGCTGCTCGTTGAAAAATATTATTCGATGATTCCCGGTTTGCTGCGGCTGACAGGGATATTGCTGTTTTTGCTGGTAACACTGCCCTGGCTGCTGCTCATGCAGAGTCGGTTCCCGGGATTTTTTCATTACTATTTTGTGTACCAGCAGTTTGACCGCTTTTCTCAGGGCGGCTTCAATAATGTGATGCCCGTCTGGTTCTACGCAGCCGTGCTGTTGGTGATCATGTTCGCCTGGTATCGAAAAGGGATGAGCGTCATTTTTTCGCGACGCTACTGGCAGGGTGAAGGTGAGGTGTGTATTCGCCGACTGATGTGGATATGGATGATTGTCATATTGGGATTTTTCTCTATCCCGCAATCCAAACTGGTTGGTTATATTCTGCCGGTCCTGCCGCCTCTGGCATTTATATTTGCGGAGTTTTTTGCTGGCCCAAGGGTGCGTGAGGCAATGCCTGAGCAAGACATGACAGTGCCTGAGCGAGGCAAGACATCGAGTGAATGGGCCAAAGACGCTCAGTGCAGGTCTGTCGCTGTCAATACGCGCTTCAGCGGGCGCAATTTTCTGGTACGGCTCTCTGTATGTGTGCTGCTGAGTGCTGTCAGTCTGATTTATATGCCATTTGCAAATCTGCCAGGAAGCAGCCGTATTGCCGATGCCATCAGGCAGATTCCGGTAGCGGACCGGACAGGAGACCAGTATTTCAGTCTTGATTATTACCCATTTGATCTCGGGTTTTACCTGGGCAGGGTTTCGGGTCTGGCAGTGGTCAGTGGCTGGGATGATCCAGGGATGGGTAGTCAGGACAACTGGCAGAAAGAGTTGTGGGATGCGCGTGCGTTTCTTGGTGAGCAGGCACAACAGCGATTCGTACTGCCTGGAGCCTTTCGCGCGAGTATGTGCAGACCGCAGTCGCAACGACGCTGGATTCTCTCAGATGTCAAACGTACGCACGATTTTCCTGAGCTGGAAACCATTCAGCCCTATGCGATTGACGGTCGTTATCGTGTTTACAGGCTTGATGCCGGAGCGGTGATGTCGTTTTGCCGAAATGGCATTGCCACTCGCTGATTGCACTTCGCTCCGGGCTCGATAGTGACTCAGCTATCGGGTCATGCGAGCATACCTGCTTTTTCAATGAACTGAATGACCATGTCCAGGCCTTCGCCGGTTTTCATATTGCACATGACAAACGGGCGTTGCTGGCGCATGCGCTCAGTGTCCTGGCGCATAATGTCGAGCGATGCGCCCACATGCGGGGCCAGATCGGTTTTATTGATTATCAGCAGATCAGATTTGGTGATGCCCGGTCCGCCCTTGCGTGGGATTTTTTCTCCGCCCGCAACGTCAATCACATAAATTGTCAGGTCAGATAACTCGGGACTGAATGTCGCGGCCAGATTATCTCCGCCAGATTCAATGAATACAATATCTGCTTCCGGGAAGCGCTGCAGCATCTGATCAATGGCACGCAGATTGATGGATGCGTCTTCACGTATCGCGGTGTGAGGACAACCCCCTGTTTCCACACCCATGATTCTTTCCGGTGGCAGTGCGCCCGAGACGGTCAGCAGGCGCTGATCTTCTTTGGTATAAATATCATTTGTGATGGCGACCAGATCATATTGATCTGCCATTCGCTTGCAGAGCATTTCGAGCAGCGTGGTCTTGCCGGAGCCGACCGGGCCGC
>JAEWHK010000075.1 GCA_023387815.1 Pseudomonadota bacterium
TTGGTGCAATAACTACAACTTCCCTTCGCGGAGTTTTATAGAGCGGTAGAACATAACGTCTTGATCGCTGCTCTGATCACTCAAAATCTACGGAGATTTAACAAATGAAAAAGACTTTGCTTGCTGCAGCTCTGGTTACCGGCTTC
Organism: Pseudomonadota bacterium; assembly: GCA_023387815.1. Taxonomy (GTDB): domain Bacteria; phylum Pseudomonadota; class Gammaproteobacteria; order Burkholderiales; family Burkholderiaceae_B; genus Advenella. Next base: position 147 of record JAEWHK010000075.1, read on the forward strand.
GCTGGTGTAGCTCACGCAGAAACTTCTGTAACGCTGTATGGTCTGGTTGACGCTGGTGTGGGTTACCAGCAAACCAAAGTCACACAGGGTGACAACTGGTCTAAAACACGTGACATCGGTCTGATCAACGGCGTTAAAAACGGCAACCGTTGGGGCCTGAAAGGCACTGAAGACCTGGGTAACGGTACAAGCGCTATTTTCCAACTGGAAAGCGGCTTTGATCTGGGTAACGGTCGTTCATCACAAGGTGGTCGTCTGTTCGGTCGTAAAGCTATCGTTGGTCTGAGTGGCGACAGCTGGGGTACTCTGTCTCTGGGCCGTCAGTACAACATCGCTGATGATGTAATCTCTCCAATCGACCCATTCGGTACAGGCTTCCTGCAAGCTGGTGTTACCGGTGGTGCTTTCGGTGACTCTCCATCTGCCCGTATGGACAACTCCATCAAATACATGACGCCTGACTTCAGCGGCTTCAAATTTGGTGTTGGCTACGCTGGCAAAAACACGAAAGAAGAATCTGAAATCGGTGGACTGCGCGAAACAGACCGCAATACATCTAACTGGATCACAGTTGGTGGTGGTTACTTCAATGGTCCTCTGAGCGTTGCTGCTTCTTATGACCGTTTCCGTACTGACGTTAGCTACACGAACGACGCTGGCGCTGACGTAGACAACAAAGGCACAACCCACATGTGGAACGTTGGTGGTGCTTATGACTTCGAAGTTGTTAAACTGCACCTGTTGTACGGTCAAATTCGCGGCGCTGTTAACAACGACGTAGTTGCAGAAAACGGTGTTGGTGGTCTGGGCCTGAACGGTTCTCTGGCTGACTTCACTGAAGTTACAAACGTAAACAGCTCAGCTTACGGCCTGAACTATGCTCAAACTAACGGTTACCGTCAACAGTCTTGGATGGCTGGTCTGACTGCTCCTGTTGGTGACGACGGTAAAGTACTGTTCTCATACCAAGGCAATACTTCCAAAAACACTGGCGAAGCATTTGACGGCGTAAAAGGCAAACTGCACCTGTTCAGCCTGGGTTATGTACAGAACCTGTCTAAACGTACTAGCGTATATGCAATCGCTTCTTACGGTACAGGCAAAATGAAGTTCGACAACGCTGAAAACGTTAAACTGAAATCAACTCTGGTTGGTGTCGGTCTGCAACACCGCTTCTAATGAAACGCATCGCTATGCGATGATTTCATAAAGCAAGAAAAACCACCCTTCGGGGTGGTTTTTTTATTTGGGCGACAACTAACGTCTGCTTAGTCTGTTCAGGGCTTGTGTCCTATGCAAGAGACCAGGGGCGGGTAATGTGGGGGGGCGGTTGTTGTGTCTTTCGTTTCTAGATCGCAGTCTTCGACGACAATATCCAGGGACTGTGTCTTTTCTCTGCCGAGCGGAGGCGAACAACGAGCCTTCAGTTCCTCCCTTGTGCTCCTCATTCGACTTCAGTTTGGCCCGGCCTTTGTTGCTCTTTCTCGGGGTCTGGGTGGCACCATAGGGCATCCTGATTTTTTCATGAATTCCACTGCTGCTTTTCAGCCCTGCGAAAGCCAAAATTCCTTGTATGTTCAATTATTTAAGCTCGGCTTCAGTTGCCCTGGAAAATGTTGTTTCAAGGTGCCCGAAAGAGGCTAAATATCTGTTTTTTACTGAAGGAATGCACGCGCGAATGTTTATGAAATGATACAATCAAAAAGTTTATTAATTTCCCTAGTCATTCTTTCTGGCGGCGTTTTATGTCTATCGCTGAATACTTCCCGGTCCTTCTTTTCATTGTGGTTGCCACCGTCATTGGGGTAGCCCTGCTTGTGATGGGATCGTTCCTTGGACCACGCCAGCCGGGTGCCGAAAAAGACGCCCCGTATGAGTGTGGATTTGAGGCTTTCGAAGACGCGCGCATGCGCTTCGATGTCCGCTATTATCTGGTAGCCATCCTGTTCATTCTGTTCGACCTTGAAATCGCTTTTCTGTTTCCCTGGGCTATTGCCAACGGACAGGTCGGTCTGGTCGGTTTCTGGACGGTTATCGTGTTCCTGACAGTGCTCACTGTCGGATTTATCTATGAATGGAAAAAAGGTGCACTGGATTGGGACTAAATTGTCCCGGGAGTGTATGTCACTATGTCTTCTGAACAAAATGTATTGAACAAGCAGGGCTTTCTGGTTACCTCAACCGATGCCGTGCTTAACTGGGTTAAAACCGGCTCCATGTGGCCGGTCACATTCGGTCTGGCCTGTTGTGCGGTTGAAATGATGCACGCGGGCGCTGCCCGTTACGATCTGGACCAGTTTGGCATTATTTTCCGGCCCAGTCCTCGTCAGTCCGACGTGATGATTGTTGCTGGCACCTTGTGTAACAAAATGGCACCGCCATTGCGCAAGGTGTACGATCAGATGGCTGAACCACGCTGGGTAGTGTCCATGGGTTCCTGTGCCAACGGTGGTGGTTATTACCATTACTCTTATTCGGTCGTACGTGGCTGTGACCGCATCGTTCCCGTTGACATCTATGTTCCAGGCTGTCCGCCAACGGCAGAGGCCCTGGTGTATGGTCTGCTGCAACTGCAGAACAAGATCCGCCGTACCAATACCATCGCACGCGAAGCGTAACCGGCTGATGGCCGCACTTCTTTTTGTAAAAGCGTCAAAGCTATGACCCGTTTAGAAACCTTGGAACAAGCCCTGCGCGCCAAGTTCGGCGAGAATGAATCGTTCGTACTTACCAGCGCCTATGGCGAGCTTAATCTGGAAATTGCTCCGGAAAAATGGACTGAAACCTGTCAGTTCCTGCGCGATGATGCCCAATTTCGCTTCGAATCCTGTATTGACTTGTGTGGTGTCGATTACCTGACTTACGGTCAGCCCGGTGCACACGCCAAACGCGCGTTTCCATCACGGTTTGCCGTCACTGCGCAATTGCTGTCAGTCACGCACAACTGGCGACTGCGTGTTCGGACCTGGGTGCCGAATGATGATTTTCCGGTTATTCCCACGCTGGTAGAAGTCTGGCCGGCAGTCAACTGGTTTGAGCGTGAAGCGTTTGACCTTTACGGGATTGTGTTTGAGGGCCATCCGGATCTGCGCAGAATTCTGACGGATTATGGCTTTATTGGTCATCCGTTCCGCAAGGATTTCCCATTGTCGGGTTATGTGGAAATGCGATACGACGAGGCGTCTCAGCGCGTGATCTATCAACCCGTTACCATCGAGCCGCGAGAAATTACACCACGTGTCATCCGCGAAGAGGGTTACGGAGTAGGACGTTAACATGGCAGAAATCAAGAACTACACGCTTAACTTTGGTCCCCAGCATCCCGCCGCGCACGGTGTGCTGCGACTGATTCTGGAACTCAGTGGCGAGGTGATCCAGCGTGCCGACCCGCATATCGGTCTGCTGCATCGCGCGACCGAGAAACTGGCCGAAAATAAAACCTATCTCCAGGCGCTGCCTTACATGGACCGTCTGGATTACGTGTCCATGATGTGCAATGAACATGCCTATGTCATGGCCATTGAGAAGCTGCTGGGTATCGAGGTACCTATCCGCGCCCAGTATATCCGCGTCATGTTTGATGAAATTACGCGGCTGCTGAATCATCTGATGAGTGTGGGAACACACGGTCTTGACGTGGGCGCCATGGCGGCCATGCTGTACGCCTTCCGCGAGCGCGAAGATCTGATGGACTGCTACGAGGCCGTTTCCGGCGCACGTATGCACGCTGCGTATTACCGTCCTGGTGGTGTCTACCGTGATCTGCCCGATTCCATGCCGCAGAACCAGTTGAACAGCAAATATCGCAGCAAGCGCGAGATCGAACAGTTCAATGAAACCCGTCAGGGATCACTGCTCGATTTCATCGAAGCCTTTACCGAGCGCTTCCCCAAATGCGTCGATGAATACGAAACACTGCTCACCGATAACCGGATCTGGAAACAGCGTCTGGTAGGTATTGGTGTGGTTGAGCCTGAACGTGCCATGGCACTTGGCTTTACCGGCCCGATGCTGCGTGGCTCCGGCGTAAACTGGGATCTGCGTCGCATGCAGCCCTATGAGGTTTATGACCGTCTGGAATTTGAAATTCCCGTGGGAACCAACGGTGACTGTTATGACCGTTATCTGGTGCGTATCGCAGAGATGCGCGAAAGTAACCGGATCATTTCGCAATGCGTTCACTGGCTGCGTAACAACCCCGGCCCGGTCATCAGTGACAATCACAAGGTTACCCCGCCAAAGCGGACCAGCATGAAATCCAATATGGAAGAGCTGATCCACCACTTCAAGCTGTTTACCGAAGGCTTTCAGGTGCCGGAAGGCGAAGTCTATTCCGCCGTCGAGCATCCGAAAGGCGAATTCGGTATTTACCTGGTCTCAGACGGAGCCAACAAGCCCTATCGCCTGAAAATCCGTCCACCAGGTTTTGTACACCTGCAATCACTGGACGAAATGTCCCGCGGCCATATGCTGGCCGATGCTGTCACGATTATCGGTACTCAGGATATCGTGTTTGGTGAAATTGACCGCTAACCGCAGCGGATTACTGGATTAAAAAATGTTGCTCTCTCAACAGGCGTATACCAAGATAGACAAAGAGCTGGCCAAATATCCGGCCGATCAGCGTCAATCGGCCATTATGTCGGCCCTGCGCATTGCTCAGGTAGAAAAAGGCTGGGTATCAGCAGAAATCATCGCAGACGTGGCTCGCTATATCGGCGTAGAACCCATTGCGGTTCAGGAAGTGGCCACCTTCTATAACATGTTCAACAACAAGCCGGTAGGTCAATTCAAGATCAGTGTGTGTACCAATCTGCCCTGTGCCTTGCGCGATGGGGAAAAGACCGCTGATTATCTGAAGCAGAAGCTGGGCATTGAACTGGGCGAAACAACCGCTGATGGTCTGTTTACCTTGCAGGAAGGGGAGTGCATGGGCGCCTGTGGCGATGCACCCGTTCTTATCGTTAATAACCACCATATGTGTGTTCGTATGTCGACAGAAAAAATCGACGCAATGCTGGCTGAGCTCGCACAACAGGGAGACGCTGCATGAGTGTCATTCTGAGCAAGTATTCGCAGGGTCTGAATCCCAATCCCGCCAGCGACCTGGGTTCGTCCATGGCATTGCACGGCCGGCATATCCAGCCGCAAATCATGGCCGATCTGGATGGCGAGAACTGGCGTCTTGAAGATTACGTCAAGCGAGGTGGCTATGAAGCGCTGCGCAAGATCCTCACTACCGGCATGAGCCAGGAAGACGTCATTGCCGAAGTCAAGGCTTCCGGCCTGCGCGGTCGTGGTGGTGCGGGTTTCCCGACAGGTCTCAAATGGAGCTTCATGCCCCGCAATTTTCCGGGTCAGAAATATCTGGTTTGCAACTCCGACGAGGGCGAACCCGGTACGTTCAAGGATCGGGATATTCTGCGCTCCAATCCCCATATCGTGATCGAAGGCATGGCCATTGCTGCCTACGCCATGGGCATCACGGTCGGATACAACTATATTCACGGCGAAATCTTCGAAGTGTACGAACGCTTCGAAGAAGCGCTTGAAGAAGCGCGTGCTGCCGGCTTCCTGGGCGACAATATTCTGGGTTCCAGTTTTTCGTTCCAGTTGCATGCCCACCACGGTTACGGTGCCTATATTTGCGGTGAAGAAACTGCATTGCTCGAATCGCTGGAAGGCAAGAAAGGTCAGCCCCGGTTCAAACCACCGTTTCCTGCGAGTTTCGGTCTGTACGGCAAACCAACGACGATCAACAACACGGAAACCTTTGCGGCGGTCCCATGGATTATCCGCAACGGTGGTCAGCAGTATCTGGAGATTGGTCTGCCGAATAATGGCGGTACCAAACTGTTTTCCATTACCGGTGACGTTGAGCGTCCCGGCAATTACGAGATTCCCCTGGGCACGCCGTTTTCCAAGCTTCTTGAGCTGGCTGGCGGCATGCGCGGCGGACGCAAGCTCAAAGCGGTTATCCCCGGCGGTTCCAGTGCGCCTGTGCTGCCTGCCGACATCATGATGGATCTCACCATGGACTACGACGCCATTGCCAAGGCCGGGTCCATGCTGGGTTCAGGCGCGGTGATCGTCATGGACGAAACCCGCTGCATGGTCAAATCGCTGTTGCGCCTGTCGTATTTCTATTTCGAAGAGAGCTGCGGTCAGTGCACTCCGTGCCGCGAAGGTACCGGCTGGCTTTACCGCATGGTTAACCGTATTGAACACGGCCAGGGCCGCCAGGAAGACCTCGATCTGCTGGATACGATCGCGGGCAATATCATGGGTCGCACCATTTGTGCGCTGGGCGATGCGGCAGCAATGCCGGTTCGCGTGTTTTTAAAGCATTATCGCGATGAATTCGCATACCACATTGAGCATAAGCAATGTGTGGTTCCTCAATATCTGTAGGTCTAAGCATGGTTGAACTTACCATAGACGGAAAACCCGTATCAGTGCCTGAAGGCAGCATGGTGATGCATGCCGCCAGCGAACTGGGTCTGTACGTTCCGCATTTCTGTTATCACAAGAAGCTGTCCATTGCTGCCAACTGTCGTATGTGTCTGGTTGAAGTGGAGAAAGCACCTAAGGCCCTGCCTGCGTGTGCCACACCAGTCACCCAGGGTATGGTCGTCCATACCTGCTCGGCCAAGGCCATCGCTGCCCAGAAAAGCGTGATGGAGTTTTTGCTGATCAATCACCCGCTGGACTGTCCGATCTGTGACCAGGGCGGGGAGTGTCAGCTGCAGGATCTGGCCGTCGGCTACGGTAACGACGAATCCCGCTATCGTGAAGAGAAACGCGTTGTTTTCCATAAAGATGTGGGCCCGCTGGTTTCCGCAGAGGAAATGTCCCGTTGTATTCATTGCACACGCTGTGTCCGTTTCGGGCAGGAAGTGGCTGGTGTGATGGAGCTGGGTATGCTCAACCGCGGCGAACATTCTGAAATTCAGACTTTCGTTGGTCAGGCAATCGAATCTGAACTGTCTGGCAATATGATCGACATTTGCCCGGTGGGTGCACTGACTTCCAAGCCATTCCGCTATACCGCAAGGACTTGGGAGCTGGCTCGTCGTCGCTCCATCAGCGCGCACGATAGCGTGGGTTCCAACCTGGTGGTTCAGGTCAAGGGCGAGCGCGTCATGCGCGTGGTGCCTTTCGAGAACGAAGAGATCAATGAATGCTGGATCAGCGACAAGGATCGCTGGTCTTATGAAGGTCTGAACAGTGCCGACCGCCTGACAACCCCCATGATCAAGGGTGACGATGGCGTCTGGCGTGAATCTTCCTGGAATGAAGCCCTGACGGCGGCAGCCCAGGTTCTGGAACGCATCAACCAGACGCATGGCGATGGTCAGATCGGTGCGCTGGCGACCGAATATTCTACGGTTGAAGAGCTGGCTCTGCTGGCGCGCCTGACGCGCGGACTGGGTTCGCAGCATATCGATTTCCGTCTGCGTCAGACCGATGCGGCCTTCGAGAAATCACTGGAAGGCTTCCCATGGCTGGGCATGCCTATTGCAGAACTGGGCACGCTGGATCGTGTACTGGTGGTCGGATCAGTGCTTCGCAAGGACCATCCTCTGTTTGCGCAGCGTCTTCGCCAGGCTGCCAAGCGTGGCACACAAATTGTCATCATCGACACTACCGGTGACGATCCGCTGATTCCAAGCGCCAAACGTCTGACCGTTGCGCCTGACCAGTTGCTCGATACGCTGACCAGTGTGGCCAAGGCCATGCAGCAGAACGGGCAGGGCGAGCAGCAGCCACAAGCTACACAAGGTGCTTCTGCTTCTGCAAGCCAGAAAATCACACCCGAAGCCATTGCGGCAATTCTGGGTTCCGGCGAGAAAGCCGCTGTATTTCTTGGAAATATGGCTGTTGCCTCTCCACAGGCTTCTCAGCTGGCCGTTCAGGCACAGGCCATCGCAGACCAGGCCAAGGGTACCCTTGGTTTCCTGACTGCAGGCGCCAATACGGTTGGCGGCTATCTGGCCGGCGCCGTGGCAACCGAAGACGGTATGAACGTGGTCAAAATGATGGAAAATCCGTTGAAAGCGTATCTGGTACTGCATGCAGAACCTTCGCTGGATATGGATGACGGCGACAAGGCAGAGAAAATGCTGGCCGGCGCCTTCTCCATCGCGCTCACCTCCTACAAATCAGCAGCAGAAAACTGGGCACGCATCATGCTGCCAGTAGCACCATTTACTGAAACATCAGGTACGTTTGTGAACGCCGAAGGGCGTGCACAAAGCTTCCGCGGTGTGGTTGCCGGTCTGGGCCATAGTCGTCCTGCCTGGAAGGTGCTTCGTGTGCTGGGCAATATTCTCAAACTGGCCGATTTCGAAGATGAAACGTCCGAGTCCGTCCGTGATAGCGTGCTGTTGAATGGATTTGCATCACGCCTGTCCAATCGCGTCACCGCTGTTGCCAATGCCACTCAGGGAACGGCAGCTGCGACTGCGCCGGAAGGTGCCCTGCAGCTCGTGTCTGATCTGCCTATTTACCGTACCGATGCCATCGTGCGTCGTGCGGACGCGTTGCAACGTGCGCCAGCCAGTGCTGCGCCGGTTGCCCGCCTGAATGCGGCAACGCTGGCTCGCCTTGGCCTGAAGGCAGGTGATGAAGTCAGCGTTCGCGGCAGCAATGGCAACGAAATCCGTCTTGAGGCTCGGGAAGATGATCGCCTGGCCGACAATACAGTTCGCATCGCTCAGGGCTTTGTACAAACTGCCGCGATTGGCAGTGCTTTCGGTAATGTAATCGTGGAGAAACTTTGATGGATATCTGGTCCTGGTTTACCGATGGCGTCAAGGCAGTCAATGTCTGGGGAACAGATCTGCTTGGTCCGGTAGCATGGCTTGTGCTGTGGACAGTGCTGATGATTGTCGTGATTGCACTGCCTATTATTATTTGCGTGGCTTTCCTGACCTTGTGGGAGCGCCGCATGATTGGTTATATGCACGTGCGTCGCGGCCCGAACCGCGTGGGTCCCTGGGGCTTGCTCCAGCCGTTTGCCGACGTGCTTAAGCTGCTTACCAAAGAAGTGATCGTACCGGCAGAAGCGAACAAAGTCCTGTACTTTATTGCGCCTGTGCTGACTCTGATTCCTGCGCTGGCTGCCTGGGCGGTCGTGCCTTTCGGTCCTGAAGCGGTTCTGTCCAACATCAACGCAGGTCTGCTGTACGTGATGGCCATTACATCCATCGGTGTTTACGGTGTGATCATTGCGGGTTGGGCATCAAACTCCAAATATGCTTTCCTGGGCGCCATGCGGGCTTCGGCACAAATGGTTTCCTACGAACTGGCCATGGGTTTTGTTCTGGTGACTGTACTGCTTGTTTCCGGTACGCTGAATATGAACGGAATCGTGCAAGGTCAGCTCAATGGCTGGTTTGCGTCTCACGGTATCAACTTCATGTCATGGAACTGGCTGCCTCTGCTGCCGCTTTTCGTGATTTACGTGATCTCCGCTGTGGCAGAGACAAACCGTCACCCCTTTGACGTGGTGGAAGGGGAGTCCGAGATTGTGGCCGGTCACATGGTTGAGTATTCAGGCATGGGCTTTGCGCTTTTCTTCCTGGCCGAATACGCCAATATGATTCTGCTGTCTGCCATCGCTTCCGTGATGTTCCTGGGAGGCTGGTCTGCACCGCTGAACTTTGCCCCATTTACCTGGGTGCCTGGATGGTTGTGGCTGGGTCTGAAAGCATTCTTTGTGGTGTCCCTGTTTATCTGGTTCCGCGCGTCATTTCCGCGTTACCGCTATGACCAGATCATGCGCCTGGGCTGGAAAATTTTTATTCCCCTTACCGGGATCTGGCTACTGGTTGTCGCGATCTGGATGCAGACACCGTTTAATATCTGGAAATAGGCTGGCAGAGATATGAGTGCAATTAAAGATTTTTTTGGCAGCCTGTTACTGACTGAATTGCTGAAAGGCATGAGTCTGACGGGCAAGTACTTCTTCAAGCGCAAAATTACGCTGCAGTACCCCTATGAGAAAACACCGGCGTCTCCACGTTTCCGCGGTCTGCACGCACTGCGCCGCTATCCCAATGGAGAGGAGCGCTGCATCGCCTGTAAATTGTGCGAAGCGGTATGCCCGGCAATGGCAATTACGATCGAATCTGATCAGCGTGATGACGGCACCCGCCGTACCACGCGCTACGACATCGATCTGACCAAATGCATTTTTTGCGGTTTCTGCGAAGAAAGCTGCCCGGTGGATTCCATCGTCGAGACGCATATTCACGAATATCACGGCGAGAAACGGGGCGATCTTTACTTTACCAAGGATATGCTGCTTGCCGTAGGTGACAAGTACGAACCCGAGATCGCTGCGCGTCGCGAAGCCGATGCCCGGTACCGATAAGGCAGGCAGGAAGATAACCATGTTTACAACTGTTCTCTTTTATATTCTGGCGGTGATCCTGATTATTGCAGGGGCGCGCGTCATTACGGCAGCCAGTCCGGTCACGGCGGTCCTTCACCTGATTCTGACCTTCTTTACGGCCTCCATGTTGTGGATGCTTCTGGGTGCGGAGTTCCTGGCTCTGCTGCTGGTTCTGGTTTATGTGGGCGCCGTGATGGTGCTGTTCCTGTTTGTTGTGATGATGATCGATATCTCACCATCGAATCTGCGCTCCGGATTCAAGACGTATCTGCCGCTGGGTCTGATTGTTGGTGGTGTGATGGTTCTGGAAATTGCGTTTGTGCTTGGCAATATGTATCTGGGTTCCGGCCCGTCCATTGCACTTCCTGCTGAATACAACAATACCCGTGAACTCGGTATTGCACTGTATTCCCAGTATTCCTTTGCGATCCAGGTCGGTGCGGTCACGCTGCTGGTGGGCATGATTGCCGCCATTGCACTGACATTGCGCGGACGTCGTAACAGCAAGTACGTCACTTCGGATCAACAACTGCACGTTAAAGCATCTGACCGTCTGAAGATGGTCAATATTCCGTCTCAGCGCGAGGTGCCGACGACGGATCTGCAAGATGGCACACCAGTAGGGGAAAGCAAATGACCATATCACTTGCTCATTATCTGATTCTTGGCGCGATCATGTTCGCCATGGGCGTTTTCGGTATTTTTCTGAACCGACGCAATCTGATCAGCCTGCTGATGTCCATCGAGCTCATGCTGCTGGCGGTCAATATCAACTTCGTGGCGTTCTCCAGCTGGATGCCGGGTGCCAATGGCATGCCTGATACAGCCGGACAGGTTTTCGTCTTTTTCATCCTTACGGTGGCGGCTGCTGAAGCGGCCATCGGTCTGGCGATTCTCGTGATGCTGTTCCGTAAAATCAATTCAATCAATGTGGACGACATCGGTCGTTTGAAAGGGTAAGGATCAGGTATGAACAACTCCTTATCAGCTTCGCTGCTTCTGGTGATTGCACTGGCTCCCTTGCTGGGCGCCATCGTTACCGGGCTTTTCGGGACAGGTTTTGTCGGCCGCGCCGTCAGCCGCCGGGCGTCCCATATGATTACCATCGCCCTGGTGGCGGTCTCTTTTATCGGCTCAGCGTATGTGCTGTTTCAGGTGGCGGCCAACGGCGCTCACTATAACGATACGGTTTATACCTGGAGTCTGATTGGTACGCGAGTGGCAGAGGTGGGATTCCTGGTGGATGCCCTGACGGCCCTGATGATGGTGGTCGTGACCTCCGTGTCACTCATGGTGCATATCTACACCATTGGCTATATGTCCGATGATCCGGGCTATCAGCGCTTTTTCGCCTACATTTCACTGTTTACCTTCTCCATGCTGATGCTGGTCATGGCCAATAACATGCTGCAGCTGTTCTTTGGCTGGGAAGCAGTGGGTCTGGTCTCGTATCTGCTGATTGGTTTCTGGTACACCCGTCCGACGGCGATCTTCGCCAATATGAAGGCGTTCCTGATCAACCGGGTAGGGGACTTTGGCTTTGTGCTGGGTATTGGTCTGTTGTTTGCCTACACCGGCTCACTCAATTACAGCGATGTCTTCTCTCAGGCTGACAAGCTGGCCGCAACACCATTTCCTGGTACCGACTGGCATCTGATCACGGTGGCATGTATCTGCCTGTTTATTGGCGCCATGGGTAAATCTGCACAGGTTCCGCTGCATGCGTGGCTGCCAGACTCCATGGAAGGTCCGACACCGATTTCCGCGCTGATTCACGCGGCAACCATGGTGACCGCCGGTATTTTCATGGTGGCACGCTTTTCACCACTGTTTGAGCTGTCTCCCACCGCGCTTTCCTTTGTGATTGTGATTGGTAGTATCGGTGCGCTGTTCCTGGGTATCCTGGGTATCATCCAGAACGATATCAAACGTGTGGTTGCGTACTCCACGCTGTCGCAGCTGGGCTATATGACTGTTGCGCTGGGTGCCTCGGCCTATCCGATAGCCATCTTCCATCTGATGACGCACGCATTTTTCAAAGCCCTGTTGTTCCTGGGCGCGGGTTCGGTCATTATCGGTATGCATCATGATCAGGACATCCGCAATATGGGTGGGCTGCGAAAATATATGCCTATTACCTGGATTACGTTCCTTATCGGTACGCTGTCACTGGTGGGCACACCATTCTTTGCCGGTTTCTATTCCAAGGAACATATTATTGAAGCGGCTGGTGCGGCAACGGTATGGGGTAGCGGATTTGCCTATTGGGCAACATTGATTGGTGTTTTCGTGACATCCCTGTATTCCTTCCGCGTCTACTTCCTGGTCTTCCACGGAAAACCACGGTTTGAGACTGATGGTCATGCCCAGCACGGCCATGAGGCCTCACATGAGACACATGACGCGCACGATGCTCACTCACATGACGCACACGCGCATGATGACAGCCATGGCCACGATGATCATCATCATGGCGGTACGCCACATGAGTCTCCCTGGGTGGTCACATTGCCGCTGGTTCTGCTGGCGATTCCATCTGTTGTCGTGGGTGCCTGGGCCATTGCGCCTTTGCTGTTCGGCGATTTCTTCAAAGGTGTGATTACCGTTTCCGAACATCACCCTGCCATGGAAGAGCTGGCTCACGAATTCCATGGCTGGGTTGCCTATGGCCTGCATGCCTTCACGACGCTGCCATTCTGGCTGATGATTGCCGGTCTGGTTGTGGCTTGGTATTGCTATCTCATCAATCCTGCGCTGCCCGCGAAAGTCTATCGTTCGCTCTCCGGCGTCAATCGGGTTCTCGAGAACAAATACTATGTTGACTGGGTTAATGAGAATATATTTGCCCGCGGCGCTCGTGCGCTGGGTTCCGTGTTCTGGAATGTCGGTGACAAGGGCGTGATCGATGGTGGGCTGGTTTCAGGCAGTACACGTCTGGTGGCGCTGCTTGCCGCTGTCAGCCGTCATCTGCAGTCCGGCTACATCTACCATTATGCGTTCGCCATGATCGTCGGCGTAATTGCCTTCATTTCAATATTTGTGCTGGTACTTTAAGATGGGCGAAATGACTTCTACCTTACCCTGGCTGTCCCTGGCAATCTTTGTGCCTATCGTTGCCGGTATTCTGGTTCTGATCATGGGCAGCGACGAGCGCGCGGACTTTACGCGCAAGCTGGCATTGTTTGGTTCTGTGATCGGTTTTCTGGTCACGCTGCCCATTTATTTCGGCTTTGACGGTTCGACAGCGCAGATGCAGTTTGTCGAAAACACACCCTGGATTTCTGCTTTTTCTGCCAACTACCATCTGGGTGTCGATGGCATTTCCATGTGGCTCGTCCTGCTGACCGCATTTATTACGGTTATCGTGGTCATTGCCGGCTGGGAAGTGATTACCAAGCGTGTCGCACAGTACATGGCGGCATTTCTGATCCTGTCCGGCCTGATGGTTGGTGTGTTCGCTGCCCTTGATGGTCTGCTGTTCTACATATTCTTTGAAGCCACGCTGATTCCGATGTACATCATCATCGGGGTATGGGGCGGACCCAACCGCGTTTATGCCGCGTTCAAGTTCTTCCTGTATACGCTTCTTGGTTCTCTGCTGACACTGGTTGCATTCATCTATCTGTACTCGCAGACCGGTTCGTTCGACATCCTGGCGTGGCAACAGGCGAAACTGGGTTATACGCCCCAGATGCTGATCTTCTTTGCGCTGCTTGCTGCGTTTGCGGTGAAAGTGCCCATGTGGCCTGTTCATACGTGGTTGCCTGATGCGCACGTGGAAGCGCCTACCGGCGGTTCGATTGTGCTGGCAGCCATCATGCTGAAACTGGGTGCTTACGGTTTCCTTCGGTTTTCACTGCCGATTGCGCCAGACGCTTCACATAGCATGGCGGGTCTGATGATTGCCCTGTCCCTGATTGCCGTGATCTACATTGGTCTGGTTGCGATCGTTCAGGACGATATGAAAAAACTGGTGGCGTACTCGTCAGTGGCGCACATGGGTTTCGTGACCCTGGGCTTCTTCCTGTTCAATACTGCCGGCATGGAAGGGGCGATTATCCAGATGATTTCTCACGGTTTTGTTTCTGGTGCGATGTTCATGTGTATCGGCGTGCTGTATGACCGCCTGCACACTCGTCGGATTGCCGATTACGGCGGCGTGATCAATACCATGCCGAAGTTTGTCACGTTCTTCGTGCTCTTTTCCATGGCCAACAGTGGCCTGCCTGCGACCAGCGGATTCGTGGGTGAGTTCTATGTGATTCTGGGTGCGGTAGAGCACAACTTCTGGATTGGTCTGCTGACAGCAACGGCGCTGATTCTGGGTGCTTCCTATTCCTTGTGGATGGTCAAGCGCGTAGCGTATGGCGAAATCACCAATGAGGCAGTAAAACAGATGAAAGACGTCAGCTGCCGCGAGTACGCATTGCTGGCAATCCTGGCGATTTTCGTTCTGGTCATGGGTATCTATCCCAAGCTCTTTACCGACGTTATGCATGTGTCTGTTCAGCATCTGCTGGATCACGTGGCCATCTCTAAACTGTAAGACTGAATCATCATGGAAAATCAATTTAATTTTGCACTTGCCGCACCTGAGATTGTTCTGCTGGTCATGGCCATGGGCATCCTGGTTTACGATGCATTCAGTCAGGAAGTGTCCCGTAAGACCACCTATGTGTTTTCTCTGTGCGCGCTGGTCATTCTGACCGTCGTGTCACTGATGCAATGGCAAAGTGGGGTGGTCGGTACAACGTTCTACGGGATGTATGTTGCTGATCCCATGGCGCACTTTCTGAAAATCTGTTCCTATCTTGCCGTACTGGCCACGCTGATCTACAGCCGTCAGTATGTGGTGGAACGTGATATGTCCCGCTCCGGTGAGATCTATCCGCTGACCTTGTGCGCCTTACTGGGCCAGATGGTGATGATTTCTGCCAGCAGCATGCTCACGATATATCTGGGCCTGGAACTGATGTCGCTTGCCTTGTACACACTGGTAGCGCTGCGTCGTGATTCCCTGGTTGCAACCGAATCTGCCATGAAGTACTTCGTGCTGGGTGCGCTGGCCTCCGGTTTCATGCTTTATGGTATTTCCATGGTTTATGGTGCAACCGGGCACGTTGATCTGGCGGGTGTTGCTCAGGTAATCCGTGCCGGTCAGGCGGGCGAGATGACCCTGGTGCTGGGAACGGTGTTTATTGTGGCTGGTCTGGCATTCAAACTGGGTGCCGTGCCATTTCATATGTGGATTCCGGACGTCTATCAGGGCGCACCCACTGCGATTACCCTGACGCTGGGTGCTGCACCCAAGCTGGCGGCGCTGGCCATCGCGCTGCGTCTGTTGATTGAAGGTCTGAATGGCGTCGCCCTGAGCTGGCAGCCCATGTTGATCATTCTTGCCGTATTGTCACTGGCTATCGGTAATCTGACGGCGATCATGCAGTCCAACTTCAAGCGTATGCTGGCGTATTCCACCATTTCGCATGTGGGCTTCGTGCTGCTGGGACTGCTGTCAGGCGTCGCTGCAAATGGCACGGTCATGAGCGGTGCTTACGCGTCTTCGCTTTTTTATATCGTGACCTACGTGCTGAGTACATTGGTCAGCTTCGGTCTGGTGCTGCTGATGAGTCGCCAGGGTTTCGAATGCGAAGAGATTGATGATCTGAAAGGGCTCAACCAGCGTAGTCCGGTCATGGCGTTTGGCATGTTGCTGCTGATGTTCTCGCTGGCAGGCATTCCTCCTCTGGTCGGCTTTCAGGCGAAGCTGGCAGTGCTGCAGTCGGTTGTGGCTGCGGGCCATGTCTGGCTGGCCGTTTACGCCGTGGTTTGCTCACTGATCGGTGCCTTCTACTACCTGCGTGTGGTCAAAGTCGTTTACTTTGATGAGCCGCAACAGGACGTGCCTGCACCGGATACTTCCTGGTCGTTCCGCAGTGGCGTGATGTCGGTCAATGGCGTACTGATCATTCTGCTTGGTATTCTGCCTGGCGGCCTGATGGCTCTGTGCATGCAGGTCATCGAATCTTCTTTGAAGTTCTGACACTGAGCCGATATGTATCCTGCCGAGTCGATCTGGATTCTGATTGTTGTGGCCTTTGCCTTTGCGATGGCGCCGTTTCTGACGGAACGGTCATTCGTGTTCACAATGTGGTCGCAAACGGGTGAGCCGGAAAAACCATTCTGGTTTTATCCCTTGCGTGCGCTGGTATCCTACGCGGTGATTGCCGCAGGATGCTGGCTTCTGGCAACACAGGCGGGGAATCTGGCCTATATGATCGCCGGGGTGGTAGTGCTGGCCTTTGTTCTGTACATTCCAGGTGCGATTGTCACGCCGAGCGTTCCAGTCAAACATGTCAGTACACGGCTTCTGGAAGTGCTGGCAGGATACTTTATCGTTGGTGCTATCGGTTTTGCAATCGAGGCCAATTACGCGAATCCCTCAGTGAAAACCTGGGAGTTCTACACGGTGGCAGCCTGTCTGTATGTTGTACTTGCATACCCCGGCTTTGTCTGGCGTCATTTAATGAAGCATCCGGTGCGGCGAGCGAAGTCGGTCTGAATCGTCAGGCTGATAACCGGACAGATTTACCAACCTGAGAGTCGGCCGCCAATCTGATATCCGGACTGAGTCATCCCATTTACCGAAAATCCCGGTCAGGCGCCACCTGAGCCGGGATTTTTTATTGAATCACAAACTATTCGTGGACCAGAATGTTAAGCAATCTTCCGAATGGATCGCGCACAAAAAAACGTCTGACGCCCCAGGGTTCGGAAACCGGCCCATATTCGGGCGAAATTCCAGCAGTCTGACAGCGTTGCAGGGCCTCGTCCAGATCGTCGACCTCAATGGACAGGTCGGGTACTGGCGTGCCTGAACCGCCTTCTGTTGCCACACTTAACTGCGTGAGCATGCGCTCATCAGTGCCGAAAGTCACAATCCAGCCATGGTCCATGATTGGATCCAGACCAAGAACGCCGTGATAGAAGGCATGCGCGGCGCTGGTGTCACGACAGGCGATATTGGCAACAATTCGTTTGACTTTCACGGCAGCGTCTCCAAAAGTGAGAACTTCAACGACAGAACTTCAACAGCAGAACTTCAACAGCAGAACTTCAAAGGCGGAGGCTCCAAATACAGCGTCACTTAAGACAGAGCGACAGGGCTCGCAGATCAGCGTCCCGCTGTTGCGGCCTGAATTGCCTCCTTGCTGTCAAACCAGTTCAGCACGGCGTCCAGGCCCGAGTAGTTGATGCGAAAGGCCGCTGCTTCCTGCAGGATGGGCTTGGCCCGGTATGCCACCGAGTATCCTGCGTTGGACAGTAACTTCAGGTCATTGGAACCATCACCCATGGCAATACATTGATCGGGCGTGGCGTTCAGTTCCTGTGCAAGTGCCTTCAGGGCGCTGGCTTTGCGATCTCCATCAACAATGTCACCGACCACGTCGCCGGTGAGTTTGCCGTCACGGACTTCCAGTACGTTGGCGTGCGTGCTGTCCAGACCCAGCCGTTCTCGCAGTCTTTCGGTAAAGAAGGTGAAGCCGCCAGATACCACCATGACGTGCAGACCCGCAGCCTTCACGCTTCGAATCAGCTTTTCTGCACCGGTATTCAGTTGCAAACGCTCTTCGTAGACGCGCAGCAGATCGGCTTCGTCTACGCCTTTGAGCAGGGCAACCCGGCGCCTCAGGCTTTCGCTGAAATCCTTGATTTCGCCACGCATGGCAGCCTCGGTAATGGCAGACACCTCTGCTTTTTTGCCAACGGCATCGGCAATTTCATCGATGCATTCAATGTTGATCAGCGTCGAATCCATGTCCATGGCAAGAATCTTCATGTCACTCAGCGGTTTGATGGTGTCCAATGCGGCGATGTCCACGCGTTTGGCGGCGGCCCAGCTCTGCAGTTCGGGCAGGGCAGTTTCGTCGATCTCCTCCAGCCGCAGGGCGCAGGCGTTAAGTGGAGTGATTCGGTTGGCGCTGGCCAGAGCGGCAGCCTGTTCGACCAGATCATGGCGGATGCCGGGGGCTTGGAGTACGAGATACATGATGAGTAGTGTCCGGGAATTCGAATGGTCAGAAGTGTGTGTGTTTTATTTGGCCGCCAGGGTTTTGAGCAGCACGCGAATGGCATCAATGCGTCGGTTGATATCGGGCATATTGTTCAGTTCAATGCGCAGCTTGTCAGCGCCCGAGAAGCGGATATGTTTCTGCTTCTGCACCAGTTCGATCATCTTCAATGGATCGGCATTGGTTTTGGGGCCGAACACCAGCAGCGCCTGTTCATCACTGATATCAACCTTGATGATGCCCAGCGCTTCGGCAAGAATCCGCAAGCGGTGAGTGGCCATGAGCATGCGCGCGGGTTCGGGCATTTTGCCGAAACGGTCGGTCAGCGCTTCCTGTATGGCCAGCAGATCATCTTCGGTTTTGGCGTGCGCCAGCTGCTTGTACAGCGAGAGGCGCGCATGGATATCGGTACAGTAATCGGCCGGAAGCAGGGCAGAGGTGTGAAGCTTGACCTCACAGACAGCGTTGAATGGCGTTTCCAGATCGGGTTCTTCACCGGCTTTCAAAGCGCGGACTGCTTCATTGAGCAGATCGCTGTACATGGTGAAACCGATTTCATTGATATTGCCCGACTGCGATTCACCCAGGACTTCTCCCGTGCCGCGTATTTCCAGATCATGCATGGCCAGAAAGAAACCGGATCCCAGTTCTTCCATGGACTGGATGGCTTCAAGCCGCTTGCGTGCATTGCTGGTGATGGCATCTTCACCGGGTGTGAGCAGATACGCATAAGCCTGGTGGTGCGAGCGTCCAACCCGGCCCCGCAGCTGATGCAATTGCGCCAGCCCCAGGCGGTCTGCACGGTGGATAATAATCGTGTTGGCACTGGGTACGTCAATCCCCGTTTCGATGATGGTCGTACACAGAAGAATGTTGAAGCGCTGCTGATAGAAGCCTTTCATGATCTCTTCCAGCTCGCGTTCCGGCATCTGGCCATGCGCTACGGCAATCCGCGCTTCAGGCAGAAGTTCTTCAAGACGCGCACGGCGATTCTGGATGGTATCCACTTCATTATGCAGGAAATAAACCTGGCCGCCGCGCTTGAGTTCGCGCAATGCGGCTTCCCGGATGGTACTGCCGTCCTCACGCCTCACAAAGGTTTTGATGGCCAGACGCTTTTGAGGGGCCGTGGCAATCACAGAGAAGTCGCGAATGCCTTCCAGGGACATACCCAGGGTACGCGGGATGGGTGTGGCTGTCAGCGTCAGAATGTCGACTTCGGAGCGCAGGGCTTTGAGCGCTTCTTTCTGACGTACGCCAAAGCGGTGTTCTTCGTCGATAATAACCAGACCCAGTCGTTTGAATTTGACTTCCCTGCCCAGCAGCTTGTGCGTGCCAATCACAATGTCCACTGTGCCGTCTTCCAGGCCTTGCAATGCAGCCTTGACTTCCTTGGTACTGCGAAACCGTGAGAGTTCGGCCACGCGTACGGGCCAGTCGGCAAAGCGGTCGGCAAACGTCTGTGCATGCTGTTCTGCCAACAGCGTCGTTGGACAGAGCAGCGCAACCTGTTTGCCATTGGCCACGCACAGAAAGGCAGCGCGCAGCGCCACCTCTGTCTTGCCGAAGCCCACGTCGCCACAGACGAGCCGGTCCATGGGTTTGCCGGATGTCATATCGCCAATGACGGCGTCGATGGCTGCCTGCTGGTCGGCGGTTTCTTCAAAACCAAAGCCTTCCACAAACGTCTGGTAATCAGAGAAGGGCAGCTTGAAAGAAAATCCATCGCGCGCGGCGCGCAGCGCATAAAGCGCCAGCAGTTCAGCGGCCGCATCGCGTATCTGTTTGGCAGCGCGCTTGCGTGCCCGATCCCATTGACCCGAGCCAAGCTGGTGCAGTGGCGCCTGTTCGGGATCGGTGCCACTATATCGGGATATGACGTGCAGCTGCGATACCGGCACATACAGCGTGCTGTTGCCTGAATATTGCAGATGTAATAGTTCGATGTCGCCTTCGCCCAGGTCCATGGTGACCAGACCATGATAACGACCAATGCCATACTGCATGTGGACCACCGGGTCGCCTTCACGCAGTTCTGACAGATCGCGCACCATGGCATCGACATTGCTGGCGTGCTCCTGCTTTTTACGCCGCCGCTGGGCAATGGAGGCCGATCCCGGATACAGATCATTTTCCGTTACCAGACACAGTCCACGGTCGCGGATGATGAAACCCGTGTGAACCGGCGCGATGGCAATGCCACAGTCAATATCCGAGGCGATGAAATCCTGGATATTGTCAAACGCGGCACTGGGTTCCAGAGACTGCTCGCGCAACAGCTGCAACAGGGTTTCGCGGCGGCCGGCAGAGTCTGCACATAACAGCAGGCGCTGTTCTCCTTTATCCAGCCAGTTGCGAAGGCGCTGGAAAGGATCGTCATTGCGCCGGAGCACGGCGATGTCGGGTGCGGGTGAAAATTCGGTGTTTTGCGCTTTTTCGTCCAGGTGCAAACGGGCAAACGCTTTCAGATGGACAAAAAACTGCTCATCCGACAAAAACAGATGTTCGGGATCCAGCACAGGACGCTCGCGGTCATTTTTCAGAAACCGATAGCGGCTGCGCGTGTCTTCGAAGAAGCGCTGAATGGCTTCTTCGATATTACCCAGCGTGATGGTGATTGTTTCGGGTCGCAGATAGTCAAAGAGCGTCGCCGTTTCATCAAAGAAGAGAGGCAGATAATATTCGATACCGGCAAAGGCAATACCGTTTCCGACATCCTTGTAGGGCAGGGCGCGTGACGGATCGCCTTCAAACAGTTCGCGAAAGCGCGAACGAAAGTGATTGCGCGCCTCCTCGTCCATGGGAAATTCCCGTCCGGGCAACAGCTCGACTTCATTGACCGGATACAGGCTGCGCTGCGTATCCAGGTCGAAGCTGCGAATGGATTCGATTTCATCGTCGAAAAGATCAATTCGATAGGGCAGGACAGAACCCATGGGGAACAGATCAATCAATCCGCCGCGTATGCAAAACTCACCCGGTGCTGCAACCTGGGAGACGTGTGCATAGTTGGCCAGGGTGAGCTGATCACGCAAGGCACTTTCATCCAGTTTGTCGCCTTTTTTGAAGGCAAAGGAATAGGCGGCCAGAAACGATGTGGGAGCGAGACGATACAGCGCCGTGGTGACGGGCACAGTGAGCACATCGACTTTGCCCAGCATCAGCGCCGAGAGGGTTTTGAGCCTTTCCGAGATCAGGTCCTGGTGCGGGGAGAAACCGTCGTAGGGCAGGGTCTCCCAGTCCGGAAACTGGCGCACACGCAGTGTCGGATCAAACAGCACCACCTCATCATGCAGGCGCTGTGCCTGCAGGGGATCCGCGCAAAGCAGCACAAGGGGCCGGCCGGCGGACCGGGCCAGCGCGGCGGACAACCAGGCATCTGCCGAGCCCGGCGGGCGCGGATAGCTGTAGCGTTGGCCGGGTTTGAGCGCGTTTTGAAGCGTGGAGAGAGTGGAGTTTGACACGGGGGCAGAAGCAGAGGATCGAATCTGTTCATTTTATCAGATACGGTCTGCCTGCCGACTCAAGGGACACATCGGCGCAGCCGGCGCTTCGCTCGCCGGTAAAGTGGTTCGGCCTTCGCTGGGTAGCCGTCTGGCGCGTCAGCAGAGGCATGGCCGCCAGCTGCCGTTTTGTCACAGACAGCCGTGATATGATCTGCTCTGTTCAATATGATGATTGCGAGTCGTTTGCCGGTTTTACCGGCCGCTTTTTTATGTCAGATCCTATTTTTGCGATTATTCCCGCGGGTGGCGTCGGGGCGCGCGCGCTCACTGGCGACCGCCAGATCCCCAAGCAATATTGCCCTATCAATGGCATCCCCATGCTGCAGCTGGCCGTCCAGGCCCTGCAACGAGATTCGCGTGTGGCGGCCGTCCATATCGGTGTAACGGCAGAGGATACCTGGATCGGAACGCTCGAGTTCGGCGACAACGTACATATTCACCGCACTGCTGGCGCAACAAGGGCCCTGACGGTGAGTGCCACCCTTGAAGCAGCGCTGGACCATCATGGTGATCAGGGCTGGGCGCTGGTGCATGATGCAGCGCGGCCGGGTCTGCAGCCTGAATCGCTCACAGCACTGATCGATGCCTGTCTGCAACAGAATAAAGGCGGCCTGTTGGCGATGCCAGTACCGGATACGGTCAAACGTGCTCAGGTCGATGATCAACAGCAGGTCTGTGTCGGGCAGACCGTGAGCCGTGAAGGACTCTGGCTGGCTCAGACGCCGCAACTGTTTCCGGCAAAGGCTCTGCTGCAGGCACTGACCGCAGCGTTGCGTGAGGGGTTGGATATTACCGATGAAGCATCGGCGATGGAAGCTGCCGGCTGCCGACCACTGCTGATACCAGGCACGGCACACAATATGAAAGTGACCTGGCCGGCAGATTTTGCCATGGTGGAAAAATGGCTATGATTTTCAGGAGAATACAGAGATGACTATCGGCTTGCGGGTCGGACAGGGTTTTGATGTCCATGCGCTGCAGGAGGGCAGGCCACTGATTCTGGGTGGCGTGACCATCCCGCATACCCATGGACTGCTCGGACATTCAGACGCCGATGCGCTGTTGCACGCGATCACGGATGCCGTGCTGGGTGCTGCGGGGCTGGGAGACATCGGCCGGCTGTTTCCGGATACCGATCCGACTTTTAAGGGAGCCGACAGTCGTGTGCTATTGCGTGAAGCTTATCGCCGGGTTCGCGCAGCGGGCTGGTCCGTGGTCAATATCGATGCCACCATTCACGCACAGGCGCCGAAAATTATGCCTTATGCTGCCGCCATGGTGAGCAATATTGCGGCCGATCTTGAGATCGATAACGATTGTGTGAATGTCAAAGGCAAGACGAACGAACACCTTGGCTATCTGGGTCGCAAGGAAGGCATCGCCGCCACCGCTGTGGCGCTGCTGGCCAAACAATAAGGCCAAAAGCTCAGGGCATAAAAAAACCGCGACCATTGTCGCGGCTGGGACTGGAGGCGGCCTGGTTTCAGGTCCGCCCTCGTGCTTGTATCAGCGAGACTTATTTACCTGCTGCAGTCAGGGCCAGCGCTGCCGCATTCACGACAGATGCAATCCGACCTGCGTCACGCAGTTGCTCGACGGTAAAGCCTGCTTTTTTGAGATTGTCAAAATGCGACTTCACGCAGAAATGGCATTTACCAACAATGGATGCGGCCAGGGCGAACAGTTCAAAACGATCCTGCTCGATACCGCCATGCGACGCATAGGCATTCATCCGCAGCATGGGAGGCAGTGACTTGAGCTGAGCATCGCCCGTCATTTCCACGTACGGATACCATACGTTGTTCATGCCCATGAGCGCGGCTGCTGTCAGTGCGCCGTTGGCATCTTCCTCGGACAGCCCGGACTTGAACTGCTCAATCAGGAAGCTGTTTTTGGCAGCATAAGCGGCAGCCAGTGCTGCGCCGACAGCATCGGCTGGTTTGAGCGAGGAGCGGGCAATGGTGCCATCCAGATTCAGACGAATGTCCTTTGCCCAGTCGGGCACTTCATTCTTAATCGCTGTGAGAAATTCCATCGCTTTTTCCTATTGAAGAGGGGAGAAAAAACCCGGCGAACCGGGTTAGCAGAACTTACAGTGTGTCGCCGCCGGCAGCGCGGTTGCAAGGGCACAGTTCGTCTGTCTGCAGACCGTCCAGAATACGCAGGACTTCTTCAGGATTACGTCCGACGTTCAGGTTGTTCACTGAAACGTGCTGGATGACATTGTCTGGATCGACGATGAAAGTGGCACGCAGGGCAACGCCTTCATTGCGCTCACGCACACCCAGCTGATCGATCAGAGAACCGGTGGAATCAGCAAAAGAATAGTGACCCAGTTTGTTCAGATCAGGGTGCTCACGGCGCCAAGCCAGTTTGCAGAATTCGTTGTCAACAGAGCCACCCATCAGGACAGCGTCACGGTCTTCAAAATCCTGGGCCAGGTTGTTAAAGCCAACAATCTCGGTAGGGCATACGAATGTGAAATCTTTTGGATAGAAGTAGATCACTTTCCATTTGCCTGGGAAGGAAGATTCTGTGATGTCTTCGAAAGCAGAGACGCCATTTTCTTCATGATTGTTGAAGCCAGGTTTCACACCCACAACTTTGAACGATTCGAGCTTTTCGCCAACTGTTTTCATAACTTTTCCTATATAAGAGATTGACCAATCGACCCGGTGCACCGGGCTTGCCATAGACCGCCCCTGACGGGGCAGAAGTGAGACAAGGGCGGTCCTGAAATGCAAAACCAGCACCCGTCTCAACAAAGCAGGTACTGATATTCTACACTATCAAGGTTGGCTGTCTAATTGATAATTTCTATCTCGTGCTTTAGGGATTTCTATGTGCCCGACAAGTCCTGTGGGCTGATTTGGCAACAGTTTCAGGGTGCCGCCCACGTGCTGCAGCAGGCGTTCAACAATGGAAAGTCCCAGACCGGCACCGGATACACCGGTACGCGCTGCCTCGCCGCGGGAGAAGGGACGCAGCAGCCTTTCGGTGTCCTTGGCATTGATCCCCTGACCATTATCGCAGACCTCAATTTCGACCACGCCGCCTTTCTCGCGCGCGCGCACGATGATATGCGCCTGCCCGTCAGAGCGGGACCGACCATAGCGACGGCTGTTTTCGATCAGGTTGCTGACAATGCGCTTGAGATTGAGCTCGCCAATGCGTGCGTACAGATTCGGCTGAATCAGAGTGCGCAAGGTGCCACCCAGCGATTCGGTATGGGCTCTTTCCCTGTCGGTCAGGTCATGCAGAATCGCGGACACATTGATCGCTTTTTCAGGAAGGACACCTGCAGGTCTCGCGTATTCCATCAGCTGCCCGATACTGTGATCGATCTGACCCAGGTCTTCGTCAATAGCGCTGCGGGCCTCGTCGCTGACGTTGCTCAGTTCGATCTCCAGGCGCATCCGTGCCAGCGGTGTGCGCAGATCGTGAGAAATCCCGGCAAGCATCAGTTCCCTGTCGGCTTCGGTCTGGCGGATATCGCGGGCCATGCGATTGAAGGCACTGTTAAGTTCGCGGATTTCCAGTGGTCCCTGATCATCCGGTAGCGGAGCCGGATTCTCGCCGCGCGCCACCTGCTGGGCTGCCTTGGCCAGACGGGACAGCGGGGTATTAACAAAACGCACGCTGATCGCAGCACCGATCAATGCCAGCAGCAGGGCGATCACGCCCCAGCCTATCCATTCGCGCAGTTGCGGCAGATTGTCTGTCGAGGATTTCAGCAGCAGCCAGTACAGTTCATCGCCCACATTGAAGCTGATCCAGATGCCTGGCTCACCGTTCATGCTGGAGGCCATGACGATCTCCTGCTGCGTGTCCGAGCGCTGGATTTTGTCGGCAAAAATTCGCCAGAAAGCGGTATCGGGCAGGGGCTGCAGAACATCGTCGAGCTGACGGGGGAAGACCTGAATGTCACCCGTGGTAGCCAGATCAATCACCAGGGCATTGCGGTCAGTGGGAGGCACATAGGCCAGCGATTTGCGGGTGATTTTCAGGGCGGTGATGCCGCGTTCAGCCATCTGTGAGGCGCGCGGCTCTTCCTGCATATTGAAAAACACAATCAGCCAGCACGTCAGACTGACGGCCAGCAAAGCAGCAAGCAGGAAAAAAGACCGGCTGAACAAGCTCAGCCGGATCTTTGAACCGAATTCCTGCAGCTGTGGAAACTGCTTATTGGCAGCAACCATCGCGGCGCCGTATATCAGTTACCGCCGTCGGGAACGAAAACGTAGCCCAGCCCCCATACGGTCTGGATAAAGACGGGTTTGGCCGGATTGGGTTCGATCAGCTTGCGCAGACGGGAAATCTGCACGTCGAGACTGCGGTCAAACGCTTCGTATTCGCGACCACGGGCCAGTTCCATCAGTTTGTCTCTGGACAGCGGCACTTTGGGGTGGCGAGCAAAGACTTTCAGAACGGAAAACTCGCCGGTTGTGATGGCGACCACTTCTTCGCCGCGCGACAAGGTGCGGGTAGACAGATTGAGGGTGTAAGGACCGAAAGCGATGGATTCGTTTTCCTGACTGGGCGCGCCGGGATGCTCTTCGGAGCCGCGGCGACGCAAAATGGCATTGACCCTGGCAAGTAGTTCGCGAGGATTGAATGGCTTGGATAGATAATCATCGGCACCCATTTCGAGGCCCAGGATACGGTCGATTTCCTCGGCTTTGGCCGTCAGCATGATAATTGGCGTATTGTCGTTCGCGCCACGCAGCCGTCTACAGATGGACAGCCCATCTTCACCAGGGAGCATCAGATCAAGTACCAGCAGGTCGAAATGCTCGCGCTGCCAGAGTTTGGTCATTTCTTTACCGTCTTCCGCAACGAACACATTGAATCCCTGTTCTGTCAGGTAGCGGCGCAGCAGATCGCGTAGGCGAGGATCGTCGTCGACTACCAGGATTTTGCGAGGAGGAGTTGACGTTACAGTTTGTGGTGTATTCATACTTTGATGGTTGGAGCGTCCAAGAGTTATGTTGTGGCAGTTTGCTTACATGTTACAGTTTCTGCCTTTCAGAAAGGCTGAAATCTCACGATAAGTTACACTAAAAATGTTTTCTAAGGCTTGCTGATAAATATGTAACATTTATCGGGCTCTATTTACATTTGACCAATGCGGTCAGGCTCAGAACAGCAGCCTTCAGGACGGGTAAGCAGACGGATGCCAAGGGCATTACACAAGGTATTCTAGCGCAAAACCCTGTTGGAGAACGCCTGCCACTGTGCCATTATGCAGCCAGTTCCTGCTTTATAATGACGGCGGCGTTACGTTGCATTACGCTGGTGCATCTGAACGAACCCTCACCCGTCTGCCCCGGCGACTTTTCCCATTTTCTGAAAGCGTAGTTCATGAATGTCAATCTGATTTCCCTGGAAAGCTCTGCCAATTGTTCTTCGGCAGCGTTGCTGTGCTATCGGGATGGTGACACGCGCGTCGATGAAAAGATCAGTGCTCAGACTCAGGGGCATGCAGAACAGCTGCTTCCCATGATTGACAGTCTGCTGGTGCAGGCTGGCCTGACGCGAAAGGACGTCCATGGCGTGGTTTTCGGTCAGGGCCCTGGCGGTTTTACAGGCCTCAGAATTGCCGCTGGCATGGCCCAGGGTCTTGGGCTGGGCCTGGATATTCCTGTTTTCCCCGTATCGTCATTGCTGGCGGTGGCCGAATCGGTTCGCCCCGTGGCACCGGGCACTGTGATTGCTTCCGTACTGGATGCGCGCATGCAGGAGGCCTTCGTCGCCGCCTGGCAGGAATCCGGAAATGATGAACTGCAAGCCGCTGAGGCCCCCAGTTTGCTGGCCGCAGATCAGATTCCGGCGTGGATTGCGCAGATTCGGCAGCGCGTGGCGGCAACGTTGTCAGCGTCTGTCGGAGAGATGGAATCGGCCGACAACGACCGGACTGATAACCGAACAGATCTTGCACTACCTCCTGTATTGCTTGCCGGTTCAGGCATATCCGCGTTCCCCGAGGTCGCGGCTATGCAAGATGTCAGCCTGTTTCCGGACGCAGAACCGCGTGCCGGACTCATGGCCAGGATCGGACTTCGTGCCTGGATGTCAGGCCGTTTTATTCCCGCAGATCAGGCGGCACCCCTTTATGTCAGAGACAAGGTCGCCTTTACCACCCAGGAAAGAGAGGCGGGTCAGGGCGGCAATCCTCGCGCAACGCCGTTGAGTGCGGAAAACGCCAGTCAGCAGAAGGCGAATCCCACATCGGCCAACACTTCGGCAACCACTTTGGCCACCACTTCGGAGCAGGGAGCCGCCAGGCATGCCGCCATTACCCATCTGCAGACGAACTGTGTCATCCGTCCCATGTGTGAAGAAGATATCGAAGCGGTGGTGCGCATTGAATGTGCGGTCCAGTCGCATCCCTGGACTGTCGGTAATTTCCGGGACGCCCTGAAAGCAGGTTACGAGGCCTGGGTTGTCTGCCATGAGCAGCAAATTATTGCGTTTTCCCTGCAGATGATGGCGCCCGATGTATCGCATCTTCTGCTGATTGGTGTGCTGCCCGAGTGGCAGAAGCGCGGCCTGGGAGCAGGCCTGCTGGCCTGGGGAGAAACGCGGGTGCTGGCCTGCGGACTGCAGACGCAAGTGCTTGAAGTTCGTCCGTCCAATACGGGTGCCGTTTCGTTCTATCAGCGCTGGGGCTATGAGCAGATTGGTGTTCGTAAAGGCTACTATCCCGCGGGGCGAGGGGGGAGCGAAGACGCCTGGGTTTTACAGAAAGCCGTGGTATCCTGATGTCTATGGACACCCGCCCCGTTTCCTCTCCAACATCCGCTGTGAACTCCGCAACGATGCACCCACCGGTGCATCCGGTCGGCGTCACAGTCAATCCCCTGCAACTGCTCTGGCTGCAGGAGAGCGGTATTGATCGTCTGTGGGGGCGCCCGCTGGCTGCCACGCATGCCAGTGCGGTGCCTATCGAACCTGCTCATGGACACGCTGCAGGCACACAGAATCAGGCACACGCCCACGCGCAGGCCGCAGAGGTGTCTGCTGCAGGACCTGCTGCGGCAGGCGTTGCCCCCGTGGCCGCAGAACCTGCAGCCATCGGTGCGGCCCGGGAGCCGTCTGCGGCGCCAGCTGACCCGCAACCTGCCAGCCCGTCGCGAGCCAAAGAGGCCCTGGCCAGGATTCGTCAGCAAATGGAGCATCAGCGCGGCAAGTCTGCCTTGCGGGCAGGCGCTGCCTCCCGTTCACGGCCGGCGGAATCCGGTCAACAGCAGGAACCCCCGCCGCTGACGCAGGTGTCCGAGGTGGAAGGCATTGTGCTGAACAAGGTGGCCGATGAGGTCAGCGATGCTTCTGTCACTGTACGGGATGCGGATGCGCAGTGGCCTGTTCTGTCAAAAACCATTACGCAATGCGTGCAGTGCGGGCTTGCCGAACAGGCTAGTCAGCCCGTGCCCGGTTCGGGCCCGACAGATGCTGCTCTCATGATCATCGACCAGGTGCCTGGCGCGCAGGACGATGCCAGTGGGAGACCATTGAGCGGGCAGGCGGGCATCTTGCTGGACAATATGCTGCGCGCCATTGGTCTGGCGCGTGACGCCGTGTTCATCACGGATGTGGTCAAATGCCGGCCCATGCTGGGTCGCTCGCCACAACCCGAAGAAATTGATGCCTGCGCGGATTATCTGCAGCAGCAAATGGCAATGGTACAACCTGCGTGTGTCTTATTGCTGGGGAATGCGGCGCAATCTGTTCTTGGCTCGTCGCAACCCGTAGGTGAGTTGCGTGAGTCGCCCGATCTGCACCTGACGATTCAGGGCCGGCATGTTCCTGTCGTCGTTACCTTCCATCCAAACCATCTGATGGCCAATCAGGCCGCCAAACCCCTGGCGTGGGCCGATCTGAAACGAATAAGAAAAATATTGACCCAGACAACGGCCCAGGGATAAATAGAGCCATACAAAGGACAGGACTTGTCGTCTATACAGGCTCAGTGCCCGACTTGAGCCCGACCATGACCTTCCTCGCCAATTTCGGCGAAGGTCGCGGGATATTTGCGCTGGTTACGATAACTCCAGACAATCACCAATGCCATAAGCAGGGCGACAATGACGCCGAAGATGATGATAATGGTATTGATGTGAAGGTCCATCTCAAGCATGAACCAGTACATGGCCACCATGAACAGAATATTGAGCTGCTCGTTGAAATTCTGCACCGCGATGGAATGCCCGGCGGAAAGCAGGACATGGCCGCGGTGCTGAAGCAGGGCATTGAGCGGGACGACGAAAAAGCCTGAGAGACCGCCCACCAGAATGAGCGTGCCATAGACGGCCCAGGTTTCCTTCACAATGGTCATGAGCATCACGGAAAAGCCCATTACGACACCGATAGGCAGAACATGCAGCGCACGTGTCAGTGGCACGCGACCGGCAAGTACGGAACCGATGATAGTCCCGATGGCCGCCACGCCCATGAGGTTGGCCGACTGAGCAATACTCAAGTGCAGATGATCACGCCCCCATTGCAGCACAATGAGCTGCAGGGTGGCACCTGCGCCCCAGAACAGCGTGGTCACAGCCAGGGATATCTGGCCGACCTTGTCCTGCCACAGAATTTTCACGTAGCTGGCAAAGACACTGAGCAGCTTCACAGGATTGGATTCTTGTTTCGGATACACAAAATGGGTATTCGGAATCAGCAGGTTACAGAGCGCCGCCAGAATATAAATGAAGCCGATGACCACAATGGCCGCTTCTGCCGGTGACTTGGCAAGCAGAGACATGCCGGGCAGAGCCAGGAGAAAATCCGACAGCGGCGGCTCGATCAGTTTGCCGCCCAGTACAACCCCAAAAATAATGGAAAGTACCGTGAGTCCTTCGATCCAGCTGTTACCCTTGACCAGATCCCTGGGAGGCAGCAGTTCGGTCACGATGCCATATTTGGCCGGAGAATAGGCGGCCGCACCAATGCCCACTAGGGCATAGGAGAAACAGACGATATAGGCGTGCAGGGTTTTATCTGAAGGGGCGAACAGGGCAAAGCCGAACATCAGCAGACAGCCGGAAATTTTGATGGCATTGGTCACGAACATGACGCGACCCTTGGGAAAGGAGTCTGCAATGGCACCCACGAACGCTGCCAGAATGACATAGGCAAAGGCGAAGAACCACTTCATGGCAGGTGTCATCCAGTCGGGACCGGACAGTTCGGCAATCAGGGCAATGGCAGCGATAAAAAGCGCGTTGTCGGCCAGGGACGATAGCGCCTGTGCCAACATGACAAGAAAGAAACCTTTTTTCAAACCGTATCCCGTTTTAACCTGTAATCGCTTACCCGGATTTCGCGAAAGCACCCACTCGGACAGAGCCAGACATCATGCCATCGTCCTGACAGTCCGCAAGGGAAAACACAGCCTGCCGTCAACGGGAACCATCGTGCTCAATCGCAACATAATATCAGGTTCAGTGCCGTTTCGTTACGGAATGACAGCATCATTATGCGATTTGGCAACGCCTGAGTGCATCGTCACAATGATGACTTTTACGCGTATGACTTTTGTTTACCATGCATGCCTACAGGCTGAGTTATCATACGAGGTTGGAGCCTCCTGCAAATACCCGCTTATGCTGGTTTGCCGGGAAGGCATTGTTTTTTCATTTTGTCCTGTTCATACGTGCGCCTTACCCAACTCAAACTAGCCGGATTCAAGTCCTTTGTAGATCCTACAGTAATACCGGTGCCAAGCCAGATGGTAGGCGTGGTGGGGCCCAATGGCTGTGGAAAATCCAACATCATCGATGCAGTCCGCTGGGTGCTGGGTGAAACCCGCGCTTCAGAGCTGCGCGGTGAATCCATGCAGGATGTCATCTTCAACGGTTCAGGCAACCGCAAGCCCGCCGCCCGTGCCTCCGTCGAACTGGTCTTCGATAACAGTGAGGGCCGCGCCGTCGGGCAGTGGAGTACCTATTCTGAAATCGCAGTCAGACGCGTCCTGACGCGCGATGGCACCAGCAGTTATTACGTCAATAATCAGCAGGTGCGACGCAAGGATATTCACGACATTTTCCTGGGTACCGGTCTTGGCGCCCGCGGCTACGCCATTATCGGCCAGGGGATGATCAATCGCCTGATCGAGGCCAAGCCGGAAGAATTGCGTGTCTATCTGGAAGAGGCCGCCGGCGTCTCACGCTACAAGGAACGGCGCAAGGAAACGGAAAGCCGTTTAAGTGACACGCGGGAGAATCTGACTCGCGTTGAAGACATCATGCGCGAGCTCGAATCCCAGCTGACCCGCCTTGAAGCGCAGGCCGAAGTTGCGCGCAAGTACCGTGATCTGCAAAATGACGGAGAAAAGAAACAGCATGTGCTGTGGCTGATCCGCGAAGAAAACGCCCGTGCCGACCAGCAGAAAAAATCAGAAGAAATAGAAAAGGCCCAGACGGAACTCGAAGCTTCACTTGCCGAATTGCGCGCTTCTGAAAGCGAAGTGGAAAAGCGCCGCCAGGCTCACTATCAGGCCAGCGATGCCGTGCATGCTGCTCAGGCGGCCATGTATGAAGCCAATACCGTCGTCAGCAGGCTCGAAACCGAAATCCGCCATGTTGTGGATGCCCGCAACCGACTGCAGGCACGCAAGGCTACACTCAATACACAGATGCAGGAGTGGCAGGATCAGCTGACTCACTGCACCGAACAGATTGCCGAACTCGAAGAGGAACTGGCTGCTGCGGCAGAACGCGCTGCCGTCTTTCAGGACGAACTTGAGGCCCGACAGGCAGAGATGCCGGATATGGACGAACAGGTCTGCAGCGCCTCGGGCAATCGCGAAACACTCAGGACCGAACTGGTCCGTGTAGAACAAAAG
>JAEWHK010000022.1 GCA_023387815.1 Pseudomonadota bacterium
GAATTTGCCACTCTTGCGGTACCCTTCTGTTTGCTGTCCTGCGTTGTGTGTGAAGCAGGAAAGATCGAAACTATAGCAGGGCAAATCGCTCCTTGGCAAGCCTCTTCACAGAAAAATTTAACCGACCTGACTTCCAGCCAGTTGGTAAATACCCTAAGCTCATGATTTGATTCAGATTCGCTTTTTTACGACATCAAAAAGAATTTTACGCACAATCATCAGGAGGTGGGATTTTTGCAACAAACTGGTCATTGGCCACATCCAGATAGCCCTGAAGAAAGACTCCGCTAAGTGCAATCGAAGCGATATTTATATATGGAGCACCAGAGCAACACAGACAGATACACCCCCCATCTATAACCTAACCCAGTCTGTATAAGCACCCCACTCAGATTCTCCACAAAGACTTTACATACTGACAGCCCATATAGACGAACTAGATCGCCTCTCCACATTACCTCTCCCGATCAGCTCTCCATATATAGAATCATTAGATTGCCCCTGCCTCTTATCTCAAAATACTGACCTTATTATTGACTATGCGGGTGCACTCTCTATATGAGTCCCGCAGATCAGCTCACCCTATCGCATCCGTTTACACGTCGTTTATATAAACTCTCTATATAGTCTCAGCAGTTCGCCCCTACTTTTCGCATCCAGATAAACGTTCTTCATCAGCACCCCCATATATACCGTCTACTTAATACCCTCGTTATAGCCTTCTTACCCCCTCTATAAAGCCTTCCTCTATATGGTCTTCTTATATAGTCTTCCCATATACCCCCGTGTACCATTTGCTGCTCTCCCCCTTTTTCTCCACCGACTCATCTTCTGCCCTTCCCTATTGCATGCGGCGCACAAGCTATAATCCCCTTATATGAATATCCGCTTCCTGGAAACTTTCGTCCTGCTGGCAGAATTACGCAATTTCCGTATGACGGCCGAGCGGCTGCACACGACGCAGGCCGCCATTTCCAGTCGCATCGCCTCGCTGGAGCAGGAATTCGGCGTCCGTTTGTTCGATCGCAATGCCCGGGAAGTCTGTCTGACTCCGGACGGCAGCAAGGCGCTGGTGCATGCAGAACGGATGGTAAAGCTGTTGCGCGACATGAAAGAGGACATGCTGGACCGGCACACTTATGCCGGGGTCATCCGTATCGGTGTCATCGAATCCATTGTCCACAGCTGGTTTCCGGAATTTCTGGCGCGTCTGCACGAAGAATATCCGCGTCTGAGAATCGAAATTGCCAGTGAAACCACATTTCATCTGACCGAACAACTCAATCGAGGTGCGCTCGATCTGGTTCTGCAGGGCAATTCCATGCACGGCTCGCAAATTGATACGCTGGCGCTGGGTCAATTCCCCATGCGCTGGGTGTGTAGTCCGAAGCTGGAAATCGGCAACGAATTGCTCAGTCTTGCGGATCTGGCCGCGTTTCCCATCGTGAGTTTCGCACGAGAGTCTGAACCTTATGCGGCGATCGAAAGAATGTTTGCAACTGCGGGCGATATTTCCCTTCACCTTAACGGTATTTCCTCTGTTGCCACCATGATACGGCTGGTGAGGGACGGCTTCGGCGTCGCCGCGCTGCCACCGGCCATTATTCAGCCTGAGCTCAAAGAACGCACATTACAGATGCTGCGTGCCGACACTCCCCTACCTCCGCTGGAATTGCAGGCTGCGTTCCGCTTCAATCAGGAAAACCCGCTAGCCGAAACCATCGCAAGCATCGCTCAGGACGTGGCCGCCCGTTTTGCCAGCCAGCAGGGACAGGCAATCGCCTGCGCACCGGACCTGCAATAAATAAATTCACGCCCCTTTCAGCTAGGGACTTTCCCTAGGCCTGCCATCTGAACCGAAGAAAAGACAGCATTTATTGCATCTGTCATGGGCCAGGGCTGCGTCCGCTAACTGATTGATACTAAAGCGCTTCATGAGTTTTTCTCTCAACAATAAGAAAGACTCATAAGATTTTGCAATCACTTCGCCCTACTTTTTCTTGTTGGACAGTAAAAAACCCGCTACCTACACTGCGTGAGTAGTAGCAACCTGATCCTATCCTTTCCCGCCTGGCGTATCAATCATGCCTGACGGCGAACACTTCTTAACCAAAAACTGTAGTTGGAAATACGATGAATAACTCAATGACGGCTACCGCCCCTGAATCTCATCAGGAACCGACGCAACTGAAGGCGACCTATACGAAAATCGCGTGGCGCCTGATTCCGTTCCTGGTCTTTTTGTTTATTCTGGCCTGGCTTGACCGCGTCAATGTCGGTTTTGCGAAATTGCAGATGTTGCAGGACCTGCAATTTAGTGAGGCGGTTTATGGCCTTGGTGCGGGTATCTTCTTTATTGGCTACTTTCTTTTTGAAGTGCCCAGCAACCTCTATCTGGAAAAAATTGGTGCCCGCAAGACGCTGGCACGTATCACCATTTTGTGGGGTGCTGCCTCTATCGGCATGGCCTTTGTGCAAACGCCCACGCAGTTCTATATCATGCGGTTTCTGCTTGGCGCGTTTGAGGCCGGCTTCTTCCCAGGCGTCGTACTTTATCTGACCTACTGGTTCCCTGCTGAATACCGCGCGCGGGTAAATGGTCTATTCATGACTTCATTTGCGCTGGCTGGTGTCGTTGGCGGCCCCATTGCCGGGCTGATCATGAATGGCATGCAGGACGTCGGTCATCTGGCCAACTGGCAATGGCTGTTTATTGTCGAAGGCATTCCATCTGTTCTTGCCGGTTTTGTTGTGCTGATGTATTTGCCCGAGAAACCCGTCAACGCCAAATGGCTGACCAGCGCAGAACAGAAGGCGGTGACCCGTGCTCTTGAAGCCGAGAACTCGCAGACACAAGGCAAACACGTCTCCTTCAAGGATGCGTTCAGCAATTATCGCGTCTGGTTCTGTGCCGCCGTTTATTTCTGCATCGTGAGTGGCAATGCAACGATTGCATTCTGGACACCGTCCATTATCAAGGACATCGGTATTCAAAACGATCTGATGATCGGACTGCTGGCCGCGATTCCCTTTATTGCAGGCACTATTGCCATGATCTGGAATGGCGTGCATTCGGACAAAACCGGCGAACGTCGCTACCACTGCGCCGTGGCCACACTCATTGCCTGCGTTGGTTTGGTGGCTACCGGGATGCTGTTGCACAACGCAACCCTGGCGCTCGTTGCGCTCACCGTAGCCTCTGTCGGTATTCTGGCAGCCTTTCCCGTCTTCTGGTCTCTGCCCGCTGCCTTTCTGGCCGGCACCGCCGCTGCGGGCGGCATTGCGCTAATCAACTCTATCGGTAACCTGGCGGGCTTTGTCGCGCCATACATGATCGGCACCTTGAAAACCAGCACTGGTTCCCTGGCCTCCGGACTGTATTTTGTGGCAGCGCTGGAAATACTGGCTTCCATTCTCGTTGTGGTCTTTATCAAGAAGCGCTGATCACCACAATCGCTTCAGCAAAGGCATGTGCCACTCATGGTGCATGCCTGTATTTCATTTGTATTAACCGGAGTCTATTATGAAACTGGAATTTTCTATTGCCGATGACGAATCGGCAAATGTCGTTGTGGATATTCAAAATCTGATTATCGCTGGCTGGGCCGGACGCGATATGAAAGCCATCGAACATCATATTGAAGAGCTGGCCGCATTGGGCGTGCCTCGCCCCAGCGCAGTACCGCTTTACTATCGCGTTGCGAGCAACCAGCTCACGCAGTCTGCCAATGTACAGGTGCTGGGCAAGGAGTCATCGGGCGAAGTTGAAGTGTTTGTATTCAGCTTGGATGGCAATATGTATGTGAGCCTTGCATCGGATCATACAGACCGCAAGCTGGAAGCCTATGGCGTTGCCGAATCCAAACAGGCCTGCGTCAAGCCAGTGGGCACAAGCGCCTGGCGCTTTGATGACGTCGCTGAATACTGGGACGAAATGGTTATTCGCTCATGGATTCAGGAAAATGGTGAGCAGGTTCTGTATCAGGAAGGCACGCTGGATAGCCTGCGCCTGCCTCAGGATTTGATTGAAGGCTACACAGGCGACCAGAAATCCCTGCCAGACGGACACGGTATGATCTGTGGTACCGTGGGTGCCATCGGCGGCATTCGTCCTTCCACCACATTTGTGATGGAGCTGCATGATCCACGCAAGAACCGCAGTTTGCGTCATACTTACCAGGTTGAAACGCTGCCCGTGGTTGCCTGATCATCCGGCCATCGTCAGATAATGCTCTGTACGGTTTTTAGTCCGAGCACTGCAGTCTGAGTATTGAAGTCTCATTTTTTTTGTTTCATTTGTCATATTGCGTACGTCATGAATCATCCTACACCTGCCAGTCTGTCTTCTCTTTCCCGTCAACTGGACAATGCTGAAACCTCCTCTGCTGAGCTGACGCAAGCGGCGCTCACACGCGCCGGCGAAGGGGAAGGTCCCAAGGTGTACACCCGCGTGTTTCACGATCAGGCGCTGGCCGCAGCCAACGCCTCTGATACTTTGCGTAGTGCCGGTATCAAACGATCACCCATTGATGGTCTGCCGATTTCGGTAAAAGACCTTTTTGATATTCAGGGACTGCCCACCACCTCGGGATCGGTGGTGCTGCGTGACGCGCCGGTGGCGCAGCGCAATGCCGTTATCGTTCAAAGGCTGATCAACGCGGGCGCGGTGATTACGGGCACAACCAATATGACCGAGTTCGCCTACTCCGGACTGGGTGTGAATCCTCATTACGGCACACCCCGCAATCCATGGGAGCGAACAGAAACGGAAGGACGCATACCTGGCGGATCTTCATCTGGTGCCGCAGTATCTATCACAGATGGCATGGCGGTAGCAGCGATTGGTTCAGATACAGGCGGTTCTGTCCGGATCCCGTCTGCGCTTTGCGGATTGAC
Source organism: Pseudomonadota bacterium (assembly GCA_023387815.1). GTDB lineage: Bacteria > Pseudomonadota > Gammaproteobacteria > Burkholderiales > Burkholderiaceae_B > Advenella. The sequence continues at coordinate 4,897 of JAEWHK010000022.1, forward strand.
AGGCTTCAAACCCACCGCCAGGCGCGTGTCTCAGGACGGGGTACTGCCGCTATCATTTTCACTGGACGCCATCGGCCCCCTCGCCGCGACTGTCGAGTGTTGTGAAATACTGGATGCCATCATCAGTGGTGAAGACTACGAACCTGTTGTTGCCCGCTCGCTGAAGGGGTTGCGACTGCTGGCACCCACAAATGCGGTACTTGAAGGCGCAGATAATCATGTGTCGGCAACCTATGCCGAAACGCTGACTCGCCTCTCTGCAGCGGGCGCCTTAATTATTGAAGAGCCTGTGGCGCCGTTCGATGAACTGTCCGAAATCAATGCTCAAGGCGGCCTGGTTGCCGCAGAAGCCTGGGCGTGGCACAGAAAGCTGATTGCAGATAAGGCTGATGGATACGACCCGCGCGTTGTCTCACGCATCCGTCGCGGTAAAGACATCTCGGCCGCTGACTATATTGATCTTTTGCAGCGTCGTGCCGACTGGATCCAGGCCGTCACACAACAGCTGGCAAACTTCGACGCCATGGTCATGCCAACCGTTCCCGTTGTTGCACCGACCATTGCCGAGCTGAAAGACGAAGCGGTGTATTTCAAAACCAACGGACTGATTCTGCGCAACCCTACCTTTATCAATTTCCTGGATGGCTGCGCGATATCAGTACCCTGCCACGCCCCCGGAACAGGTCCTGTAGGCTTTAGCATTGCCGCCGCAGCTGGGCAGGACAAAACGGTATTGGCCATCGCTAAAAGTGTAGAAGCGTTGTTGAGGCATTAAGCGTCCAGCGATAATCTTTGCTTAATATGGACATTTTTTTCGCTCACACATGACAGTTGTTGACGGTCGTGGCGGTCCGCCTCAGCCTGCCGCAGTTACAAAGCCAGCGCGGTGCTTTCCTTGATTTTTCCCAGCGCAAAGCTGGAGCGCATGTCCACCACAGAGGGATGCTGCATCAGGACATTCATGGCGAAAGCAGAGAATGCGGCCAGGTCCTGTACCTGTACGCGCAGCAGATAGTCCATGTCGCCAGACATGGAGTGGCATTCAACGACTTCCGGCCAGAGCTGCACATCACGATTGAAATCCTGCATGGGCGCATGGCTGGAACCGCTGTGCTTGTTCAGGCGGATGGAAACGAATGCGATAAGCCCGCGGCCGATCTTGTCTGCATCCACCTGGGCGGCGTATCCTTTTATATAACCCTCCTCTTCAAGGCGCTTGACGCGCCGCAGACAGGGGCTGGGTGAGAGGGCGACTTTGTCGGCCAGGTCCTGATTGCTCAGGCGACCCTGCTTCTGCAATATATTCAGAATTTGACGATCTGTTTTATCGAGTGTATTTATTGACATAATATTCCCCAAATAGATCCTGATTCACAATAATAATGCCAGATATCTAATATTTAAAGCATTATTTGCAATCGCCTGCCCCGGCATTTTGCATAGAATAAAGCTTTACAGAACAACAATCACCAGGAGCAAAGCAATATGTCCGCAACTTCATTCACCCCTTGGGAAAACCCAATGGGCACCAATGGCTTTGAATTTGTTGAATATACCGCACCCGATCCGGTTGCACTCGGAAAAGTGTTCGAAGCGCTGGGTTTCAAGGCCATTGCAAGGCATCGTCATAAAGACGTGACCCTGTATCGCCAGGGCGAAATCAATTTTCTCATCAATGCAGAGAAAGATTCCTTTGCCCAGCGTTTTGCGCGCCTGCACGGCCCCTCTATCTGTGCCATCGCATTTCGTGTGGATGATGCGACGGCGGCCTATAAACGTGCGCTGGAGCTGGGCGCCTGGGGTTTTGACTCCGGCAGCGGCCCCATGGAGCTGAATATTCCAGCCATCAAGGGTATTGGTGATTCGCTGATTTATCTGGTGGATCGCTGGAAAGGCAAGAACGGCACCGGCGGTATTGGCGACATCAGTATTTATGATGTGGATTTTGTGGCGCTCGACCCCGCAAATGCCGAAGAAGACATGAACTATAAAGGTGCGGGGCTGGAGATCATCGATCACCTGACCCACAACGTGCATAAAGGCCGCATGGCTGAATGGGCCGAGTTCTACGAGCGTCTGTTCAATTTCCGCGAAGTGCGCTACTTTGATATTGAAGGCAAGGTCACGGGCGTCAAATCCAAGGCCATGACGTCCCCTTGCGGCAAAATCCGCATTCCGATCAACGAGGAAGGGACAGAAGAAAAAGGCCAGATTCAGGAATATCTGGATATGTATCGTGGTGAGGGCATCCAGCATATTGCCCTGGGTACCAGCACGATCTACGAAACCATCGAGAATCTGCGTGAGCGCAAGCTGCGCTTCCTGGATACGCCCGATACCTACTACGAGCTGCTGGATAAACGCCTGCCAAACCATGGCGAAGATGTGGATAGACTCAAGAAAAACCGCATTCTTCTGGATGGCGGACCGGATAACGATCTGCTGCTGCAGATTTTTACCGAAAATCAGATCGGCCCGATTTTCTTTGAGATTATTCAGCGCAAGGGCAACGAGGGTTTTGGCGAAGGCAACTTCAAAGCTCTTTTCGAATCCATAGAACTGGATCAGATGCGCCGCGGCGTGGTTCGCGCCGTCGAATAGGCCATTTTAGAGCGAGATGGTCTCGCTCCGATTTGCAAAAGGGCGGGATAATCCCGCCCTTTGTCTATTGCCCGCCTATTTCTTCCAGGCTTCCCGAATCATCTTTCTTATTACCCTGCCCGCCTGGTAATGCGCAGGTATATTGCGGCTATTTTCCTACACCTCATCCCACTTCATTGCCAGCCCTTTCGTTTAGACACTTTCTACACCGGGCAGACTACTATTTCTGTTCCTGCAGTTTCTCTGCGTGGTGTTTCCTGAACTTCTCTACCTTTGGAGAAATAACAAAAGCGCAGTAGGACTGGTTGGGATGCAGCTTGAAATAGTCATCGTGGTAGGCCTCTGCCGGCCAGAATGTCGCTGGCGGCAGCAGGTGTGTGACGATGGGATCGGCAAAATCGGCCTGGCGTTCTTTGATGACGCGCTCGGCAATGGTCTTCTGCTCTTCGGTTTGCCAGAAGATCGCGGAAGCGTACTGCGGACCGACATCATTGCCCTGCCGGTCAGGCGTGGTAGGGTCATGTGTGTCAAAGAATATCTGCAAGAGGTCTTCAAAACCTATCACGGCCGGATCAAATTCAATTTTGACCACTTCGATATGACCCGTGTCTTTGCCACACACCTGTTCGTAGCTTGGGTTTTCAACGTGCCCACCGCTGTATCCCGATTGCACGGAATTGACGCCACGCAGTTGCTGGAAGACCGCTTCGGAACACCAGAAACAGCCACTGCCGAGAATCGTGGTTTCAGTCAAAATACTCTCCTTGTGAATAGCCTAATTTTAGAGGTTCCGCCAGCGCAGCGCCACCGCCGCGACACTTATGGCTTTTCTGCTTTGGAAAGAGACAGAATCCAGACGGCCAGCCCGCGCGCCTCCTCTTCGGTCACTTGCGGCTGTGCCGGCATGGGGACGGCGCCCCAGCGGCCGCGTCCGCCCTTCTGTATGCTGTTGGCCAGATAGTCCACCATCGGTTCTCCACCCTTGCCATAGCGGTCAGCCACCGCGGCAAACGGTGGTCCGACGCGTGTCCTGTCTACCTGATGGCAGCCCATGCAGATGTTGTCTTTGGCCAATTGCGGGCCATCTGCGAGGTTCTGTGCCTGGACGACGGTCAGCCCACAGACGAGCAACAGCAAACAGGCAGCAATAGATTGGACTGACACGACAATAACCCTTTGAAAATTTAACGATTAACTTTGAACTTATTTTACCCGAGAGCACACAAAGCATAGGTTGCCCCTTTATACTTTCGACTTCACTGTCGCATTTTGGTTCTTATGATCGCTTATCCTCAATTCAATCCGATTGCACTTGAAATCGGTCCGCTGAAGATCCACTGGTATGGGCTGATGTATGTGGTTGCCTTCGCCCTGCTCTGGCTTCTTGGCAAATACCGTATCAGTCAGGGCAAAATCCGCCTGACGGTATCGCAGTTTGAGGATCTAATTTTCTATGGCGTCATGGGCGTGGTGCTGGGAGGACGACTGGGCTATGTCCTGTTCTACCAGCCCGGCTATTACTTCGCCAATCCGCTGCATATCTTTTACGTGTGGGACGGCGGCATGTCATTCCATGGCGGCCTGATCGGCGTACTGGTGGTGATGTTCCTGTTTGCGCGCAAGCGGGGCCTCACCTTCTTTGAGGTTGCTGACTTCATTGCCCCCCTGGTGCCACCAGGACTTGCAATGGGTCGGATCGGCAATTTCATTAACGGCGAATTGTGGGGTCGGCCCACAGACGTCCCCTGGGCCATGATTTTCCCACAGGGCGGCCCCATTCCCCGGCACCCTTCGCAAATTTACGAAATGCTGGCTGAAGGGGTGATCCTGTTTGCGGTCGTCTGGCTGTTTTCTTCGAAAAAGCGCTGGGTCGGCCAGACCAGCGGTGTATTCCTGGCGGGATACGGCATAGCCCGCTTCCTGGTGGAATACACGCGCGAACCGGACAGCTTCCTGGGAACGTTGAGTCTGGGCCTGTCCATGGGTCAGTGGCTGTCACTGCCCATGATCGTACTGGGTATTGTGATCTTTATTTGGGCAACAAAAAGATCACTCCCTCCATCGACAGTGTGACCGTTTCCTTGCCGGCTTCGATCGCGGGGCCGGCTTTGGCAGCACTCATGGCCATCATGCGAGGCTGATACCTTTCCGGCTGACCGGCATCGCCCAGTCTGAGCGACTTGATCCGGTAACTGCCAAAATCCAGCGCTTCTACTGCTTCCTGAGCCCGGGTTTTAAATGCCGCCGTGGTCGCTTTCAGCAGGCGTTTTTCAATGGTTTCACGTGCTTCGCGAGACAGGGAAAAACGGATGCCATCCAGCGCCATGTCTTCATCCACATCTGCCGCAAACTGGCTGGCCTTGTCCATATCCTTTGAGGTGATCAGCAGCTCACCACGAGCGACCCACCTGCCCTCTGGTTCGGCATTGTCTTTGTTCGCATCCTCAGATTTTCCGCCTGCCGCCATGGGTTTGGGCGGCGGATTGTTATCGCGCTCAAACCAGACCTGATACGAACCGGTCTTCACTTCAAGCTCGGGATCAGCCTTGGCTTTGTCGCGCACTTTGTTCATGGCTTCGTTCACGCTGCGCGAGAGTTCGACCTGATTGGCGCCTCGCATTTCCTTATTCAGGGTCAGCGTAACGGTATCCTGGGCCACGGTTTCAGATGCCGATGCACTCAGGGACAAGGTGGGTTCAGTGGCTTTTTCATTGACATTCGCGCCTGGACTGGTTTGTGCCAATGCCGCAGTGGCTGGTACGGCCGCCGTCCCCAGGCAGAGCATGGCAACGACGGTGGCTTTGGAAAGCATGGTTTTGGAAAACTCGAACCGCATGAGGTACCCCCGAAAAAAAACGAGCCGTGACAGCTCGTTTTGTTGGAAATAATGGCCCCGCTTGTACCGTCTAGGCTGGCACCTCGAACCCTTCAGTTCAAAGTTGGTTACCTTCAACAGAGCGTCGGGTTCATCTGACGAGAGACGATCACACCAACTCTGTAATCCAGCGACCGTTGCCATAAGCATAGGTAAGAGATGAAAAGCCAAGTCACGAATACAGCAGGGACAAACTGTTAGGTTCCACTGTACAGAAAAAAAACGACAAGTGAAACCTGAAAGCGGTTAAAGTTTTTTCAGATCGTTAAGGCCCGAGTCCAGTAACGTATTGAGTTCCTCTATTTTACTCTTGAATTCGCCGTATTGCATACCGCCGAAACCTCCATCATCGGATTTGACTGACAGAAGATCGGAAGCCATCTGAATACATGCCATGATGGCGATACGTTCATTACTGGCGGAAGTCATGCCGCCCGAGCCCTTGATTTTCAGCATGAGCTGATCGGCCAGTTTCACGGCGGACAGCAGTTTCTGTTTTTCGTCGGGCTTGCAGGCAAGCGAAAAATCACGTCCTAGAATAGAGACATCGACGCGTTCCATTAGTTTACTCCTTCAGACGCATTACCCGGCAGGTTGGCCAGTACGCGTTCCACTTTTTCACGCGCGGTTCGGGCACTTTCCTTCAGTGCATTGGCTTCGTTTTTGGCCGCCGCCAGTTGCTGTTTGACGCTTTGCAGTTCAGACGTGGTGCCTTCCAGTGTCTGGCGCAACTGAACGTTTTCAGCCTGGGCCTGTTCCCGGATACCATTGACTTCATTGTCGTGATTGGCAAGCCGCTCTGTGATTGCCTTGAATTCCTGTTCGCGCTGACTGAGGCGCTGTTGCAGATCAGCCCGTCCGCCTTCGGCATCTCTGAGTTTGGCCGCAAGGGATTCCCGTTCTGAAGCAAGCTGTTTCGTGAGCTGAACCAGCTGCCCGATGCGGACAGCAACTTGATCTAAATCCTGAAGCATAGTGGTATCACGTTCTCAAAAAATGCGGCCACGCCCAAGAAGTTGCGGTGCACACGGATTTAATTGAATGAGATTGAATTTTACCTGTTCTGAGCCATATTTCCAAAATTTAGACTCAAACAGGTACTATTTACCTTCTATTACCAATCAATTTGAATTGTTCAGGTGGGCTATGGCATCAGTGACAGATAAACAATACGACAGCGTTTCTCCAAAAAAAGTGGCCTTCATTGGTCTGGGTGTCATGGGCTACCCCATGGCAGGCCATCTGGCCCGTGCCGGTCACGATGTCACTGTCTATAACCGGACAGCCAGCAAGGGTGAAAGCTGGGTCAGTGAATTCGGCGGTGCCAGCGCACCCACACCTGCCAAGGCTGCCGAGGGCGCCGATATTGTGTTCTGCTGCGTGGGCAACGACGATGATTTGCGCAGTGTCACCACTGCCAAAGACGGTGCTTTCCAGGGCATGAAAAAAGGCGCTGTTTTCGTGGACCATACCACGGCATCTGCAGACGTGGCCCGGGAACTGGCCAAAGCGGCTGAGGAAGGCGGCTTTCATTTTATCGACGCGCCCGTCTCGGGCGGCCAGGCAGGTGCTGTCGGTGGTGTGCTCACCGTCATGTGCGGTGGCGATGCCAAGGTGTTCGAAACTATTAAGCCGGTAGCGGGCCATTATGCGCGTGCCGTCACGCTGCTGGGTGAACACGGTGCCGGCCAGCTGGCCAAAATGGTCAATCAGATTTGTATTGCCGGTCTGGTGCAGGGGCTTTCCGAGGCGATCGCCTTTGGTCAGCGCGCCAACCTCGACATGAACGCTGTCCTGGACGTCATCAGCAAAGGCGCTGCGCAAAGCTGGCAGATGGAAAATCGTGGGAAAACCATGGTCGAAGGCAAATTCGACTTCGGCTTTGCCGTGGACTGGATGCGCAAGGATCTAGGGTTAGTGTTGGACGAAGCAAAACGCAATGGCGCACTGTTACCTGTGACAGCTGTTGTGGATCAGTTCTATGCAGAAGTGCAGCAAAATGGCGGTCAGCGCTGGGATACCTCCAGCCTGATTACACGCCTTACACCAAAGAAATAGGCCCAAAAAATAGACCCGGCCCCCGGCCGGGACCACACCTGGTTTTTTCTCTTTAACGGGAAATAACCAGTGCCTTGACCCGCACTACCTGCGTTTTGCTTTCGGTGTGACCAGGCGTTGCGCGTCCGTGACGATTCCCCGGTTTTTGCCCAGGCCCCTGTGGCGTACGCGGTGCAGAGGCGGAATTGGCCGAATCCAGACTGCGCTTGTTCGCAGGCTTCGTATGTGGCCGACCGCCATTCACTGGCTTGCCTGCAGTAGCTGACAGTTCCTTGAGTGCTGCTGGCACAGGCTGCGATTTTTTCTGTGGCGGGATCTGTTCGGCTTTGCCATTGCCTGGCTGCGCCCTGCCCGCATTTTTTCGGTTGCCCGACGCAGCGCCATTGCGATGACGCAGAAAACGCGACTCTCCCTGCCGGCGAAACAAGATATCGGACAGTTCCTTGAGGGCACGGTGGTATACGTCACGCTTGAATTCAATGACCACGTCCAGCGGGACCCAGTAGGTGTGCCAGCGCCAGGCATCAAATTCAGGATGATGTGTGGCCCGCAGGCTCACGTCGGTATCTTTTCCCACCAGACGCAACAGGAACCATATTTGTTTCTGTCCCTTGTAGTGCCCACGAGAATCCCGCCTGATGAAGTTGTCAGGCACGTTATAGCGTAACCAGTCTCTAGTTCGACCTAATATTCGTACGTGCTCGGGCTTAAGACCCACTTCCTCCTGGAGTTCCCGATACATGGCCTGAACAGGCGTCTCACCATATTTGATACCACCTTGAGGAAACTGCCAGGAATGTTCTCGAATTCTTTTGCCCCAAAAGACCTCATTCTTCTGGTTTACGAGGATAATACCAACATTAGGACGGTAGCCTTCGCGATCAAGCATGCGGCCACTCCCATTTTTAA
>JAEWHK010000018.1 GCA_023387815.1 Pseudomonadota bacterium
TCTTTGACGTGCAGGACAATGCTGAATTACATGAACTGCTGTCAGGACTGCCCCTCTTCCCCTATATGGATATTCAGGTCACCGCCCTGTGTCGTCATCCATCTGCCATCTGAGATACGCCCGCTGACTCTGCAAACAGGATGAGTGCCATGACAACTGTCAATATCAAAGATATACAAGTCCAATACCAGTTCGATGGTGACCCCGAGGCACCGGTGCTGGTTTTGTCCAATTCGCTGGGCACAACAATGGACATGTGGGCTGATCAGATTTCGGCCTTCAGCGAAACGCATCGTGTCCTGCGATATGACACTCGTGGTCATGGCGGTACATCAGCGCCTGCCGGTCCGTATACCATCGAACAATTGGGCAAGGATGTACTGGAACTGGCCGATGCGCTGAAGATCAGCTCATTCAGCTTCTGCGGTATTTCCATGGGTGGATTGATTGGGCAGTGGCTGGGCGTTCACGCTCCCAAGCGACTGGATCGACTGGTCGTCTGCAATACGGCGGCTCGTATCGGCCAGGAAGCGGGCTGGAAAGAGCGGGCTGCTCTGGTTCGCACGCAGGGCATGGGGCCCGTGGCCGATGGTTCTCCCGGACGCTGGTTTACCGCGGAATTTGTCGCTGCTCATCAGGAAACGGTGGCAACCCTGATCGCACAGTTGCGGGACACTTCGCCAGAAGGTTATGCGGCCTGCTGTGAGGCGCTGGCTGTTGCTGATCTGCGTGATCAGATCAATACCATCTCGACACCTACTCTGGTGGTTGCCGGATCCCAGGATCCTGTCACCACGGTCGCAGATGCAGATTTTATTGCCGGAAAAGTTCAAGTGGCCAGTCGCGTCGACCTGGCGGCATCACATTTGTCAAACGTCGAAGCCGCTGCAGCATTCAATGCCGCGGTCAGTGATTTTCTGAACGCCTGACGCCGGCGGCACAAAGCAGATCACAAACGCCATGTTGGTAGCGCCGTGGCCTTGTGCCCTATGCGTTATGCATTATGCGTTATGCCCTATGCGAGATGCCTTGTACCGCCTTCCGCCTGTCACGTGATCTACTTCCGCGTATAAAAAGCCACTTTGTCTTCGTCCAGTTCAATGCCCAGGCCGGGTCCGGTAGGAATCTTCAGTGTGAAATCGCTGTAGTCCAGTGGCGTAGCCAGAATTTCATCTTTCAACAGCAGCGGGCCGAACATTTCGGTTCCCCACTCCAGCCGGTTGATTGTTGAAAACAAATGCGCGGCCGCGATGGTGGCAATGGATCCTTCCAGCATCGTACCGCCATACAGTCCAATATCTGCCGCCTGGGCAATGCCGATCAGATCGCGGGCATTCTGCAAACCGCCGGCCTGTTCAATTTTGATGGCGAATACATTGGCGCAGTGGGCACTGGCCAGAGCAAAGCCGTCTTCCGTCCCTTTGAGCGATTCATCTGCCATGATGGGCACAATGCCAAGCGCGGTCAGGCGTTGCAGGCCTGCCAGATTCTTTTCATGAATCGGCTGTTCGATCAGCTCAACGCCTGCATCGGCCAGCGGCCGCAGATTGCTTAGTGCCTCTGTTTCCGACCATCCCTGGTTCACGTCGATACGAACGCTGACATCATCGCCCACCGCTTTCTTGATAGCGCGAATGTGCTGCAGATCATCTTTAGGTGCGCGCATGCCTACCTTCAGTTTGAAAATGCAATGTCGACGACTCTCCAGCATTTGCTGTGCCTCAGCGATATCCTTTTGCGTATCGCCGCTAGCCAGCGTCCAGGCAACACTGATCTCGTCATGAATGGCCCCCCCAAAAAGATGATGCAACGGTACGCCCAGCCTTTTGGCATGAGCATCATACAAGGCCGTTTCCACAGCGCTTTTGGCAAAACGGTTGTCCTTGATCGTCTTGTTCATGCGCTGGCGAATGGCCGCCAGGCGCGTGGCCGGCTGACCGATAAGCAAAGGCGCAAAGTATCGGTCAATATTGGTTTTGATACTTTCGGGGCTTTCTCCACCGTAATTGAGGCCACCGATAGTTGTCGCCTCGCCGATACCTTCAATGCCATCTGAAGTCTGGATGCGCACGAGCACCAGGCATTGGTTATGCATGGTGGCCACTGACATTTTGTGCGGACGAATAGTTGGAATTTCCAGAATTTGCGTACTGACATTGACGATCGTGGCATTCATATCCATATTCATTTCCCTGGTATCGGTATTACGTTAATGGATTGAGTATATAAGGCGGTCTGCCCCGGGTCTAATATGGAATTTATTCTTATGTATACCTAAAAAGTATCGGAATAGAAAGCGGCAGTTTGCAGGCGTGCGAACCGGATAGGGGTAAACCGCCATTAATGAGGGGTGAAGCACGTCTTCGCCAATCACAGATGGCAAATCTTCGCGTCGGACCTTATTCTGACGAAATAATACAAACCTGCATACCGGAGACATGGATGAATACCAAGCTACGCCTATTTGCTGCGGCAACCGCCGCTCTGATCTATTCGCTGCCTGCCAGCGCAGCCTGGCCGGAAAAGCCAATTACCATTATTGTGCCCGCCGCACCGGGCGGGACCACAGATATTGCAGCAAGACTTGTCGGAGAAAAAATGAGCAAGACGCTGGGGCAAACGGTGGTCATTGAGAACAAAGCAGGCGCGGCCGGCATTATCGGCTCACAGGCGCTGGTACGCAGCAAGCCAGACGGCTATACGCTTGGTATGGGAAATGTGGGGCCAAATGCCATCAACTACAGTTTGTATAAAACCCTGCCCTATAAAAAAGAAGACTTTGCGCCCATCACAAGCGTCATATCCGTACCCAACGTGCTGGTCGTCAATAGTGACACGCCAGTCAAATCCGTAGCCGAACTGGTCGCATATCTTCAGAAAAACGAGGATAAGCGCACTTTCGGGTCCTCAGGAAAAGGTCAATCGCCACATCTTTCCGGCGAGATGTTTCTGCAACGAATCAAGCAAACGGCGCAGCATATCCCCTACAAAGGAGCAGGTCCCGCCGTATCTGGCCTGCTGGGTAATCAATAAACTTTTATGATTGATAATTTGCCCAGCTCCATCGCATCCATCAAATCAGGCAAATTCCGCGCGCTGGCCGTCACCGGTGAAAAACGCTCCGACCAGTTGCCCGATGTTCCCACCATGAAAGAGGCAGGGATTGACAATATGGTGGTCAACGCCTGGTTTGGCCTGGTTGCCCCTGCCGGCACGCCGGATGATATCGTGAACAAGATCCAGCAGGCAGCCAGCAAGGCACTGCAGGATGAAGACATTGTTACGCGGTTCCACGGATTAGACGGCACGCCGGGCGGCGAGAAACCAGAAGAGTTCGCTTCCTTCATTAATGATCAGCAGCGTTTATGGGCGGATACCGTACATGCAGCGGGACTGGAAATGCAATAGTGAACTAAGCGTGTCGAATCTTAGGGAACAATGAGGTCTGTTTTGAACAGGCTGCAGTTCACGTCCTGCCTACCGATTCAACGACTGATAAACCGTCAGTGCGGCTTCGCGAAACGCATGCACAAGGCGGATGCGCGCGGAGCGGCGGGAACAGACCAGGCCGAAGCGACGCGGTGCACTTACCTCGGGCAAGGGAATTTTGATAATTTTCAGATCCCGTTTATACAGATTGGCCGAGTCTGGAATGATGGCAACGCCCAGATCCTGATTGACCATAACCGCAATGGATTCGATAGCATTGAGTTCGAACCGGTCAGACGGCGTCACCCCGATCGCGCGCAAATACTGATCTATCAGCTTGCCGCTCCAGCTATTGTGGTCGTAGCGAATAAAAGGTTCAGTACGCAGCAATTGCTCCGGCTTTTTACCCTTATGGACTTCAGAGGTCAACAGGACAAACGGTTCTTCGCGCAATAACGTCCATTCCAGCGTCTTGGGAAGCGTGTACGGAGGTTCAATGGCAATCGCGGCATCCAGACCGCCCTTCTCTATCTCGCGATAAAAGTCCGGCGATACACCCGGTTCAATAACAACATTCACATCCGGATAACGCCGCACCAGCAGACTCAGAATATCCGGCAGCACGCTGTTGAGCGCGCTGTTTCCGGCACCAATCCGCAATTCTCCGCGAATTTCATTTGAATTGGCCGCACCGGGCAAGGCGTCAATTTCATTCACGATCAGCATCAAGCGGTCCAGAATGCGCAGCCCGGCATCGGTCACATGCACGGTTTTGCCTGCGCGGGCCACTAATGTGACGCCAATGTCTTTCTCCAGGGAAGCGATCTGTTGCGCAACCGTACCATGCGTCACATTCAGCTTTCTGGCTGCCTGCGCCATGGAGCCCAGCTGATGAACAAGAAGAAATGTCCGGATAAATTGTGTGTTCATAGAAGTGGGTGGACGTCAGCTCTCCCTCAGATTGGCAGAAGGGCATTTGGTGGAAGGGCCAGCTGGTGCAATATTTCAAAAGTCATAATTTATATCTTTTGAAGATAAAAATACAGTCATATTTTCTATCATTTCTCTCGTATTATCTTGTTTCCAAGAATGGAGAGAGACAAATGAAAAGCAAATTATTCGTGCCGGCGTCACGACCGGAGCTGTTCGAAAAGGCATTGAACAGTCAGGCAGATGCCCTTTCCTTCGACCTTGAAGATGCGGTACTGGAGCAGCACAAGGACGAGGCACGGCAGCAGCTTGGCAATTTTCTTGACGGCCTGGACCCGGCCTCGCACGCCAAAACCATCATCGTGCGAATCAATGACATGGGCACCGTCTGGTTCAACGATGACCTGCAAGCCTGCATGGTCGAAGCGGTCGACCTGATCAATATTCCAAAAATCGAAACAGCCGAGCAGATGCAGGATTTCTTTGTTGCATTCGACAAAGTGGCAGGTGTGCTGGATAAACCACCTGCCATTCTGGTCAACATTGAAACGCCGCTAGCGCTGATCAATGCGGCCAGTATCGCTGCGGCCGACAGACGCATTACCGGCCTGCAACTGGGCCTGGGTGATCTGTTCGAGCCACTGGGCATTCATCGTTACGAGCCGGCGAACGTGCACCAGGTCATGATGAGTCTACGACTGGCGGCGGGCAGCGCAGGCGTTTATGCCTACGACACGGCCTATACCGATATTCGCAACAGCGAAGGCTATCGCAAGGAAGCTGAACTGGCAAAGTCGTTGGGTTTTCTGGGCAAAACTTGCATACACCCATCGCAGATTGCAATTGCAAATGAAGTATTTGCGCCTTCAGCTCAGGAGATTGAGTGGGCGCGCAAGGTCGTTTCCTCTGCAGCCGACACTGCTCATGGCGCCTATGTGCTTGACGGGAAAATGATAGATGTACCTTTTATTAACAAAGCAAAAATGATCCTGCGCCAGGTTGGCGAATAATGCAGGTAATGAGGAGACCCCAATGAAGAAAACCCAGATGAAATATGCTTTTCCACTGAAAGCAGGCGCTACACTGATGCTGGCAAGCATCGTTGCACAGCCGCTCACCGCCGTGGCCGCTGACGCGGATGCCGCGAATTTTCCCGGAGAACGGCCAATCACTCTGGTCGTGCCTTATCCGCCAGGCGGGTCCAATGACACCTTTGCGCGTGCTGTTGGCATGAAACTGGGCACCTTGCTGAAAACCACGGTTGTCATTGAAAACAAAGGCGGGGCTGGCGGCTCCATTGGCACCATGCAGGTGGCTCGCGCCAAGCCCGACGGGTACACCCTGGCGGCCGTGTCTTCAAGCTTTACGACGAATGCCGCCATCCAGCCTTCATTGCCTTTTGATCCCATCAAGGATCTGCGCGGTGTAGGTCTGATGGCTGAAGGACCCTTTATTCTTGCCGTACGCAAGACACTGGGAATCACCAAAGTCGCAGACCTGATCGATTACGCGAAGAAGAACCCGGAAAAACTGAATTACTCATCATCTGGTCCCGGCAGCAGCAATCAGTTTGCGACTGAAATGCTGAATTCACTGGCCGATATTAAAATGACCCATGTGCCATTCAAAGGAATGGGACCGGCAACCAATGCACTGATCGGAGACCAGGTCGATGTGCTGATCGCCAGCGGACCGTCTTTACTGCCGGCGGTTGGAACCGGAAAAGCGACCGCCCTTGGCGTCACCAGCAGTGAGAAGAGCCAGGTGGCTCCTGATCTGCCGACCATTGCGGCCGATGTTCCGAACTACAACTTCAAAATCTGGTGGGGCATTCTTGCGCCGCGAGGAACACCTGACGCCATCGTAACCAAGCTCAATGACGCTCTGAAAACCGCAACGTCCGATCCTGAGCTCAAACAATTCTTCCTTAAGGAAGGCGCCGAGGCAGCCTATATGACATCTGCTGATTTCGATAAGGAGATCAGCGACAACATCGCCCTTTGGAAAAAAGTTGCCAAAGACCAAGACATTCATGTGCAAAAGTAAATACGGAACCGCTTTATGACAAATGGCATGACAGCCAATAACGACTTACCCCTGACCGGCATTCGTGTGCTGGACCTGAGCGCCTACATCGCAGGCCCTTACGGCTGCACACTGCTGGCTGATCTGGGCGCAGAGGTCATCAAGATCGAACCGCCAGAGGGAGATAACCTGCGCAAGTACCCATCGACGCTTGAAGAAGAAAGTCGCGCCTTTATTGGCGTGAATCGGGGAAAGCGCGGTATCAGCATCGATCTGAAGTCTGATCAGGGCTACGCTATCTTTCTTAAGCTGCTGGAACAGGCTGACGTGCTGGTTCACAATTTTCGGCCCAAGGTACCAGCAAGACTGAAAATCGACTTTCCCACGTTATCGCAACTGAATCCCAAACTGGTTTACTGCGCCATGACAGGCTATGGCTCCAGCGGTCCGATGGCGAACAACGCCGGCTATGACCAGGTACTGCAGTCCATGACGGGCATTTGTGATTCACAGGGCATGGGCAAACCTGAACCGGAAATTGTATATGGCTCGGTCGTGGATTTTTACGCCAGCGCCATGATTGCAAACAGCGTCAATGCCGCCCTGTTCAAGCGGGAACGCACAGGCAAAGGATCGTATGTCGAAGTCTCATTGCTGGCCAGTGCCCTGACCATGCAGTCCACAAGACTGGTCTGGGCGGAAGGCGAACCCAAGGATATTCCCCGTGATATGCGATCAGGTGGCATTACCGGCATACATCCAACCAAAGACGGGTTTATTTATCTGTCGGCCAATACACCGCATTTCTGGGAAGCGCTATGCGATCTGACCGGATTGCAGGCTCTGGCAAACGACGAGCGCTACAACACGGTCCGCAAGCGTGCCGAAAATGCAGATGTGATTGTGCCGATTATTCGCGAGGCGCTTTCAAAGCGCAGCGCGGCCGAATGGGAATCCATCTTTGGCGTACAAGTGCCCTGCGCCCGCGTACGCCCGGTGGATGATATGTTCGAGCACCCACAGGTGCAGGCCGAGGGCATGATCCGCGAATTCACGCACAGCAAAATCGGCAAGTACAAAAGTATTACCGGGCTGCTGAAACTCGATCAGACTCCTTGCGCCACCGATCTTGCCGCTCCCGACTTTGGGGAACATACCGCAGAACTGCTGGCGGAGCATGGATATTCCGAGCGTGATATCCAGGAATTCAGGGAAAAGGGCGTTGTGCGCTAACGGGAGTTTCTCATGAATAAAATCAACAATGCGAACTGGAATCAGCGTCCGGAGGGCGCAAATTGGGGCGAATTTGGTCCTGACGATCAGCTGGGACGCCTCAACTGGATTGATGCCAGTGCGCGCGTGGCAGCGGCAAGGGAAATCCAGGAAGGCCTGAGCTTCTCGCTAAGCCTGCCACTGGACGTCCCCCGGCAACCCATACTCAACCCGCGACGCAAGGGACCGGTGATCAGCCCTTCACGCAAAAATGGCATGCCTGTCTTCAATTTTCCTCTGGGGAACGAGACACCCGGTGCCACAGATGTGATTAGTGATGATGTGGTTACCATGTCACCGCAGTATTCAACGCAATGGGATGCTTTCGGGCATGTTTGTTCCTGCTTTGACGCAGAGGGCAGCGGGACTGCCAAACCCGTGGGCTACAACGGTTTTCGTGTGATCGGACACTCGCCCGCGACAAGCGACAATTTTAATGGTGCCGCCGCTCTTTCCATCGACCCCATGGCCCGCCACGGCATACAGGGACGCGGTGTGCTGATCGACCTGCGCCATCATTTTGGCGATGACGCTCGTCTGGTCAGCTTCGCAGATATTGAACATGTCATGAAGGCGGATCAGGTCCAGGTGCGTAAGGGCGATATCGTCTGTTTTCATACCGGGCTGGCAGATATCGCTTTGAACCTGCAGGCGGAAGATGATCATCAGATTCTGAAAACCAGCTGCTGCGCACTGGATGGCAATGATCCTGCGCTTCTTGAATGGATCACAGAATCCGGAGTTTCTGCACTCGCTGCTGACAATCACGCAGTGGAAAAACGCAATTACACGCTGAAGGCCGAAAAAGGACCGCTGCTCCCCTTGCACGAACATTGCCTGGTCAAACTGGGCATCCCGCTAGGTGAATTATGGCATCTGTCATCGCTCGCGCAGTGGCTGCGGGATCACAAGCGTCATGCGTTCTTTCTGACCGCGCCGCCCATTTACCTTCCCGGTATGGTGGGCGCCCCCGTCAATCCTGTGGCCACAGTCTAGAAACTGAAGCACAAATACAATTATCCTGGAGACCTCAGAACTTATGAAACCGATAAAACCTCTACTCTCAGCATTACTTTGCGCCAACCTTTTCGTCTGCAGTACCGCCTGGTCTGCAGAGTATCCGAACAAAGCCATCCGTATGGTCGTGCCCTATTCTGCAGGCGGCGGCGCCGATAATGCAGCCCGCATCATTGCCAAAACACTGGGCGATACACTTGGGCAAGCCATTGTGATTGAAAACAAGCCCGGTGCCAGCGGCTCCATTGGTGCAAGTCAGGTCGCCCGCGCATCCGCGGATGGCTATACGCTACTTTATGATGCCTCATCGTTCTCCATCAATCCCGTACTTCGCAAGCTGCCCTACGACGCACAGAAAGATTTTGTGCCTGTATCAAAGGTAGTCAGCTCGCCCTATCTGATGGTGGTGCCTGAAAACTCGCCTCACGATTCAGTCAAATCCTATATTGATGCTGCCAAAGCCAAACCCGGAAAACTTACCTTTGCCTCGTATGGCATTGGCAGCCCCGTTCATATTGTCGGAGAGCAGCTCAAGCTGGAATCTGGCATTGATATCGTGCATGTTCCCTACAAGGGCGGCGCCCCGGCGCTGGTCGATGTGATGAGCGGCGTCGTAGATACGTATTTTGCCAATGCGGCCTCTGCCATGACCTACATTCGCAGCAATAAACTGAAAGCACTGGCAACCACAGCGGCCAAGCGTTCGGATGACCTTCCTGATGTGCCCACCATGACAGAGCAAG
Source organism: Pseudomonadota bacterium (assembly GCA_023387815.1). Taxonomy (GTDB): domain Bacteria; phylum Pseudomonadota; class Gammaproteobacteria; order Burkholderiales; family Burkholderiaceae_B; genus Advenella. Next base: position 9,417 of record JAEWHK010000018.1, read on the forward strand.
GGATTAAAATGGATGTCAGCGAATGGAACGGTATCTTTGCACCTGCCGGTACACCCGAACCTGTCATCAAGACACTTTCTGAAGCGATCACCAAATCCCTGAAAGATCCAAATACCCGGAAACAGCTGGATAACCTGGGCATGGACGTTGAAGGATCTTCTCCTGAAGAGTTCAAAACATTTATTGCAAATGAATTGACTCGCTGGGGTCAGGTCGCGAAGCAGAACAACATCCGGCTGGATTAAGCCGTAGCAGCTCCACGGAAGACAGGCGCAATCTACTCACGCCTGTCTTCCCTTCCTCCGTCCCACAGACAGCAAGCCCTCAATCCACCTTAATATTCGCGTCTTTCGCCAGTTGCTTCCAGGCAGGGATTTCGCGTTTTACCACGGCATCCAATTCCTCTGGCGTGCCACCAACCACAACGGCGCCCTGAGCCAGGAAGGCATCCTGGATGGCTTTGTCTTTTGCGCTCTCGGCCAGGACTTTCTGAATTTTATCGATCACATTTCGTGGTGTTCCCGCCGGTGCGAACATGGCGTACCAGGAATCCACGTTAAAGCCTGGCAGGGTTTCGGCCACAGCGGGAACATCAGGAACAACAGGCGTGCGATCTTTTGTCGATACGGCCAGTGCCTTCAGTTTGCCATTACGAATGTATTGCGTCACCGCTGGCAATGAAACCCATAGCAAGGGAATTTGTCCGCCCAGCACATCGACTGTCGCCGGGCCACCGCCTCGATACGGCACATGATTGAGCGCGATACCCGCCTGTTTTGTGAGTAATTCACCTGCAATATGGCTGGGCGAGCCAACGCCTGCAGATCCGTAAATGACGGGCTTGTCCGCTTTCTTTGCAAACTCGATAAGTTCAGCAATGGTGGACGGTTTGAAGGAAGGATGTGCCACCAGAACCTGAGGCGCTGATGCAACCATGGACACCGGATCCAGATCTTTTTCGGTATCAAATGGCAATTTCGCGTAGATTGCCGGATTGATCGTATGTGAGGACAGCGTCAGCAAAAGCGTATAGCCGTCAGGCTGCGCCTTGGCAACCTGGGCCGTGCCTATGGTGCCGCCCGCCCCGCCCTTGTTTTCGATTACCACACTTTGTCCAAGTGCTTTGCTCAGCGGTTCCTGAATAATACGGGCTGCCACGTCCACGCTGCCTCCTGCGGGATAGGACACGATCAGACGGATGGGTTTATCGGGATAGGTGCTGTCGGCTGCCACTGCAGTTGCGGGCAATGTGCAGACAGACGCACAAAGGGTAAATAGCCACGTGGTGGCCTGCTTTTTGAATGGATTCATTAATCTCTCTCTTATCAGTAATGTCGATTAAAAGACTTTGTTTATACAGAGAAACACCTGCCTCCTGAAATAGCTTGTCGTTCTATCGTTATTGCAGTTGTAATTAGCCGGAACTGCATTTACGGATTGCCCCGCTGATTTATTCCACGTTGGCCCGCGAAGCGACATCGGACCATTTCTTCACTTCATCAAGCAGCAGTTTTTCCGTTTCCTCGGGAGAAGTGGCATATGCACGGGCCCCCGAATCGATCAGCTTTTTCTGCACATCCTTGTCCGCCGCAATGGACTGCATGGCTTTGGACATTTTCTGCACAATCTCTTTTGGCGTGCCGGCTGGCGCCAGCAGACCGTAATTGGTGGTGAGTACATAATCCGGGACTTTCAGTTCCGTCAGCGTAGGAACGTCCGGAATGGTCTCGACTCGATCAGCCGTACTGACTGCCAGGAACTTGATCTTCCCGCTGTCCTTTTGCGGCAGCAAGGTGGTGAGCGTATCAATCACCATGTCAATCTGCCCGCCAAGCAGATCGGAAACGGCAGGGCCACTGCCCTTGTATGGCACATGCAATAGTTTTGTCTTTGTGGCGAGCTGGAACTTTTCAACTGCCATATGCTGGGATGACCCGACGCCGGCCGATCCGTAGGAAATTTTGCCCGGATTCTCGCGCGCTTTGCTGATGAGTTCGTCCAGCGAGTTCACGCCCAGGCTACTGCTAACGGCAAGGACCAGGGGAACAGCAGTCCCAAACGATACGCCTTCGAACGCATCAGGGAACTTATAGGTTTTGGGCTTTGAAGGCAGTACCGAGTTGATGGCATGGCTTCCGATCGCACCAAAAAGCATGGTGTAGCCATCCGGCGCCGCACGCGTCACGGCTTCTGCGCCGATTTCACCGCCCGCGCCTGCACGATTTTCTACCACAACCGTGCTGCCAATCAGTTTGGGCAGATATTGCGCATAGATACGGGCAGAAAAGTCTGTCGCTCCGCCAGGAGGGTAAGGCACGACCAGCGTAATGGGCTTGGATGGCCAGTCTGCTGCAAACGCAAAGGTGGAAAAAAACAGCAGAAAAAGCGCTGCCACACTCCTGAAAGAAAATCTCATTGTCTCGCTCCTTTTATAAGTTTGAATTAATAAATCCTATTATTCAGGATAATAATTCTATTTGTTGATTTTAAATAAGAATCGCATATAATAAAAATCACGTCAACGTATTAATCGTTCTATATTTATTATTCTAAAATATAGGATTTTTAGTATCATTATTTGAGACGATTATGGATAAGACCTTGCTGAAAGGCCTGCGACTCTTTGAAATCATCTGTGCGCAGGAAGACCAGCCGAATACGATTGACGATCTCGCAGTGGCTGCGGGGCTCACCAAGAGCAACACGCACCGCACCCTGCAAACGCTGATCGTGGCGGGATATGTAGAGAAAAGCGCCCATTCAGGTGGCTACAAGCCTACGCTGAAGGTTTTTGAACTGGCAGCACAGCGCCTGGCACGACTGGACGTCCGCAAAATCGCGGCTCCGCTTATGCGTCGGGTCGCTGCGCAGACACACGAGACGGTGCATCTCTCGGTCCTGGATAGGTTTGATGTGATTTATATCGATAAGATCGACAGCCCCAATCCCGTGCGCGCCTATTCCATGGTGGGCGGTCGTGCACCGGCATACGCGGTGGCTACCGGCAAGGCATTGCTGGCGTTCCAGAGCAGCGAATATCTGGATGCGTATGCGTCAGATTTCATTCGTCATACCGAAAACACGGTTGTGACAACAGCTGCGCTCAAGGAAGAGCTGGCCAACATATCGCGCATCGGCTATGCCATCAATCGCGGTGAATGGCGCAGTAATGTGGGCGGCATTGCTGCCCCGATCTTTGACGGGCATAACAACGTCATCGCGGCACTGGGAATCTCTGGTCCGCTGGAACGATTGACCATTGAGAATATGAAAAAATGGTCTCCGCTAGTACTGGAGGCCGCGCAGGAAATCTCCCGAGAGTCGGGCTATCGCCGAGGGTATTTCGGCGAATCCAATTAATTCGAACCATTCTGAGAGCCAGGAAATATGAAGCAGGAAACCATGCTGGAAGGTGTCAAAGTCGTCGAAATCTGCAATGTTGCTGCCGGTCCGTTCTGCAGCATGTTGTTGGCCGATATGGGCGCTGAAGTCATCAAAATTGAAAATCCAAACGGGGGAGACACGCTCAGAAGCTGGCCTCCCATTAGCGAAGGATATAGCGAAAATTTCGCATCCCTGAACCGTAATAAAAAATCCGTAACGCTCAATCTCAAGGATCCTGAGCATGTCAAGCTGGCGACTCAACTGATGGCATCCGCCGATATTGTTCTGGAAAACAATCGTCCGGGTGTCATGGATCGTCTTGGCATTGGCTACGCGAATGTGCGCGAGCTCAATCCCCGAATTGTGTATTGCTCGATCTCGGCCTACGGTCAGAGCGGCCCGCGCAGCCAGGAAGGCGGTTTTGATCTTACGGTGCAGGCCATGAGCGGCCTGATGAGCATTACCGGAGAAGCCGACGGCGCCCCCGTCAAATGCGGCGTTCCCGTTTGTGATTTTTCTGCGGGTCTGTATGCTGCCTTTTCCATTGTCTCTGCACTGCGCATGGCAGAGAAAACGGGTGAAGGCACCCACATTGATATTTCCATGCTGGGTGCAACACTGGGCATCGCCGCGCTGCAAACGTCGGAATATTTCGGCAGTGGCAAAAACCCGCGCAAACTGGGTTCCGCGCATCCACGCAATGCCCCCTATCAGGTATTTCGATGCAAAGACGGATACTTCGGCATGGCCGCAGGCAATAACTCCTTGTGGAAATCAGTATGCGATGTGGTCAAACGCCCCGAGCTTTTTGATGATGCACGGTTTACTTCCACAACGCTGCGCGCGCAGCACCAGGAAGAATTGCTGACCATTCTGGAGGCGATTTTCGCGAACGAAAACGCGGAACACTGGCTTGGTCAGTTCCGTGCCGCCGGCGTGCCATGCGCCCCCATCAATCAATATTCGGATGTGCTTGCAGACGAACAGGTCACCCATATGAACTGGGTACAAAACATTCCACTGCCTAACGGACTCACCGCCAGAACCTTTGCCTCACCTATCCGGCTGGACGGACAAACCAGCCAGATTGCTGCCGGCCCACCCGCATTGGGTCAGCACAATGAAGAAATTCTGTCAGCCATCGCAGCACAGGGAGAGAGCGCATGAGCGACCTGCTTCTCATTGAACGCCGTGAGCGTTCCTGGATTTTCACACTGAACAGGCCTGAAAAAATGAACGCGCTGTCGCCCGAGCTGGTTCAGGCGATCACAGATGGCATCAAACTGGCGCACAGCGAAAATATTTCACTGCTGATATTCAAGGGTAACGGCAAGAACTTCTGCGCCGGGTTTGACTTCACCGATCTGGAAACGGCAAGTGAAGGCGATCTGCTGCAACGCATAGTGCAGATTGAAATGATGCTTGATCTGCTTGCCACCTCACCCGCCATGACCGTTGCCCTTTGCCACGGCAGAAACTTCGGCGCGGGCGCAGATATCATCGCAGCCTGCAAGCGCAGAGTGGCGGCTGAAGGCACAACGTTCCGCTTTCCAGGCATCAAATTCGGACTCATTCTGGGCACACGTCGCTTTCAGAATATTGTTGGCACGCAAAACGCACTGGACATTCTGTCGAGCACCCGAACGTTTGATGCAAATGAAGCGTTGCAAATGGGATTCATGCACCAGCAACGGAATCAGGATGAGTGGCCTGCACTGATCGAGGACGCAGAAAACACAAATGCAATTCTTAGCGATGTGACACGCCGCGATCTTTATCAGGTGCTCTATTCGCCGGCCGAATCGGATCAGAATCTTGCCGCACTGGTACGCTCGGCCGCTGCGCCTGGTCTGAAAGACCGTATTCGCGCGTACCTGAAACCCAATTAATCCGGAGACATCTATGACATCAGGATTCAATCAGCCCGACAAATGCATCCCCCTGCAGGAAATGGTCAGCCGCATCCCCAATGGCGCATCGCTCGCCCTGGGCGGCAGTTTTCTGCACAGGGGCCCGTTTGCCTTTGTGCGTGAGCTCATTCGCCAGAACAAGCAGGACCTGGAAATCATCAAGCAATCACCCGGCTACGATATCGATATTCTTTGCCGCACGGGCGTGGCGACGCGTGCACGCGCCGGCATTGTGGCCATGGAAGGCAACTTCGGTCTGGCGCAATATTATCGCAAAGCCATAGAACAAGGACGCCTTGCACTTGAGGAACATGCCTGCGCCACACTAACGGCAGGCCTGCGCGCAGCAGCATTTGGCATACCCTTCCAACCCTGCGGCGGCATCGAAGGTAGTGAACTGGCGCAGCTGAACAACTGGGCGAAAATCCCTGATCCTTATGGATCCGGCAAAGACGTCTGGGTGATCCCGGCCATTCAGCCTGATTACGCCGTGATTCACGCCAATGAAGTGGATCGCAAAGGCAATGTACGGGTACTGGGCACCTATCACTGGGACCGCATCATGTCACGCTCAGCCAAAAGCGTACTGGTCGTTGCCGAGAATCTGGTTGACGATGCGGTGTTCACAGATAACCCGGAAACCACGCTGATCCCCTACTTCATGGTCGAGGCCTTTTCCATTGTGAAGAACGGCGCATGGCCTGGCTCCTGCTGGCCTGATTATGAAATTGATTATCCGGCAGTGCAGACCTATCAGAATCGTGATGACGAATCATTGCAGGCACATTTGAATGCCGCTCCCGAATTACAGGAAAATGCATAATGGAACAACACTGGTCGCCGTTCTCTTACATCGTTACCAATCTGGCCCGGTTTATCCGCCCGAACGAAATCACCTTCAGCGGCGTGAATTCAACCATGCCCATGCTGGCCTGCCTGATGGCCAAACGAGCCTACGAATGGGATTTCATTTACATCAACGTTGCCGGTGGTGTTGATCCGGAGCCATCCGCAATTCCCCTTTCCAGTTCCGATCCGGTGCTGGCCCAGCAGTCTGCGTCCATCTTTGCGAACGAAGATTTTTATGACCTCTGCACACGTGGCCGTATGGACCTGACGTTCCTGGGTGCAGCCCAGATTGATGGCGAAGGCAATGCCAACAATTCCTGCATCGGCGACTGGCACTCTCCGAAAGTGCGCCTGCCAGGTGGTGGTGGCGGTGCCGTCATGCTGCCCACAGCGAAGCGCGCATGCACCTGGCGCACTGAGCATTCCACCCGCACATTCGTGGAAAAGCTGGATTTTCGCACTTCCTGGGGCGGATTTCATGGCGTGGTCACGCCCATTGCCGTCTTCATCAAAAAAGACGACCGGCTTGCCCTGCAGTCCTATCACCCCGAGTCCTCTATTGATGAAGTCGTGAGCCGCACCGGTTTCGCTTTTGACGCGAAGGATGCCAAACCCACCGAACTGCCGACAAAAGCAGAAGTGGACGCGCTGCGTTCACTGGACCCCGAGGGCCTTTTCGAAAAAGACGCCAACGTCGCGTTGCGCTAGGAGACTCCTCATGACGGCAACTCGCAGCATCCTGAGCTTGTGGCAGGAAAACTGGCAGAACAGTGAAATCACAAATCGCATCGCCCTGGAAGATGCAGACAGACAACTGCAGTATCACGAACTCCACGATCAAGTGGCGGCTCTGGCCGGACGTCTTCGCGCAGCTGGCATTGAAGACGAAGCGCGCGTGGCGATTGATATGGAACGTGGCATTGACGCTGTGGTGACGCTGCTTGCCGTCATGGTTGCAGGTGCATGTCCGTGCCCGCTGGAACCGCGCCTGGCGGAAACTGAGCTTGCCGATAGACTGACTGGCGGTGGGCTTACATGGTTGCTTTCCGATAAAAAGGCTGGCAGTGCGGCGGTCAACGATGTCCGCGTACTCAATTCCATGACTCTGCCCGAAGCGCCACCCTACTGGTCGCAAAACATTTCTCTCTCGTCTCCAGCGCTAATGCTGTTTACATCGGGCAGTACCGGCAAGCCCAAAGGTGTGCAGCAAAGCCATGCAGGTGTCCTGAACAATGCTCAGGGTGTGATTGCCATGACGGAACTCACCCGCGACGACAAACTGCTGCACGTCATGCCGATTTATCACACCAATGGATTGAACAATCAGTTGTTCAGCCCGCTGGTGGTAGGTGCGAGGGTCTATTTTGCACCGCGCTTCTCTGCGCAGACCATGCCGACCCTGATGGAGGCGGTACAGCCCACGATCATTACCGGCGTGCCGACCATGTATTCACGAATGCTGTCACACCCGCTATCGTCTCAGGCAGTCAGTCGGCTGCGACTGGCCCGCTGCGGATCCGCACCGATCACAACTGAATTACACAGGAAAATCGAAGACTATCTGGGTCAACCACTCGTTATTTCGTATGGGTTGTCTGAAGCGACCTGCACCTCTACGATGAATCCACCGCAGGGTCGAAAAATCGGCTCTATCGGCAAAATCCTGAACAACCAGGCGGTGTTTCTGCTGTCCGCATCGGGTGAGCGCATTGAGCAACCCAATACCAATGGCGAAATCTGTATAGATGGCGACAGCCTGATGCTGGGCTATGTCGGCGTGAACGGACCCGGTCAGCTTGATCGGCAGGATGGCCCCTTGCATACTGGTGATATCGGCTATATCGATGAAGAGGGATTTCTGTACATCACCGGCCGTATCAAGGATGTAATTATTCGCGGTGGTGAAAACATCTCGCCATCACAGATCGAGCACGTGCTTGCTATGCATCCGGATGTCGCCAATTGTTGTGTGATCGGTCAGCCCGATGCCGACCTGGGCGAAGTGCCCGTGGCTTTTGTGACGGCTAAGGATGGTGGGGATCTGGACCTGGCGCAGATCAAAGAACTGGTGGCATCGCAGCTCTCCCGCATTTATCAGCCCGCTACGATTATTCAGCTACCCAGCCTTCCCGAAAACGCAGTTGGCAAAGTCGATCGCAAAGCACTGGCGAAACAGCTGAAAGAAAGTGCGCAGCAGATGACGGCATAAAGCGCTACTTATAAAGCGCTATTCTTTTACCACATACTCGTACTTGCTGGTATTGACTCGCGACTGGCGCCATTCCACCGGGCGGTCCTGGTAGGTATAGGCCATGCGGTCTACCAGCAGCAACGACGCGGCTTCGGGCACGTGCAGCCATTCTGCCACTGCGTCATCGGCCTGGCATACGCTGAGTTTTTCTCGCGTATCCACAATATTAATGCCGAAATTATTCTGATAAAAATTATAGAGCGTGCTTGAACGCTCGCTCAGGCTTTGCTCGGTCAATGTGGCGAACAGGATTTCGGGCACCTGAATCTCATCCACCATCACCAGATCACCGTTCAGGCTCAGCAGATTGAAAAAATGAAAAACGCTGGCGTCCTTGGGTAATTGCAATCTTTCGCTGGCTTCCTTCGTTGCCTTCTTGCGGCGAAACTTCAGCAGTTGCGTCACAGGATAAGACTTGAAACCGTCGCGGCGCTGGATCCGGAAAAACTTGAAGAAGTGCTGGTCACTTTCATGGGTGGCAACGAATGTGCCCCGCCCCTGATGGCGTATCAGAATGTGTTCGCTCACCAGCTCATCGACCGCCTTGCGCAGGGTGCCAATGGACACGCCGAACTTTTCAGCGAGCTGGTTTTCCGGCGGAATGGCCTGGCCGCGCACCCATTCACCGCTGGCCAGCGTGGCGAGCAGCGACTGCTTGACGGCAAAGTAAAGAGGAGTTCCAGGCAGGAAGAAGCTTTTGTGATTCATAAGCGGCAGATTTTAAATGACTTCTTCCTATCATGCCACGGCTTGCGCCGGATGTCCCGCCAAAAAACAGTTTGATGTTTTCATGCAAAATTCATATAGATGATATAGTTGACTTCACGAATTATTGCATTTATGATGATACGCAGATTGGGACTTATTAAACAAAACTGAAAGGAGATATCAATGATCCATGCCGTATTGCATGATTCAAAGGACACCGTTGCGGTGGCTGTCGTCGAAGGCATTACTGCCGGAATGGACCTGAACTGCTGGAATATGGAAGAAGACAAAATCATTAATGTCAAGGCAACGCAGGACATCCCCATTGGCCATAAAGTGGCGCTGGTCGATATGAAAGATGGCGACACTGTTTTCAAATACAGCGTCGATATCGGTAAAGTGGTTGCGCCCATCCGCGCCGGCGATCACGCGCACGTTCATAACATCAAGACTAAACGCTGGTAAGACACGCGCCAGCTCGCCGCTGCCGCGCATTTTTGTGATGCCGCGCCCGACGACGCCGCGCGAAGCGCTTTCTTAACGCGCCGCCCGCCCCTAATACACTCGTGCAGAGAGCGACACCTGCCCCTGCATCAGCAGACTAAACAGCAAGGACATTCTTCATGGCTATTATTGATTCGAACACTACCTTTCGCGGTTACAAAAGAGACAACGGACGCGTTGGCATACGCAATCACGTTGTGATTCTTCCCGTCGACGATATATCCAATGCAGCGGTCGAAGCCGTTGCCAACAACATCAAGGGCACCATTGGCATTCCGCATCCCTATGGCCGTCTGCAATTTGGCGCCGACCTGGACCTGCACTTTCGTACGCTGATCGGCACTGGCTGTAACCCCAACGTAGCTGCGGTCATCGTCATCGGCATTGAAGAAGGCTGGACCAAAAAAATTGTGGATGCCATTGCGGAAACCGGCAAACCCGTTGCCGGCTTCAGTATTGAGCTGCATGGCGACCACGACACCATCATGCGCGCTTCCAAGAAAGCCAAGGAATTTGTGCACTATGCAACTGCGCTGGAACGCGTGGAATGCCCGATTTCCGATCTCTGGGTCTCTACCAAATGCGGTGAATCCGACACTACTTCCGGCTGCGGCGCCAATCCAACCGTAGGCGATGCCTTCGACAAACTGTATGCAACAGGTAACACACTTGTGTTTGGCGAAACCTCTGAACTGACTGGCGGCGAACAGATCGTTGCGGCGCGCTGCGCCAATGATAAAGTCCGTGAAGACTTCATGTTCATGTTCAATCGCTATCAGGATATGATCAATCGCTGGAAAACCTCTGATCTGTCTGAATCTCAGCCCACCAAAGGCAATATTGCCGGCGGCCTGACAACCATTGAAGAAAAAGCCCTGGGCAATATCCAGAAAATCGGCAAAAAATGCATGGTTGATGGCGTACTGGACAAAGCCGAAATGCCTACCGGAAAAGGTCTGTGGTTTATGGACTCATCATCGGCCGCCGCCGAAATGGTTACGCTATGCGCGGCCTCTGGCTATGCGGTGCACTTCTTCCCTACCGGTCAGGGCAATGTGATTGGAAATCCAATTCTGCCTGTCATCAAAATCTGCGCCAATCCACGTACCGTCAGAACCATGTCTGAACATGTCGATGTTGACACGTCAGGACTGCTGCAACGTGAAATCAATCTGGATCAGGCCGGCGACAAACTGCTCGAATGCATGCTGGCGACCGCCAATGGTCGCTGGACGGCAGCCGAGACCCTGGGCCATCGCGAATTCGTCCTGACAAGACTGTTCGAAAGCGCCTGATTCCCAAGGCGGCCGGCAATAAAAACCAGACTGGCCGCCTATCACACTCGTGGAGGAGACACCCCATGAAGCATCGTCACTTTGCAGGAAAGCGCAGCATACTCAAACTTGGACTTTTGTCATTATTCTGTATTGGTACCACAGCCGTGATACCTGCCGCCCAGGCGGAATTCAAACCTGATCCCTACGTTACCTACATTGTGCCCTTTGCACCGGGCGGCCTCACCGATGTGGCTGCGCGCCTGGTCGCCAAAGGCGTCGGAGACAAAACCGGCTGGAATATTGTTGTCAACAATAAGGCCGGCGCCAATGCCAACCTGGGCGCAACGGAAGCGGCCAGAGCCAAACCCGACGGCAACACCTGGCTGGCCATTACCATGACGCATGCCGTCAATAAAACCCTATTTGGGCCGAAAGCCGGCTATGACGTCGAAAAGGATTTCGTGCCTATCGCCAAAATCGCCTCCTCGGCCATCATGGTCGTCGTACCACAAAACAGCCCCATCAAATCACTGAAAGATCTGATCGACACTGCCAAGAAGAAAACACTGAATGTTGGCAGTAGCGGAACAGGCACACCGCCTCATATTGCCATGGCGCTATTCCAGGACCTGACCAAAACCAAAATGACGCACGTCCCCTATAAAGGCGGTGCGCCATCCATGGTGGATCTGATTGGCGGTCAGCTTGATGTGGTGTTCTCCAACTACCCTGAGTCCCTGTCCTATGTGCAACAAGGCAAACTGCGGGCGCTGGCAATTACGTCTGACAAACGCGCTGAAGCTGTGCCGGATGTACCGACCTCTGCGGAAGCCGGACTGCCTGGTCTGAAAGTCGACAATTTCACCGGTCTGCTTGCCCCCAAAGGTACCGACCCTGCGCTGGTCAAGGAAATCAGTGAAAACGTAGCCAGTGTGGTGAAAGAAAAGGCAATGAGCGAACAGCTGGTCAAACTGGGTTTCATTCCTGATCCATTGGGGCCGGACGAGTTCAAAACCTATCTGCATGAGCAGATCGAAAAACTCGCCAAAACCATTAAAGACGCCAACATCAAAGTCAACTGAACATAGCGAGCAACATGACCAACACAATTGTCATCTCTGAATTCATGGATGAACCGGCAGTGGAACGCCTGCGCCAGGTGGCGCAGGTGGACTACCGGCCCGAGCTTATCGACAACCGTGAACAGCTTATGGAAAGCCTGGCCACCGCCCAGGCGCTGATCGTTCGCAATCGGACCCAGGTCAATCAGGAACTGATCGCGAAAGCACCGCAATTGCGGGTAGTAGGCAGGCTGGGCGTGGGTCTGGATAATATCGACATGGACCTGTGCAAGGAAAAAGGCATTACCGTCTACCCGGCGGTGGGCGCCAACGCCCAGGCTGTGGCGGAGTATGTGATTGCCACAGCTTTCATCTTGCTGCGTGGCGCGTTTCTGGCCAGCTCACAGGTTGTGGACGGTTCCTGGCCTCGCAACAAACTGAGTAATGGTCTGGAGGTGTCGGGCAAAACGCTGGGTCTGGTTGGGTTTGGCGGCATTGGCAGACTCACCGCCAGCCTGGCTCGCGGCCTGGGCATGAAGATTGTTGCCTACGATCCGATGATTGCCGAAGACAGTTCTGTATGGAAAGAAACGGGTGCTTCAAGCCTGTCTCTGGAAGATCTGCTGCGCCAAAGCGATGTCATCAGCCTGCACGTTCCATTGACCAATGACACACGTCATCTGATCAATGCCGAACAACTGGCGCTGATGAAGGCTCAGGCCGTACTTATCAATACCTCCCGTGGCGGTATTGTCGACGAACAGGCACTGGTCTCTGCGCTCAAGGCCGGGAAACTGCGCGGGGCTGCATTGGATGTGTTTGAAGACGAACCCGTCAAAGCGGGCAACAGCCTGCCCGATATGCCAAATCTGATATTGACCCCGCATATTGCAGGATTAACCGAAGAAGCCAATGAGCGGGTTTCCGGGGTGATTGCGGAGAAGGTGATGGGGTATCTGCAGGAAAACGGTGTTCGATAAGTCTCGATCTGACGTCATTCTTGAATGAACGCGGGACCTGTCGGGCGTTCTCGAATGGTCTGGTGGCAGAGAATATACATCATTTCCGTTGAAAGTCGATAAACACCCGAAAGTGGTCCGAAGCCATAATAAAACTGAGACCCTCCCATGCCTAAGCACCAAGTCTGGCTTCGTTTCGCCGAGCACTCGTCTAACGTCTAAATTTGCATCAGTCGCGACATCTGTCAGGCTCTGATCGTGCTTCATCATATTCTGATCAAAATCTGGAACGATGTGGAAAAACTCCAAAACCTGATCGAACATTTGCCGATACTGACCGGTTACACAAACGAGATATTTGAATGAGAATTATTGACCGGAATTCATTTAATAATTGAACTGTCGGATCTCCGCCTAATAAATGCTCAAACTTCTTCGATTAACTCAGTCGTGATATATAATGCCTTTCTGCCGACATTTGACCACGTCATTCAGACGTGAAGTATCTATCTAACTTTTCTAAATTAGACGCTTGATGGCTAACTATCTTTCATCAACCGGGAACATGAGGCGCAGGCAGGTTCTGGGACTAATAGCACTGCCACTTTTTGCGTTAATCGGTTGCAGGCCAGGGGATAAGGCGCGCGGTCGGGTGACAGGAACCTTTCTTCAGTTATGGCCTGAACATGGAAGTTTGACATCGTCTGAATGGAACAGACGATTCAGCCTTCTCCACGAATTGGGGTATCGTGACATTATTCTGCAATGGGTCGCGAAGGAAGGTGGGGGCTCGGATTGGAAATTACCAACATCGGCATTAGATAACATTTTCGATGCCGCTCACGATTATGGTTTTGGCATCCAGGTCGGACTACCTCATGACGATCGATGGACTACCGTGCTTAGGTCAACCAACCATGATGATACGCTTGCATTTTTTGACAGTACGAGACGGAATATTCTTCACTACATTGGTTCATCTAAAGCGCCTTACCACAGCGCCTTTCGCGGCTGGTATATCCCATATGAAATAGAGCAGAATAGTTGGGCAGACACCTCCCGCAGAACGATGCTCATACGCTGGCTGTCAGAGCTAGGCATATTACTTAAAAAACATACCGCGCGTCCGCCGACTATTTCTACATACTATTCACAACTTACTTCTTCGATCACTTTAGATAATTTATGGAGAGAAATACTGAACTCGGCCAGTTTAAGACCGATGATTCAGGATGGAGTTGGTGTAGCCGGTCTGGAAAATTATCGCAATCTAGAGCCATTACGCAAATTGTTCATCGAAAGAGATATCAAATGGGATCTGATCATTGAGCTATTTGAAGAATTGCCATCTGGAAACAAAGATGGCACGACATTTCATGCGCAAACCGCAGCATACTCAACGGTCCGCAAGCAGCTGGAAATAGCACGTCATTATGGTGCTCAGTCAAATTTCGCGTTTGCTGCCGATCCTTGGCTGATTGGAAGTAATTCGCGTGCCAAAGCACTAATGAAAAGCTGGAAACAAGGTTTGTAGATCGGTATCCACACCGGCCTCAATAGGCGAAATAAAGACTAGCGAACACTCCTTTTGAACGATCATCACCTGCAACTCGAACCCGGTATTGCACAGTGAGGTCAACATATGATCGAGGAGCATGATATTTATCATCTCTAAAACGATATCGAATATTTATGCCGGCTCCGGCCCCAAGTGCCAACCGTCTAGCCAGCAGACTATCGTAACCGGCATTCAACGACAAGTGGGGAGCAATACTGAGGTTCGAATTTATTGAAGCCACACGATAATTGCGCCCAAAACGAGCCTCAATGATCCCTAATAACTGCGGTTGCTTAATAAAATAGTCGGCTTCGGCGTATATCTGCCAATAAATTGAAGCATTTTTCCCCGGCGAAGGATTGGCGCCAGCGCCTCCAGACCACGCTGCGCGCAGCAGCCAGTCGTCATGACTATTGCTGCCAACTTTAAATAAACGCTCAGCTGCAATCACGACATTTTGTTTGGAAAACGGCTTCACTCTTATACCAGCGGCGCTGCGCAAACTACTTATCCCCGTGGGCCCTTTCGTGCCATCATAATGGGTCATATTTCCCCGGACATACAGTTCCATATGTCGCCCACCTCCGTCTCCAGCCCAGGGGCTACGCCAGTAGAGTTCTGCCGCAGATTGCAAAGTTTTCCTACGATTGATCGAAGGTGAAAAGGATGGATTCATGACGCCAACGCTTCCATAACTCACACCACTATTAACCCCCCAGTTCGTGTCCAGATCACTTACCGTCTGTTTAACATTTTCGCGCGTCTCCAGATCCATCGACAGCCTGCCGGCATCTGCCTTATCTAGAGCATTTGAGAACCATTGAACCGCTTTCTTGTTTTCTCCAAGTCGTTGGGCAGTGTATGCTGCGTCAAGCAGACTGCTATCAGTTACTGATTGTGCACTCAACCGCGAAAATTGGGCATGAGCTTCGGAATACTGATCATTCAATACCAGCGAATTGATGTATAGAATTCTGTATGCAGCATTGCCAGGAGCCTCCTCCGTTGCGATTCTTCCGAAATGAGCTGACTTTGTATAGTCTTGGCTATCCCATGCCGCATATGCGCGAGTCGCTGCTTTATATCCGGCAGGTGAAATCGGAGGTGTCGGTTTAGCCACTCCCGCGTTTATATGTAGTCTATTTTTTTCATCAGCATAGCGAACAAGACGTTTCATTTCAGGTTGATTGGGGCGCAATTGTATAGATCGGCGAGCATATCTCATCGCACTGACATAGTCACCTCGCGAATAGCTTTTGTACGCCATATCTGCATTGCGCCATGCAAGCACCGACTTGGAAGGTTGCGTCGCGATCACGACACGCCGAGTTGGCGTTTGCTCCGAAGTAGCTTCTCTACTCACAGCAACTGGAGCGTTTATCTTTTCTGTTGCGGCCGCGGAGGCTCGTAAAGAACCTGTAGTTCGCAGGCTTTTTTCTAAGCGTAGTGAGTCGCGTGTTTTCAGTAACAGCGTTTTGTCTCGATTGGCAGCGACTGCCTCCTCTGCAACTGATAGTGCTGCATCGTGACGGCCTTGTCTCTGAATTGCGTAAATTCGCAATAACCAAAGCTTTGAGAAATCCGGTCTTAATTTCAGAGCCATTGCCGCCTTTTGCTCTGCTTCAGCGAAATTACCTTTATCAAAGGCAGTGTATGCCTCATTGGCAAGTCTAGCCGAGCCCACTCCTAAGGGGGCGTCTGACACTTGCTGTGCCATGGCTGCATAGGATAGTACAGTCAGCACAAAGCAGAAAAGGATTCTTTTGTTCAGCCAGGCGCTCATTGCAGATTTCCTTCCGATTTGACACCAACGCTGCTTGCCGTCTGCAGACTGGTTACGTTCTGTACGGTCAGTGCCTCCCGAAGGGTTTCCTGGTCAAGCCAGCCAAAGCGGATTAGGATTTCACCAATTGGCGCGCTTTCATTGCGCTGAACTTCAAGTGCAAAGTCCAATTTGTCTTCATCAATGGCATGCCAGGTTAAAAGTAACTCCCCTAACCTCTGACGTTGCTGCACCAATTGTTCTCGACTCGGAAAATCGTGCATAGTCTTGTCCCAAACCAACCGTTTTCCGAAAAATTTACTTGCAAGAAACATGCGCCATGCCCTTGCTGCTGCCATTGCATTGATCATATTCCCGATCACCATTCTCGGAATTGAGAGCAGGGCATGTTCCCAGCCATATATTCTATTAACGAAGTAGGCGCGCTGCACTACTCGGCAGAAAAAAGCAAATAGGTTTGCCCACATCAACCACGGTAACCAACCGTTGGCACTAAAAGCAGATGGAAAATGCACTGTCCAGATGCCACACAAATCAAGGAGAAAAAAAACGATGAAATTGAACAATAGCAAGTACGCAAAGATGGCAATAAATGAAGTGAACAGCCCCTTACGATCGCGAAACAGTAAATACTTAGTTGCAACCGAGCCTGCCCAACCGACCTGCTGCCATCCTTGCAGTCCGATACCTAAAGTCCATCGTGCTTTCTGCCGATATGCTGTTCGAAATGTATTAGGGAAATATTCCCGAACACCAAGAGGTATCAAAAGTTTGGATACCCTCTCCTGTCTGCCTCGAAATATCGAACGTCGTCGAACGATGTATTCGACCGGAAACTTTCCGAAAATCTGACGCATACCGCGTCTGGCGAGCCTGGTTCCGATGTCATAATCTTCGGTAAGACTTTCAGTGTTGAAAGGCTGATTATTCGTTTCGGCAGACAACTCCATGAGTGCCCTTCTTGAAAAGCAAGTCCCAACGCCGGCAGACGGCACCATTCCCGACAAACTTTCCCTAACTACCAGATCTTTGGTATGCCACTCTGCAAACTCGTCCATATATGTGCCCGCAACCAGCTCGAACCATTCTCTTTCCAAAGAGGTCACAGGCAACTGAATAAAGTCGATACGTGGCAAAAGATAATTGAAGTATTTTAGTTCTAGCGGATGTAATACGTCTTCACTGTCATGGAGTACGATCCCTGCATATTGCGAGTTAAGCTGGTCACCTCTTGCAAAAATAGCCTGGGTCAGCCAGTTAAGACAATCCGCCTTGCAAGTTGGGCCATCGTGAGGCACTTCGACACGCACCAACTGCCTATAACGTCGTCGCATGCGTTCTACTTCCTGGATCGTCCTGGCATCGTTTTGGTATGTACCAACGAAAATGGTGTAGTTCTTGTATTCAAGAGTCGAAACCATGTTTTCTAACATCAGCGCGATAACGTCATACTCCAGCCATGCCGGAACCATAATAGCCATTTGTTGTTCGTCGACTGCGCGCAATTGTGCCACCGTAAGTGGGGCGTATTTTCGCTTCACTGTAAAATAGCGGCGAATCTTACGAATCCAATACCATGTATCGATGAGCAAATCATCAAGACTGGAAAGCAGGATGATAAACCCTGTAATTGCGGTGATAATTTCCAGACTGCGATAGTAATCGGCTAAGAAATAAGGCCAATAGAGCGATGACATCAAATTTTTTTCCAATAAATTATTTCAAGTTTTCGTGCCTTTTTCTCGCTCTTGCGGCAAACGCGACCAGGATTAAAAATGCAAAAATAAGTATCACAATCAAGGGGATACTCCACGGCATGTTCCTTCGCCACACATAGAATGCACTGCTTTGCGGAGTACGTGATCGTGTCAGGAATTCATCACCATCAAACCATATACGGGGGCCAGACGAATCCAGTAGCACGGCTGTACCGAAATTCATGTCAAAGGGCTGCTCCAGTTGAGCGTGAGTTGAATTGACGGGATACCAAATCAGGCCATCCTGACCATGACTTCGCACTACCTGGGCTGCGCTCAACTGATCCGCCACAGTGACTGAAGGCAGTGCGAGACTGTTGGCATGAATTTGCCCGTCCTTATTTGCTCTTATGAGCCGAGCAACTCCATCTATCTGTGTCTCCATTGCGACAAAGGCTCGATTTGGCACAACACGGCGATTATCAGCAGCCTCAACCAGCGTAGTGCCGTGAACCGACAGACCAGTTGAGATGGCGAGATTAATGAGGGTCTGCACGCTGGTCGCTGGCTTAACAAAGTAGTCTGGCGGAACGAACAACTGAGGGGTTCCGGCTAACAGAGGAAGCACTCCTGCAAAAGTACCGTCAGGATTAGCAGCACCCTTCAGTATGTGACTGGAGGGCAGGACTGTAATTGGAAAGCCAGTCTTACTGTAGGAAAAATCCTTCGGCGCGCTCGCGGTTGAATGTTGTACAGCCCGCTGTACTGATACTCGCAGGGTATTGTTTATGCCCATCACGTACGGGGGAACTCGCGTAGTAAGACTCTCGGGACGCCCGTTCGCTCTCAGCTGCTTGGCATCTAACAAAACGTCATTCCAGAATATCGTCATTACGGGTCGAACGCCTGAAGGATCAGTTGCAGCACTTACATCTATCGTTAAACTCTCTGCTGATCTCCCGTCAGCAGAAAACAGAGATAAAGGAATGTTTGCTACCCAGCTTCCTTTTTCATAGACCGAAAAAGTGGGTGAACTAGACCCCGCCGATACTATATCCACAGTATTGTTCGATGCTGTCTTTTCTTCAGGAACACGTAGGGAATTTTTCTGCTCTGATGTCAAAAGGGGTTCTATAGCCTGAACAAATGTGGACACTGGTTGACTACCGCTAATATCAGCGACTTTCAGCACAGACTGATTAGTAAACGTGCTGAGCGTAAGCCCTGACGAGGCGAGAGACTTCGCCGCAAGAGACATGCGCTCCTTGCGCCATGCGTTGAAAGCTCGAATCGCATCCGGGTCTGAATTTAGTTGGGCCTGTAAAGCGTCCAAACTACTGTTAATTTGCTCTTGCAACCGAGAATCGACAACTGCAATGTCTGCTGCCAAAGCATGTGCCCCCAGAGTAAGTAGGGCACCAGTCTGAGCCAAATCCGAAACGGCGATTTGATCGCCCTTCAGAAGAGCGGCATAAGCCGGAATTGAGGCCAGCGCGGGCGGAACCGTCACATCCTTCATATCCACGACATCGCCGATACCCGGAAAAGCGAGTACTTTCACAGGGCGCCCCAGCCGCCCAAGAATCGTGCCAACTCTCCAGGCAGTATCGAATCCGCTGTGGCTAATATTGCTACCGGCGACAAGCAACACGGGTTCCTTGGGCAGT
The DNA here is from genome assembly GCA_023387815.1 of Pseudomonadota bacterium. Taxonomy (GTDB): domain Bacteria; phylum Pseudomonadota; class Gammaproteobacteria; order Burkholderiales; family Burkholderiaceae_B; genus Advenella. Next base: position 29,025 of record JAEWHK010000018.1, read on the forward strand.
ATTTGCCATGCTTGGGTCACATTTGTAATACTTTGGGAATTAAATCGATATCGTAAAGCGGTATCGAAACTGACTGCCAATCGATTCCCGATATCATGACGATTCGAACATTGGCCGACTGCGGATGCTAATTCATTCGCGCACTCAGACTGTGGACCGACTGACTCCCAATCTACATCCAACTGGATGAATTTTCCTGTTTTTTTATCTTTTGGAACTACAAGGTTTTTGCGGATTTCGCCATCAGGATCTGTGGTCAGTTCAACAATTTCGGATTCTCCTCCGACAGAAAGTACAGCACCCGCCCGCAAGCGACTATTCAAGACATATTTCGCTCGAAAATTGATAGACGCCGCGACCAGGTCGATGCCTTCAGTGAGTGGAAAGTAGATTCCGAGCTGTGGCTGGTCATCCGTCAACAGAATGTCCTTCGAAAAACCAAGATCTGATAGTCGTACCGTGCGATTGACGTAGGTCTGATCCATCAACTGTCTGAGCGCATCGCCGACAGGAGATGCGCTCACACTAAAAGGCAGCGTAAGTAATGCATTCAGAAGTACTCTCTGAACGAATGGCTGCAACGATCCTTGCGAAAAAAGTTTCACAATATATCTCAAAACTAATTAATTTGATCAAGATGATGGATGCGAATACTGCTGCCCAGGACGCAGGTGTGTCCCTTTAAATAAGCTTCTTAAGAATCGCAGTGAGTAGTAACCGCGAGAAAAAGTTCGCTCGATCAGTATTGGTTTCGTGACGGATTATACTGATAAGGCTGATCCAGAACTATTTCAAACGCCATAATCATTACTAAATAATTCAAAGTGTTGTAAATTGTTCAATATTTTGGATTTATTCGGGGCCAACGCAGTCGTGCCACGACAGTATGGCTTATAACGTCAGCCCCGAGCGCTGCTCGGCTCAGTTGATGCAGGATCCATGCCATTTCGCACTCAACGAGTATTCAACGCAACTTCCAGTTGTGCTTTAGGCATGGGCCGCCCAATCAAATATCCCTGGAACCGCCGACAGCCTTTCGTGTATAAGTGATCGCGCTGCGCTTTCGTCTCCAGTCCCTCTGCCACAACTGTCATTTCCATGGAAAGGGCTAGATTAATGATCGAATCGATGATTTTATCGGCGTTGGGATTCGTCAGAACCGCTGTTACAAATTCCTTAGGTATCTTGATCTCTGAAAAAAGCCGTGACTCCAGTAAATAGGAAAGTGATGAGTACCCAGTACCAAAATCATCCAGTGATAAACTGATCCCTCTAGAGATGAGTCGTCGTAACTTGATTATCGTGTCACGAGAGCGCCTCAAAAAGACGCTTTCGGTAATTTCAAACCGGAGCCGATCGGCATTGGCTCCTGTACGATCAAGTATGTCCAATACCGTCCGAACAAAATCAGGGTGATGAAATTGTCGGGCGCTGACATTTACCGAAATGGTAAGCTTCTTTCTATTCGGCAAAAGTGCCCATTCAGCTAACTGTAGGCAGACTTCCTCGATCATCCAAGACCCCACGGCAATAATCTGGCCGGACTCTTCTGAAACAATGATGAACTCCTCGGGATTCACCATACCTCGTTCGGGATGCTCCCAACGTATAAGTGCCTCGACTCCCACCGCGCGCCCGTTCTCATTTACTTGTAATTGGTAGAACACCATGAACTGCGACAGCTCCAGCCCCTTGCGAATTTCCAACTCAAGTGATGATCGCGACTGAACGCTTTTTTCAGAGATCGGGTCGTAAAAGTGGATTGTCTCGTTCTCTGCGTTTTTTGAGTCATGCATGGCCAGTTCAGCCCGTTTAATCCAAGTATTCGCCGATAGACAAGATTCATCCGAAATCGCGATACCAATATTCATGCTAATAAGCTGCTCATGCCCCTTTACTTTCAACAAAGACTGAAAAGGCAATTGAATTTGCTGGGCATAGCTATACGCATATTCTCTTACTTGCCTGCACTCATGATGTCGATAACCAGGAATGATGACAAATTGGTCGCCACCGACCCTAGCCAGGAAATCGTCAAATTTCAGCATCTCGGACAACACTCTTGCGATTTCGACAATAATACTGTCACTTACGTCGCGACCAAATGTAACGGTGATCCTCTGAAAATTGGCGAGATCGATAAATAGTAAAGCTGAATACAGAACCTTGTCCGTGCCGTTGAAACTCATTTGACTTATGAAATCCTGGATGCTCCGCTCATTGGGCAGACCCGTTAGGCGATCAGTTCTTAAGGTCTCCGCAAGTTGCTCTTGAGCCATTTTGCGTTTTCTTACCTCTTCAAATAGTTCACGCGTGCGACTTTTTGTTCGAAGCATCAGCAAAATCCAAATAGCCAACGTCGCAGTTAATAGCGCAAGAGCAAAAGCTGTAATCAGTGCTTTATACATTAGCCGCCAGTTTTGTTTGCTGACACGTTCATAAATATAATCTCCAATATTTTTGCGGAGTATGCAAATTTGTATCATTGTCATTATATTGGCAAATATATGCTTGCACCTGTCGTCGATATTTAAATTATCAAGCTTTTGTGCAAGTGCTACGTCTAATAAGACTGGCAGACGAGTGTAGGTCGGCAGCGAATATTGTCACGCAATTGACCTTATCCAAACACTATTTAGACCGACTATACAGGCACAATATTACCGATTGTAACCATCAAAAATATGTTAGATATAGACACCAATCAGAAAAAATTTGTGTACATAAGTAGTAACAATTGTTTGCTAATAGCCATCTCGCATCACTAAAAGGGCGACTAATTGCGCTTTTTGAGTCTTCAATTCCGTATTGTATATCTCAATACTGCCGTATGATTATATGTACATGATGGCCAAATTTTCGCTCTAAGAACTTGCTCCTTAGCACTATAATATCCGACAGTGTCCAATCATATATTTAGTTACAATTAGAATCGGTTACGAGACATGGCAAATGACATCCACGAATATCCGTTTGAGAGTTATATGCACCCAGCCAACGCGCGGACCCAATCCGTATTAATAGTTGATGATGTAGAGAATAATATTTCGAATGCATCCGTGGCACTGAATGATACGTGCGAAGTGATTCTTGCACAAAACGGATTAGAGGCACTCAGACTGGCGAATAAGCTTCGTCCCGATCTGATTTTACTTAGCACCCGAATGCGCGATATGGACGGTTTTGAAATCATTAGCCAGCTGAAATCGAATCACTACACACGCGCAATTCCGATCGTTGTGATGTCAAAAGCCGGGGACGAAGTCGAGGAAACCAAAAGCTTCGCTTTAGGCGCAATTGATTACATAACAATACCTCAGAGTGCCTCCATATTACAGGCCCGAGTCAGGATCCATCTTCGAGCTGACCAGCAAAGAAAAACGCTGCAGCACTTGTCACAATTTGACGGCCTGACTGGCGTACTGAATCGAAGGATTTTCGACGATTTGCTGATGCAATGCTGGAATGCCCGAAAAGAAACCAACCGTTCTCTTTCGTTGCTTTTTATTGATGTCGATAATTTCAAAGACATAAATGACGCTTTCGGTCATTTAGCTGGCGATGATGCTTTGCGATTGGTGGCGAAGACGATAACAAACCAAATAGAACGGGCATCAGATATTGTTGCGCGGTATGGGGGGGAGGAATTCTCCTGCCTGCTTCCTAATACAGAGGTGGAAGGCGCAAAACGCCTGGCCGAGAAAATCAGAATCGCTATCAATCGACTTGAGGTGCAGGATCCTCAGGGCCGAGCCACAAAGTCTCTTTCGGTTAGCATTGGCATAGCAAGTACAAGTTCTGAAGCGTATCCGAGTTATCAAGATTTTATTTCTAGTGCTGATCGTAGGCTGTATGCCGCGAAACGGAGTGGTCGAAATGTCGTCGTATACTAAAGATTTTGAGAATGAAAGTGAACTTGTGCATTTAGCGAAGTACGCGCGACAAAAATGTCAATTGTGGTTAACTTTACAAATGTGATTTTTCCAAACCAGAGCGTTTGTATTAAATTGTTGGTTTGTGTATTGTATTTGTAACTTCAAGCAAGGATAATCATGAAATTAATAAAAAAATCTGCGTTGACAGTCATTCCTCTTGTATTTATGTTGGCAGGTTGCAATACGACAAATAGAGCAACCGCACCGAACGCTACCACAACTACCCCTCCTGTTCAAACGGCATCGACGCAAGGCGCCTCAGTTGATGTCTATGCGGCCAGCAACGCAGCGATCAACGGTTACCGTCCAATCCGTCTGAATAGCCAGCAGGTCATCTATATCAGCCCCCGTTCTGTGGTTAACAGAAGCCATGTTCGCGGGATCGATATCATCAAAGACACGCAGGGCCGCAATTATGTAAAACTGAGCCTGAATCCACAAGGCGTCGCATTAATTAACACCATCCCCGCCAATCAGGGATTTGCCACAACAGTTGGCGGTCAGCTTGCATCACTGACGGGTGTACGGCAGGGAAGCGACTTCCTCTTCAATGTGCGAGATCAGCAAGTTGCGGCCAATATTGTGCGTGCGATCGTGCCTCAACAGGCTAGTCGTTAAGGTAAAAAACTACAGTCTGGACCACCCTTGGGACTCAGTAATGATAAAAGCCTTGTGGAAAGAGACCTCCACAAGGCTTTTATTTAATATCCCAGCAAAGAACCGTACCTAACCAGTGAAAAACTGCTCATTTGATAACAGAATAGAAATCACAAATGAGTATGACAAATAAAACCAGACGCCGGATATACAATCTGTCCATCAAATTAAAGGATCAGTGTATTTCAAGCTGCGTAAACTCACCTCTTTCAGCAGGTGCTACAGACTTCTTGGTCACCGATGTAACCGCGGCATTTCTTGGCCCATCGTGGCTCAATTGAACTACTCTATTTACCGATGACGGCTGCCCACAAATATAGGCCTCGACGACTGATTTGCTAATATCAGAATTTTTCACATAACCTGCCACATTGCGAGCACTGCAGATTCTTTGAAACCACTTTCTGTAGCCTACGCCTTGCACCTTACCTGATATAGTGAGCCGATAGCATATTTTATTCACATCAATTTCTCCAAACAGCTCGCGTAATAAAGTGCCTCCAACGTCTCGCGGGGAACCCTTACCGGGGAAAACCTGCAAGCCTAAGTCAGGATTGGTATTAACTTCGATAATTGACCATTTCTGGTCTTTTGGTGAACGCCTGATGTCTTCCGCCATAAAATCCAGCCCAGCATGGAATGGGTTCAGAATGGCTTTCCGTGCTTCAACTGCAATATTGATCCAATCAGGATGGATGTCGTCGGTCATGTCCTCACTCTCACCACCCGACCCGATATTAACTGCATTCAATAATTGTACATACTCTCCATCGCTAGGGATATCGTCCGCAGATCGTCCATTTTGCCGCAAAAAATTCACCATTATCTCGTTCAGATTGAAGGATTTACTCCTGTAGAAAGGATTCTGTTGTCTAATTACCGATTTGTTTGTGATCAACTCTTTGATTGTGTGTATCCCGTCCCCTACCACGTGAGCGGCAGTCCTCTGAGTCACTGCACAAACTTTATTCCCCACAACGATTACCCTGTAGTCGTCACCGGTAACTTGCTCCTCGACTAATACCAAATTCGCACCAAGATTTTCACAGATCGCCCAGGCAGTATCAAATTCTTTTCGGGATGAAATATCCGTGCTAACCCCAAATCCTCCCGAGCCCGACAACGGTTTGAGAACCAATGGAAACCCAAGATTCTTTGCCAATTCCCACGCCTTCCTTTTATCTACAATACCTATTTTGAAACCCTTTGGGGTATTGATGTTGCTTTTTTCCAATAAATCTTTTGTTAAATACTTGTCATTGCTCACCGCTCGGGACAGCGACGTTGTAAGACAAGACATGCCCGAAAAGAAGAAAATGCTTTTACGACTGACTTGGTCGGTTAATTTCATCACATATCGGCCGTACGTCGCTATGTTGAGGCGCCGGCGTTTGGCAGCTTCTTTCAAGATATTAAGCTGAGTTGCTGATTCCATGTGCGAGCTATCAAAAGCACGGGATTTTTCCAAGCGACTATGTTCGTCAGACACAAGATCGCTCAGATTTCGAAATTTTGACAGATATCTTTCAGTGGTTACTTCATTAGTTGCGCAAGTAAACAGTTCAGATAAATCTGCACTATTGATCCTTATATCGCGCACATAAAAAGATGAGCAACTGGATCCCAAAAGAAAATTACCGCTATAGCATGTTATTTCGGCATAGTTTGCATCAATTAACTCCCTACTCATCTTGCCAGAAAACTCATCAAAGGTATTCTTCAAAAGATGCGTTAGATCGACTAACATCGCTCCTTTATTTAAATCGATCGACTGTTTTAATCTTACAATTTCACCGGCATCTGGAATTTTTTCCAGATCTAACCTTTTGTCTATGTGGGTAATTTTTTTATTCTTATAGAAAATGTTTTTGTTTCGCGCATTATTCTGGGTTTCCACCAGAGTTTTTAAGCTAGACACGCCGTCACCAACGACATGAGCCGGAACTACACCATATATTGCCAGCAACTCGCCTTTTAAAAAATAGAACTTCAGGCAGTCGCCGTTCTGTTCTCGTTCAACACATATTAGGTTGAATCTCTTCGATAAAAGGTCCCACGATGCATTAAATTCGTCGATATTTGTGATGTTTCTTCTTGCACTCACTGAGGAAGAATCATTAGGGCTAAGCACGGCCGGGCCAGCACAACGAATGCTATCAAAGTATGTTTCTGCAGCTTTTTTCTCAGTTTTCTTGAAAAGTTTATTATTGATATACGCAACAGGGATCGCTTGTAGGATTTGAGACAGATGGGGGAAATTCTTTGACAGACGTCTCTCGACTGAGAGGGGAGAGGATATCGAGTTCGATTTGAGAATTAAATGTGCATTTATCATCCAAATGTGGTCTGTATATTCATACACATCTATACCGGAACTATGGGTAAACAGCTCTTTCATTGAATTGAATCCACTCTCAAAATCTATTTTTCTATAGTTATTTATGTATAGCAATTCATTGTTCGCGCCGTTAGCAAATATTCTCATTACGCCAATTCCAGTATGTGTATTTTCAGTCTCGAGAAACCTGATTCTTCGGTACGCGATTTCCTTACGCGTATTTTGATGTAAGCCAGTTTCCCCTAATTAAAGCAGTATCATAAACCAGATTAGATTCACATTTGACTTCCTACGAATTCGGCGAGAATGGGGCAAATGGTTCTCTCCATAGTCATTTTCGGATGTAGCGCGTTTATCTTCACGACGGGGTTCGCCCCTATAGCAAAGCGCAAGAGTATACATAGGTGCATTACTGGCCGTTCCTTTGGCGAATATGCCATGACCTCTAAATCAGGGAAAGCTCAAATAGTGTCAGCCTGTCAATATCTTATAATGATGGGTATGCTCTGATAATTCTGAAATGTTCTGATCGAGTTTAACAATTCTCGAAAACATGCAATTAACCATAAAATGCTAACGTATTACAGCCAACTGCTCTATGTTCCCGATCGCACAATAAAATTCAACCAGTAACAAAGGATAACTTGAATCATGGGAGTTTCAAATCAGGCCCCTAAACAACACAATATTGAGATGCCTGGCGACTTCACTGATGCGCCAGTGACGGATAGACGGCGTTTTTCTCCGATGCGAGAACTACAGAGAGGCGGCACACGAAAAGCAATTCATCCTCACTGGGAGCAGGCACTAGTCTCTATAAAAGTAGAAAATGCGATGCAGGGGTATTTTTATCGACTAGGTTACTATGGGAACGGTGTTTTGATCTCTGGCGAAGCCAATTACGGAATTACCGTTTACAAGATACCCGTCGATGATGTCACTAAACAACAGCCGGTAATGTCTTTTCGGTCATCGTCTTCTGTCGTTTTCGATAAAACAAAAGGTGGAGTGCAGACAATTGAAGCCAATGGGATTGAGGACCCGTTTACACGAATTTCATTGACTGTAGATGTAGACAAACTACCACCAGAAGGCACGCAAATCAATTCGATTGCTACCACTCATCACGGCTATAACAGCATCATTGATCCGGGTTCGTACAGCTACGCCAATATTAACGCTTATGCAGGAAGCGACTTACATATTGAATGGGACAAATCGAGTGGAAAACTGAAGGTCGGATATAAAGGCGGAACTAAATGGTATCGGATTATCTTTGCGCGTAAGTCCATTAACAATACTTTCTCTATCTTGAGTTTTGGCTATGCTGATGCACACAATATTTTCGGGGAGTTAATCCCAGTCGAATATGCAATGTGGCATGAACGGGCAGAATCGCAAACCGATTGGCTTTCTCCCGTATATGTACGAGCTATTAACGAAGGTGATGAAGGAGAACCTATCTATACGTCTGGGTCACACGGAAGTGATGGTCGCGGCGGCGGCGAGGCTACAGCCGATAGCATTTTAGTACAAGTGTACATAGACAATTCGTTGCTAAATCTAGATAAGAGCACAAAACTCATCGCAAAAAGCGTCACTATTATTTCGGTAAATAGGGTTAGAGGATACAACACTCTTTCCAGCAGACGGTCTATCCTCGAAGAGTATTTTACTTTTAAACTGGACGGCCGTGGAGTTCATATCCATAAGCGTGCGGTCGCATTAGAGCCGATCGTCATAGAAGCAGATAATGGGTGTCAGATGACAATGTCTGGATTATCTCCGGTGGCACGTAATAGTTACTTGATTTTTGGTTCTAACCAGAAGCAACGAAATTTAATGAACGCTCCATTTGATTCGGGTCCTTTAGAGAAAAACTCCAAGGTTTTTGGAGTATCCATACGCCATACTTCCGCGGGTGAATTTACTGGCTGGATTGACCCAAACTTCGGAGTTGGCAAACGTGACTATGTTCCATCGCATTTGCCTGGATTGCGATTTAGATCGACAGGAAAAGTATATTTTCGTTTGTTTCACCATACGGCGCCGCTGACTCTACAAGCTGGAGAGTCATACGAATGGCGCGGCGGATATTACTATGGTACTCCCACAAAAACAGAGTATTTCGATACCGTCATCCAAGTGCAAGATGGAGTGCTTCTCGTTAAACCCGATGGATCCTATGTAATCGCTTAAGCGATCCGCATTGCTTTATGCAAATATTCGCAAGATAATAATTGAATGATTTAAATTCATTAGAAACAAGCTGAAAATCGGTTGACGAAAAAGCAATTTTAAGCCTGAACTTTCCAACAACTAAAAGGTGATGTCCGCGTATGTGAACTTGCCAACAAGGGAGTTTGAGAAATCATTTAATTATTCATATACGCTTATACTACACGAACACTACAAATGAAAAATAATGGAGACTTTATGAAAACGTTTTCTATATATAACGGCCAGCATGCCGAGGAACTGGATGCGAAGCACATGAACGTCTTAGTGTGTAATGAGTGCGCAGTGACAGAAATTGACGCCTTTACAGATGCTGATGAAGTAATTGAAATTTCCTGTGACCCAGGCTACGAGGACCGATGCAAATTGTGCGGAAAGACTTTTGCGCAGGAAATTGAAGAACAGGCAATCTTCCGCGGCTGATAGTACGTGGGGAATTCAATACATCTGCACGATACAGCCTCCTTAAACTATAGCGATTGAGATTATCGTTTTCCCCGCAAACGCGCAATCATTCCTAGCGCGGGTCGCAAAGCTTTCCGCCACCGCGCCATGCCACTTACGCCTGCCCCCTTCCATTGCACCAACTCTTCCAGCGCGTTTTCAGGCGAAGTATATTGTCCTGTCTTCCGACTTATATAGGTAGGATACAAAATGAGTACCCCTGCCACCAATTCATCAAGATCAAGAGCGCGCGTGCGACGCTCGACCGGATAATAATCCACGGTTAATCCCCAGCCCGAATAAAACGGCTGCCCGTAAGTGACCACCTTGCGGCCTCTCATTAGTGCCTCAAAGCCCGCCAGCGACGTGAGAACATGTACCTCATCTACTAATGCAAAAAGTTCACCGATGGGTATATCCACAACAACTTCATCACACCATTGCAAGGCGCTCCGCTCGCCTTCCCCCGCATCACGAAGACCCGCCACCACATCCGGATGTGGTTTATAGATTACGTATGCATCTGGATTTGCTTCGCGAACTGCCTTGAGCAGTTCCATATTTCGCCGTAGAACTGGCGAACCAAAGCGAATAGAGGCGTCCGACTCAACCTGTCCGGGTACCAGAATGACTCGCTGGCTTGTTGCCGGTCTAGCCCAGTTCCCTTGGCCGACATTGTATTTAGTGAGATTCTCACGAACGATTCGCTCGCGTAGCATATGCGCTCGGGAACGCAAGTCATCATCAAACGATGCGGTTTGCAGAATGTGTTCAAGATCCGACGGAGACCTGGAATCGTAATAGATCCCTCGTTTATCCATTACCCACGAAAGTGGTCGGACCAGATCGGCCCCGAGCCCTACGGAACGCAAAAATCCATCTTCCAGATAAACGGTACACTCAGGTGGCGCCGGCGATTGTGTAGCACGCCCCCACAAGGTCAGGGTGCCACAACCTGGATACTCGCTGGCCTTATCTATAAACCGTACCTCACTCCCCTGAAAAAAATCCGCAACAATGGTTTTTTTCCATCGGGAGAAATTAGGTGCGTAGACGGGACTCAGAAATCGGGAGCGCATACGTCGCTGTAGTCCCATCCATTCGATCAGCCTTTCGGGCGTCGAGATTTCTTTGGTCTCCGGGTCCAGATACCTTGGATACCGCACGAGAGAAGCAAAAACCAGCTGTTCAATGGACACCGGCTTCCGACGATCAGGCGCAGTTATGTCATCTGTGGTTAGCCCGTAGCCCGCATAAAAAGACATGCCAAATGTGAATACCGGTTTGTCCCATATCAGTCCTTCAAGTCCGAGTTGCGATGTCACGACATATATGGCCCTGGCATGTTCAATCAACCTGACCGGATGCACATCTTCGCCCAGTACCCGGATACGAGGATCCTCCTTCAGTTTCGCAACGTCAAAATGCCCTTTCTTGCGGCCAGCAAGAACATCTGGATGTATCTTTACCAGAATCACAGAATCAGGATTGGACTCCAACGCTGCCTGCAACATCTTTGCAAAGGATTCCGCCGTTGCCTGCCCATAGCGAATTGATGCGTCACCAAAAGTCTGATCGGCAAGCAGTACATAATCTTCCGGCAGTTCTCCGCTGTATTCGGGCAGATGATTGTATTTGGAGACTCGATGATGCCGCCACAGCGCGATCAACCTTTCAGCACGAGCCTGTTCTTCGTCCTCCAAGCGAGTCATGATTTGCGACTCGAGTGTCGAGGGTTCACGAGAGTCGTAATAGATTCCCTTAGAGTCAAACACTACGGATAAAGGAGGATCCTGATTACCCAGTCCTACAGATCGCAAGAACCCATCTTCGAGCAGGCAAAACGCACTACCGTTTTTTCTTGCCAGCCTCACTGCTCGAAGGCCGCTTTTCTTGTGCCCCCAGCCGATACGAATCGCACCATTCTCGGAACCGAAGAACTGTACTCGCAGTGGTCTTAAAAGAAAAGCAGGGATGTTCGGATTACGCCATAGGCCAATATCAAGGGGACTGAGTTCATAGAAATTTTCAGCTGCCGCACCTGCCTTTGCGTCTCTGCTCATGCGGCAATTCTCAAGGTTTCCACAATTTGCCTGATCCGGTCCTGCCAGGTGTGATTCGACAAAACAAATTCTGCACCGGCCCGCGCCCGTTCCAGATCTGATTCTGACGGACCGTGCTTCAGGCGTTCGAACAATGCCATCATCTCTTCACGCGAGGTTACGATATGGCAAAAATCCTTGAACAACTTCTCCATAGCCAGGCTGCGATTGGAAACGATGACCGCGCCACAGGCCAATGCCTCGATGAGACGCCGGGAATACATGCTTGGCGAATCGACAATCGTGTTCACATTTAGGGTAACAAGATTGTCTTTATACACCATGCCCGTTTTGTCATGCGAAATCGCATGGCGGATCTGAACCGAAGGTAGTGCAGGATAGCGGTAATGCTGACTTTTACGGGCCGAGTTTCGATCGTAAACAATCAGGCCCAGACCTGAATCCGAGCAGGATTGAAAGGCAATGTCCTGCCAGTAGCGGCGAAAATCATGCAGATGCATACTATAACTACCTACAAAGTTCGCAGTATGATATTTGAAATTGAACCCGGTAAAGCGATGAAATAGGGGTTGCACGGGGAACATCAGCGTATCGACCGTAACCTGAGAGCCGAGACGCTCACGATATTTGGGAATACAGGTCTCGTCCACCGTAAAGATAGTGTCAAACAATCCCGCCGAATCGATAAATCTCTCAAAATGCACGCCATCTTCCTTGTTCCAGAAAATGGCGGGAATATTCAGTTCCCGGGTATAAGAGACGAGCTTTTTCAGTGACCTGTTTGTACGTTCAGGGCGATCGGGATAGCTGGCGATTTTGAATTTCCAGGCCTCATCAATACCCTTCCACGCTGACTCCACAAATACGATATCCGGCTTCCAGAACCGCAGAATATGCATGTAGTTGAGGGGTGTAAGATTTTTTACCCAGGCACTCTGGCTCAAACAGGCGCGGGTAAGCTCGTCCGATACAAGCGCGATTTTAAGTTGCGAGAAATCCCCCTCGGGGCGAACCCTAGCCCCGCCCCATGGCGTTTTGAGAGAGTTTAGAAAGCGTTTCACGAAAAATGGTCTTTTTGAAGGTCCCTAATTATCGCATATTTGATATTATTACTTATTGTTTCAAATAAAATCGATATCGGAAATATTTCATCACCTAATTAGTGAGCGCCTGATAGGTACTGAATAGCAATCAGTCGCGGAGAACGATGGGCTGGGAGCTCTGTAAATACATTCAAGCGCAAGTATGCTCGATTGACTGAACGACCTAACTCGCGGTGCGCTCTGGCCGCCTTGAAGCAATGGTTTGAGCATTACAATGAACACCTTTCGCACAGTGCGTTGCAATACCTGTCATCTCGGCAATCCCGACACCAACAGCAGCGACTGAATAACTAATTCTCCCGCCCTCTGTTACATAGGACCAATCCAAATACAGATATATATCTTTGAGGAATATTCAAGTGAAAACTATAGCAGTTCTTGGAAGTGGAGTTCTTAAAAAAGCTTTTAATTTTTTAGACAACAAGCTCGTTAAACCTATCTTATATGCGCCTAAATTATCAATTGCGGCACTGAATGGCGATGAGCCAGGGTCGAATGTTGATCGGCTTCGCGACGAGAAACTCGATTTATTCACTCGCAGTGTTTTACAACGAGACTTTGGCAAAACATTCCTTTCCGAACTCTCCGACCTAAATCCTGACTATCTATTTATAGATATGCTGGATAATTTTTTCGATCTGCTTGTTAATCAGGAAACAGGTTGTGTAATTACAAAATCGAGTTACCTAGCGCTTATAAATCAAGAAGAGCACGGTCTTAACAATTGGAGCGCTGTGGAAAGGAATTCTGAAGCCGGTTGGTCGTTATTAAAAAAAGGATGCGAGAATCTTTATCAACATCTTCCAAAAAATACGCAAATTATCTTAGTAAGAACTTTTCAACCAGAATCCTATATTGGAAAAGGAGATCCTCAAAGCTATTCTCCTACATTATTAGATAGGATACGAAAGAATAATGCTGTATTGGAGCATGCATATAGTTTGGTAACCGAATATTTTAAGCCCATTGAAATTGAACTACCTACAGAAATTATGATAAGCCAAACGGTCGAGAGCCAAGGCTTCAATCCCACCAATTTAAGCGAGTCTACTCAAATTGCCATCGCACGCGAAATCGCCCTTGCGATAAATATTGAAGAATCAATTCTTCCGTCGCGAGAGGCGAGAATGGATGCGCTATTTGAACTTTTTAGCCCCGCGTTGAAACAGGAGGCGCCATCAATCTATGAGCTCCACTTAATGGGCCGCACCTATTTAGAGAAAGGAGATATAGATAGAGCAAAATGGGCAGAGCGTTTAATTGTTCTACTGAAAAACTCTTCGGTCCCGTTAAGTGTAGAAATGGGACGAGTGATGTTCGCCTATGGAGGTATTGGGGTTGTGGTTCATTCGCAATGTAAGATTGGTGATTTTGTCAACATCGGTTCAAACGTAACACTTGGTGGCGGAAGAGCACAGGTTGATTCTCAAGGTAAGATGCGGAAAGTTCCACATGTTGGCAATCATGTCTATATTGCATCTGGAGCAAAACTACTCGGTGGAATCACCGTTGGAAATTATTCCATAATTGGCGCTAATGCAGTTGTAAATCGCGATGTTCCACCGTTAAGTGTTGTTGTAGGCAATCCAGGAAAAGTCGCTACAACAATAACACCAGATAATTTATATAAATATGCTTCGTATTTCTACAAAGGAGTTGCGCTAAAAGATGTCGCGCGTATGATATTCGGCTAGAGTATTGCCGTGTCAATGTCTGTTGGCGTCGAGATAAATTGCAAAAGCTTTGGCTGGTAACCAATTCGGTGCTGCTTACAGAATCCCATCTAGAAATTGATGGGATTCTATTCTTTATGTGCCATCAAATTTATCACCGCGGCCTTGGGCGGGCGCTTACTTTCTATCCAATCATGTCCGCCAGACTTTTATAATAGCGCTCTGAATAATGAAAGAAATCTCGTCCCCATTTATGCGCGTGGTCGCTGTACAACAAACTTTCTTCGGCTTCAAGGGTTAAAATTTGTGGCATTTTTTCACACAGAAAATCATAATATTCTTTTAGATATAAATTATTTGCTTCAGCTAACTTTAATTCTTGAGGTGAAAAATATTGCACGTTATTGGTGTCATGATCCATGTATTTGTGTGCCCACCAAGCTTTATGCAGAACCACGGGACAGCCCAATTTCGAAAGAAAATCAACCATGTTGCAACACCCATCCCGCCATAATCCATGACAGTCTTTTCTATTCAAAATTTCGTAGGCACCTATTAAATTTAAAACTCCTGACTGTACTAAATAGTTTGAATTTGTAAAGTAAGAACCTTCTTTTTTTACAATATCAAATCGCTCATCAATAAAATCCAAAAACAGTACATCAGGCTGAAATTCTTGGATTTCTTTCAGTGCTCGCTTATCCAAGTCAGCAAGCACCATTCTTTTCTCAAAGTTACCTACAATGTTTAGTTCTGCGTCTACGCTTAAGGGGTTGGACATCAAGCTTATGAAACTAGTTCTAGCAAAATATTTAATCTCTAGCGGACTGAGAAACTGCATTATATCCCGCGTGACACAGCTTCCAATAATCGCAATCCTTTTGCCATTTACTAAATTTTTTTTATCGACGGCCATGGGTAGCGGCAAATTTTGATCAATTTTCAAAGTAACTGTGCCACCACCGGTAAAAATCAACTTATCTGTTTGAGCAGTCGCCATAAAGCCCACACCGATTTCACTTTTCTGACGGACAAAATCGTCGCTATTGCTTGTTGAGACTTTAATACGAAAATCTGAGTCTTCTGAAACTAGCTCCGCAGTTTGTTTACTACCAGTAACTTTCACGTTCTCTGACACAATAAAGCTGGTGATACTTGTAAGCTTTTCGCCTAATAGAGCGTCGTGTATCTCCAAATCAGCCATGTGCAAGCATCCACTTATTTCTCGTACAACTTCTACCTCCTGATAGGACGTATGACTGGCTCTAATATAAAAGCTGTTTCCCTTAACAGATCCTTCGAGCTTGGTTTTTCCGGGAGCTAATGAATATCTTTTGCCCAGAACACTTGTGCAATTGTGTGCCTCAGCGCTACGGAGGTATTTGGGTACATCTCGACTATATTCATGACTGTAAAAACTTGGATCAATCAGCCATTCAACTCCATCAAACCAAAAAGTAATAGAGCAATTATCTTCGTGCTTATGGGTACTACTAAGAGATGTATTAAATAGACATAACATCCATGGTCTATTTTCGTGGTTGCCTTTAACTACAGCATAACCAGCTTTAGGTAGAAGGGTACAACTTGGCTTTGGCCAAGGCTTACCCCGACGAACTTCCTTGCCTGTGCGCGGCGGCAAACGAAAGGTATCGCCTTGGGTCGGCGAACGGCCATCAGGATAGCGCAGGAAATCAGACCATGCAACCAACTCTCTGGAAATAGTGGGGATTTCAGTTGCGCAGCCAGACAGAGCTGCCAGATTTCCCATTAACTCAGCTAACCGCTGAACGCCGTGATGATAGCCGATCGAGTTTTCGACAAAGATAGCGAAACCGCCATCGCGTACAATAAGAGTATCTAATTGATCTTCAAATCGGTTAATTGCATTGTCTCGCCACTTTTCTGCTAAAGGATGATGCTTGAACGCCAAAGCAGACGCCAATAGCGCAACATCTTGAAACCAAGCATGATTATGGTACCTCTGAGGCTGATGGTATGAATAGAATGCCTCTGAATCAAGCAATTGGGCTTGTTGTACTATAGCTTTTCCTAATCGACTAATAAAGCGCATTTCCATTTGCAATTCAATCGCCTTGAACCACATCAAAATAAACGCTAACTGCCGCTCGGCGGTGCCATGATCGTACCAGGCATATTTGATATCCGAGTCTGAGTTATAAAAACTAAACTGGAGCCAATTTTCTATCAAGCTTTTAGCGGCAAATATCGAGCCTATATGTCGAGTTTTATTGGCGTATTGTAGCAAGTTCATCGGTAAGTGTTGTGCATGCCAAGTAGCCCGAAAAGTATTGACATCATGCAAACCTTGAGGTTGCGTCTCTCCAGGTTGCCAGTTCAATAATCGGCCACCTGGCATTGGATAGTTACCAGACTCCAAGTAAGTTAAAGCATTGGCTTCAAAATCTCGAAAAGCATGGTTGACATGTTCATACAAGACGTCGACGACTGCTGGCTTGCTACCCTTATCAGGAATCAAATTGTAGTCATGCGAATCGACGCTAACTGACAATTTTCGAACCATCAGACTAATTCCCGTTTTTGCTGGTTCGCCCTTAATAAATAAACGGATATTATTTATTTCGTGTAATGGCTCATTCTCAATACCATTCTGTAGTAACCAAATAATATCCTGATGGGTGAACCCCACATCAACCCAAGCATCTTGACGAATATTATTGATTTTTATATGACGAAAACCTGATGAAGAGTTATAACCGATCGCCAAATAACGAACGCTATTCCAATTCTGCAATTGAATAGTGGCGTGTACACCGATTCCTAGTTTTACCGACGGCAAATCAAAATTTATTACATAACTACCTTCGTCACTCTTAAATGCAGCTGAAATCACTCCATTGGTCAGTGTAAACTCGCTTCGACCACTGAAGCCGAAAATGCTGTCGAACGGGCCAAATTCGGAAGGAGATGAGTCATTTTTAAACAACATATATGGACCATTTACATTGAGTATTTGTAGGTAAGTGGAGTTGGATTCTTTGGGTTTCAATTTTTTCTAGAAATCCCAATCCGCTCCACGAAGGTAGTATTTCATATTCGAAACAAAATTCCCATTCCGACTCTATACGAAGTAATAGCTGCTTGTCACTAGCTGCGTGACTCAGTAGGAATGCTAAACCTCGTTCTGTTGGTACTGACTGCAAGACTATTCCATCGCCAAAATGGAAACATAATAAACCATTCGCCTGTTGCTCTGTAGCTAATGATGAATCAAAGTAGTCGGTCACCTCGATTTGCGGTAAGCCTGACGCGTTTTCGCTCAATTCCAGGTGTCGATAAATGGCATGATTCTCACAAGAGCGATTCACACCGTCAATAATACTGCGTCGCTGACCGAGCTGCACCCCTTTCAGTTCGCTACGCCCGTCAGTTGGTACGTAGCTATAGGGCACCTCCGGTATGTGCAGCATATTATGAGCACGAGCGCTTCGTAAAAAAGCTGGTAGCTCGTCAGCATATTCGTGAGAGTAAAACGATGGATCAATAAGCCATTCTATACCGTCCATCCAGAGGATAAGAGATAAATCGTCTTCATGTTTATGTGTTGCATTTCGATTGGTTGCAAGAAATGTCACTAACCAAGGTAATTGAATCGGTCCGCCCCCTTTAGCAATAAAATAGCCTGATTGAGGTAAAAAAACATGGGCCGACTGCCATTCCGTACTGTCAGGGCTCTCTTTCTTTATAAGCGGATTTGCTGAACGAAAGGTATCGCCTTGTGCTGGACCGCGAACGTGGTCGGGGAAAAGCAGTAATTCATTGAAGGCGGTTAGGCGCTCTCTAGTGGTTGAAATATTATTTGGTAAATTAACAAGACTAGAAAAGTACTCAATACTTGAGACAAGTCGCTCTATACCCAAGTGATACCCAAATGAGTTCTCAGAGAAAACCGCATAAGGAGCTTCTTCGATAATAAGTTTCTCAAACTGATCTTCAATGCGTTCTAGCGCCAATTTTGCCCAGGATGCGCTGTGAGACCACTTTGGAAATGCCGCTGCAACCACCATCAACGCCAGATCCTGAAACCATGCATGATTGTGATAACGTGTTGACTGATGACACGCATAAAAAACTTCTGATGCCAGTAATTGAGCGTGACGATATATTGTATATATCAGTCTGCTCATGCACCGGTGGTCAAACTGATGTTTCTGACCCAAAGCGTACAGAAAAATTAACGCCAAAACACGTTCTGCAACTCCATGGTCGTACCATGCATATTTTTTATTTGGATCAGGCCTATCGAAGCTGTTTGTAATCCATTGCATAACAAATTCTCGCGCAGCTATCAAGGAAGAAAGGCAGCCTTTTTGTTGAGCGTTAAGCATCAATAGAGTTGCTGGATGAAGAGCATGCCAAGAATATTGATAAGTGCCTATTTCGTGTAGCTCAGCCGGCATTGGTTCAAGTGGCGACCAATCTAATTGAGTATTACCAGCTAACGGACATGTGCCCTTTTCAAGAAACTCCTCGGCCTGATTGGCAAAAGATGGAAAGTAATTTAGTTGATAGTTGTACAAACCAGTCAGCAATTGCTCACTAACCTTATCACGTTCTTGCTTAATAAAATTTGAAGAAAGGCTTTCTCGCCATAGCCACGCATCGTGAATCTTACAATAGGCATTATCACCCGGCTTACCCTTTATATAGAATCGGATTTCCTTGATTTCCCTTGCATCGGGAACAGTCCAGTCGTTACTCCAACCCCAAGTTAAATCATCAAAACTCACGCAAAAATTAAATGGGTGACCTTGTCTCGGATTCGTGGCCTTAACATGATGGTATTTCTTCTCATCTCTGAAACCCACGGCAATATAGGACAATTGTTGCCAGCCTCCTATCTCGACATTGACGCCTAAACCGTTAGCACTTCTATGCTCGTGAGTGGGAAGCACAATTTGAAAGCTGCCCGAAACTTCATTAGTATGGTATCTAAACAGCAACGGTCCATTGTCATTCGTCAGGCTCGCGCTTGGGCAAGATATGCTATCCAATGAAAAATTCTTCCCAGTTAGCAGTTCACTAAACCAGAAAATTTCGCAGTCTTGTTGCTGCGTAGGAGGTACAACAAATGACATAATTATTCTCTCGAATTACTAATATAATAAAAACCACTCGGCAGATTAGTACTTTGCAGCTAATCAAGTTCATGATTACTTTCAGAAATGCAAAACCTTGGGTCCCAGCGGATTTAGTGCTACTTTGATTGGCAGTACAAATACCGCCTCCTGTACTTCATCCAGGCGTAGCGGTCGCACCAACGAGTAGGCAACGACAAATAGAAAGTCCAGGTTCAGCAGATCTCTTCGATATGTAAACTTCTGGTCAATATTGCAGTCAGGCTGTGCTTGATAGTACACGCTATTTGAACAATGCCCAAAAACCGAGCAAATTGTGACACCAACAATGTAGCGTAATATGAACCAACCCTTTCGATCTCAACAAGCTCATCTTTAGTAAGCGCAACTCGCAAAAATTCTCCGGCAAAGGTTCGCCGACCACCAAAAAATTGCCTGCAACTCGTTCCTGCAATTATCACTACATTTTCAGGCGAGCGTTTGACTCCTTATAGTGGTCAGTTTCTATGCCAGAATTGTCGGACGTACTATAAGTCAAATCTTCGTTCTCTGCCTCTATCCCTTTGTCCCCAAAAAGAAGCGATATCGAGATTTCCGCCATACCATGCCATGCCGAACATCCAAACAATTGCTATCACTGCAATTTGGCTCTCCAACAGTCCTCACCAGATTTAATAATATTTATTTCTTTAAGAATGGTCTGATTAAACCCGCTTTGCCAAGTCGCACGCTCGCTTGCGCTCCTAGATAGAGCCAAAAACTTCTCTGGGTTGTAGTATAGGTATTCGACAGCATCCGCCATCGCGATGTAATCTTCACCTGGCACCAATATGCCCGACCTCTCATCGACAAACTCAGGAATTGCCGTCACAGCGGTACTAATGGGCACGAGCCCCGAAGCCATGGCTTCGTCTCGTGAAACGCCTTGAGAATCCATGCGGGTGGGTGTTAGAAATACTCCATAATCCTTGTGTATAGACGAAATTTCTTGATGAGACAAGAACCGTTTATGTAGCTTTACATTAGAAAACGCACGTAACGGAGCTGTTAGTCCGTCAAAAAGTGGACCATCGCCATATAAAGCAAACTCTAAATCGTCAAAAAATGCTCTTTTTGAAAGTTCAAGAATTGCGTTTACGGTCATATCATTCGCGTATTTACGACTGGCATAAGGTCGAATAGATAGAATCCTCTTGCGATGACCTTCGGTTTTTTCCACGTACGGAAATACTTTTTTATCCACAAAATTGTGCACGATTTCGTAATTTATACTTCTCAAGTCAATGTCTAAATCTTGAGAAACTTCTTCCGCAAAATACTGAGAAACAAAAACCAATTTCAAGTTTTTGTGTGGATTCAACAGCACAGATCGCCAAAATAATCGCCGCTTTTCGCTCATTTCTTTTTGTCTTTCGATCTCTGATTCATTCATATTTTCAAACTCAAATGCTCGACGCTGCCAAACCTGTATTTCAGCACCATGTACCCAGACAGTGATTTTCAGTTTATCGACATAATCTTTCAGGACTGTCCACATATCAGAATCCAGAAAATGGACCAAGACAGATTTATATCTCCCACTATCTAATGCCTTATGTAAGGCCTCAGCAGATCCAGTTATTACATCGATCCCTTCAAATTCGTGATAGCTGACTGGATGCTCCAATCTCAATCGGAATACGTCTACATCCAATCCTTCCTCCCGATATCCAGTCAACCGACTATGTACAAAACCGTTTCGATAAAGGTCAGAATATGAGGGGTAGTGATTCGTAAGTACCAAATGTTTGGCAGTTGAAAATAAATCAGCTGGCTTCAGTTGTTTATGCCCGATGATGAGTCTTTCTATTTGGCAAGTTCCCGACGCATAAAATCGCAATCCATACCTAATATAAACAGTACCTTCTGGAATTGAAAGAATATTATTCTTGTTCGCATATTTTATCTCATGATTTAATTTCTCTTTTTTTGCGTTCAGGTAGACAATTAACATCTGGACATTGAGCCCTGGCGTAGTTTCTAAATGAAACTTCGGTGTCTTATCAAATCCACTTTCTTGTAATGTTAAATCAGACTTGGCATAACAATATTCATGTTTCCCGTCCGGCAGGAGGGAGTTGATCAGCCACACCGAACCGTCTAAAACGGATGTAATTAACTCACTGGTTTTCCCAAACAATGGGTAGAGTTCGTCTGCGGGTATCGAGCCGCTCTCAGCTGAAATATCAGCCTTATCTGGCTGCATGGCCTCGGCGGCATTAATTAACGAGTCTATCGACCAGCCAGACTGCAATACTTCCAAATCACTAACCTCGGAAATGTGTCCGGTATCAATATTTGCCCCGTTTCTTGCATAGTTGAACTCATCGATTGCCAAACCCTGAGAGGTTTTAAGGATTTTGTCTGGCACTCCGTCGATGGCTGATTCGTCAGCCAATTCCAATAAATGATATTTCCTAAATAGAGAACGCCTTACACAAAATTCTGTCTGCGGAATGTATGTGGTACCTGCATTTCGAAGATGTAAAACACCGTCAGCTAATTCATAAAATGCTGACTTACCGATTACGTTTGCGGACGAATATTTCGTGGCTAATGCAAGATCTAACAAATAGTTTGGGCCGTAGTAGTCGTCCACGGAAAAAATCGCACACCACTGCAATATGGTATCGTCCATATCATGAATTGAGGTGAGGAATTGTTTATGATTAATAAACTCAACATTGCTTTCATCTTTTCTGATGAAAATCGTATCGTCCCCAACAATAATTAATGTAGCATTCCGATAAGTCTGACTGGTAAACGCAGTTAGCAGGTGATCAATCTCCGTCTCATTCTTTGCAAACCCATAAACTGTTATTTGGATATCTACTTTCGTGGCCGTACGCTCAAAGGCTTTAGACAACACATAGTCGAAACGTCTTTCGTACGTATGCTCAGAGAGTACTTTTCTTAAAGCCGCGAGCCTGATTTTCTTGGAGTTGAGCTCGCTTGAATCGACCTGGTTCAACCGACGTAACGCTTCGGATCCACTATCAGTCGAAACCACAAGATCCCCAAACATCAGCCTTACACCTCGAGAAAAATTGCTCACAGTGATTGTATTTGATGCTAGCAGCTCATAGATGCGTCTTGCAAACATGGTCTGCGATTGCTTAATCGAGTTCAGGTTAATAGCATATTTATACCCCTTATATGCTTTATCTATTTCCGAAAATGGCAGAGTTCCCACGATGTAAGGCTTGTAATTATCAGGGAACATGTAGTCTTGCAGATCTTTACCGAAGTTTCGGTCATAAATTTCGACGTTGGCATACGCGGGGAATTCTTGAACAAAGGTTTCTAGATCCTTCGTCCGATCCGGATATCTCACATAATATGCACCAGCAAAACAAAAAGCATTTTTTCGCACATACTTTTCTATGGGATTATGCACTGCTGGCTGACATGCGAACGGTAGAAAAAAAACATTCCTATGTTTCAGCGCCGCCATATATCGAGGAATACATTCGATATCAGTGGTAAAAATAAAATCAACCAATTTAGCAAGATTGAGAAATGTCTCGAAATGGATCGGATCTTCTTTATTCCAAAAAATCGTCGGAATCCCGCGCTGTTTGCACCAATTAATGATTTCTACAACCTCTTTCGACCGATGACCGACACGATTACCCCACTCTTCATCCTTTCCTCTCCAGGCAGACTCAAGGAAGAGAATTTCAGGTTGAAACGCCTCTAACTCGGACATATATGAGCCCAAAGACAATTGTTTTAACTGACATTCATACTTATACGAATGATAAGTAAAGTCATCCATAATGCACGCGACTTTAGTATTTGTATTGGTATTCGTCTTTGCCTTTTCCCAAACCGAGGGGTCCCGTAATTGGTTGGAGATCGCTAATTCTTTTGCCAGCTTTTTTAGCGAATTGGATTTTTTTGAAAATGTCTCGAAAATATTATTCTTAGTCGAACTTATTTCCTCATTGCGGCCGTTCAATAGGTCTTCAAGTTCACCTTTGTAGCGGGTAAGACCATTCGCCTGACTTTTGTAAATATCCAGCGCCGACAACGCATTGGTTCTCTGCTCTACGAGACTCCGAACTCGATTGGCGACATCATCTCTTAACTCCGTTTGCCACGCGTGCATCTGTTTTCGCCAAACATTATGTTTATTCTCTAACTTATTTAACGACGCGAGATAGCTCTTTTCTGCAGCGCGCGCCTCCTCATTAAAGTTGTGCTTTTCTTCTTCCAGCCGTAAGATATCGTCCTTTAGACCTGAAACAACATTTCTTAGCTCGTGCACCTCGATCGCAGCGGCGTCAGCGCTCGACTTTTGCCAAACATTATGTTTTTCTTCTAATTTTTTCAACGACTCAAGGTAATGCTTTTCCGCTGCAACTGCCTTCTCATTAAGGTTCTGCTTTTCTTCTTCCAGCCGTAAGATATCGTCCTTTAAACCCGACACAACATCTTTTAATTCGCGGGATTCTTGGGCCGCGGCGTCAGCAGTAGACTTCAATAGTTCCACTTCAGCTGATGAGTGTTCGATTGCTTCAGAATTTTTTGTTTCTTGCTGTTGACTGATCAGCTTTTCATATTGCCGCAACAATTTCTTGTTTTTTTTCTTTGCTTTCTGATACTTGATCTCAAGTATTTTCGCAGACTCATTTGCTTGGCTCAAATCTTCACGCAACTTTGCGATATCATTTGTGAGAGTACGGTGTGACGCCGTCGAGCTCCGATACTTCATTCTGCATTCGCCCAAGTTACGAGTCAGCTGTGTAATCTCCAATTTTAAATAGTCACTTTCAACTTTATCCAATCTCCGTGCATGCTCAGCATCTGATATTACCTCCACTGAATTGTGGATAAAAAGATGAGTTGGTGTTGCATTGAACGTCGCGCAATATCTGTAGCCCAAGGCAAACAAATGTTCTGATATCGTGCGGAACTCTTTCAACGTGATACTTTCGATATAAAGGAACGGATGATCTCTTTCAAGTAGTTTTTGTCCTCCTTTAAGGACATTCAGTTCCATTCCTTCTACATCAATTTTGATCGCGTCAATTTTTTTTGATATTTCGAAAGAATCGAGCGATCTGACAGGAATCGACCCTGTTCCGACCTTAATTGATTGCCCGCCTAAATTCTCGGGTAGTATCGTAGAAAATTCCGCGACGCCTTCGACCTCTCCAATAGCTACGGGATGCACTACGACCCGATCCGCAAGTTCACTGTTGGCAATCGTTCGCTCCATTGCGGCAGTCAGTAGTTGGTTAGCCTCAAATGCAATGACATTGCAACCGACCACATTTGCTAAATAGAATGTGTGGTTTCCGATATTAGCGCCAATATCGAGAACCAAACTTTCTTTATCAAGATGTTTTTTCATCTCCTCAAGCATTGGGAGCTCATATGGTATTCCAGATTCCGCGATCCTCTTTTGAATATAATCTTTCTCCGGCGAAACTAAATAAATAGAATACGTCTGGCCTGATACTTGAATCGTTGAAAATCGGGGCTCTTCTTTTAGCTGGTCCATAGCATCCTGCTGAAATTATTGTAGATGTTCAGATATTTATAATATAGCGTGAATTATCGCATTGATTTTGCGAGAAATTAATAGTTGAATTTTCACAAATGAAATTTTTAGTCCGGCCCATCTCTAGAGAATTGGCCTGGTCGTATCATATTGCACAGATAATTATTATTCGACTTTGCTCTAAATGTGTTTTTGCTCTGAACACATACCAGTTGCATCACGGAATACCATACGCATACAAAAATAGTTACAATTTGAAATATAATGAAACGCTGCAATTCCAACTGAATTTAAAATGAATATTATCTTAAAATATCCGTAAAAATAAAATTAAGTTTCTAAATGTCAAGCGGAAAAAAGGAATCGAGTGAAAATATTAACTCTCAACGTTGTCGTTGGCACTGTAATAATGTCACTAGAAAATATGAAGAGCGCTCAAAATTCCATTGCCCTTGACAATTATCACAAGCAGCTTTTTAGTGCGTCAATAAAGCGACTCCAAGCGCAGCAGCAACGATTAAGTAACTAATATAATACCCCGACAAGCCTAATATTGCAGGGGCGCACCTATCGATGGATGTAATACAATAGAAGTAGCATCCCTCCTCTACTCTACTGATCTAATTTATGATATTTGACATATTTGGAGGTTGTACCTCCCGAGATCTATTTAATTTTGAAAACTCGTGTGGTCGGGTTGGCAACTATTTTGCGCGCTCGTCTTTAGTCAGTCAATATAGTGCTAAAGACCGATCTCTACAACAATTGAATATCAACTTGGCGTCAAAGTTCCAGCGTGAAATGGTTGAGGGCGACCTCCAAAAACATTTCTATAACTACCTCAAAAACGGCTCAAAACTCGGCGACTATATTATTATCGATCTGCTAATTGAACGACTACCACTAGTTAAGTTTAAGAAAGGATTAATTACACGCACGTCGGAATATGCAAGAATTAAATCTGACTTGGGGATAAGCAAGGAAGTTCTAATGCGTGCGCCAGAGCATTTAGAGGCGTTTCGTAAAATAGCGCCTCTAGTAGCAGAGGATTTCCGGCAGTACAAAGGAGTTATCTTGCATAAATCGTTCCTACGTGAAAAATATATATCTAATGACGGAGATCTCTGCGATTTCGATAACAAAGAAAAAATAACCTCAACGAATGAGTATCTTAGCGAGTTATACGAAATATTGGCTAGCAAACTTGAAAATGTGACCATTGTACATGTGCCCGAATTTCACGCATGGGAAGGGCATCGATGGGGCTTGACAAATTATCATTTCGAAACTGGCTATTATTATGAAGTCAATCGACGAATACAAGAAACTTTGCGCACACAGTCAAATTAGACTAATTTATGTCCCGATGTTTCAGAAAGAAGCAGCAGTTCGTAACCAATAATCCTGGCCGTTCCGTAAAAGGTCGAACCCAACGATAAAGTACAGAGTTTAATCATATGAAATTAGAAATAAATATTGACGAATCTTTTTTAGAGAATCAATCGAGCTCAAGAAGTTTGTCTTTTTCACGGTTTTTAGATTCTTTCAGACATACCACTTCTTCGATTTTTCAAGAAACTAGTAAGCGTTACCCATCTGAAGTTATCGATAATAAATTGATAGGTGGGGAATTTGCACTCTCTTGCGGTATACCTATCGCAAAAACCCTTCAATTATGGGAAGGTATCGATAAAATTGCTTTTGCACCGAAAACTGTTGTGAAACCAGTTTCTGGGAGTTCTAGTAAGGGGGTTTTTATCGTTTATTCTGAAGATAATATTGTCTATTTGAATCGAAAACTAAAATTTTCTAATGTTTCTGATGCAAAAAATTACGCCAGGAAATTAATCGAAGATAATGTTATTCGCCGAGATCGTTGGATGAGTGAGGAGCTTCTAGTAAATTCGGACTCAATCGCACGTGATGTCAAGTTTTATGTCTTTTATGGAAAAGTCGGATTAATTTTAGAAACTGAAAGAGCTAATGGAATTAAAAGATGCTGGTTTGATCAAGATCTAAATTACGTGGATACAGGCAAATATAGCAATAATCTTTTTAAAGCAGATAGAGATTTCTTGCAGGAGTTAACATCAGTGGTGGAATCTTTAAGTCTGGAAATTCCTACTCCTTTTGTAAGAATTGATCTTCTGATTAGTGGTGACGACTATTATTTGGGCGAATTTACTCCAGTCCCCGCCAATTATGATTCTTTCACAAAAAAATGGGACTCTCAATTAGGAGAGTTTTACGCAGATGCCATGGTAAGGCTCTGTCATGATATCGGATTAGGTAAGAAGTTTCTGAAATTTGCTGAGTTAGACAAGAGCTGGACATCTACGTTGAAAAGTATCCGGAGTCGAATTTGATTTTCATCATTTACAAATGATCTGCTGGCCTAGTTTTCAGCTTTCTTGGACTCTCCGGAAAATTTCGACGCCTTGGAGTATATTTATTCCCAATCTAATTATCTTGTTGTAACCAATTTGCTCACACCAAAAGAACAGATTTACGAGCGCGCCTAATTTTTCCGAATTGATCTTTTACGAAAGCGAGGATTTCGACTTTAGTTTCAGGATTCAAATTTGGGTCGACGTCAAATGCAACATACGGCTCACTCTCGTACCACCGCGATTTTATTCTTACCCCATTTACCAACAAATAAAATGCGTAGGCATTCTTGACCTCGTTATTTGGCTTCGGATGAAAACAAAGCTCAGCTAAAACGACAGATGTCGCTTTAGAATAGACAACGTGTAATTCCAGTGTTGGCTGCTCTAAACGAGGCATTTGGGGATGCGTATCGCGATCACTTTTATTTGCAAAGGATAGCTCATCTGGGCATAACGACCAGCTATAAGCGGACTCTTGCAAAAAAAGCGAAAAAATATTCGAAGACTCTTCAGAAAAGAGCTCTTGATGACTCGCACAAAATTTAAGCAAACTGTAAATTGTCGATCGCGGTGGCGCTGCGTGCCCCTCCCCCCAATTTCCAAATACAGCTCCCACATTCATTGCCCCAGATTGAAACGAGCATGGACCGCAGCGCCGCCAAGGGCCCAACTCCCTCAGAAAGGGTTCTGCGTGAACTTGTACATGCCAATCGTCCCTGTTCTGTAAATAAATAATTTGCGCAGATCTGTTTAGCTGCTTGGATTCCAAGCTATGCGAGATTCCTGACTCCTCCAACATGTCGCCGAGAAAGGCCTCACGGCCCCTATCGCGGTAGTTGCCCTTGGAATACATCTTTGACCACAGTTTCGGAAAGGCCGATTTAAGGTATGTTTCAACGAATCTTGCGAAATATTTGAGAATTCGGGTTTGAGGATTCCAGACAATCACTACATGAGGCACATTTATGTGCGGGGATATATTAAGTGCCGCAAAACCAGCGCCCGAACCACCAAATAAAACTGGCCTCAAATTATATTTTTGAGAAACACCAGTTATCAGGGCCGCGAGTTTTAAAGGCAAATCTGGTATTTGTTCATTGCCGGCATACCACGCCAGGCCTATACTCCCGTCAATGTCGAGCGTTGGATCAGAAATTGAAATAGATAGAACACCTAATTTTTTAGTAATCGATGTGCCCGAAAAAAATGGGCCTTTCTTTTTCTCTCTTTGAGTTACTGCTCCATTCAAACCGATTAACACATAGTCAGAGCGACCTATAGCACACACATTCTGAACGAGCACGTCAAGAATCACCCCCTCTCCTATGGAAACCTGATATATACCATCAGAAGGGAAGCCGCAATCCACTACCTTTTCTATACTTTCACTTTTATGGACTGGCAACTCCCATTGCGAAAGATCTTTGTGCAAATTTTCTGTCATTCCAAGCTTATTCTGGTTCTGTCGTCAATTGTTGCTTTCAAAATCATTGCATCAATGTTTTAATCATCTGTATTCGGTACAACGTCGATGAATTGTTTTGCTGATTCATTTCCGTTCTGATAAACCAAAGTAATCCAGTACCAATATCGCTTTCCATTTCTACTGTGTGTGATACGCTCAAGTTCATTTTCCGATTTTGGCAATTCAAAACGAGCAGTAGCTTCCGTGGGGTTATTAGAAGTGTGTAGGTAAATTTTCGTGGAAGCGAATGGCCGCTTTACTGAATTTCGCCAAGTAATCACAGTTCTTCCCTGAGCATCCCGAGCTGTAATATTAGGGATTAAATCTTCTTGCTGATCGTTAGTAGATTTGCGGTCATTCGCCTGTGAAGATTTCATCTCTATGTTTCTTGACTGATGCTTTTTTACAACGATCCACACTAGAACTACTACATATACTGCGAACAACAAACCTAATATGAGGCTGAAGTTGTACATATTAATTAATCCTTGATTTTCATGATCTCGTGATCAGCTATCGAACTGCACGTCCTAAATAGTTTTCCGGGGTAGTTCACCTTCACAACATTGCACTAATTAGTTTCGTGCGTTGAACGACATGAAAGCTATTTAACTCCAGGAAAACTCATACTCCACATCCAGTATGCGTTCTTTGTAAAAAAACTCAACCACATGACATGGTTTCAACTTGTTCGGACGGTGAGATATCCATCCTTTAATTTCGGGTTTAGTTTGGCCAATGGTTATTCGAAATTCAGGAGTATGTCCTTCGCATTTTATCGACAATACATCCTCACCATCACAAATAGTACAAATGCCTGCAGATTTGTCGAAACTCACTTTTTTTCCTTCAGGAACCAAAAAGCGCGTTACGTAGGTAAATGCTTTTCTCTGCATGAGCTGATCGATTTGCTGTTCTCTCTCGAGGCTGACTGGCAAAATATTATCTGCGATACGAATTATCTCGTTCTCACGATCGTAAACCAACTTTCGCGTAGATTGGAATCCGGCAAACATACAGCTATTTGCGCTAACAGTCGTAACTCCTTCTTGCCGCTCGAATGAGGTTATGCCCGTGTCTTTTGCATTTTCAAGAACTCTTGACGCCTTGCTTCGAACCGGCATTGAAATATTGTGAGCTTGTGCCGATCGAAAGTACAACCTGTACGGATCGGTTCGGGAATGTTTATAAAGGCCGCCTTCGACAATCCAATCCTTACCTTTGTAATACAGCACAAACGATAAATCATCGTCGTGCCGATGGTAATTGCTCAAAAACCCACATTTGAACACGCAATGCAATTGATTTTTATATTCTCCAGCAGCAACATTATCCCACGTAGATCTAAGTATTGCCCAGCCACTGTCTTTCAAAATTAAATCAGTTGCTTGTGGTGCAACTCCGCGGGTCCCTCCATGCGTAGAATACAAAAACTCCTCATAATTCTCAGGCGTAATATCTCTGAAAATATCACGCACAGTATAATCACAGGTATCACCTACTAGAGGCAATTTATTATCCGGGCGAATCGTATGTATGAGCGCAGCTGTTGCTCGTTCAAGCAAGCCTTCAGGCAATCTGATGAGACTCCGCTCGCCATCGTACGCACGTCCAATGTGAAGTGCGTCAATTGCCTGTTTTAATCCAAATGTTAAATAAGCGGCGCTATTTTCAATATGACCACCATCAGGAGCAAAAGCCTTAGCAATTTCAAAATTGATGCGCTCAGTAGCCGTCTCAAGCGCCCCAGGTATAAACACCTTGCCGTTCAGTTCTTTGAGTATTTCAAATAAAACAATATTCTGATCGAGGCCGTGATTTGTACCCTTTGAGTAGAATGAGTCCTCCAAAAGCACCCGTGCATGCTTTTCAAGAACTTCAACCAAGTAAAGCGAAAACACGTCATCATCAATTTCTATCCGCTTCATGTATGCAAGCAAAAGCAATAAATTTCGTGCGCGCAATGCAGTCCCGTGATCGTGCCAAACTGAATCGGTATTGGACAGGTCATACAAATAAAGATTAGCCCATGAATTGACGAATTCCTTCAGTAACTGATAGCCATCCGTTCTCTTCTCTGAAAAATCGTAGGCAAGGAGACTGCGAGCAAATTCAAACTGATGAAGAAACCATCTCCAGGTTCTGTCATTGAACGGATCCATGGCCCAATCCACGGGAATGGCTAATTTGACAGCATCGTAATAACCACCTGCATCCCAGGTGCTATTCTCAATTAATGCTTTACCTCTAGCAACCAGCGATGGAGCAGATATTTCTGATAACCTTTCCGCATACAACGAACTGATTGTCGTTGGTCCGGCGTGTATGCTACTGTCGCGTTCAGTTGATATTCTGTTTTGAGTCTGCATATTATTTCGATAAATGTGGTAGTGTTGAGGAACGCATCTCGGTACATCTGAAGTTTCAGAATGAGATATACATCAAAGATGATGTAGACGATGTTTCGTTATCGGCCGCGATGTATTCAATTAGTTAGCAGCCTTGATCACGCCGCCGACCCACAATGTTGCATTTTGCAGTACAACGAGAGCAAATTAGTCAGCATACTTTTTGAATAACGCTAACACCTCGGACACGCCATGATTTTTTCCATGAGCTTCTAGTGGCCGAACCTCTAAATACAATTTTTGCCGAATTTTATTCAATTGCGACACAAAAGCTAAACCTTGTTCCGCAAAATAATCGCCACGCTCCAACTGATTAAAACATAAGAAGAGCTTTGTTCTTGAGCGACTCTGAAAAAGAAGCTTCAGATCATTATATTTGCCTTCCACGTTATCTCCAAAAATAGGAGTGAAATAAATTTTTGACCCTCGTTCTGAATACTTAGATCCCAATAGAATCGTCTGAGGAACGTTCGCATAGACGGCTGTAGCCACATTGAGCTTTCCATGCAATAAGCCACCATACCCTCCCATGCTCGATCCCCAAAAATACAAACGGCCATTTCCAGTCAGGTCACGTACATTCTGAATGATGGTTTTCATAGCATCGATCCAGAAAAAATCTCCATTCTCTCCAAGAAACCAGCATCCCATTCCTTCGTAGCCGAAATTATCGATCGGACAAACGACATTCCAGTTCGGTGATTTGAATTGAGATGGCCTCTCTACATATCCTTGGCCATGCAAAATAATCAAAATAGGTCTATTCGGGGTTTCTGCTGGGGTTAAATAATAATCAATAGTTCGTTGCCCGATTATTACCTGATGTTTCTGAGTTTCCAATATTCAATCTTCCAAATTTAATTTCAGCAGTCGTTACGCAAATTCTCAATTTGCCGAGTCTCGTGTGATGATCTGAATTTCTTTCATAATCGTAGGTCCAAGACCACTCTGCTGCCGCACACGCTCTCCTGCGTTCTTAGATAATTTCAGGAATTTTTCGGGAGAGTAATATAGTTCTTCCACCGCATTGGCCATAGCCAAGTAATCTTCTCCGTTTACAAGCATTCCACAACTTTCGTCAACGAATTCAGGAATGGCAGTAACGTTCGTTGTGATAGGCACTAGCCCCGAAGACATAGCCTCATCCCGTGAAACGCCTTGCGAATCCATTCTAGTTGGCGTAAGAAAGATTCCATAGTCTTTATGTAGAACTGCAATCTCTCTATGAGAAAGGAAACGCCTATGAAGCTTCACATTAGCAAAACCTTTAAGGGGCGATGTTATTTGTTCAAAGAGATCCCCATCACCATAAAGTGCAATTTCCAAATTATGGAAGAAATCACGCTTGGATAGTTCCAATATAGCCTTCACCGTCAGATCATTGGCATATTTGCGACTGGCATAAGGCCTGATTGATAGCAATTTGCGTCTATGATCGGCCGTTTTTTGATGGTAGGGGAAAACTTCACCGTCAATATAATTATGAACGATATCATATTTGACCTTTCCGAGATCAACTGAAAAATCCTCCGACACTTCTCTGGCGAAGTATTCGGAAACAAACACTAGTTCCAGATTAGGATGCGGATCTTTCAAAATCGACTGCCAGAATTTTAACCGTTTATCGCTTAGTTTTTTCTGTCTCTTGACTTCATCCGCGGACATCCGCTCAAACTCGAACTGGCGCCGTTGCCAGACCTGAATCTCAGCTCCGTGAACCCAGACGGTCACGCGAACCGTATCCAAATACTTGGATAGTACTGCCCACATTCTCTCGTCCAGCAGATGCACCAACACGTTGCTGTATTGCCCTGTGGAGAGCGTGGCATCAAGCAAATTCGCATCGCCCGAGACGACATCGATATCCTCGAACTCTCGATAAGTATTGCCATCCTCGTTGGTGAGTCTGAACACGTCAACGTTTAAACCCAGGTCTTTATATGATCGCAAACGCGTATGTAGGAACCCATATTTATACAGATCGTCATAGTCAGGGTACTGCTTCGTCAAAACAAGATAAGGAGAGGTACTGACAATTGCACTGGGCTTTTGTCCATAATTTCCCAATATCAGCCTTTTAATTGTTGCCTCGCCCTGGCCTTGTACGCGAAAACCAAAACGAATCTGAGTGCAATGTTCTGGGATTGCCAGTGAGTTGAAATCACCCGCGGCATTCATTGAATGAGCAATCTTTTTACCATTTACATCCTGAAATTCGAACACCGTCTTTAGTTGACATGTTGCGTCGCATTCTAATTTGAACTGGCTGTTCAGTACCAAATTCATCTCTGCTCGTGGATAAATCTGTCTCGAATAAATATACACATATTTATCAGCCGCCAAGTTTGAGACAATATGGAACGCACCGCGCTTCATATTCCACTGAATCGAAGGATTCGATGATTTTGGAATTCTTTGCGAAATCGCTGCTGCTGAAATCTGAGGCAAACTCGTTTGTTGAGACGTCACCGGCACCTTGATATTGGAAGCAATAGCCGATATATCTCTTTCTAGCGACATCCCCATATTGCTCAATTCCAGGTCATTAACGCACCGCGCAGTAATATCATTCGGATTCGGTGTGCCGTTCCTGCAGTAGTTAAATTCATCCAGCGACAATATGTTTGACAGAGCGTAACGGTAATCATCTATATCCCGAATGACTTGTTTGAGAACTGCGTCCGTGAGCACAGAACGACGAATCATTGAAGATCGTGCATCAATTTCATCTACTGTTGTGTATTGAGTACCGTCCGAGTCAAGCGTAACGCTATTGCCGTCGAGCTTATAATAAGACGTTTTGCCGAAAACATTAGAGTCAGAGTATTGGTTCGCTAGTATCAGATCAAGGATGTAATTGGGCCCATAATAGTCCGCATTTGAAAAGAAGGCTATATAGTCGTTGGCTGAAACATCAGCTAGCTGGGCCTTTAACCCTTCGAAATCGCGCACTAGAGAAACGCGCGACTCGTTTGTGCGAAGATCGTCGGCGCCAAGAATGACCGTGCGCAACTTTTTATAACTCTGTCTATCTATATTCTTCCGCAGCAAATCAAATTCACTCTGAGTTGATGCGCGAGCGACAACAACCACTTCGGGGAATCGATCTGTAACAGGATGACCAAGCACCTTCTGTCCGATAAACTGCAAGCGCGATGCATAGGTATGCTCTTTCATAACTTTGCGCAAACCAAGTAAGCGTAACTTCCTATACCCAGTTTCATCATCGCAAATCGTTTTGAGTCGATGCTCAATTTCGTTCGCGTTGTCTGAAGAAACTACCAGATCTCCAAACATCAGCCGCACACCGCGAGAGAAATTTGAAACCACTATCGTATTGGACGCAAGCAACTCAAACACTCGCCTTGCAAACATCGTTTGAGACTGTTTAATGGTATTCATATTGATACCATAGCGATATCCCTTGTATGCCTTGTCAATTTGGTCAAAAGGCAGGGAACCTATAATATATTCGCGATATTTTTCCGGGAAAAGGTAATGCGGGTGAGGATTCTCGAAATTGCGATCGTAAATATCAAGAGGGCGTAGTTTCTTTACCGTTTCGATCAGCGAAGCGAAATCGCGCTGCCGCTCCGGATAGCGCAAATAATAGGACCCCGCAAAATTGAATGCATCTTTTCGCGTATATTTTTCGACTGGATTGTGAGTTAGCGGTTGAGCAGCAAATGGCAATAAATACACGCGATCATGACCAAGTGCCTCTTTGTACTTGGGAAGACAATCAACATCTGTCGTGAACACAACATCCACACGGCTAGCGACTGGCAAAAACGTCGAAAAATGTACAGGATCTTCCTTATTCCAAAATAGGCTCGGAACTTTGTGTTCCCGACACCAGTCGATGATGCCAATAATTGCCGGATCAGCATTGCTGATTTTGGTTTTCCACAACCCATCCAGCCCATTCCAGGCAGACTCGACAAAAAGCAACTCGGGTTTGAATTCGGTGAGCTGTTGCTCCCAGGATTCAGGATGCAGCTGTAATATATTTGCCTCTGGTTGATAGGAATGGAATGTGAACTCGTCCATGATTGCAGCCACACGCAATTTCTCGCGCGGTGTCTCGGCATTCACGTTTTTAACTAGTTCTGCATCTGCGGAGTATGTGCTAGAACCGGGGGCTGAAATCAGGGGTAAATCAACCCGCTTCAATGCTTTCTTATTGGCAAGTTGAGCTTTTCTTTGGCGAGATTCCTTTCTGATTTTGAGAAGCTGAGATGGCAAACGGCAGAAGCCAGAGACCGATTTTCCTGCCTGGACAAGAGCATAGCCCAGTTGATATGAAATTGTCTGGTAGGCTTTCTCTTTTTCGAGTTCAACTTTCTCTTCAAGTGCAGAAATATTTTGTTTATACCGCTGCTCTCGAGCAAAAAGACCGGTCAAGTTTACGCTTGCTCTCTCATATTTGGCATTGAGCTCCTTCCACTCAGACTCTATCGTTGAACGCGTCTCACGTTCTGAAGAGAGTTGGCTCTCAATCTTAGCAAACCGCTCATATTGCTCTTGCTTTAGCTGATCCATATACGACTCTAGAGCCGAATTCCGATCTTTTGAATCCGCCAACTGATGCAGAATGCGCTTGTGTTCCAATGTTTGAGCTTTGGCGGCATTCTGCAGATCCTGTTTCTCTTGCATTAATCGGTTGACCAAAGGCGACAAATCAGCAATTTCCTGCTGCAATCGTGCATTTTCGTCCCTCGTGTCACCCAATGCAGAAATTTCCCTCGTTTGATGGTCTATTTCTGTCTTAAGCCTGAGCAATTCTTGAGACTGCCAAGCGGCATCTTTCTCAAGTTCTTTTCTGGACTCTTTTTCAGATTCATACAAACGCACGGTCTCGGCAAGGTTTTTCTCTAATGCAGCCTTGTGATTTGAGAGTTCGTTTCTCGCGACCCTACCCGTTTCATACAATCGAATCGAGTCAGCCAATTTTCTCTCGATTGTATTCTTCTGATTGGCAAACTCATCTTGAAGCCTGGCATTATCGCTCACTAGTTGGTTCAATTGACTTTCATAATCCAATACCTGAGCTTCTTTTGCCGTTAACTTCTTTTCATAATCTGAGATTTGGGCTGTTTGTTCAATGACAGTATTCTTGACGTCTTGAAACTCAAGATTCTTCTTTGCCAGATCGTCGTTAGTCTGCTGCAAATGATCACGCGCACGCTTAAAACTGTCGCGCTGGCGCTTCGCTTCGATCAACTGATTCTGACCATCTTTTAATGTGACAAGAACTTTATTGTATTGTTCACTGACACGCGCAAGCTCTTCACGAGCATTTATGCAATCGTCATTCAATGCGTTAAGTTTGTTCTTAAACTCTAATATCTGAGAATCCCTAGTCTTGATATCCTTTTCGTAAACCGATATTTGAGCGTCTTTCTCACTCGCGCTATCTTTATACCGTTGAAGTTCGGCATTTCTTTCTTGTAAAGTTAGCTCAGCCTCATCGACCTTCTTAGATAATAATTCAATCTGCTGTGCCGTGCTGGACAGTGTTTGCTCAATCTCAGCGCTAATTGACTGTAATGTTTCCTCTTTCTTCAGGTTATTTTTCTGAAGATCGTCATAATACTGCTGATTACTTTTCAGAAGGGTTTCAAGCAATGAAATAACTTGCTTTTGCTCTGCGATAATCGAATTCAGCGTTCCTTCTTTCTCGTTCCAGATTGATTCGTTCAGTTGATAGGTTTGCCTGACGCGGTCCAGCTCATACTCGAGTTTAACGATATATAACTCGTGATTATCTTTATCGTCATCCAGCACGTCTGACAATTCCATCATAAATCTTCCTATATCTGAAAAAACTTCACTTCTAATTGATCAATAGTTCGCCAAACTGACTACAGCCGAGGCTATATGAAAATACCTCGGCTATCGCAACAAACTTAATGTCGCATGGTTCGCTCTAAGAGACGAAAATCAACCAGCTATAGATGAAGCTTTCTCTCCTTAGCGAACCAAGAATCAATCTACAGCCATATCCCTTTGGCATCAAAAAGTCGCTGATCAGACCTGATTGTTGGTTTCAATTCTTTAAACTGTTTATGATCCACCAAAACTACCAAGATATCGGCCTGCTTAACCGCGTCACCCAATTCACCCAACTGAAGCTTGGCTTCTTTAAGTACTGAAGGTAAATCCTCAATATTCGGCTCGACTGCTGTAACCTGACCAACGTATTTTTTCGCCAGAGCATGCGTAATTTCAAGTGCCGGACTTTCACGCAAGTCGTCAATATCGGGCTTAAATGCCAGACCGAGGCATGCAATACGTATATCTTCTGATTTCTTACCTTGCTCCTTCAGCTCCTGCATCAAGGCATCTACTTTTCCTTGAACCCATTCGGGTTTGTGATCATTAATCTCCCTTGCAGTTCGAACAATACGTGCTTCGTCAGGAGTTTTGTTAACAATGAACCAAGGATCCACGGCGATGCAATGACCACCCACCCCACAACCCGGCTGAAGTATATTTACACGTGGATGATGGTTTGCAAGCTTAATCAATTCCCAGACATTAATACCAAGCTTATCGCAAATCAGTGATAACTCATTGGCAAAAGCAATATTCACATCACGGAACGAATTCTCTGTAAGCTTGCTCATTTCTGCTGTACGTGCATCAGTCACCAGCAATTCGCCTTGTACGAAAACACGATAGACATCTATCGCTTTCTGAGAGCATTCCTTTGTCAGGCCACCAATAATCCGATCATTCTGAACAAGTTCGCGAACTACCTGTCCTGGCAATACGCGTTCAGGGCAGTATGCTATATGTACGTCAATGTTCTCTTGATTCTCCTGACTTGGGAACTTCAGGTCGGGCCGAGCTTTGGACAGAATTTCCACCATTTTCTCTGTTGTACCCACCGGTGACGTAGATTCAAGAATCACCACATCACCTTTTTTGAGTACAGGCGCAATCGATTCCGAAGCCGAGAGCACATAGGACAAATCGGGCTCGTGATCACCTTTGAAAGGAGTAGGTACTGCGATCAAAAATGCATCTGCAGGCTCAGGTTTGTTTGTCGCTTTCAGGTAGCCGCCACTGACTGCCGCCTGAACGATCAAGTCCAGTTCAGGTTCGACAATGTGAATTTTTCCCTGATTGATAGTATCAATCGCATGCTGATTTACATCCACTCCAATTACTTTTACTTTGCGCGATGCAAACATGGCTGCTGCAGGAAGTCCGATATATCCCAGTCCGATTACGGAAATGGTAATTGCGTCGGTTCGATTTGTCATTAATTCACCTGTCGATTATTTTCTTACTTCACGGTTTTACAAAAATTGTTTACGAATGGCATCCACAATACGCAGGCACGCTTTGCCGTCGCCATAGGGATTATGAGCTACACTCATCTGAGTATAAGCGTCGTTGTCAGTGAGCAGTTCTGCCACTTCTTCTTCAATTCTTTCAGCATCAGTACCGACGAGTTTGACAGTACCAGCTGCCACTGCTTCAGGTCTCTCTGTTGTGTCACGCATCACAAGTACTGGTTTCCCCAGTGATGGCGCTTCTTCCTGTATGCCACCGGAATCAGTCAGTATTACAGCGGATCGCGTCATTAAATAGACAAACGGAAGATAATCCAGCGGCTCAATCAAGTGAACGTTTGACATATCGTCCAGAATCCGTCCCACTGGCTCACGCACATTGGGGTTCAGATGGACCGGATATACAAAATCAACCTCTGGGAATCTGAGAGCCAATGATTTGATCGCAGTACAAATGCGCACAAATCCATCTCCAAAATTCTCACGCCGGTGCCCCGTAATAAGGACCAACTTAGCGTCATCTCGCAAGAAAGGAAAGCTATCACTGATCGAGTTTGTCAGCGGAATATCTGTCTCAAGCTTTTCCTTAACCCATAGAAGCGCATCAATGACCGTATTACCCGTTACCGTGACGGTATTCTCATCCACATTTTCCAGAAGCAGATTGGCTTTCGACTGGTCTGTCGGTGCAAAATGCAATTTGGCTAGCGCACCGGTAAGCTTGCGATTCGCCTCTTCGGGCCAGGGCGAGTAAATATTTCCTGTACGCAACCCAGCTTCCACATGACCAACAGGGATTCGGTGGTAATACGCAGCAAGCGTAGTTGCGAATGTTGTTGAAGTATCTCCATGCACGAGAATAAGATCTGGCTTGTCTTCAGTTAATACAACTTCAATTCGATTCAGGATCTCGGTTGTGATACCGGCGAGTGTTTGGCCGGGCTTCATAATGTTCAAATCGTGATCAGGAATAATCTCGAACAATTCCATAACCTGATCGAGCATTTGGCGGTGTTGCGCAGTAACACACACTACGCTTTGCATTCCTTCTTGCTGTTCAAGTAATTTTACGAGCGGCGCCATTTTTATTGCTTCTGGGCGCGTACCGAAAACGGTCAATACTTTCATTTAGTTCTCTTCGTCTTTAAAACCATACACTTTAAAATAATCGGATTTCACATTAATGAAATCAACTTTCGCTCTCGTACATTTTTATTCCTTCCTCGACATCTTCAAATGGAATTACCTTTCCATCCTTGAGTAGCAAAACGTAATCACACATTGAACGGACTTGTCCCATACTGTGCGTAACCAAGATAATCTTGGAATTATGGACGCGCTTGCGGAAAGCACGTTTTGCTTTTGATCTGAAATGCGCATCGCCGGTAGCCATTGCTTCGTCAATTAAGTAATAGTCAAAATCAAATGCCAGGCTCAATCCGAATCCGACTCGCGATCTCATGCCAGAAGAATAAGTGTTCATGGGCTGGTCAAAATAGTCTCCAATCTCAGCAAAATCCTCCACATATCGTACGATTTCCTGCATACGATCACCTTCGGCACCATAAACTCTAGCCACAAATTTCACGTTATCGCGCGCTGTCAACGCCCCCAAAAAACCTCCGGAAAGCCCTACCGGCCAGGAAATGGAGCCTGTAGTAATTATCTTCCCTCGGTCAGGCATATCAAGACCCGCAATTAGACGCATCATGGTTGATTTGCCAGCACCATTGCGACCTATGAATGCAATATTTTTATCAGGAGGCACCGAGAATGATAGATCGCGAAAGACGGTAACCTTGCCTCTCGTTGTGCGGTAGGATTTCCAAACGTTACGAGCCTCAATCATATGGCCACCAATCTCAACCTGCGTATTCGGTACAACCCAAAAGAGATGAGTGCAACAATTACTGCAAATTTAAGGGGATACATAAGATTGACCCCATAATGATCAGGATAATACGGGAAAGTCGCCATCCTGAGTTCGTCAATAATATGGAGATATGGAATCCACAATAACCAATCCATAATTTCACGTGGCATAATCCAGATCGGATACAAAACGCCCGACAATAAATAGATAGGGAAGAATATTATTCGCAAAAACGTTTTAA
Source organism: Pseudomonadota bacterium (assembly GCA_023387815.1). Taxonomy (GTDB): domain Bacteria; phylum Pseudomonadota; class Gammaproteobacteria; order Burkholderiales; family Burkholderiaceae_B; genus Advenella. The sequence goes on from JAEWHK010000018.1 coordinate 69,825, forward strand.
ACTCTGGCAACACATCCACGAGCAAGCAGAATAAGACCCCCAATGAAAACGATAGTAATAGCCCTATTGACAAAACCATGAGCCATTTTATGGGGTCGATCAGAGTGATTTCAAACTTGAAAAAAAATCCAAGAATAAACATAAAGATTGCGTATACCACTGCGTAAATTGCGGTTTCTACAATCGCCCGCGCAAACATGGTATCCATAGGCTTGATCTGCTTATACGCAAACAACGCACGATTGCCATCCACCGCCCCCATAGTTTGTAACGCCATATTACGCATCAAATAAAAGGGAATTATTCCTGAAACTAGGAACAGCGGAAAATCTATTCCGTTTCGCACGGTAAGGCCACGAAATGTATAGATCGTCATGATCAGTGCTACTTGAATCCCTGGCTCGAAAAAGACCCAAAACGCACCGAATCTCCGTCTACCAAAGCGGCCCCGCATTTCCCTCAGAACCAGCGCAAATATCACGGCCTTTGTAATTCTGAACGATGAGCGCTTTTCAAGTGTCATATCAAATGGTTTACAGATGAGAAATGGTACGGCCCAAAACAAGCGTCTGCACTATAGGTGAAATGATCTTCTGCCATTCGTATACAGGCGCATTCGTTACGTAAACAGCATCTTCCGGGTAAACCTGAAACGCACGAGCCAGAAAAATTGCTTCTGGCTTACGCATATCCAGACGAAACACTTCGGCAGCCGGCTCCCCGTCTTTCGGCTCCTGATTCACACGAAACACAAACACTCCTTGTGGATCGGCCTTCGATTCGTCCAGCCCGCCCACAGAACCTAACACCTCAAGCAGACTTGGATTACGTGAGGGAAGATCTTTCAGACCAGGATCTCTTACAGAACCCATTGCCACAAATCGCTGCCTAGCTCGTTCCAGAATAATCTCGGATCTAGGAGATACTTGGCGATTCTTCCCGCTCAGTACGTCGTCGTAATTGACTGAATAAGACTGTTTACCATTACGAACGATAACATTAATCAAATGCGGCTCTAGCACCGGACCACCAGCCATATTTACCGCATCCAGAATAGTCAGTGGCCCTTGCAGACTTGAGAAGCGACCAGGCGTTTTTACAGCGCCAGCAACAAGCACGGAGCCTGATAGATCACCTACCATCTCGGAGTGAACTTGCGGATCTGTCGCAGCAGACCCTTTCAGTTTTTTCTTGATCGTTTCATCCAGCCGAGTCAGCGTAAATCCGCGCACATTTACCGTTCCGGCGTACGGTAGCGAGATTGTTCCATCTGAAGAAACGCGCACATTCTCAAATGTGGTACCGCCAGCGGATAATGGAGCAAAGACCCCACCTTCAGCCGAATCGGAAATCATCACCTTGATGACGTCACCCGGTACCAGTTGAATCGCAGTCGTACCAGTCTTTGAGACTTTTGCGGATGGCGGAGGAGGTGCTTGTCTGGAATACTCGCCCACTGACTCTGGTGACAAGTCAATCAATTTATAAGGCAGATTCGGATTTTTACCAGATGATTCAGACGTAATGGAACTGCTATATGGTCCCGACCCTGACATAATTGAGCCACAGCCCGAAAGCGCGATAGACACCAACATCACACCGAAAATAATTCGATAATGGCTCTTTCTTGCACAAAATTCGTTAAACGAATGTACTAGCATATTGTTATTTCACCAAAAAAACGGGCTTGAAAATAATTTTTCCCGCAACCCATTAGTCCACATGATCCTCGATGGTCGCGACGATGAACCTCACGATCCCCAGAAGCGCAAGCAAGCCAATCAGTATCGTCAATAGCGAGTATGGCCGATCTGGATAAATAGCACTGTCTGGAAGACTCGGACTCACAACCACGGCCAGGCTACGAAACTTCTTGTTGATCTCAATTCTGGTATTTTGCAAAGAAGCCAGACTGACCTTATAAGCTTCTTCCGAAATCCCTGCCTGTATCGTCAGTTCCCTGAACTTGGCTGCCACCGTGTTAAGCTTGCTTCCGCCTTCCTGTGCGATCAGACGTTGAGTTTCTGCTACTAATTGCTTTTCTATCGCCGCTATCTTTCTACGTTGTTGCTGAACCTGCGGCGCACTGGGGGAAAGTGAGGAAGTGAGCGCGCTTAGCTTTGCTTTTTCAGTAGCAAGCTCTGCCTCCATCGTGGATATCATTGTAGAGCGGGATGTCACAGTAGCTTCGGCATCCAGTAAGTTATTCTGCGCCTGGAAATGTAGAAGCTCATCACGTTTGACCTCGTACGCCGCGCGTGCTGTGGCGAGCTCTCGTTCGACGAAAGCCAGTTGGTCACGAGTCAGCTTGTGAGATAACTCATTCACAAATCGGTCGCTTTCCTTCAGAATGACATCAAGCACCTTTTTCGAGAATTCAGGATTGAAAGCTTCAACCTCAACCTCCAGCAGTCCTGTTTCGTCATCAAAATGCGCCGTCACGACCTTTCGGTAAAAATTCAGCATATCTGCTCGAGGTGCATCCTTAGCAAGCCAATAGAAAGGATCACTGTACACAGAAGAATAGTGCTCGCTCCAGTTCAGTTCCTTTTGCAGAACATCCAGCATGTCGTATGACAAGAGGTATTGTCTCAGGAACAGCGTTTCTTCGCGCGAAGTAGGATTGGTCGCACCTAATAAGAGCGCAAGACCTGGAGCATTGCTGATTGCAGCATTTGCATTATCGGTTTGGCGTACGGCAATTTCTGCCTGACTGACATACCGGCTCGTGGCGAACATTGTGAAATAAATGATCGCAACAATCATGGGTAGCACAACGATACCTAAAAAAAGGAACCAATTTTTACCGGATGAATTTGACATCTACAGGTCGCTAACAAGTCTTAATCGTGGATGGATTGTAAAATGAAAAGTCATGCTGGTGCTATTTCAGATGCCATAGGGCGTTTTTTATATGAAACATTGTATTTTTTTTACATCTAATTTGTTGATTTAAAACGACTTTAGCATTTCAACCGAAATATCTATTAATTTAAATTACTAATAGTTACAATCACAAGTGTGGCTTATCGTCCAAAACACAATCGAAATAGTATTATTTAATGCGTGGATCGAACATTTCACTTTAAAAACGGCGCATAAACAATCGTGATAATTGAGGGAATTGAAGCATTCGCGGGGAAGAATGTTCTGCTTTTGCAAGGGCCGGTCGGTCCCTTTTTCCGTCGTTTCGCAACGGATCTTAGAAACAAGGGGGCTACTGTATATACGGTGAACTTTAATGGTGGCGATTGGCTGTTCAATCGCAGGGATGCCATCAACTTTCGGGAGCACCCGCGCGAGTGGCGCCGCTTTTTTGAGAATCTGCTCAACGACCTGGATATCGACGTGGTTTTTTTGTTTGGGGATTGTCGCCCCATTCATGTTGTTGCGCATCAGATTGCGTCGCGCTACGGCGTAAAAATTGGTGTTTTTGAAGAGGGATACGTGCGTCCCAACTTTATTACACTTGAAAAAAATGGTGTAAACGACCACTCCAGCGCAGCACGCGAAGCCCAGTTCTATTACAGCCAGAAAAGAATTCCCACAAGGCGGGAGCGACAAGTCGGCTATGCCTTCCCCTATATGATGCTTTGGGCTTTCCTGTATTTTACCTGTAGTATTCTGCTGAAGCCCTTCTTCTGGCACTACCGCCACCACCGCCGACTGCACATTATCGAAGGCTATATCTGGTTACGGAGCTTTACCCGCAAGGCTTATTACCGGTTTACCGAGAGAGGCATGGGGAAAAAGCTGACTACCACGATGTCCAAGCAGTATTTTCTTTTACCTCTGCAGGTTTATAACGATGCGCAAATTCACACACACTCTGATTTTGCAACAGTAGAAACGTTCATCCGGTTTGTGGTAACGTCGTTCTCCAAATACGCTCCGATGGGAACTCATCTGGTCATCAAGCATCACCCCATGGATCGTGGCTACAACGACTATTCAAACTGGCTGCAGCAGCTGGAATTTCTGTACGACCTCTCAGGTCGGGTGCACTATATTCATGACCAGCATTTACCTTCCTTGCTGGATCATGCAATTGGCACGGTTGTGGTGAACAGTACAGTAGGATTGTCTGCTCTACTCCACAATTCTCCACTTAAAGTTTGCGGACGAGCCATGTATGACTTTAAAGGTCTCACCTATCAGGGAACGCTGGATGAATTCTGGCGCGAGGCTCAGGACCAGAAGGTGGACGAACAACTGTTCAATTCATTTCGGAATTACCTGATAGCCACCACCCAGATTAACGGTAATTTCTACAAGCGCATTCCCAAGCAAAAGTCGGCCACAGGACTGAATTGGCGCGTCCTGCAAACCCGAGACCCTGCCTCGCGACCAAACAAAGTATATACAGACAGCCAGATCCATGGCTGATCGCGCAACGCAGCTAAGTTGAAAGTTATATCGATCCAGGCAGCTCGTACTGCGAACCGCCCGGTACTTCGTAGGTTCGTCTTTCGATCAAAACGACCCGAACATCGTCCCCAGCGAAATAACAGCCGCAACGGCAATCAGCGGTATCACAATCGTCACTGCCGCAATATTCAGGTAAGACTGGCGATGTGTCAGGCCGCAAATCGCAAGTAGCGTAATAATCGCCCCACAATGTGGCAGCGTATCAAAACCCCCAGCGGCCATGACGGCTACGCGATGCAGCAGTTCAGGACTGATATTGTTTTCCTGGGCCAGGCGCAGATAATCTGCACCCAGCGTCTGCAGGGCAATGCTCAAGCCACCCGAAGATGAGCCGGTAATGCCGGCCAGCGAGGTCATCGCGATACTTTCAGAGATCAGCGGGTTGTTCGGCGCAACACCCAGCACAAACTCCTTGATAATCGCAAAACCTGTCAGACTGGCAATCACCGCACCGTATCCCACTTCAGAGGCAGTATTGAAGATTGGCAGCATAGACCCGTAGGCACCCTTGTTGATGGTGTCTTTCAGGTCGGTCCAGTGGCGAAGTCGCGCGATGATAAGCCAGAGGCATGCAACGACAAGTGAAATGATGATGGCCCAGAGTCCCAGCGCGCCTTTCAGGTTGATCGAAGGGAATGTCTCTTTCAGGAAGGCAAAGTCCATGCCATTGAAAATGCCATAAGTGAACAGTGCATTGACACCAATCACCAGAATCAGGGGAATGATGCTGCTCACAAACGAAATATTGTGATCGTCGCTGATCACCTCGTTGGCCACCCCATCATTGTGGTCACCGTAGCCCTCACCCGCGGCTTTGGCCTTGCGGGCACGGCCAAGCAGCCAGAGCATGCCCAATACAAACATGATCAGCCCACCGATGATCCCCAGCCCAGGCGCGGCGAAGGCGTTGGTGCCATAATATGGAATCGGGATCGTGTTCTGGATGGCCGGCGTGCCTGGCAACGCGGTCATGGTAAAGGTGAACGCGCCAAGGGCGATGGCGGCAGGCACCAGTCGCTTAGGGATGTCAGCCATGTAGAACATGACTTTTGAAATGGGATAGATGGCAAAGGCAACCACAAACAGCGAGACGCCGCCATAGGTGAGAATGCCGCAGGCCAGAACCACGGTCAGGATGGCATGTCTTGGACCCAGCACTTTCATGATCCAGTTGGCAATGGATGCCGCAGCACCGGAGTCGGCCATGAGCTGGCCAAACAGCGCCCCCAGCAGGAACACCGGAAAGAACTGCAGCAGGTATTTGCCCAGCGCGGGCATGAAGGTTTCTGTGTAAATCGGCAGGATCTGATTGAAGTCACCGGATAACAACACCGCCAGACCGGCCATTAATGGTGCAAGAATCAGAACAGAATATCCCCGGTATGCCAGAAACATCAGCAATAGCAGGGATATCACGATGGATATCATACTGAACAAAATAATCCCCTTACGGATGCAACAAATAAATTTCAACAATAAAGAAAGTACGCTGAGCCTTAGCTGCTTAACTGGGTACGCAGCGCAACATTCTGCTGTTTTTCTCTGATCTTATTAAAGATGGACGCCATTATAGGGATTCAGTGTGACAAACCATTGAGAGGGTAAACGATATTAGTATTAACCCTTAAAAATAGCTTAATTACTTCCGGTCATTTGATTCATTCTGGTGTCAGTATTAAGTCAAACAAGATAATCGTCGAAGTCTGATTTATTTGTTGGGCGTTCGATTACTTATTGCGAAATGATGACGCAGCTGCGATATATAACATTATTTAAAAGTTGAAAAAGTGAGTTAATGGTCATGACGCGCTGCACCAACCTTGAGTAAAGTGCGTATTTCTTTTTCGAATGGAATAATCACTATGCCAGCAGACATGAACCCGAAAATGACTCAGGTCGAGAGACGGGTAGGATGTGAAGTCGGCGAATTTTCTACCGCGATCCCGGGGCGGTACACGCTTGCTACGATTGTGTCAGAAAAAAATAAAGGCAGATTTGTCATGCCGGCCAATGCATTTGCAGGCGACAACAAAACAATTAAGTTGCGCGTGTGGGGCACAAAGGTAGGATCCGGCGAAAAATCCCTTCACTTTTCCGTACTGGACAATATCAGTTTCGATAAGTACAAGGCGATCCATACGGTTAAGCTGGGTAACTCTGCCGGGAACTTTTATGCAGAGATCGTTGTCACTGCGACAGACCGACGAGCGCAGGAGATACAAAGTACCTATATTGCAGACTCCGGAACAGCGGTACTGAACAATGAGTCGAACCAGGTTCCGTTTACGACAGAACGGATTTTTCGAATTTATGGTGAAACGTCGCAGAGAAGCGATGTACTGACGGTCAACCGATACGAAATGTTCGTTTGCGGCTAAGTTTCTGCGCGTGCCAGCTCACACGATTTTTACCCATGTGAGCTGGAGTTCCAACTTGTCATCAATTACGCACACAATAAAACGACTCCGCCCGATTCATATCTCCGGCCCTTTTGTATCTGGGCCAGCCGGGGTATTCACATAATGGGCGTGTGCGTCCGGGCACGCCAACGCTATCGGCCACCACTTGTGCACCTGGTTTGACACCTTTTTCTACCCAGTTTTCCAGCGTACTCAGGGAATCCCAGCTTGCGTTGAAGACGGTGCTGGCAGCGTGGCCATAGCCTGGAATCTCGTAATAGCGCATGAACGCGTCAGTTTGCTGCGGTCCCATTGTGGCACGGACACGCTGCACATAATCTTCGGTCGCCCGGGTGGGGACCAGACCATCGGCTATGCCATGTGCAATGAGTAATTTGCCACCGTGATTGGCAAAGGCAGACAGATCGGTCTTGTTGACGTCCTGCAGAACGGTGAGTTCGTCAATACGCTGACGCCATTTGCCTGGCCGGACTGGATCCAGCGATAAGCTGTTGTAACCCGGATCCTGGGTGATGAAATATTTCACCCATTGATCCCAGAAGCCGGCATGGTAAGGCACGCTTTGACTGCCTGCAGGGTTCGGTGGCATGGGATACTTTGGAGCAACCGAGCCCAGATTCAGATAGTTGATGGTGGCCTGCAGTTTGTTGTCGCCTGCGGGACGGCCAAGGTCTGTGCCCCAGGCGTTGAATCCGGCATGCCGCACTTCACCACTGCCAGTCGCCGGGTGAAAGACAATATCCGAGTTGAATATCTTCATTGCTCGGATTTGCGCGTCAGACAGACACTGGTTACCCGTCTCACGCCCTCCTTCACACCGTAGCGGCCGGCCGTCTACTGTCGCGGTAGCAGGATCAAAGATGCGATTGCACTCTCGCTGGTTGCTGACGATGCCATCTTCCGCACCGTCCAGTCGGTCACATGTCTGCAGGCCCGCTTTGAGTAGTACGGCTCTTTTTTCGATATTGGGATAGGCACCCGGTGCAGCCAGTGCGCGGGTAATGCGTCCAAACTGCAGATCCAGCGAAGCTGCAGCAAAGGCCGGGTACAGCGCAATCACGCCATTGAAATCTTCTGGCCATTTCTGCACGACGGCAAGCGCTTCCCGGCCACCAGTGGAGCCGCCGGCGAAGTATTTCACCTGTGATGGTTTGCCATAATAACGGGCAATCAGGTTCTGCGAGGTATCGTGGGTTTTCTTGAGCGCCTCGTATGCGAAGTTGCGCAGCGCTTCTGCATTCAGGGCGAACTTGCCGGGATTGTTTGGATCAGCTGAGAGCTGATGACCCGAGTCGCTGCCATAGGTGGCGTAACCAATACCGATGGGATCAGGCCTGTCTGTGGGGCCGGCAGGAAGAAGGTCTGTGGTTTTGGCGGGAATGCCGTTATAGCCACCTCCGCCTATCATCAGCGATTTGCCGTTCCAGTTGGCTGGCAAATTCAGTTGAAATTTGATGGCAGGCGCCTGCGGGTCCACAGATGCAATATCCCCCTGTACCTTGCAATAACCCTCGTGGGTTTTGGGTGCTTTGGTGACAGGAGGAACAAACTCGGTCGCGGTGATGGTTGCACCGCGTGTGGGCAGGCCAATGGCCGTTGCAGGTACGCTCGCGCCGTTAAGATCACTGCAGGCGCGAACCGCTTTGTCCGGGGACTGATGGGGTCCGCTGGCGCAGCCGGCCAAAATCGTAGTAAAACCGGCAGCAACCAGCACGGTGCGAAGCCCTGATGACATGACAGGCATGACCCCTCCCTTTATTGCATATGTATTTGACGTTTTTTCAGATACTAAATGCTTTTCGGGAAAATGGGAAGGCTTGGGACATGCCTGCCATCTGGCACTTTCAACTGCCACTTTATCTTTCGATCTGTTCCTTCCACTCGCGGTTCAGTTTAGGACGTGTTTTATTGATTGCATCCCAATCCATGACCACGACGTGTTTCATGTATTTCTCGAAATCACCCAGCAACTCCTTATGCTCGGTTTTGGCGGCCACATTTTTGTTGGATGGATACTGACCAAATTTCAGAGCACCTTCCTGGGCTTCTACCGACAGGAGATATGCTGCCAGTTTTTGCGAGAGTTCAGGTTCGCTGTTGTTGGCAATCACGCATTCTGCCACGGCCAGAAGAACTGAGCCTTCTTTTGGATCGGCATATTCAACCGGCAGTTTTTTCTCTTTCATCGAATAGATCGCGGTAGGCGTGAGCGGAAAGAGTGCTGCTTCGCCGGTCTGCGTCATTTCTGAAATTTTTGCAGAGCTGGGCACGTAGGCGACGACGTTTTTCGCGACGCTATCTTTGAACTTGGTGAGGGCATCTTCGTAATTGCTGTCGTCTCCACCATCAATCCGGTTGAGCATCATGAAGGCATGCAGGCCATAGGTGCTGCTTGCCACAGACTGGAAGACGACTTTGCCTTTATATTTGGGATCGGCAAGATCTTTCCAGGAGGTGGGTGGTGCCCAGTTATTGTCCTTGAAAATCTTAGTGTTGTATGCCAGACCCGTCATGGTTGTGACGACACCGGCGGCCATGTTTTTGCCGATCAGCGTTTCGGGATACAGTTCGGACAAGGCTTTGTCATCCTTGATGGGTTCGCACAATCCCATTTTTGTTGCGCGGTTCATGATGCCGTCGTCAAGAAACATGACGTGCATTTGCGGTTTGTCCTTGAATGCCTGTGCCTTGGCCAGAACATCGGTCGACGTACCAGGTACAACCACAATTTTGACGTTATTGGCTTTTTCAAAGGCAGGGAAAACATGCTCTTCAAAGCCCCGCTGCATATCGCCGCCATTCATGCCGAGGTAAAGCGTTTTTGTTTCCGCACTTGCGTTGATGCCCGTCAGCATTCCGGCCACAGCCAGCATGCATGCCATTACCAGGGGCTTTTTCTTTGTTGATACTGATTTCATCTGTGTTCCTTTTGCCGGCAGTCTATATAGGTGCTCACAGCTTGCCGGAATCAGCTGTAAACCTGTCAATTCGAAATGCCTCGATGGGTACGCGGCTGCTGCCGGTAGTCACCAGTTGCGCCAGTACCTCGCCAGAGGCCAGTCCCACCTGAAAACCTGCACCGCTGTAGCCAAACCCGTGAAACAGGCCCGGGGTGGTACGACTGGCTCCCAGATAGGGATTCAGATCGGGGGTTGCGCCTTCCACGCCACTCCAGAAACGGATGACATTTGCATTTGCAATACCGGGTATCAGTGCAGCCAGCCGTTTCAGCAACAAGGTGATGCTCTGGTGCGAAGGTCGCGCAAACCCATCTTTCACGGAGTGCGCGCGTCCACCTCCAAAAACAATATTGCCGCGCTCGACCTGTCGCGCATACACGCCACCACCCTGCACACCCACAACAGCATCCATCACCGGCGGCAGCGGTTCTGTCACGCCCATTTGCGGATAGATTTCCGTAAGGGCCACATTCTCACCAAACATGGCTGCAATGCTGCCGGACCACGCCCCTGCCGTGTTCAGCAGATAGGTCGACTGAATTCGCACGCCGTCTGCTGTTTCAGTCTGAAAATGGCGTCCGTCATATTGGCTGTTCACCACACGGCATCGTTCTTTCAGCGTGGCGCCGGCCTGCGTTGCTGCCCACGCCAGCGCAGGGGAGACCAGCCGGGGATTGGCATGACCGTCTTCCGGACACAGCGATGCGCCGGCAATGTCGTGCGTCACCCATGGATATCGCATGCGTACTTCAACCGGATCCAGCATTTGCAGATTCAAACCATAGTCGGTGCCGCAGTTAGCGACAGCACTGTTATACGTTTGCAATTGCGCCAGATCCGGCTCGGTCAGTGCCAGTTTCAAATGACCACTGCGTATGTATTCGCCATCAATACCAATCAGTTCGGTGAGTTTGCTCCAAAGCTGATGCGAGCGCGCGGCCAGTGGCAATTGGGTCAATGGACGACCCTGACGCCGGACGCCGCCGAAATTGACGCCGCTGGCTTTTGTGCCGCTCTGCCCCGCTTCGCATATCAACACGCTCAGACCTTCGCGCGCCAGGAAGAAGGCTGCACTGGCGCCAACAATGCCCGCCCCCACAATGAGCACATCGGTGTTCAGCACCTGCATGCCGGCTCTCCGATTGGAATGGGCTTGATGGGTGGCTGATTCCGAAGTCGCTCCACAGCAGACAGGGGAATATGTTGTTCATGGGCCAGCAACTGCGCAGCACCTGCCCCGCACATGCGACCCTGGCAACGCCCCATGCCCACACGCGACAAGGCTTTGATCCGGTTAAGACTGCCATGGGCATCATTCTTCAGCATATTGCGAATATCACGAACGCGAATTTCTTCGCAACGACATAGCAGCAGCGCGTCATCTGCCGTATCCAGCCAATGCAGTGGCGGTGCGAACATGGTGTCGATCAGACGGCGCGTGCGTCGAGCGCTCTCGAGCTTCCTTGCGGTGCGTTGCGAATGCTGAATGTCATAAGTCATATTCAGATCATGCAGCAGACTATAGGCACATTGGCGCCCAGTGAGCTCGGCCACATCAGCACCTCCGATACGCATGCCGTCACCGGCCAGATACACATTCGCTCTGGCACTTCGGCCACCGTTATCCACCTGCGGCAGCCAGGCCTGATCCTGTTCATCGAAGACAAAATCACACTCGAGCAGCGCGGCCAGCTGATTCTCGGAACGCAGTCCAAACCCACAAGCCACCGCGTCGCAAGGCAGTGTCCGGGACGCATCATCGGCCGACGCACCCGCCTTTTGCCAGCGTATTCCCTGTACCTTGTCCTCTCCATGCACCTGTAAAGACGCGACATTATGTTCGATACGAACACCATGCGCGCGCAGCCAGGCCATGTAATACACACCCTTGCTCATGAGCACTGCATCTGCCGCAAACGCCCGCAAGCCTGTCATGAATTTGGGGAATGGATTGGTATCCAGAACGGCAGCGACGTTTGCCCCCGCCTTGCGATACTGATAGGCCAGCAGATACAGCAACGGCCCCGTACCAGCCATTACAACTGTGTTGCCGATGGCGCAGCCCTGATATTTAAGCGCGATCTGCGCGCCACCCAGTGTATAGACGCCAGGCAGCGTCCAGCCTTCAAACGGCAATATCCGATCTGTCGCACCGGTAGCCAGAATCACTTGATCATAGGCGATGGCGTCGTGCTTTCCATTGCAAGTGACATAAAGATGGTGTTCATCCGCATCCCAGACCAGCGTTTCGGGTCGGTAGTCAATACGGCCCGAGGCAATCAATTCCCTGGCTGTCTGATGCAGCGATGTCGCCTTGTGGTGTTCAAATCCATAAAGCTGGCGCGCATCCCGTTTAAAGCCTTCGGGTTGCTGCCGATAAATCTGGCCACCGGGCTTGGGGGCTTCGTCAATCACAATCGGCATTAACCCGGCCTTAACCAGCACTTCAGCTGCACGAATACCTGCGGGCCCTGCCCCGACAATCACTGTTGAGCCGGCGCACATCAGGTACGCTCCGCTATCACAAACCGCATATCGTCGCGCAGCAGCGTGGAGCAGGCGCGAATGCGTGTGCCATTTTCCTGCGTCACGACGCAGTCCTGGCAGGCCCCCATCAGGCAGAAACCCGCCCGGGGCATGCCACTGAACTCCGACAATCTCAAGTACGCATTCAAGGTCAATAGCGCGGTCATGACGGTGTCGCCACGGCTTGCATGACATTCATTACCGTTCACATAGAATCGGCAGGTCTGGCGATCCTGATCTACCAGGCGAACAAATTGCCCGCTCATCAGCGCCCCTGCTTCTGCATATTGACACCAGCCGTGACCATTGCGACTGTCATTGCTATTGTTTTCCGATAAGAATCTTGTCCAGGCCGTAAACGCGGTCCAGCACAAACATGCTGACGGCGGTCAGCAGAATGATCAGCGCCGAGACCGCCGACAGCATGGGATTGATGGATTCGGTCGCGTACATATACATTTTGACCGGCAGCGTAATGGTGGTGGGTGACGTCAGGAAAACTGACATAGTCAGTTCGTCAAAACTGTTGATAAAGGCAAGAATCCAGCCGCCAAAGATGCCGGGAAGAATCAGCGGGAACGTGATGCGACGAAAGACCGTCCAACGTCCCGCCCCCAGCGATTCGGCTGCGTGTTCGATGCTTTTGTCGAAACCCACCAGAGACCCCAGCACCAGTCGTATCACATATGGGGTTACGATTACCACATGACCCAGGATCAGCCACAGCAGACTGCCGCGTACACCGAGCATGGCGAAAAGACGCAATAGCGCGACACCCATTACCAGACTGGGAATCATCAATGGCGAGAGAAACAAACCATTGATCACATGCCGAAAGCGAAACTGCCCGCGCGCAATGGCAAATGCAGCTGGCAGCGCCAGGGCTGCACTGATGGATGCACTGGCAAAGGCGACCCAGAGACTGGTCTGAAAGGCCGACACAAAACCCGATTCATTGAAAACTGCACGAAACCAGCGCAAGGAGAAGCTGGTCGTCGGGATCGAGAGCACATCCTGCGGTGTGAACGCGACCAGGCAGACAATCACCAATGGTGCAAGAATGAAGATGGTTACCAGGGCGTTAAAGAGCCAGGAGAGAGGTCCGTTTTTCATGCTTTACCCCAGGCTGCGCCGGTAAGAGCGCTCAAGAATCTGGTTATAGGACATCATGATAATCAGGTTCATGATAAGCAGCAGAATAGCCAGCGCGGCACCCATTGGCCAGTTCAGATCAACCATGAATTGTTCATAAATGCTGTTGGACACCATGCGTGAGCGTCCGCCGCCCAGCAGGACGGGAATGGCAAACGCGCTGGTTGACAGTCCAAAAACAATCAAGCTGCCAGACAGAATGCCCGGCGTGGCTTGCGGCAATATCACGCGACGAATGGTCTGCCACTTGCTCGCGTTCAGCGAATACGCGGCCTTGATGGTCTGCGGATCAATTTTGTTGAGCGAGGTCCAGACAGGAATAATCATAAAGGGCAGCATGACGTGCACCAGACCAATCACAACCGCTGATGACGTGTATAGCAGCGAGCCTAGTCCCATCGCCTGCGTAAGCTTGCCCACAGGTGACATGGGGTTAAGCAGCATGCTCCAGCCAAATGCGCGCACCACAAGTGAAATAAGCAGGGGTGAGAGAATGACCAGCAGGAAGACTGAATTCCAGGGGGCTTTCATGCGACTCAGAATATAGGACTCCGGCACTCCAACCAGCACACAGATGATTGTGACCAGACCCGAGATCCAGAGCGTGCGCCAGAAAACGGTCAGGGTGTACTTGCTGGTGAAGATTTCAATGTACTGTTCAAAAGTCCAGCCGGCCTGCACGCCCAGATCATAATCAAAGGGTTTGAAGGAAAGAATGATGGTCAGTATCAGAGGCACGACCAGCAGGCCGATAAACAGCAGCGTGAGCGGCATGGCGCCCAGAAAGCCGAGTTTCGGCTTGCGTGTGCCGGATCTGTCAGTAGCGGACATGGTCAGTGACCTCCGTCGGTCTCTGATGAAAGCACACGAATGGCATCGGGGTGCCAGTCCAGGCTGACGGCTTCACCTGTCTTGTAAACACGCTCGTGATTGTTGATCACGGTTGCAATGACGTCGCCAAAGGCAGTCTTGACTTCATACATCCAGAGATTACCCAGGAAGAAGCTGTTTTTGATGGTACCGGCAAAGCGTCCCTGTCCCTGAGGGCCCAGAATGATTTTCTCCGGACGCAGTGATACCAGCGCGTCTGCTGCGTCGCCAGAAGATGCAGCGACTGCCTGGGGCTGTCCGGGCAGCGTAATCTGCTGACCGTCGAGTTCAAACTGCAGACCCTGCGCCGTCCGTGCGAGCCGGACGGGGAAGCTGTTAGTTTTGCCCACGAATTGCGAGATAAACGGCGTGGCCGGGTTTTCATACATGGTGTAAGGCTCGTCAATCTGTATGACTTTGCCTTCGCGCATGACCACCACGCGATCGCTCACAGACAGGGCTTCGGCCTGATCATGCGTGACCATGATGGTTGTGGTACCGGCCTGCTGCTGTATACGCCGCAGCTCAAACTGCATTTCTTCACGTAGGTTGGCGTCCAGATTGGATAAGGGCTCGTCAAGCAGCAGTACCGGTGGCTGAATCACCAATGCCCGTGCCAGGGCAACGCGCTGACGCTGACCGCCAGACAATTCACGTGGATACCGCTGGGCGAACTTCTCCAGCTGGGCCATGGCAAGCGCCTCATCCACTTTCTTTCTGATATCGCTGGCCGACAGTTTGCGCATTTCCAGCCCAAAGGCGACATTCTTTTCAACTGTCATATGCGGAAAAAGCGCATAAGTCTGGAACACAATCCCCAGCCCACGCTCATTGGACTTGGCATAGGTGATGTCCTTGCCGTCCAGCACAATATTGCCGGCAGTCACATCAACAAAACCGGCGATCATTTGCAGGGTGGTGGTTTTGCCGCAGCCCGAAGGCCCCAGCAGGGACACAAATTCCCCTTTCTCTACATTCAGGGAAAGGTTATCAACGGCGGTGGTCTCAGCGAATTTTTTGGTCAGGCCATGCAGTTGCAGGAAGGACATATGTTCTCACTTGATTCATTTGTGATATCTGCCCGCAACCAGGCAGAGCCATGGATTTGAATGGCGGACAACTCCCTTGCTCAGCCGCGGGAGCGCCATAAAGATGACGTATATGACAATCGTGTTTTCTTCCGATTATTGTCTCCCGCATACCCCTCTTTCGATATTAGTATTTCTACTAATAAAATAAATTCAATTTATATTTCATTTATCGGAAAAATAAATGTAATATTACGATATTGATTTCAATAAACAGAATTATCCATGGAACAGTCATCTGCCAGCGCACAGGGCGTGCTCACCAAGGGTCTGGGAATTTTGCGTCTGCTGAGCGATGCGGGCTCGCAAGGCCTGCGCGTAACCGATATTGCCCGACAGCTCGAACTGTCGCAGGCGACGGTGCACCGTCTGTTGCAGACACTTATCACCGAGGGGTTTGTGCAGCAGCGCCAGGGAAGCAAGTCGTATGCATTGACCCTGGAGCTGTTCTCATTGGTGGCCCGTGCGCACCACAAGGAATCGTCTCTGCGCAGTATCTGCCGCGGTTCCATTCTTAAGATCGTGGGAACCTTGCAGGATTCAGCATTCGTACTGCTGCGGGATCGATATGATGTCGTGTGCATCGACAAGATGGAAGGCAGCTATATTACCCAGTCGCTGACCGGCGGTATTGGCGGTCGCATTCCTATCGGATTGGGTCAGGGCAGCATTGCCATTCTGGCGGCACTTCCTAAGAGCGAGCAGGACGCCATTGTGGCGTTCAATATCCCGCGCTTTTATCAGGAAGACGGCATCGATGAGCCTTATTTGCGCGCCAGAATTGCAGAGGCGCAGGAATGTGGTTATGTGCTCAATACCGGACCGGGCAAGCTTCTGGGGATTGGCGGTATTGCAGTTGCATTTACTGATACCTCGGGCTATCCGGTAGGTGCGATTGGCCTGAGCGTGCTTACGGAAAGACTCACGCCCGAAAGACTGCCGTTTATCGTGGAGTGTCTGAAACGCGAAGCGCAGGCCATCAGCCTAAGCCTGAACCCGTTTGATCCTGCACTGGGAACACCCCACCTGGCCTTAACCAATTGATGATGCGCCGCGCCCTGCTCTTTATCTCTCGGCGCTGGCCTTGAAGCCCTGATAGAAAATGGCGCTGCGAACGCCCAGGGCACGCAAGGGCTCCGGCGGCAACCAGGACGGGCCACCCAATCCCAGAACCGCAGTCAATTCGTCTGAAGATCGATTCAGCATCAGCTCAGCGAGCAAGCGGCCGTTGACCGTACCACGCAATACGCCGGAGCCATTACAGCCCAGCGAGCCATAGATGCCATCGGCAAGCCTGCCAAAAAAGATACCGCCATTGCGCGTCAGCCCTGTTGTTCCGCCCCAGACATATTCGAACTCATGCGAGTCCATCTGTGGAAAACGACGTTTGTAATAATTCATGAGCATGCTGGTGTAGGCCGCGGCACCGCGCTCCGATTCATAGGAGTAGGCGCTTCGTACCATAAAGCGGTTGCCCGAGACTTTGCGCAAGGTAGTGCCCAGCCTGTGCGCAGGCAACAGTCCCCATTGTCTGGCCTGACCCAACTGGGCCGCCTGCTCATCTGACAGCGCCGGTGTCAGACCCGCATAAGTGTAGATGGCAATAATGCGGTCTTTCAGAAAACCCAGTTTTCGCGCAAACGCGTTATTGGCAATGACCAGCTGACCAGCAGAAAAATTTCCTTTGCTTGTGGTGATCGTAAATTTTCCCGGTGCTCCGCTGATCCGCTGTGCAAACGTTTCTTCAAGCAGTGTCACGTTTTCGGGCAGCGTATCGGCCAGGCCACGATGCATGGCAGCCGGCTGAACAAAGACATTATTTCGGGTGTAATAACCAAAATCGTAATAACGGGTACCAATGCGCGCCTGCAGCTGATCCTGGGTCAGGATTTCACTATCGATGCCCAGCCGTTTGTTTTTCTCTATGCCGGACAGAAGCGATGCCTTGCCGCCCGGTGTGGCAGACGCATTGTATTTGCCGCTGTTTTCATCCCAATCGCAATCAATCTGATTTTGCTGCAGTGTTTCTTTCAGCCACTGCAGTCCCTGTTCGTATACCTGGATTTGCGACCGACCCAGCAAATCATCTTTGACCGGATCCTTGACGATCCCCGAACGCGGAAAGGTCGACATGAAGCCCGAGTTGCGGCTTGACGAACCTTCACCGATGACACTGCCTTCCAGCACCAGGACCGACTTGTCCGATGCCAGTTCTCCGAGTCGGCGCGCTGCCGACAGACCTGTAAAACCGCCCCCTATAACCACATAATCAAACGTTCTGCTGCCTGGTGGTTCGGTATTTGCAGTTCGTGCAGGCAACAGGGCATTCCAGCCGGAACGATTGCTGTAATGCGGTAAGTAAGGAGTTTTCACGAGAATGGACTTGAAGACGGTTGAGCCAAAATAGCCTTCCATCATAAAAGGCCGACAGTAATTTTCAATGCTTTTGATGGAACCGATGCGAAACAGCGGCAAATATGTAATTTATCCGCAACACGAATGTCATTTTGATGGTCAGCTATCGGAACGCTATTTGACCGCAATATGCACTTTGACTTCAATCGCGGTTTCTTCACGGCCGTGATATTCCTCAAAGTCTGCCGTAAACGCGCGCTCAAACGCAATGTCATCGCGCTTGAAATACTCCAAGATATCCAGCCATACGCGGATGACGGTTTCCGGCATTTTGCCTTTGCTGGTAAAGACCAGGTAGCGGCCGGCAGGAACCGTGACATCCACCAGCGGCAAGGGGCATTTTTCGGGCTTCCGCCCAGCGCCTGCCGTGACGATATATTCACCGTTCTGGTCCGATTCATAGCCGGCATAGATCCCATAGACGGGTTCGTCTTCGGCCAATTCCGGAACGAGCTCGGTGTAAACGTCGTGCCATAACAGCGGCAGTCTTGCGGTGGTCAGGTTCTCTTCTGCCGCATTGCTGGTGCGCGTCTGAATACCAAATACATGAAATGAGGGCAGATCTGTGGGTTGCATCTGGTACCTTGTGAGAATCTCGCCGCAGAATGTCCTTGCGGCGAGGTTCAGTGAAAAATATCAGCCTTGATAGTCAGCGTTGAAAATCAGCCTTGTCGTGCAGAGGCGATTTTCTTGTCTGTATTGTACTGACTGAGGGCATAAACAGCCCAAAGCGCGGCGGGCAGCCAGCCAATCAGGGTAATCTGCAGGATGAGGCAGATAATGCCGGCTAAGGGGCGTCCGATGGTAAAAAATACGACAAAAGGCAGGAAAATGGCCAGAAGCAGTCTCATATGTGTTCCCGTAATACGATGCAGTTATTATAAACGCGATACAGGGTGGTAGATGGCGACAAATCGCGTAATATCAACTTCCAGCCAGCGAAAAAACTCAATCTGTCCCGGTTCACGTGTATCAAAGAATCGCGTCAGTCGCAGAATCGCTTCAATCATAGAATCACATCAATCATATTAAGGATCGCATATGTCACCTCAGGATATTCTTGATTTCTGGTTTGTGGAAACACCCCCCGAAAACTGGTTTACCAGCGATCCGCAGTTTGATGCGACCATTACCGAGAGATTTACCGAGGTCTGGGAACAGGCCCGCAGGGCGGAACTCAGCGGCTGGCGTGGCACGATCAAGGGGCGTCTGGCGGAAATTATTGTGCTGGACCAGTTCTCGCGCAATATCGCACGCGGCACGCCCGAGGCCTTCGCGCAGGACAATATGGCGCTTGTGTTATCACAGGAAGCTTCCCGTACACCGGAGTTCGAAGAGCTGACGCAGCAGGAATACAATTTTCTGCTGATGCCGATGATGCATTCAGAATCCACCGTGATCCATCAGGCAGCCGAGTGTCTTTTCCGCAAATACGGGTCCGACGAGTCTTATCAGTTCGAACTCAAGCACAAGGCGATTATTGATGCGTTTGGCCGTTATCCGCACCGAAACGAGATACTGGGTCGGCACTCCACGGATGAAGAAATCGCCTTTTTGAAAGAACCCGGCTCGTCGTTCTGACATAGACCGATCTGTCATTCTGTAGCGGCGCGGTTGGTCGATGACGAGTTCCTTCGCTCGTCGCCGCAGCGTTCTTGCGTGAGTCGCTGCGAGTTTCCTGAATTGCCGCTATCAAGTCGCCGCCCGTTTTACCTCTTGATGCGCCTACACTTCATAGTGGCCGCGAGTCTTACGCAGGACTGAAAATCCCGGCATTTCACAACACAATCAGGCACTTGTAGCCCCTGCTTGCTATAAAAAGTTTGACCTGAAACATGCCAATCGCTATGATTATTTGACCAAGCAATTATTGCTTACCCAATAAATAGATTTTGAATTATTTCACGCTCCCCCGAAAGCAGATGATGCCACGGGGCATCGTTGTTGTCGTTACTTTCGGCTAAAACTTCACGGTTGTCATCGTCCATGAGTTCCAGTTCCAATTCCACATCGGCTGCCCCTGCTGCGCAGCCTGCACGCACTGCTCCCGCCGGCAAAGGCCCTCAGGGCACACCGCCGAAAAAGACCGCCAGTAAAAAGCGCGGTTTTCTGTTCAAGCTGCTGTTCCTGATTATTGTCATTGTGGCCATTATTGCAGGTGTCATGTATTACCTGAATGGTCGCTGGTATGAAAGTACAGACGATGCGTACGTCCAGGGCAATGTGATTCAGATTACACCGCAGGTAGGCGGAACCGTTGTGGGCATTTTTGCAGATGATGGTGACTTTGTGCGCACCGGAGATACACTGATTCGTCTGGATCCCACCGAGGCCGAGGTGGCATTGAACGAAGCCAAGGCCACACTGGCCAAGACGGTCAGACAGGTTCGCAGTCTCTATAGCCAGGCCAGCGGTGCAGAAGCCACATCCGGCGCGCAACAGGCATTGGTACAGGCTCAGGAGTCTGCCGTCAAAGGCGCGAAGACCGCAATGGAAAAAGCCCGTTCCGATTATGCACGTCGTCAGCGCCTGGTGAAATCCGGGGCGATTTCTGAAGAGGAAAGCGCGCATGCCCGCGATCTGTTCCAGCAGGCACAAAGCGAATACCAATCTGCCCTGAGCCAGCTGGAAGCCACTCGCGGCCAGTTCACCGCTTCTCAGCAAAGTGCGGAAGTGAGCAAGGCATTGGTAGCGGGCACGCTGATCAATCAGCATCCTGATATTCTGGTAGCAGAATCCAGACTGAAAGCCGCCTATCTGAACTTTGTTCGCAGCACCATTACTGCGCCGGCAGATGGCTATGTGGCCAAGCGCGCAGCGCAGGTAGGTCAGCGCGTTGCCGCCGGCAGCGCCATGATGGCCGTTGTGCCATTGAACAATGTCTGGATTTACGCAAACTTCAAGGAAACCCAGCTCAAGGATATGCGTATTGGCCAGCCTGTAAAAATCACATCTGACCTGTATGGTGACGACGTGGTTTATGACGGCGTGATCAGCAGCCTGGGCATTGGTACTGGAAGCGCCTTTGCCCTGCTGCCCGCCCAGAACGCCACCGGCAACTGGATCAAGATTGTGCAGCGGATTCCTGTACGCGTGGAATTCACCAAGGCAGAACAATTGCAGAAACACCCTTTGCGTATCGGCATGTCCATGTTTGTTGAAACTGATCTGCACAATACCGATGGCGCGGTGCTTTCTGAAGGCGTCAATCCGAAGAGCAAGCTGATGACATCCGTCTATGATCAGCAGGTGGCTGCGGCCGACCGTCTGATTTCGGAAATCGTGCAGCAAAATCTGGCGAGCGATGACACTGCCGACAAGACAGATGTGAAAAACACAAATGAGTAACGAGAAACCCCAGGCGGGACCGCCAGGGACACCTCCACAGCCGTTTGCCCCAGCCAGCCTGTGGCTGACCACGCTGGGGCTGTGTCTGGCAACCTTTATGCAGGTGCTCGATACCACGATTGCAAATGTGTCCCTGCCGACCATCGCCGGTAATCTGGGTGTGAGTTCATCCCAGAGTACCTGGATTATTACGTCTTTTGCGGTCAGCAATGCCATCACCCTGCCCTTGACCGGCTTTCTGAGCAGGCGCTTCGGTGAAGTGCGCCTCTTTAATATATGCACAGTTCTGTTTGTGATTACGTCTTTCCTTTGCGGGATTTCGACGAATATGACAGAACTGATTATTTTCCGGGCACTTCAGGGCGCCGTCGCCGGTCCCATGTACCCGATTACGCAGAGTCTGCTGATCTCGATATATCCAGCTGCACGCCGCGGTATGGCACTTGCCATATTGTCCATGGTGACGGTTGTCGCGCCGGTGGCCGGCCCGATTCTGGGCGGATGGATCACCAGCAGTTATTCCTGGGAATGGATTTTCTTCATCAATATTCCGGTTGGCCTGCTGGCCAGTTTCATTGTCTTCATACAGATGCGCTCTCGTCCCGTGACCACCATCAAATCTGGTGTGGATTACATGGGCCTGATTCTGCTGATTGTGGCTGTGGGTTCGCTGCAGGTGGTACTGGATCTGGGTAATGAGAAGGACTGGTTCGGTTCCGACTTTATTGTGATTCTGACGATTGTCGCGGTGATCGGTACGATTGCATTCCTGATATGGGAGCTGACGCATCCCGATCCGATTGTGAATCTGACGCTGTTCAGGCATCGCAATTTCGCCTTTGGCACCATCGCACTGATTTTTGGCTACTCCGCTTTCTTTGCCATTGGCCTCTTGATTCCATTATGGCTGCAGCGCACACTGAACTATGACTCCATGTGGTCGGGCATTGTGTCTGCGCCTATCGGGATTCTGCCGGTCTTCCTGGCGCCGATTGTGGGCAAATATGCCAACCGAATTGACCTGCGTATTCTTGCGTCCATGTCATTCATTGTGATGTCCTTTACATCATTCTGGCGTGCTGATTTCACCACCGATCTGGACTATATGCACATCGCCATGACGCAGCTGGTGCTGGGTCTGGGTGTCGCATTCTTCTTCATGCCGGTGCTGACCATTCTGCTGTCGGATCTGCGGCCGGATGAAATCGCGGCGGGCTCAGGTCTGGCCGCGTTTCTTCGGGTACTGGGCGGCAGCTTCTCTGCATCGATCACGACTTTCCTTTGGGATCATCGTACCGTGATCCATCACGCCCAATTGGCGGAAAATATTAATGTCTATAATCCGACGGCGGTAGAAGCACTCAAGAAGTACGGAGAAACAACAGAGATTGCCGCCGCCAATATCAATAACCTGATCAATCAGCAGGCGTTGCAGATATCGTTCAATGAAGTGTTCTGGGGACTGGGCTGGCTTTTTGTCGGACTGGTTTTTCTGGTGTGGCTGACCAAGCCGCCATTCATGGCGAAACCGGGAGCAGCATCGGGCGGACATTGATGTGGAGGAGAACAAGGCGCAGCCTGGAAACGACGTTTTTCATGGCTGCGTCTTTACATTCAGGGCACGTAAAACCAGAAAATCTGCCCTATTTGATTCGCTTCAATTCCCGTTTGAGGATTTCATGAATTTCCAGAGCCAGGGTACTTGTGACATGGATGGTTGAAGTGAGTATGTAATACGAAAACTGCACCTTGGGCTCCAGGTCTTTTACGACAATGCCCATATGCTTGCAACTATTGGCCACCAATGGATTCACAATACTGATGCCCATGCCAAGCCCGACCATATTGCATATGGCCGCAGCAAAACGACATTCGTAATACATCTTCCGGTAGTCTTCATCCAGATTCACAAATAGCGCATCGATATGGCGTCTAGTACCGTCTCCTGAATGCAGAGAGATAAACGATTGCCCTTTGAAGTCCCTGATTTTCAGCGGACGTTTGAGACGTGCCAAAGTATGATTTTTCGGCACAACGCCCACACCTTGCAGAGTATCGATACGCTCGTGACTCATTCCTGCCATGTCGTCTACGTATGCCGAGATACCTACATCGCAATAACTGGACGTGACCCATTGGGCCACTGTTCCTGAATCTCCCACATAAAGCGATAAGCGAGTCTCGGGAAATTTCTCAGCAAATATTTTCATCACACCTGGCATTAAAGTCAGTGCGATGGAAGGTACGGCCGCGATGCGAAGATGGCCTATTCCCTGTCTGCGAATATTACGCGCTGACGCCTTGATGTCCTGTAATCCAACAAACGCACGCTCAACATCTCGAAAAAAAGCCCGTGCCTCTGGTGTCGGTGTGAGTCGCCCGGCAACCCGACTGAACAGACTGAATCCCGTGTGACGTTCCAACTGCGCAATCAGGCGGCTGATGTTTGGCTGCGAGGTGTGAAGTTCTCTTGCTGCAGCGGTCATTGACCCCGTCAGGATAATTGCCCTGAATGCTTCGACTTGCTTGAACTGCATGGATCCCTCCACATGAAAAATTCATATCGCCAGGCATGCGTGATCGCCTCAACAAGGCCTGGTTCACGTAAACGAGCATATATCAATTCCGTATGGATTATAGCGATATTGTGATTTGATTTATATGGTCGCGCAAACTATAGTCAATTCAAGGCCGCGAGTTAAGCCAGCATAAAGGCCCCAAAAGTAGCGAAGACAAATTACTCAAAGACAAATTACTTTTAGGAGCGATGTATGAAGCCAGGTTTCAACAAAAATGTACGCACCGCATGTTGCGTATCAATCGTCTGGGCAGCCATGTTTGGTGCAATGGGAGGAGCACATGCTGAAATGCCGGCTGTTCCCTCGTACATTGCCGACAAGCCGAAGCTGAATGTTGGCGTTCGTTGCGATCAGCCACCGTATGGATTTCAGGATTCCAAAGGTGATTTTGCGGGTGTCGAAACCGATATGGCCAGGCAGCTGGCCGAATGGATATACGGGGACAGGCAAAAGGTGCAGTTCTCTTGCGTCACGGCAGAGAATCGCATTCCTCAACTTGCGGGAAAGCGCGTAGATCTGTTGATTGCAACGCTTGGCGTCACACCTGAACGATCACGTGTCATCGACTTCAGTATTCCGTATCGCTGGGGAGCCAGTGGCGTATTGACTCGGGCAGATAGTGATGTGAAGAAAATCGCAGAGCTGGCAGGCAAGACAGTTGCCGTACCCAAAGGGTCTGTTCAGGCTAAATGGTTCGAAGACAATATGCCTGACGTGAAAACCTTACGATTGAACACTGCAGCAGATTCGCTGCAGGCGCTCAAGCAGAAGCGTGCGGACGCCTATGCTCACGATGCGGCAACGCTTGTGGTTATAGCCGCGAATGATAAGGGACTGCGCGTTGTTGATGACCCTTACCAGCTTTCTGATGCAGCAATGGGTCTGCGCAAAAATGAGCCAGAATGGAAAGCCTATCTGGATGCAGCGGTTGAACGCATGCGCACCGAGAAATTATTTGCCGGCTGGGTGAACACATGGGTTCCGGAAGAAATACGTCCCTATTACGTTGATGTATTCCAGTCACCTCGTCCTGATCGCAAGTAATCGCAGGACTGATCATGACTTTTGATTGGCCATACCTGATTACCCAGTGGCCTGCACTCGTAGATGGCTTGTGGAAAACGATTCAAGTCAGCCTGCTGGGGATTCTCTTTTCGACCCTCATTGGCATTGTCGGTGCAGGAATCCGTCAACTGAGAATCAAACCGCTAATTCCAATCGTCGTAGGATATGTGGAGTTGATACGCAACACGCCCATTCTGGTGCAGCTCTTCTTCATTTTCTATGGACTGCCTTCCATTGGCATCAGTCTCTCTTTATTCTGGTCAGGCGTTCTGTGCCTGTCATTGTGGGCCGGTGCTTACCAGATTGAGAATATACGCGGCGGTCTGGTTTCCGTAGAGAAAGGCATGCTTGAAGCTGCAAGTGCGCTGAATATCAAACCCTTTGGCTACCTGCGATTAATCGCCATTCCAATTGCCATCAGAAGCAGTCTGCCTTCGATGCTCAATACATCGATTTCGCTGTTGAAGAATTCATCCTATCTGCAGGCCATCGGATTTGCTGAGCTGACTTTTGTTGCGACCGACAGAATCGCAACCGATTTCAGGGCAATCGAAATGTTTGCTGCCATTGGTGCCATCTATCTGATTCTGGTGATTGTGATCAGTCTTGTTGTACGGCAGATGGAGCATCGTTTGCAAGCTCCCTTTCGGAGATAAGCTATGAACGCGTTATTGGACAATTATGTTTTCGTTCTAAAGGGACTGCAACTGACGATCACACTGGCGCTGACGACTTTGCTGTTTTCCACGATTATCTCGGGCATTCTCGGCGTCCTGTTTACATTGAAGAATCGTGTTCTGCACGCTGTGATCTATCTATATATGGAATTTTTCAGAGCCATTCCACTGGTTGTGAATATATTCTGCATCTATTTTGTATTGCCCTTGTTTGATATACAGCTCAGCCCATTCTGGGCAGTGACGATAGGATTGACTTTGTGGGGAAGTGCAAATGGCATTGAAATTGTGCGCGGCGGTATCCTTTCCATTCCCACTCATCAATGGAACAGTGCCTGGGCATTGGGTCTGAGTACCTATGAAACCTATCGGCACATCATCATTCCCCAGGCACTGAAAGCAATCATTCCACCGTTTACCGGTCTTTTGACACTGCTCGTACAGGCGACTTCGCTGGGCGCGCTGGTCGGGGTCAGTGAATTTCTCAAAGTGAGCCAGATTATTGTTGAACGCAGCACGATCATGGGTGGATCCACGCCGGCTTTCAATGTTTATGTCTGTGTTTTGCTTATCTATTTCGTCATATGTTCGCTATTGACGTGGCTGAGTCGTTATCTTGAACGGCGCTTGAACAGCCCACTAAGAATCCGCACTGATCAAGTGTAAATATCACAATTTTGTTTAAAGGTTTAGATTATGGAACAGGCAATTCAGAATGAATCCAAAGTCAGTCGTCGGCTAACCGAGAAAACCGCAGCTGAAGTATGCAATCTCATCTACCTTCCCCGGCTGGCAAGCTTTGATGCAGCGTTCCCATATCTGACGGAAATCAATGAGGCCCACCTGCTTATGCTTCACAGCAAGAAGCTGGTATCGCACGAAGTCGCCAGCAAGCTCGCAAGTGCGATCCTGCAAATGGACAAAGACGGTCCTGAAAAAGTGACCCTGGACCCGCAGCGTGAAGACGCGTATTTCAACTATGAGGCGCATCTGATTTCTTTGACTGAACCAGATGTTGGCGGTCGTTTGCATACTGCGCGCAGCCGAAACGATATTCTGGCAACCATTGATCGGCTGGTTGCCCGCGACCAGATCATCTCTCTGCTCGATACGTTGGCAAGTCTGCGTTTGACCACACTGGAGCAGGCGTCAAAATACGTTGATACTGTCATGCCAGGGTATACCCATTTGCAGCCAGCTCAACCCATTACTTATGGCTTTTATCTGGCTGGTATCGCCCAGGCACTTGAACGAGACAGTCAGCGGCTTGCACAGGCATATGAACATACCAATTTATCTCCGTTAGGCGCCGGTGCCTTTGCAGGTACACCGTTTGACATCGATCGTGATGAAACCGCCAGGTTGCTGGGCTTTCCGGGTTTCATAGACAATACGCTTGATGCGGTCGCCTCCCGTGATTTCATATTTGAAATTATGGCCTCTCTGACACTGCTTGCCACCACCTGGAGCAGGATTGCGCAGGATTATTTCGTCTGGAGTACCGATGAATTTGGCCTGATTCATTTCCCTGACTCCATTGCAGGCACGTCCAGCATTATGCCTCAGAAGAAAAATCCGGTTGTTCTTGAGTATCTGAAGGGACGCGCAGGCAAGGTGCTTGGACTTTTTACCGGTGCGATAGCGTCTCTGAAAGGCACCAACTTTTCGCATACAGGAGATGCCAATCGGGAAAGCATCGCCGGATTCCCTGAAATGATTCAGGAATGCCAATATGGACTGGAACTATTGAAACAGGTGATTGCGACCGCGTCACCCAGAAAAACCGACATGCTGAACCGGGCGAGCAGGAATTTCTGCTCAGCAACGGATCTTGCGGATGCCCTGGTTTATGAAGCGGACATTTCATTTCGTCAGGCACATCATGTTGTCGGCGCCGTTGTGCGCGAAGCCATGGATGATAATCGGCCCGCCGACCAGATTACCGCGGAAATGGTCAATCGCGCAGCACTGGACCAAACCGGAAGCCAGACGTCGCTAAGCAGCGAAACGGTGGTCAACAGCCTGGATCCTTCCTACAGCGTCAAAAGGCGGGAGCGCGGCGGACCGGCTCCCACGTCGGTGAAAAAAACCATTGAGCACGGACTTGAAACGCTCTCCGTGGATAACAGGGAAAATGAATCAAGAAAACAAGTACTTGGCGAATCCAGACAGCAACGACGTCAAAAGACCACTGAACTGGCACAATCATGACACATTCACAATCGTCATTACTCAGTCTGCAGGGCATCAGCATGCGTTACGGCAGCACCCAGGTTCTCAAGGGGATTGATCTGAATGTGGATAAAGGGGAGGTACTGGTCGTTATCGGGCCCAGTGGTTCGGGGAAAAGTACTTTAGTGCGCTGTCTCAATGGACTGGAAATGCCGTACGAAGGCACGGTTCGGATGAAAGGCACAACCTATGATGCCAGAACGCCGCAAGACTGGTCAAACCTCAGACATCACGTTGGCATGGTATTCCAGGACTATAGTCTCTTTCCTCATCTCACAGTATTGAAGAACATGACCCTCGCGCCCGTATTACGAGGGAAATATTCTGAGGAAGAAGCAGAGAATCTGGCACTCGAGCTGCTTGATCGTGTCCAGCTTAAGCATAAAGCGCTCTCCATGCCCGCAGAGCTTTCAGGCGGACAACAGCAACGTGTTGCCATTGTGCGTGCACTGTCTATGCATCCCGACATCATGCTGTTTGACGAGCCAACATCAGCCCTGGATCCCGAAATCGTCGGGGAAGTACTGGCGGTCATGAAAGAGCTTGTCAGCCAGGGCATGACCATGATTGTTGTTACGCATGAGATGGGATTTGCCAGGGACGTGGCCAACAAAATCGTCTTTATGGATCGTGGAGAAATATTCGAAACAAACGCGCCTGGCGAGTTTTTTGAAAATCCAAAGCATGAGCGGGTCAAGGATTTTCTTGGAAAGATACTGCACTAGCACGTCACGTGAAACCTGGAGTCAAATCATGAATGAAGTTATCAGCATTAATGGATTGAATAAGTGGTATGACGAGTTTCATGCACTAAAAAATATTTCTCTGTCGGTCGCCAAGGGCGAGCGGCTGGTGATTTGCGGACCATCGGGCTCGGGAAAATCGACCCTCATACGATGCGTCAACGGCCTGGAACCTTTTCAGAAGGGATCACTGGAGGTCAAGGGAATTGCGCTGGACTGCGAGGAATCCTTATACAGGATAAGGCAATATGTAGGAATGGTATTTCAGCAGTTCAATCTCTTCCCTCATCTGACTGTCCTGGACAACTGCACACTCGCGCAGATTTCCGTAAACAAGACAGATAAAAAGGAAGCTGAGGATATTGCACGAAAGTATCTGGAACGCGTTGGCCTGATAGACAAGCAGCACGAATACCCCAGCCGGATTTCAGGTGGCCAGAAACAGCGGGTTGCGATCGCGCGCGCACTCTGCATGAACCCGGAGATTATTTTGTTTGATGAGCCTACTTCTGCACTCGATCCCGAAATGGTGAAAGAAGTGCTTGATACGATGGTGGACCTTGCAGATACGGGGATCACCATGATATGTGTCACTCACGAAATGGCCTTTGCCCGCGAGGTTGCCACACAAATCAATTTCATGAATCAGGGTGAAATTCTTGTAAGCGCCAATCCATCAGAATTTTTCGGCAGCGAGCAAAATCCGCGATTGCAGGCGTTTCTGAAGAATACGCTGCATTAAGGATGCGTGTTGGGGTATATAGCTCCCCTTCTTTTTACCCCATATGAATCTGCTTGCCGTCGACCTTGACCAGGTCTTTTGCGGTGACCATGGTGTATTTCGAATGCAATCGTGCAGACTGCTCTGCCTGATAATCGATGGTGCCAGCGCGCATGTGTTCGACTTCCTCTGTGATTTTGAAGGAAGTGCGGCTCATGAAGGACAGGCGGTCCATGATAGATTCATAGACGCGTCCGACGATGCGCATCATGCCCACGGTAGATTTGACTTCGCGGCCGGTGTATTGCATTTCGTCGACAACGCATTCGCCTTTTCTGGCATTGAGCTTCAGCTGTTCGGAATTCATCGCCAGTTCGCTGCCGCCCTGCAATTGCATGCCGGCCACGCTCTGGATGTTGATGGATTCCGCTGAGATGGTCAACTCGCCCGGTACGCTGAATTGGGACTGATTCTGCTGTGCCTGCTCGATGACGGCGATCAGATAAACGCGCTCACGTTCCGGTCCGCTGATAAGAACGGTGTCATCGATCTGAGGCTGCAGCAGGCAGCTTGCTGCCCGACGACATTTCCATTCGTGTCCATCACATTCGACAACAAATTCCTGTTCTTCCTGTTTTTTAACCGTACCAATAAGATGTACCGGATCATAAACGGGATAGGTTTTGGGCTGGGCAACTGAAGACATGTTATTTCCTTTTACGGTTATTCAACTTCGTGCAGTCTGACTCAGACGGCAGGCCGGGCGCCCATACGGGGCTTCCAGCGTGCCACTTCGCCATGCTGCATGGTTGACAGCACGAGTTCAGACATCATATTGATGGACACGTGCCGGGCGAAAAACTGCTCGAGCACCGCGCCAAAAAGATAGGGACTGACACCGGAGAATGCCCCCTCGTCCACCTCCAGATGGATGCGGGCGCCACGACCAAAAACGATCGGGCCGGGTACGGGCAGACGGTGATGCACAGGCTCTACCCGGACATGACGAACGCCATTGATCTGCCTGGCAATCGCCGGATCAGCGATATTTGCATATATTTTTAACATTTCGCGCAGTGTTTGTGCGCCTTTTTCTGTATCCAAATCAATCAGACTGAGGTAATTGAGCCCCAAATGGCTGATCAGATGCCAGGCGTACGCCCCCTGAGCCAGGGCAGGTCGGGGTCGGGACGGGCCGCGCAGGATCTTGATGCCATCGATTGGTGCAGATACACGCAGGGCCAGATCGTTCTTCTGACCCACCGGCATCAGCATGGGCAGATCGCGATTGGTACACAGAACGTCCACGCTCAGATGACGCAGGTCTTCCGAAAATGGAGCCTGGTGCTTATCCACAAGTGAAATAAATACCTCGCTCCCGATATAGCCTGTACGGGCGCCATTGCGCGTTGCAATATCCGACAGCAGACGGGGTTCTCTGCGCATGGAATAATAGGCGCCATAATCATCGGTATCACTGCCCAGCGATCCGAAAAACGGCCTGAATTCCTTTTCATTCTGATCGGTCAGATTCGAATAGCCGGTCACCCGCCCCGCGTTATACACCTCAAAATCCAGCGGACGCGTCCGGTCCACAACGAGGTGATATTCATGCGTGTTGGGCGCAACGGTGATCCGGTCTGCCTTTTTGGGGAACAGATTGATGACCGGCGTACAGTGCAATGCCAGATTCTCGGCCGTGACGTTGCCTTCCAGTTCAGGCATGGCTTTGTCAAACAGAAAGGTCAGTTCAAAGGTGCGCATTTCCTTGCCGCCTGGCGCATTGGCACTGCTTTCCGCGACATCGGCAGGCAGCTTGAGCGCTTTCTGCATATTGTTGACGCTGAAGAACATGAAGCGCGACGGGAAGGCAAAATATTCCTGGATGATGCGATAGCCCTGAAAGATGCGCGCTTCTGCCGGCAGCAATGCCTGATCGCTGTCGAAGCCTTCATGGCGAACATCCTTGGCCTGAATGCGATTGACCCATTTGACGGGTTTCTCGGCGTCATGGCACAGCACAGTCACGGTATGACCCATGATGAGCTCCAGCAGGCGCTGCATATGAATGTCCTGGCCATTCAAATGAAATACTAGCTGATCCAGTTTGAATTCATGCAGCTTGACGCCGCCCTTGATCTCAAGACGAACCCTGAGCGAACTGCGAACGGGCTGATTGCGGTTGTTCAGATTCATGCGCTTGAGCGGCAGATCGGGCGGCACACCCGATAACTCCGCTGATGTCACCTGCAACGGCCACAGGGTCAATGCGTGCCCCGTCACAAATTCGCAAGGCGTCTGCTCTGCTTTCGGGATCCGGCCGCGCATCACGGTGCCTTTGGGCAATGTAAAGCCCTTGGCGAGGCTCCCTTCATTCATGCTGGGAGATAGTTGCACCACCGCCATGGAAGGGGTGGGCGCCAGATAATTGGGGTACACCACTTCCAGCAGTCGCTGGGAGAACTGAGGAAACTCGGCGTCCATCTTCATATGGATGCGCGCCGTCAGAAAGCTGAAGCCCTCCAGCAGTCGCTCCACATAGGGATCGGCCACTTCAATACCGTTCATGCCGAGCCGGCCGGCAATTTTGGGGAAATGATCCGCGAATTCCTTGCCCATCTCGCGGATATAGGCAAGTTCACGATTGTAATAATCCAGAAAGCGCTGCTCCATCAGACCGCTCCCTGTTCCTGCAGATCCATGTGCCCGCTTTCCAGATCAATATCCGTACGGAACAGAAATTCGCGCGGATAGGGATTGCACCAGAGCTTGCCACGGATTTCCAGGCTCAGTACATTGTGATGCTCCAGGGTATCCACTTCACTGACACATGCCACTTCCAGCGAGTCAGCCAGAATGCGTGGTTCAAAATGAATGATGGCCGTTTTGATGGAGTCTTCCATATCGACCCAGTCGATATCAGACATGCGTCTGCCCGCCAGGGCCTCGACGCCGAAATTCACAGTTGAATTACGCACCTGCGGAAAGGCTTCCAGATCATCCACCGTTTCAATATTCACGGTGTTCAGTACCCACCGCAGGTCGCGCAGCACCGCATGACGCAGCGTGTCATAGGTAATCATGACGCTGTCGCGGCTTTCCTTTTTCTTGAGTGGCTGATCGTCGGTCAGACGATCGAGCAATGCCGGCTGCAGCCTGTCTTTGGCCGTGCGACGCTCGCGCATGCCAAATGCTGTTCGCTTGCCGGAAATTTCATCTATATCCATAAATTGCACATCCGTCCTGTTTTTGCTTTTGTTCTGTGTGTTCCCGCCGGACTATGACGGGGGCATCAGTTCAGCTGCCCATGATGAAAGGTCACACTGCGCAGATCCAGCAAGGCGTATTCCGCTGCATCTGTCATCCACATTTTCTGCCCGGTTCCGAAATAGATGTCCTGGGTGATTTCCTGCCAGTCTGTGCGACGCGACAGGTTGCTGGCGTCATCCAGATCGGCATATTGCTGCCCTGCCGGTGCAGGATAGCGTGCGGGTATCAGGGCGATCTGCGAACGTCCGCTCACAAGTGTGATTTCAGCCTGTACCCAGATCAGATCGGTCAGGCCTTCAGGCGCAATCAGACGCAGGGACTGTATCATATCCATGGGGACCCAGCCGTAACGTCCATTGGCGATGACCTCGCATACCGGACCAAGGCGGCTGTCGCCATCACAAAGCCATTCGAAGGACTCACCCTGCTCCTGCCCGTTCACAATCACCGTACCCGACAGCGTGGGCGCCAGTTCCAGCGCCTGTTCACGCAGGGCACGCGCGGTGTCATCATCGCTGCGCAGGGCTTCAAGTAGGAGTGCCATCCATTCCGGTGGCTGCTCAAAGACGGCAGGGGTTTTCTCGCCGCGGAAGACGGCTTCACGCTCCTGCTCGGCCGTAATGGCTCCTGTGTACAGGACCGCAACGGGCTGCGCCTGCGCATTCATTTCGGAACTCAGTCTCAACTGCTCGAATGCCTTGTCCCATAACCCTTTGACAGCCAGCAACTGGAACAGCCTGGCGCGCAGATCCGCGTCTGCCGGTTTTTTTCTTATTTCAGCCTTGACCTGATCCAGTTGTTCGTCAACGCTTTTTCCTTCCAGTGCTTTTATGATGCCTGTCATAATCATTCCGTAATTAAAAATGCAACGAGCTAACTGATACCTGGTGCAAGCGTACCTGTTAGCTCCCGTGGAGAGCCCAATGGGCTCCCCAGATGCCAGACCAATAAGACCGTATTATCCGACGATCTTATTCTGTTTGACGTCGTAAGCCAGAATAGACTCGGCGCCACGGCCACCCTGTTCTGTTTGCTCCCAGTACTGCTGTTTCACTTTGGCAGCCTGGAATGCATAGCTGACCATCATGGCATCACCGTCGTTAGCACCCGTGTATTGAACAGAAGTCACCAGAACGTCTTCCAGTGTAATTTTGGAGTATTCAACCTGAGAGCCACCAGCCTTGCATACTGACACCTGAACACTGCCCAGATGTTTACCGGTAGCGCAGTGTTTCATCACTGCAGGTGCAGCACGGTCAACACGTGCAACGATATTCAGGTCGTTGAAGCTTGCCTTGCCAGTACCACCGCCACCGCCGGTGGACATGGAACCGGGCTGCGTTGCGCCCCATGCAAAAGACTGAATATCAGTCCAATCCTTGTGATTTGAATCCTTGGATTCACCGTTTGCACCTTCGATTTTCATAAACATATCAACAGCCACAATTTTCTCCTAGTGAGCTAATTAATTTGATTTGCGATCAGGCATAAAGCCTGTCGTTGCTTCACATACGTCTTACTTCAACAATATTCCATTCGGAATATTTCATTTGTCTGGCATGCCGCTTCGACACGCCAGGCAATCGTCGGCAGACCCGTCTGGGGTAGCCTTGTTCAGAAAAATCAATTATCGTTCTGCTTGAGTGATGGCAATTTGGAGACCAGTCGCAGTGACACGGTCAGGCCCTCAAGCTGATAGTGCGGGCGCAGGAAAAATTTCGCTGCGTAATAGCCCGGGTTATCTTCAATTTCAGTGACCTGCACTTCCGCAGCAGCCAGAGGCTTGCGGGCCTTGGTTTCCTGCGAGGAGTTGGCCGGATCACCATCGACATAATTCATGATCCAGTCATTGAGCCAGCGTTCCATATCGTCGCGTTCGCGGAAAGAACCGATTTTGTCGCGAACAATACACTTGAGATAATGCGCAAAGCGGCAGCAGGCAAACAGGTAAGGCAGCCGTGCTGACAGGCGGGCATTGGCCGTCGCATCAGGATCGTTATATTCCTGAGGTTTCTGCAGAGACTGCGCACCAATAAATGCCGCAAAATCTGAATTCTTACGATGTACCAGCGGCATGAAACCGTTTTTGGCGAGTTCGGCTTCACGACGATCGCTGATGGCAATTTCTGTCGGGCATTTCATGTCGACACCGCCATCATCGGTCGGGAATGTGTGGCAAGGCAGATCCTCTACCGCACCACCAGACTCGACGCCGCGAATGGATGTGCACCAACCGTATTCCTTGAAGGAACGATTGATGTTTGAGGCCATCGCATAGGCTGAGTTGGCCCAGGTGTAACGTTCATGGGTTGCACCATCGGTATCTTCTTCGAAATCGAATTCGTCAACCGGGTTGGTACGTGAACCATACGGCAGGCGCGACAGAAAGCGTGGCATGGCCAGGCCGATATAACGCGAATCTTCTGACTCACGCAGGCTGCGCCATGCGGCATATTCAGAGTTGGTGAAAATTTTGGTCAGGTCTCGTGGATTGGCCAGTTCCTGCCAGGAATCCATTTGCATGACTTCAGGCGATGCACCGGAGATAAACGGGCAATGAGCGGCGGCAGAGATGCGCGCCATTTCGCCTAACAGTTCCACATCGGGCGGGCTATGATCAAAGTGATAATCGCCAACGATACATCCAATGGGCTCACCACCGAACTGACCATATTCTTCTTCATAAACACGTTTGAAAATCGGACTCTGATCCCAGCCCACGCCCTTATAGCGTTTCAGTGTGCGGCCCAGTTCTTTCTTGGAAATGCACATGACGCGGATTTTCAGCAGTTCATCGGTTTCTGAATTGTTGACCAGGTAATGCAGGCCGCGCCAGGCGCCTTCCAGCTTCTGGAAATCGGCGTGATGCATGATCAGATTGATCTGCTCGGACAGTTTGTGATCGATCTCCGCAATGATCGCCTGAATGGTGGAATACGCATCGGAAGACATGGTGACTGTGTTTTCCAGCGCCTGTTCTGCCAGCGTACGCACTGCATTTTCAACGGCCTCACGGGCCTGATCCGTTTTCGGTTTGAATTCTTTTTTCAATAATGAAGCAAGGCCATCGGACTCCAGTCCTTCCAGCTGTACCGCTTCTTTTTGTGCACTCGTGCTCATAGAGACTCTTCCTGTTACTTGCTGGTATCTTCTGCGTCGCTTGCCGTGTCATCTGCCGGTTTGGCAGAGGCGTCCTTGTTTGGCGCGGCGGCCAGCGTTTTCATCAAGGCCGGATTTTTCAGCACTTTGCTGATGAGTTCCTCGGCACCGGTCTTGCCATCCATATAGGTCAGCAGATTGGCCAGTTCAGTGCGTGCTTCCAGCAGTTCGTTCAGCGCATCGACCTTGCGTGCCACCTGGGCAGGCGAGAAATCATCGATACTGTCGAAACTCATGTCCACGCTCAGCACACCGTCACCTGTCAGCGTATTGGGCACCTGGAAAGCCACACGCGGCTTGATGGCCTTCATGCGCTCATCGAAGTTGTCGATGTCCACTTCCAGGAATTTGCGATCATTGATGTCCGGCTGGGCTACTTCAGATTTACCGGCCAGATCGGCCATCACACCCATGACAAATGGCAACTGTATTGTGCGCTCGGCGCCATAGATTTCAACATCATATTCAATCTGCACGCGCGGAGCGCGATTTCGCGCAATGAACTTCTGGCCGCTTCTGCGTGATGACATTCGTGTAGCCATTCTTTTACTCTCCAACTCTTGGCCGGTATAACCGGCGGAT
The DNA here is from genome assembly GCA_023387815.1 of Pseudomonadota bacterium. Lineage (GTDB taxonomy): Bacteria > Pseudomonadota > Gammaproteobacteria > Burkholderiales > Burkholderiaceae_B > Advenella. The sequence goes on from JAEWHK010000018.1 coordinate 106,060, forward strand.
CTTCGTTATCTAAATCGGCTTACTCTTCCCGGGGAAGCCAGGTTTCAAACTGCTCGGCGTTGCCCGGAGTAAGGTTTTTCAGCATTTCATGAAAATTCAGCGGTATGGTCTGCTGCACTCTTCGTATCAAAAAAGGAGCCGGATGGCTGGGTTCATGAATTTCAAAATAACTGCTGACTTTTTCCAGTGCGATCAGGGCCTCGTCGCGAGTCTTGATTTGTACCTCTGTCCAGGATACAGGTCGTTCAACATACTGCTGGGTTGCCGTGCCCGTATCCGCATTCTGTGTTGCCGGCGAATTGCCGCTCTCTCCCGAGACCTCTTCCTGCTGCACGTCCGCCGATTGCATCGTCATATTATTGAGCGCAGCAGTAATCAGTTCGAAGCTGCGCAGTAACGGCGAAATCGAAGGCGTCCATTCTGTTCCCAGTTTCTCTGCAACCAGAGCGACGATATCACGCAAGTCTTTGGCAGCCTCTCCCAGCGCTTTGACTTCAGGTGCGTCTGTGGCTGCAGCCTGGTTCAAGGTTTCTACCAGCCGAGGTCGACCACCGGGAAACAGCTCTGCACGCACGCCTTCCATGATGGACTCGGCATCGCGCAAGGCCAGCTGACCATGCGCACCGGTAAGCAGATTCGCGCTTCTCACCGCCCGTCCCACTCCCTGCATGTCTGCAAAGGAATTGATGGCATTGATACGCGGCAGCGGATCCTCGAAATCGTCATCAATCAACTGCGGATACACGCCAGTCCAGCATTTATGCAGAGACTGCAGAGCCAATTGCACGCCGGATGCGTAACCCACAATCCCATTTTGCGATGTCCAGGCCCACGTGAGTGCCTGTATGACTCGCAGGTCGCAGGTTCTTTCGCATAAGGCGAGCGCCTGCTTTTCTACCTGACTCCAGTCTGGCGCTTCTGCGTCAATAATCGTGTCACCGAACTGTTGTTCCGGTTTTTCTACTATGGCCTGCTGCAATGCCAGAAAGGCGGCATCATATTCAAGATTTTCGCCACCATTTTCTTCACTGAACGCAGAGAACAATTCATCAAATGTCTTCATGTACCCCGGCTATCCTAAACAAGCATTGTGAAATCTGTATGACGTCTGCAATTTCAATTACGTTTCCTTATCACACAACTTGTGCATTTCGCTACACGTTACACATTAAAAATCATATTGAGACTAGTGAAAACCCTAGCGACTATCAGGAAGGGTCAGGAGAATCTTACAAAACTTGTCTGAATTACAGATATTTCAGTCGTAATGGCAGGGTATGTAATATATATAAAAACGAATTATTACATTCACACACAAAGTAATTTTGGGCGTTTTGGATTTATTTTTTCCGATGATCACGAATTTTGCGAATCATTTATGACTCGCGGACATATCCGCTCACCAGATTTACAGAACGACAAAGAGCGGCACAAAAAACAAGGGCGTCATAACGACGCCCCTTGTTTATCTGACATTCTGCGGTAACCACAACACCAGATCAGGTAGCCAGTAAATAATTAGCACACCGATAATCATCAGGCAGAACATCGGCAACGATACTCGTGCAATATAAGGCAATTCCTTTTTGGTCATGCCCGACAGCACAAACAGGTTAAAGCCCACAGGCGGGGTGATTTGCGCCATCTCGATGACAAAGATAAGGAAGATGCCGAACCAGACCAGATCCAGACCAGCTGCCTCTACGGTGGGCAGCAGCACGCCAATCGTGAGAACCACCATTGAAATACCGTCAAGAAAGCAGCCCAGGATGATAAAGAACACCATGAGTGCCAAAACGAGGCCGAACTGTGACAGTCCCAGGGAGGCGATCCATTCGGCAAGCGAGCGGGGCAGTCCGATATAGCCCATGGCCAACGTAAGAAACTGCGCACCGGCAAGAATCAGGGCAATCATGCAGTAAAGGCGTGTTGCACCCAGCAGTGATTCCTTGAATGTGGTCCAGTTCATGGATCCTTGCAGCAGGGAAAGAATAAAGGAGCCTACGACACCTACGGCTGCCGCCTCGGTTGCAGTTGCAATACCAGTATATATAGAGCCCAGCACGGCAACGATAAGCAGAACGACCGGAATCAGATAACGCGACTCGGCGATTTTTTGCCGGAACGTAAGTTTGCTTTCTTCTTTGGGGATGGCACCTGGGTGCAGCAGCGACCAGACAATGATGTAGCCCATGAACAGGCCGGCCAGCAGAATCCCCGGAACCACACCTGCAATAAACAGACGTGAGATGGACACATTGGCTGCAACGCCATACACAATCATGATGATGGATGGGGGGATCAGCAGGCCCAGCGTACCGGCACCGGAGAGTGTTCCGAGTACCTGATCATCGGGGTAGCCGCGACGCTTGAGCTCGGGAATGGTCATCTTCCCGATGGTGGCGCAGGTTGCCGCAGACGAACCCGAAACGGCCGCGAAAATGGCGCAGCCAATAATATTGGTATGCAGCAATTTACCCGGAAGTCGATTGAGCCACGGAGCCAGTCCCCGAAACAGGTCGGTGGACAGGCGCGAGCGGAACAGAATTTCTCCCATCCAGAGAAAGAGTGGCAATGCGGTCAGTGTCCAGCTGGACGCAGCACCCCAGATCGTCAGCGACATGGCGTCACCTGCCGGTCTGGAGGTAAAGAGGGCCATGGTCAGCCAGGCGCAGCCAGACAGCGTGAGTCCAACCCAGACCCCTGCACCCAGAAAGCCGAAGATGGAGACCAACAGCACAATAATGACAAGTGAATCATTCATAATACTTTCCGCGCATGTCTGCGCAAATATGACGTAAGCAGGACCGGCCGCGTTGCCACGGACGGCTCAAGGCGGCGTCGGGATTCAGGTCTGCATGGAGACAGGCTCTTCCTCTGTAGAGGAGTAACCTTTTCTGAGCGAGCTGACAAACTCATCTGCAATGGCGATGCAGAAAAGCACACAACCCGCTGCCATTCCCAGCTGCGGTATCCATAGTGGCGTTGCATCTTCTCCCGTAGACAGGTCGTTATAGCTGTACGAGTCCATGACCAGTTTGATACTGAACCAGGCCAGCGCTGCCGAGAGAATGATGGCGATGACAAGCGTGATCAGATTCAGGTAGTGCCGGCCCGCGGGCTTGAGTGCGGACAGGATAAGGGTGACCCGGATATGCTCATTCTTGCGGAAGGTACTGGCCAATGCCAGGAAACCCGCCGCAGCCATGGAGTACCCGGCATAGGCATCCAGGCCAGGGAAATTCGTTCCCATCTGTCGGATGATAATGGACCAGAGCACAAACACCAGAATGCCAATCATGAACAGGCCGGCAAGCCAGCCTGCACCTTCATACAAAACGTCAAGAAACCGTCTCATTTTGACTTGTAGTCTTTAAGCAGTTGTTCACCATCAGCGCCGGCTTTCTTGGTCCAGTCTGCAATCATGCTTTCGCCGATTTTCGTCAGGCCGGCCACCAGTTCCGCGGAGGGGGTGATGACTTTCGTGCCGTTCTTTTCAAGCTGCTCGTTATACCATTTGGTTTTTTCCTGAGACAGCGCCCAGCCACTTTTCTCGGCTTCTGCAGCCGCATCCAGCAAGGCCTTGCGCTCTTTGTCGTTGAGCGCGTCAAAGGCACGTTTGTTCACAATCACGGCATTTTTTGGCAGCCAGGCCTGTGTGTCGTACAGTTTTTTAAGATACTCAAAAGTTTTGGTATCGTATCCGGTAGACCCTGAGGACATATAAGAATCCACTACCCCTGTGGCCAGGGCCTGTGACAGCTCGGCCTGCTGAATCGTGACCGGATGTGCACCTACTGCCTGAGCAATTTTGGAGGTCACCGGACTGTAGGCGCGCCATTTGAGGCCCTTCATATCTTCTACCGTGTTCAGCGTTTTATTGGTGTAGATGCCCTGAGGAGGCCAGGCCACGGCGTACAGCAGCTTCATACCCTGCGAGGCCAGTTTCTTTTCCAGATAAGGCTTCTGGGCCTGATAGAGTTTCCACGCCTGTTCATAGCCGGTAGCCAGGAATGGCAGACCATCCAGTTCATAGATGGGGTCTTCGTTTGCGAAGTTGCTCAGCAGAATTTCACCCGCCTGGGCCTGATTTCCCTGCACTGCCCGCTTGATTTCCGGCGCCTTGAACAGCGACGCGTTGGAATGAATGGTGATCTTGAATTCGCCATCTGTCGCATCTGACACGGCTTTGGCAAATTTATTGTCGATTTCCGTGTGGAAATTGGAGTCCGGGTACGCGGTGGGCAGATCCCATTGCGTGGCGGCGAAGGCGTTCACGCCAAAAAGCGCAGAAGCAATTGCGGTCAGGGCCAGGGCTTTATTATTCATGGAGTGTCCTTACAAATAAGAAATAAGGGTTACTGGGTTGCCGGCTACCTCTATCCCCAGGGCAACCAGCGACCGGTAATGATGATTGATGTCAGCCCGCAGGCTGTCGTATTTCAGAGAATATAAGATTTTGGGGCCGAAGGCACGGGAAGAATTTCGCAGAAAGGGAAAACACTGATAAGCCGTGCATCGGAACGGGGCGTCAGCCAAAAGAAACCGCAAGCGAATAAGAAGCGCTGGCAGAGGACTCAGCGAAGAATGTTGAACGGAACAATACATACTGGCATGACTTGTGCTGTTCACTTGCTGATACACTTATATCACTTATATTGCGCCCGCGATAATCACAGACGAAGTATGTCATGTGCAATCACAAAGACTGATCGGCGGAAGCCGACAATGGCCGCGCTTAAATTTTAATCAGACAGACACAGGAATTACATAGCATGAGCAAGTGGCAGTTCTGGGTAGACCGTGGAGGTACCTTTACCGATATCGTTGCAATCACACCGCAAAAAAAATTGCTGACCAGAAAGCTGCTTTCGGAGAATCCCGAGCATTATGAAGACGCTGCGATCGAGGGCATCAGGAATCTGCTTAACGTTCCCGAGCCTGAGCCCATCCCTGTTGAAAAGATCGAATGCGTCAAAATGGGGACTACTGTCGCCACCAATGCACTGCTGGAGCGCAAAGGAGAACGTGTTGTTTTTCTGACCACACAAGGATTTGCCGACGCCCTGCGTATCGCCTACCAGAACCGTCCGCGCCTGTTCGATCGTCATATTGTTCTGCCCGAGATGCTGTATGAACAGGTGATCGAGACCGGTGAGCGAATGGACGCTGCGGGTGAGGTTGTCGCCGACATGGACGACAGTGCGCTGAGAACGCAATTGCAAGCGGCCTACGATCAGGGCTTTCGCAGTATTGCGATTGTGTTCATGCATGCCTGGCGTAACCCCGCCCATGAAAAACGGGCGGCAGCGCTCGCGCAGGAAGTCGGCTTCACGCAGATTTCTGCATCACACGATGTGAACCCGCTGATCAAATTCGTTTCTCGCGGCGACACGACGGTTGTGGACGCCTATCTGTCTCCTATCCTGCGTCGCTACGTGGATCGGGTCGCATCCCAGCTGCCTGGCGTCAATCTGATGTTCATGCAGTCTTCTGGCGGCCTGTCTGATGCGCATCGATTCCGCGGTAAAGATGCCATTCTTTCCGGACCGGCCGGCGGCATTGTGGGAATGGCGCGCAGCAGCGAACAGGCCGGGTACAACAAGATTATCGGCTTTGACATGGGCGGCACGTCAACTGATGTTTCGCATTTTTCCGGGGTTTACGAACGTGATTATGAGACGTCCGTTGCGGGCGTACGCATGCGCACACCCATGATGCGCATTCATACGGTCGCCGCGGGCGGCGGATCCATTCTGCATTTTGATGGCGCCCGATTGCGCGTGGGGCCGGATTCCGCTGGCGCCAGCCCGGGCCCGGCATCGTATCGCAAGAACGGACCGCTAACGATTACCGACTGCAATGTCATGCTGGGCAAGATTCAGCCGGATTATTTCCCGGCTGTTTTTGGCGCTCAGGGCGATCAGACGCTGGATGCCGACATCGTCAAAGAGAAATTCCAGGCGCTGAGCCAGGAAGTGGAAAATGCCACTGGCAAGCCGGTCAAACCCGAAGAGCTGGCTGCCGGTTTTCTGGCCATTGGCGTGCAGAATATGGCAGAAGCGATCAAGCGCATTTCTGTTCAGCAAGGCCATGATGTCACGCGCTATACCCTGACGACGTTTGGTGGTGCGGGCGGTCAGCACGCCTGCCTGGTTGCAGATGCCCTTGGCATGTCAACTGTGTTCGCCCATCCTCTGGGCGGCGTACTGTCGGCGTATGGCATGGGATTGGCCGATCAGGTCGCCATTCGCCAGCAGACAGTGGAAAAACCACTGCATCAGAACCTGATGAGCGAACTTGAACAGTTGAGCGAGGAACTGGGCGAACAGGCCAGTGCCGAACTGGCGACACGCCTGACCACCAATATGCAGATTGAGCGCAATACACGGGTGCAGCTCAAGTATCAGGGCACGGACAGCGCACTGGAAGTGGACTTTGCCAGCGCGGACGAGATGCAGGCCGCCTTTGATGAACAATACCGGCAGCGCTATTCGTTCCTGATTCAGGATCGGCCACTGGTAGTCGAATCGTTGCTGGTAGAAGCGATAATTGCGGGTTCAACAATCGACGAGGAAACCATTTCCAGACAGGATGAATCGCCCCCCTCCACCGATTGCACTCGTGATATGTACAGCAATGGCAAGTGGCATAAGGCGCCCGTTTATCGACGCGAAGCGCTGCAGGCCGGCGATGTGGTACCAGGCCCCGCCATTATTTCAGAGCCGAACCAGACGACGATTGTGGAGGATGGCTGGGCTGTCACACTCAATGCCCGCAACCATCTGATCCTGACGCGCGAAGTACCGCTGCGCAATACGCTGGCTGCTTCCACAGAGGCGGATCCGGTGATGCTGGAGGTCTTCAACAATCTGTTCATGTCCATTGCCGATCAGATGGGCCTGAGCCTGCAGAATACGGCCTACTCCGTGAACATCAAGGAGCGCCTGGACTTTTCCTGCGCGATTTTTGATGCCGATGGCAATCTGATTGCCAATGCACCGCATATGCCCGTGCATCTGGGTTCCATGAGCGAATCCATCAAAACGGTGATGCGCGAGAACGCAGGCGGTATGCATCCGGGTGATGCCTATGTGGTGAATGATCCTTACCATGGTGGTACCCATCTGCCCGATATTACGGTTATTACACCTGTGTTTGATCGCGATGGGAAACAGATCATTTTCTATGTTGGCTCTCGTGGTCATCATGCCGATGTTGGGGGCCTGACTCCAGGCTCCATGCCGCCGGACTCGACCACCATCGACCAGGAAGGCGTTCTGTTCACCAACTTCCAGCTGGTGCGCAACGGCCAGTTCCGTGAGCAGGAGGCCCGCGCCATCCTGACCTCCGGCAAGTACCCTGCCCGCAATCCGGATCAGAATCTCGCTGATCTGCAGGCGCAGATTGCTGCGAACCAGAAAGGTGTCCGCGAACTGCATGCCATGTGTGATAACTTCGGACTGGAAGTGGTGCAGGCATATATGCAGCACGTGCAGGACAATGCAGAAGCATCGGTGCGGCGCGTCATTCCGCTGCTCAAGGATGGCAGCTACACCTATGATCTGGATAACGGCGCGAGCATCAAGGTCGCGATCAGGATTCATGATGACCGGCAATCGGTCACCGTTGACTTCACGGGGTCTTCACCCCAGCTGAGCAATAATTTCAACGCGCCGGCTTCCATTGCCGTGGCAGCCGTGCTATATGTATTCCGTACACTGGTCAATGACGAGATCCCGCTGAATGCGGGTTGTCTGAAGCCAATCAATATTGTGATACCGCAGGCATCCATGCTTAATCCTGAGCCGCCTGCGTCAGTGGTTGCCGGAAATGTGGAAACGTCCATGTGTATTGTGAATGCACTGTATGGCGCGCTGGGCGTACTGGCGGCCAGCCAGGGGACCATGAACAATTTCACGTTTGGCAATGCGCGATATCAGTATTACGAAACAGTATCGGGCGGCACGGGTGCGGGTCCGGTGCGCCTGGATTCAGACGATGAGGGCTTTGATGGGACCTCACTGGTTCAGGCTCATATGACCAATTCGCGGCTGACAGACCCCGAGGTGCTGGAATTGCGCTTCCCGGTTCGTCTGGAATCGTATGCGGTTCGGCCTGATTCCGGTGGACGTGGCAAATTGCATGGCGGTCACGGAGGTGTCAGGCGCATGCGGTTCCTGGAGCCAATGACAGCTGCCATACTGTCGAATAACCGCAAGTATGCGCCTTTTGGTCTGAAGGGTGGGGAACCCGGAAGAACCGGCAGAAACTATATCGAACGCAGCGATGGTTCCGTCACAGAACTGGGACCACAGGACAGTGCCGAGCTGCGTGCAGGTGATGTGTTTGTGATAGAAACACCCGGCGGAGGCGGTTACGGCAAGGCAGAGTAAATCCAATAACACTGAGACATAGCAGTATCTTCACCCAACAATAAGGAGAGAAGCATGACCCTGATATCGAAGTTGACGCGGATCACAGTTGCATTCACCACATTTGCCATTTGTGCCGCGTCACAGATTGCGCATGCCGCAGGGTATCCTGAACGACCCGTTACGCTGATTATTCCCTTCCCGCCAGCCGGAACAACGGATATTATTGCGCGCCATGTTGCACAGGCACTGGAAAAGGAACTGGGTCAGACGGTGGTGGCCGAGAACCGTGCTGGCGCGGGTGGCAACGTGGGCATGGGTGCGCTTTCTCGTGCCAAGCCAGACGGCTATACCATCGGGCTGGGTACCATAGGCACTCAGACCATCAATCAGTTTCTTTACAAGGACATGCCTTTTGATCCCGAAAAGGATTTTGCGCCCATCGCGCTGGCTGGCACAACGCCAAACGTGATTGCGGTCAATGCCAAGTCTGATATCAAAACATTGAAGGATCTGATTGCTCAGGCTAAAGCTGCCGGTGACAAGCCGCTGACCTATGCCTCACCCGGTGTCGGTTCCTCTGTACACCTGACCGGTGCTTATCTGGAGGATGCTGCAGGCATCAAAATGCTTCATGTGCCATTCAAGGGCGTCTCCGGTTCCATGCCGGCACTCATCGGCGGTCAGGTCGACATCCTGATGGATAACCTGCCCAGCACCCTGGCGCAAGTCAAAGACGGATCAAAGGTTCGAGCCATTGCAGTGACAGGCGCGGAACGTGATCCTTCACTGCCTGACGTGCCCACTGTGGCCGAATCTGGGTTGCCGGACTTCGACGTGAATGCCTGGTTTGCTTTGTACGCGCCCGCTGGCACGCCACCTGAAGCCATGCAAACGCTGACGGATGCTGCGAAAAAAGTGCTGGGTTCCGATGCGTTTAAAGAGAAGCTGCAGCAGACCAGTGCACAGCCCGGCACGCTTTTCGGCGATGATCTGGTTGCTTTTGAGAAAACGGAACGAGAGCGCTGGAGCAAACTGATCAAGGACAAAAATATTCAGGCTAAATAACGCCTGATCACAGATTTTATATATAACCCGTTCCTGTTAAGGAACACAAACAAGAAGGTTTTTTGCGTTATGAATGGAGCTGACAGTCTTTGCGATACCTTGCTGGCCAATGATATCGACGTTTGTTTTGCCAACCCAGGCACCTCTGAAATGCATTTTGTGGCAGCGCTGGACAGAAAGCCAAAAATGCGCTGTGTACTGGGCGTTTTTGAAGGTGTTGTTACCGGTGCCGCTGACGGTTATGCGCGCATGGCAGACAAGCCGGCGGCCACCCTGCTTCACTGCGGTCCTGGCATGGCCAACGGGCTGGCAAATATGCATAATGCACGCCGCGCCCATACGCCCATGGTCAATGTGGTAGGCGATCACGCGAGCTACCATCTGCAATACGACGCGCCACTGACCAGCGATATCGAAAGCTTGGCAACGCCCATGTCGGACTGGGTCAGACGGATCGCATCAGCTGATGATGTAACGGGTGCGGCAGCCGCAGCGGTGCATGCGGCCAATAGCGGTCTTGGTGGCGTGGCCACATTGATTCTTCCCGCTGATGCAGCATGGACGGAAACTACAACCCCGGTGCAGATGGCAGCGCCGATAGAACGAACCAGCGTTGCACCAGAGGCACTGAAAGCTGCGACAGAAGCCCTGAATAACGGTCGTAATACGGTGATTCTGCTGTCCGGGAAGGCATTAAGAAGCAAAGCCCTGGAGACGGCAGCCAGAATCGCCGAACGCACAGGCGCGAGGCTCATGGCGCAACAGTCCAATGGTCGCATCGAACGCGGCGCCGGACGAGTCAAAATTGATCGCGTCCCGTTCAGCGTAGATCTGGCGCTCAAAGCTCTGGCAGGTACTGAACAATTGATTCTTGTTGGCGCTAAAACACCCGTCGCCTTCTTTGCTTATCCTGGCAAGCCAGGTGAACTGGTACCGGAAAATTGCAAACGTATTGAACTGACCCGTCCTGAAGATGATCTGCCACAGGCACTGGAAGCGCTTGCAGAGGCCGTGGGTGCTACGCAAGGCCCCATCTCGCTGATTGCGGAACGCAAGGATATCGGCCTGCCTACGGGCAAACTGGACGCTGCGGCCGTGATCCGTGCCATTGGCAGTCTGCTGCCGGATAATGCCATTATCTGCGATGAATCAGTGACGTCCGGCCGTGATTCGTTCAAGTCGACTTTTGAATCTGCACCTCACGATTTTCTGCAGATTACCGGCGGGGCCATTGGCATTGGGATTCCGCTGGCTACCGGCGCCGCTGTTGCCTGCCCGGACCGCAAGGTCGTATTGATGCAGGCGGATGGTAGCGGCATGTACACGCTGCAGGCCTTGTGGACTCAGGCGCGGGAGCAGCTTGACGTGGTGACCGTGGTGTTTGCCAATCGCAGTTATGCCATATTGCATAATGAATTCAAACAGGTTGGCGCCGGCGAACCCGGACGCAACGCGCATCGCATGCTGGATCTCGATAACCCCGCCTTTGACTGGGTACATATGGCGAACGCAGCAGGTGTCGAGGCCGCGCGGGTAGAGACATGCGAAGCCTTGTGCGATGTGCTGCGCAGCGCTATCGGACGCAAGGGTCCGTTTCTGATTGAAGCGGTGATCTGATCCAGAGAGTGACATGATGAAGAGCCTGATCAGGCTCTTCATTGACTTGTTATTTCATTGACTTGCTGAATCTCAGCATTGCTGAATTCTATGATTTGCCAAACCTTAGATCTGCTTGTGGCGAGATGCTGATTGTATGTCGTCTTCGACCCGAATTTCCGGTCCAAGCAGATCGTCAATCTGCTTCTGGATTTGATTCATTTCAATTCGCATAAATTTCAAAAACTGTTTGGAGTTTTCTGAAAACAGCTTGTCGGTCCGAAAGAGCAGGATGGCGCGAAATTCGACATCAAAAGTTGCGCGCTTGACCAGCAGCCCGTCGTTGACATAGCCGATGGCGGTGACTGGATTGGCCAGCCCAATCCCCACCCCCTGCCGGGCCAGCTCGCACACGGTCTGAGAATACGGCGTTTCAACCACGCGCTTCGGTACAACACCTGCATTGGCGAAGAGCGCATCCACGCGTCTGCGGCTACTGTCTTCGACATTAAGCGCAATGTAGTCGATCTCGTGAAAGTCCGTCAGATCAATCACCGGCTTGCTGCTTAAGGGATGATCCTTGCGCATCACTACAACGCTTTGCGTGCGGTAGAAAAGGGAATGCTCCAGCCCCGCCAGGGACATTTCATCTGCCATCAATCCGAAATCGGCCTGGCCGCTGGTGACCTGTGCGTGTACATCCTTGGAACTTGTAATTTGAAGCGAGACAAAGGTTTCGGGAAATCGCGAGCGAAATGCGGCCACCACGCGCGGAAGAAAGCTGAAGCCAAGGGCAGGATAGACCGCGGCAAAGAGACGTTCGGATCCGTCAGATTTCAGGCTGCGAATCCGGTGCTGTATGGCCTGCATCCCCACAAAATGGGCTTCGATATCGTTAAGCAGGATGCGGGCTTCACGCGTGGGCACAAGCCTGCCGCGAATGCGCTCAAACAGGCACAGGTCGGCGGAAGCCTCCAGCTTTCTGATGGACTGGCTCACTGCCGATTGTGATATGCCCAGCAATGTTGCGGTTTTGCTGGCCGTGCCGGACACCATGACGGAGCGAAAAATCTCGATATCCCTGGCGTTCATTGGCAACTCTCCGACGCGCATGTGAGCCTTAAGCCTTATCTTTAAGCTTTAAATATGAGCTCTGATCTAGTCCACCCGTCCGAGAAATTGTGTCACGCGTGGATTGGCAGCGTCGCTGAAGAACAGGCTTGCCTGCTGGTTCTCCTGAACAACGCCCTGTTCCATGAAGATTACACGGTCTGCCGCACTTTTGGCAAATTTGACCTCGTGGGTCACGACCAGCATGGTCATGCCGTCATTGGCCAGGCTGCGCATCACCTCCAGGACATCATCACGCAGTTCCGGATCCAGTGCAGACGTGGGTTCATCAAACAGGATCACCTCGGGATTCATGGCAAGACCGCGCGCAATAGCCACCCGCTGTTTCTGTCCTCCAGACAGGTAAGATGGATAGACATGGGCTTTTTCTGCGAGTCCGACACGATCCAGCAGCTGCAGCCCTTTTTCTCTTGCCAGATTTTTCTGCATGCCCTGCACACTGATCAGCCCTTCTATGACATTTGCGATCGCAGTCATATGCGGGAACAAATTGAAGGACTGAAAGACCATAGCTGAGCGTCGTCGAATCTGCTGTATATCTTTCTTCTGCTTTGCCGTATAGGGCTGATCAGGTTTAATATCGATCTGAATGCCTCCAATTTCAACCATGCCACTGTCTGGCTGCTCAAGAAAATTGAGTGAACGCAGCAATGTTGTCTTGCCAGAGCCTGATGGCCCCATAATGACAACAACTTCTCCTTTTGCCACGTCCAGGTCTACGCCATGCAGTACTTTGGTGCCGCCAAAACTTTTGTGAATGTCGCGTGCCCGTACCACGCTGTTGATTTCAGTTGTCATCGATTGTGCCTCGCAAAGCGGTCTTCCAGATAGGTTTGGAATATGGTAAGTATCTGGTTGATGATCCAATATATGGCCCCGACCATCAGGAACATCTCCATATACCGGAACGTGGCTGCACCCACCTGATCTGCCACGCGCGTCAGTTCTACCACCGTGACAGTCGATGCCAGTGATGTGTCTTTGACAAGTGCAATAAGGCGACTACCCACTGTCGGGATCGCGATCACCAGACCCTGCGGCAGGATAATGCGCTGCATCAGCTTGCGATAGCTCAGTCCCATGGATAAGCCTGCTTCCCACTGTCCTTTATCGACGGCATTGATGCCTGAGCGAAAATTTTCACTAAGATAGGATGCAGAAAACAGTGTCAGTGCAATAATGGCCGACGGAACGGGTTCCAGAACAATGCCGATTCGGGGCAGGCCAAAGTAGATCAGCAATAGCTGAACCAGCAACGGGGTACCCCGAAAAATCGAGACGTAGACGAAGGCGGCGTAACGAAGGACACGAAACGAGGATATGCGCGCCAGAGCAATGAACAGACCCAGAATGCATCCAAGAATAAAGGAACTGGCCGATAGCAGAAGCGTCAGAAGCAGCGCATTCTTCAGCAGCGGTAACGCCCGCATGAAGAGTTCAAGCATGACTATTTCCCCTGCGCTGCGATTTCAGCCTTGGCGGCGGCGATGGATTCCAGCATCTTATAGTCTTTGCCGACGAACTCATTGCTGATGCGTTCCACTGTTCCGTCCTTGAGCATCGATTCCAGTGTCTTATCGACTTCCTGCTTCAGCGCATCCTGCCCTTTGGGAAACGCAGCGGCTGCGAGCTGGTAAGTCAGCGGCTCGCCCACTTCCTTGACCGGAATGCCTTTGGCATGTGCGTATTTCATACCGCCGAAATGCGAGATGATGACAGCGTCGATCCTGCCATTTGCAATGTCATTGAATATGAGCGAACCGTTGTCATAGCCCCGGATATCCGATTCGGTCAGGTGCTCGCGTGCCCAGCTTTCATTGGAGGATCCCGTTGATACTCCCACCTTTTTACCGGCCAATGTGGCTTTGCTGGTGATATCGGTATTATCGTTACGCACAAAAATCCTGAAAACCTCGACACCATAAGGAATGGAGAAATCCACCTGTTTCCGGCGCTCTTCCGTTGGTGTCATATCGTTCATGACCAGGTCGTATTTATCTGTTTTGAGGCCTTCCACGAAGTTTTTGTATGTATCTCCAACAAACTTCACATTTGCAATTCCCATTCGATTGGCCAGTTCTTTGGCCATTGCGACGTCATACCCAGTGAGCTCGTTTTTGTCATCCAGCATGCTCCACGGCGGGCTGGCCTGGGTATTGGCGACACGAATGACGCCTGCGCTTTTTATCCGTTCGAGCATGTCGGTCGATTGCGCGAAGGCCGGCCGCAGAATCATGATTTCTGCACATGATGTCAAAAGTAATAATGCCAGTTTGCGTGTTGCATACTTCCTGGTTAAGGTTTTCATTTTATGTCTCCCGTATTTTCACTTGGCTTTGCTGCAAATAATTGAATGTTCAGGCAATGTTTTTTCACTTCTGTGCGCTGCATCGCCGGCTTATTGCATCTGATATTTCATCTTTCATTGCTGGCGCGTAGCGCGTTTTTTAAATCGTCGATGACGAGTTCAGGGTCCTCCAGCCCCGCAGATAGTCGAATGACGGCTTTGTCTGTTCTGGGAAATACACGCCCGCTTTGCATACCCGCAGGATAAAAAGCAATCAGGCCGTGTACGCCCCCCCAGCTGGCACCCAGCACCAGATGCTTAAGGGCACCAAAGAAGGCAGAGTAAATTTCATCGCTCTCTTTTTTCAGCGTAAAAGAGAACAGGCATCCGCCCGATTTGAAATCGCGCTTCCAGCGCTCGTGACCCCGATCCTCTGGCAGGCAGGGGAATAATATTTCATCGATTTCCGGCTGACGCTGCAGCCATTGTGCGATGCTCATCGCATTCTCACATTGCTTCTGATAACGAAGGGCGAACGTTTCCAGACCTCTTAACACCAGAAAGCAGTCATCCGGACTGGTTTGCAAGCCCATAATGCTTTGGGTTTCGCGCAATTGAGTGAACTGCTGAAAATCATTGGTCGTGACAGCGCCCAGCAGCAGATCCGAATGACCACCAAAAAACTTTGTCGCTGCCTGAACGCACAGATCCACACCGTGTTCCAGCGGTCGATATCCCAGGGGCGAGGCCCATGTGTTGTCGATCATGGTAAGCACGCCCTTCTGGCGCGCCGCTGCGACTATCGCCGGTATGTCAGGCATTTCCATGGTGACGGTTCCCGGCGCTTCCAGGCAAATCATTTTTGTGTTGGGTCGAATGTAGTCTGCTATTTCATGCGAAATATCCGGCGGATAAAATTCCACTTCCACTCCCAGTTTCGCCAGCCATTTTTCTGCATAGGTTTTGAGTGCGCCATAACTTGCTGCAGAGATCAGCAAATGATCGCCTCCCTGAATAAATGCCATGACAGCCAGACATAATGCCGCCTGCCCCGAAGGCGTGACAGCACAATGATTACCGCCTTCCAGTTCGGCAATTTGCTGTTCCAGTAGCCTTGCGGTAGGTGTCCCTGTAATCCCGTAACTGAACCCATCGGGCTGTCTGGATTTTCGTTGAACAAAGGATTCGACACTATCGAAAACAACGGTAGAGGCGCGCCAGATAGGGGGCGATAAACCAGCAAAGGCGTCATTGGCCTGATAAAACTTCTTCATGGTAGCTTTGACTCAGATTGGAAAAGGTCTGGTCAGTGTTGCAGAAGCCGGCGCCTGCGGCTAGCTTTGAAATGATAGAGTCTATAAGTAAAACTTAAGGGATGGCATTTGAAATGGAAGCCGCGACCCGCCGTTGAGCGAACAATTGTTCTGGATCCTGTCGCGGGTGCGGGTGCGGATGTGGAGCCTAGGCAGAGCAGGCCTGTTCAGATATATTCCGACAGTGTCCTGTGAACCTGCGTTAATGCCGTTTGCAATATTTCCAGCGATACGGATCCCAGCGCCAGACGAATGGCATGAGGAATGTGGGTTGTGGTGGCGAAGGGTTCCGCAGTTGAAACGGATATCTGCGCCCGCATCAGCGACATGGCTATCTGATCGGCGCGAACCTCCTGTGGCAGAGGAATCCAGAGAAAGTAAGAAATGGGATGACCAATGCACGCAATACCGTCAAGCGCAGCCCGCGCCATGCGTTGCCGTTGCGCCGCATCTTCACGTTTTTCCTGTTCCAGCTGGGCAACGGTGCCATCGCGAATCCATTCGGTTGTCATTGCACTCATGACCCCCGGCGTACTCCAGGTGGTCGCGCGAATGGCGCGTTCCAGCGACGCGACGCGCGCTTGCGGTGCGACGATCAATCCAAGTCGCAGGCCGGCGGCTACGTTTTTGGAGAATCCGGTAATGTAGATTGTGATATCCGGCGCCAGTTGGACAATGGGCGGCGGTGCATTTTCGATCAGGAATGAATAGGCGCCATCCTCAATGATCAGCAGATCATGCGCACGCGCCACTGAAATCAGTTCCTGTCGTTTCTCAACGCTAGTGACCCATCCCAGCGGATTGTTCATGGTCGGCATGGTGTAAATGGCACGGACCCGACGTCGACGACACAGCTTATCAAGCACATCTATATCAGGACTGTGATCTGCAGCGGGTAGCGGCACCAGTTCCAGATGCAGCATATCGGCCAGCACACGAAAGCCCGGATACGTGAGTGCATCCACGGCGACCACATCTCCCGGCTTCAGGCATGCCATCAATGTCATTGCCAGGCCGTCCTGGGCTCCATTGACGATCAGAATCTGTTCTGCGGAGCGTTCAATACCGCGAGTCTCCAGATACCGGGCCATGATGGCACGTTCGTGCAACCGCCCACCATGCGGCTGATAGCGCAGCAGCGATTCCAGATCGCCGGAGGCAGACATCTGGCGCAATGCGTTGCGAAGCAACTCGGCCTGGCGCGGCAGCGAGGGATAATTGAAATTCAGATCAATCATCTCTGCGGCCACGACATGCTGGTCAACGCCGTGTCCGGCGGGCAATGCGATTTCGCGAACGAAGGTGCCACGCCCAGTTTCACCGCTCACCAATCCCATGGCTTCAAGTTCGGCGTAGACACGCGTCGCCGTCACCAGCGACATGCCTTCGCGGGCGGCCAGCTGCCTATGCGTGGGCAGCCGCGTTCCGGGAGCCAGTCTTCCGGAGCGGATTTCATGCGCAAAGCGATCCACAAACGATTTGTATCTTAAACGCGCCATTGCAGGATGTATTCATGACAATAACTTGATTGTCATGATTATAGAGTTCTAAGATTGCGCAATCAATGAATGATTTTTCAGGTGAAATAATGCATCAGCAGGGACAGGCCGGTTCACTGGGTGGATGGCTGAATGGTTTCGTAGGCGTTTTAATTTTCAGCGGCTCTCTGCCCGCAACCCGCCTTGCCGTCATGGATTTTGATCCCGTGTTTCTGACGGCATTGCGCGCAGCGATTGCCGGTGTTCTGGCATTGGTTTTACTTCTGCTCGTGAGACAGCCGCGACCGGCGCGTGCGCAGATCAAAGCGCTGGTTATTGTGTCACTGGGCGTGGTGGTGGGGTTTCCCTTGCTCACGGCACTGGCCTTGCAACATGTGACCTCAGCGCATTCCATCGTGTTTATCGGACTGCTGCCGCTTGCGACTGCAATTTTTGCCGTGATCCGGGGTGGTGAGCGGCCGCGACCGGCCTTCTGGTTTTTCTCCCTGCTGGGCAGCCTGCTGGTGGCCGGATTTGCCGCGTCTCAGGGATTGAACGCCTCATTGACGGGCGACCTGCTTATGCTGGCTGCAATTATCGTATGTGGTCTGGGCTACGCTGAAGGGGCAACGCTTTCACGCAGCCTGGGCGGCTGGCAGGTGATTTGCTGGGCCTTGCTGATTTCATTGCCATTCATGCTGGTGCTGACACTGTTTACCATGCCGGCCACCTTTGCCAATGTTCATGCCCCCGCGTGGGCAGGGCTGGCTTATGTGTCGCTGTTCAGCATGCTGATTGGCTTTGTGTTCTGGTATCGCGGCCTGGCACAGGGCGGCATTGCTGCCGTTGGCCAATTGCAATTGCTGCAGCCTTTCTTTGGTCTGGCCCTGGCCGCAACGCTGTTACACGAGCCTGTGAGCGGGCTGATGTTGGCGGTGACCGTCGCCGTGATCGCCTGCGTTGCAGGATCCAGGCGGTTTGCGCGTTAGGTATGACGCGTTAGGTGTGGCACGTTAGGTGTGTCACATTAGATGTGACGCGTTAGCTGCGGAGCATGAGAGGCGGCACGTTAAAGGCGGTATTGCATCTGCAATGTCGCCTCACCTCCGCTGCGTTGAACCTGCGCATTACTCCTGTGCGCTACCCTGCTTCCAGTAATTGCTGACCCGGACCCGGGATTTGTCGATTCCTTTCTCATCCAGCAGAAATTGCGTGATGGCGCGCATTTGAGCAGCTTCACCGCCACCCCAGATAAAGCCCTCGCCTGCAGGGAAGGCAAAACGGTGGACTGCGTCGACCAAGGGCTGAGATTGCACTTGCGATTGCCGTTGCTCGTGTGTTTGCGGTTGCGCTTGTGATGGCGATTGCTCTTTCGATTGCACCTGTGATTGCTTGCCTTGCTTGCGATGTAGCCAGGTAATATGCAAGTCCGCCTGTGTTTGAAATACCTGCTCTTCTGTGGCGTCTTCGACCAGGGCGATAACGTGGACCTGCGCACCCGGGGCCATTTCCTCAAGACGCCGGCCAATGGCTGGCAACGCAGTTTCATCGCCGATCAACAATTGCCAGTCAAAGCCCTGAGGAATGACAAAAGACCCTCTGGGTCCGGCCACCGCGAGACTGTCGCCCACTTGTGCATTGGCCACCCATGTTGCCGCAGGCCCTTCTCCGTGCAGAACGAAATCGATATCCAGTTCATTGTCTGCGGGACGATAGCGGCGCGGTGTGTAATCGCGGGCAGGCGGCCGTGGCGCATCGGCCGGAAAGCGTATGCCCTCTGGTGTTTTTTCGGGAAGCACTAGCTTGCCGTCCTGGGGGAAGAAAAGCTTCATATGATCGTCAAAAGATGCCGATATGAAATCACCAAGGTCCGGACCATGAAACGTCACGCGTACCATGCGCGGCGTGAGTTGGCTGATTTGCCGCACTTGCAGCAGTCGCGCCTTGATGGCGTGACGGACGCGTTCAACATTCAATTGAGTTGGGGTAGTTAGTGTCATTTTGCGTAGTATTCGTTTGTGATACGACTAATGCCTTGGGCGCTCAGCTGCGAGCCCCACTCTGAGTGATCTGCTCAACTGCGGTTTGCAGAATGGCGATGATGCGCCGCTGTTCCTGCGGATCTGCCTCGCTTTTGAGCAATAGCGCGCGCTTCAAATCAAGGCGGGCTTGCGTGAATTCGGGCAACCACCCCTCTTCACTGTTTGTATCGTTATCCGCCGCCATGGCGCCCTGTATGTATTTCATTTTTCGTGCCATGTGAACAAGCATGGCCAGAAGTTCTTCCGCTTCTTCGCGATGTGCCTCAAGATGCGCAAGCCCGTCTGGTAACAAGGCATAGGACTTCTTGTTGCTTTCCACGGAAACCGAGGCAAAGCCCAGTTCCTGCAGATAAGTCAGCGCGGGATATACCATTCCGGGGCTGGGTTTCCAGAAACCGCCTGACCGGCTTTCCAGTTCCTTGACCAGTTCATAGCCGTGGCTGGGCTGGATTTCCAGCAGAGCCAGAACCATCAATTGCAGATCCTCGGAAGAGAATTTACGCCCACGCGTAAAGCCGCCTTCCTGACGATGGCGCTGATGACCACGTTTGTGATGACCGTGTCTGGCAAACATCGCGGCGTCTTTGATTTTTTCTTTCATCTTGTCTTTCATTTTTGTTCCAATATTCGATTTTGTATTTTAAGATATATCATATGATATGTATTATGATTGTCCTTGTCAAGAAAAGTTCCGCGATTTGCTATATCAAATGAAACTGATTATTATTTGTATAGGCAGTACTTTTATCGCACAAGGAGTGGCTATGCTGAATGAAATACCGGTAAAGGCAGCGTCAGCCAGTGCACAAAGCATTTTGTCGCAGTGGCGCCAGGCCATTCAGGACGGCAATGACGCATTCAGCATTGGCAACTATGCACAGGCAATTACCCATTATGAACAGGCCCTTGCCGTATCCACTGAGTGTTTTGGTGTGATAGAGGACGCAGAAAATGGCGTGGCCACATATGTCATTGCACATCACAATCTTGCTGACACTTACCGAAGCCTGGAAAACCAGGTGCAGCAGCGATTGCATTTGTGTTTACCGCATGAAAAGTTATACGCGGCAATGAACGACAGAAGCCTGCCGGAAAGCTGGCAGCTGGCCGCACAGAATCACAGTCGTCGTACCTATACGGAACTGTCGCTCTATCTGAGCCAGCATCCTGAAGACGGTGATGCTCGCCGTATTGCCAATCTTGGCGCGGCCGGGGCCACCGGGAGTCTGTCGGCGCATTGACCAGAACATGCTTTCATCAGTTCGTGCCTTCACCAGTACGTGCTTTCACCGGATTTTTTACCAGATCATTTCGCCCGGCACTCGCCTTCGTTTGCAGTTGAATGTGAGTGAGCCGGTTCTTTTAACCGATACACAACTACATTACATCAGGAGCAATCCATGTCTTATACCTTACCTGCCCTTCCCTATGCCTATGATGCGCTTGAGCCAAACATCGATGCGCAAACCATGGAAATTCATTACACCAAGCACCATCAAACGTACATCAACAATCTGAATGCGGCTCTGGAAGGCGCGAAGCTTCCCACTCCTCCTGTTGAAGAATTGATTGCAGATATCGACAGTCTGCCTGAATCTGTCCGCGGCGCCGTACGCAATAACGGTGGCGGTCATGCCAATCACAGCCTTTTCTGGCAGGTCATGTCTCCCGAAGGTGGCGGCAATCCCGACGGCAAGCTGGCTGCGGCGATCGACGCTGACCTGGGTGGTCTGGACAAATTCAAAGATGCGTTCACCAAAGCTGCCATTTCCCGCTTCGGCAGTGGCTGGGCCTGGCTGAGCGTGACACCAGAGAAAAAACTCGTTGTGGAAAGCACCGCCAATCAGGACAGTCCTCTGATGACCGGTAACACACCGATACTGGGTCTTGACGTGTGGGAGCACGCCTACTATCTGAAATACCAGAACCGCCGTCCGGAATATATCGCTGCGTTTTATAACGTTGTGAACTGGCCGGAAGTGGCTCGTCGTTACGAAGAAGCCATCGCGTAAGAATCAGTACGACTAAAGCGCAGACCGTTTTCGGTAACTGCAGGAGATGGGCGCGACATCACAGTCAGCGCCCATATTTCTATTCGCGTGATTTTTCTATTATCTTCATGCACTACGCATCATCGTGCAAGCGCTTGCTATCTGACCTCTTGCGCCAATAACGTGCCGCACTAAATATTCGGATATTCATTCTTTAATCATTGTTGTCTGAGCCTGAAGCACCAGACGGCCTGTCTCTGTCCTGATCTCGCACAGCACATGCGCAAGACTACGACCTGAATTCACAATTCGGCTGGTGGCAGTCAATGTTCCTTCTGTGCCCGGACGAATGAAATTGGCGTTAATCTCCAAAATGCGCCAGCCTTCCTTGACGGTTGCCAGACTGGTTTTGATTGCCAGTCCCAGCATCACCCCACCTTGTACATGACCCACCCGGTTGCCAATATGCAGGCCGCAATGGATTTCGCAGGTCGCAGTGTGACCTTCGCTGACGGGTGTCAGCCCCCAGAACATTTCGATAAACGTTGCTTTGTCGGCAATCGCTTTATCGCTCGCCCGATCAGCCTTTACCTTGAGCGCGCGTTGATAGGCGTCTTCTTCCTGACTGGAAAGGTCATTGACGTCCAGCAACTCGATCTGCTCAAGCAGGTGATGATCGGGTTGTGATTGCGTGGGGCGATCCGCCGGGCGCTCGAGCACTGCAAAACTGCCCTCAGCAAAACACACTTCCGTTTCCCCGGAAAATATCGTGACACCGCTGTTTCTGACGGCAATGGCATTGTCATCTGACTGGAAACGACAATGACTTTTGGCGACCAGTGGCTGCGTTGCATGACTACCCGTAAACGTGACTTTGGCGCTGATGGTGGCCAGCCGCGTATCAAATCCGACTTCTCCGCGAATGGAAGCGGCCAGGGCAACATCGGCCATGATGCACAGCGCCACAGGAAGTGGCTGTCCGTTGACATCCTTGTTGCTATCCAGATCCATGCTCAGGGTCGCCTTGTCGTGATCGACCGAGTCATAAGTGATACCCAGATAATAGCCGGGCAGATGCCACGGCGCGGCGCGTTGCATGGCAAGCGCTTTCAGGACGCGGGTAATGTCAGGATCAGCTGTCAGATTGTCAGTGGATGAGTCAGTTGCGTGCATATTTCAGTTGTATTGTGCCGGCTATATTTCAACTGGCATTCTCTGTGAGCAGAGATGCAATTTTACACAGGTAATTGCGAGAGCAATCGATTCTGCCTTTGCGCATTGCGTCTGGCATATCTCTTATAAATATGGGACCTCCAACGCTAATCGAGCACTGTAATGTGCAAACGCAAGGCGCCAGCCTGCCCATATGCCCCTAACAGTACTAGGTATTTCATTTGAATAGTCTTATATAAGACATATAATCAAACGACGTTTGAAATAAAATGGGGAGAAGAAACGTGTCAACAGATAATCGCACGACACACAGGCCATGGTGGCCACGTGTCTTTGGCGTCGTGCTGGCGCTGATGGGCCTGGCCTTATTGATTGGTGGTTTTCGCCTGGTATCACTGGGTGGATCCTGGTATTACCTGATCGCCGGCGCGGCGACAGTGATCGCGGGCCTGCTGTTGCTGGCGGCCAAAGCGTCGGGCGCATGGCTGTATTTCCTGGTGGTCATTGGAACTGTGGTCTGGGCTTTTGCCGAAGTTGGCACTCATTTCTGGGGATTGGTACCTCGACTGGCACCGGTTCTTGTTCTGGGTCTGATCGCAGCGCTGGCGCTGCGCAGTCTGCGTCCAACGACCCGCGCCGTGGCCATTCCCGCGGCGGTGGTGCAGTTGCTGGTGCTGATTGTGGGTGGCGTGATGATCTTTTCGCCACAAGGCACCATTGAAAACACGGCAAGCAACGGCACCAAAATCGTCAACGACATCCCACTGGTGAGCGATGCCAACAGCAAAGAGAATCGCTGGACACAGTACGGCCGCACCGGCCATAGCGATCGTTTCGGCCCGTTTGATCAGATCAAACCGGACAACGTGGATCAGCTGGAAGTGGCGTGGACATATCGCACCGGCACGGAGCCTGGCAAGTCGGACGAAGATCAGGCCACACCCATTCAGGTAGGCGATTCACTGTATTTGTGCACACCACATAATAAAGTGATTGCCCTGAATGCAGAGACGGGCGAGGAACGCTGGACCTTTGATCCCAAGCCCAAACTGAGCCCGGCCTGGAACCGTTGCCGCGGCGTGGGCTATTACGAAGTGGCCGATGCAGACAAATCTGAAAATGGCATGTGTGATGCTCGCATCATTACCACAGACAAACAGGCTCGCTTGTGGGCGCTGGACGCCAAAACCGGTGAACTATGCCCAGGCTTTGGTGACAGTGGAAACGGCTATACCGACCTGAGCAACGGCATGGGCGAGTATCCAGATTTTTACTATATGCCGACCTCTCAACCGCTAGTGGCCGGTGATCGCGTCATTATCGGCGGCTGGGTCTGGGACGGCAAGCAAACGTCCGAACCATCTGGCGTTGTGCGTGCTTTCAATGCGAAGGACGGTTCACTGGACTGGGCATGGGATCTGGGCAACCCCGAGATTACCAAACTGCCACCCGAAGGCCAAACCTATACGCAGGGCACACCCAATTTCTGGACACATGGCGCCTATGACGAAAAACTGGGTCTGATCTATCTGCCGCTGGGTAACGCCACGCCTGACTTCTGGGCAGAGCACCGCAGCGAGGACATGAACAAAAACGCCTCTTCCATTGTTGCGCTGAATGTTGAAACCGGTCGCCGCGTCTGGCAATTCCAGTCCACGCATCTGGACACGTGGGATTATGACAACGCGTCGCCACCAACACTGGTAGACGTTCCTGATGGCAACGGCGGCAACACGCCCGCTCTGGTACTGGCTACCAAAACGCATCAGTTATTCCTGCTGGATCGCACTAACGGCAAGCCGCTGGCTGATGTAGAGGAGCGCAAGGTTCCGGAGCCTGTCATGAAAGGTGATGTACCTCCGGCACCAACACAACCGTGGTCTGTTGGCATGCCGCAGGTCGGCCCGATGTCCATGAGCGAAAAGGACATGTGGGGCACCACCATGTTCGATCAGCTGTTTTGCCGCATCAAATTCAAAGAATTGAATTATGAAGGCCCCTACACCAAAATTACCGACAAGCCCACGCTTGTGTTCCCGGGCTATTATGGTGGCTTCAACTGGGGTGGTCAGGCGTATGACCCGCGCACGAATATGCTGGTTGTGAATGACATCAACATGCCACAGATCGTTTTCCTTGCACCACAGGAAACAGCTGATGCGACGACCAAGGAACTGAATGCAAAAGACATAACGCAGGCAAACTGGTCGAACTCGCACGTGCAGGAAGGCACGCCTTATCAGGCCGTGCGTGGTTCGTTCAATTCCTTCCTGGGCCTGCCTTGCAATCAGCCTTCATGGGGTAATCTGACCGGCGTGGATCTGAATACCAAGACCATCGCCTGGCAGGTTCCGCTGGGTACGGTTGAAGACAGTCGCCTGATGGGCGTTCGCACAAGCCTGCCTGTGCCATTGGGTATGCCTAGCCTGTCCGGCCCGCTGGTTACCGCTGGCGGCCTGACATTCTACGCGGGTACGCAGGATTACTATCTGCGCGGCTTTGACAACCGAAGTGGCAAGGAAGTCTGGAAATCACGCCTGCCCGTAGGCGCACAGGCTACACCCATGACCTATCTGTCGCCGGAATCCGGTCGCCAGTTTGTGGTCGTGGTTGCCGGCGGTGCCCGCATGACACCGGATAAAGGTGATTATGTGATTGGATATGCATTGCCGAAGAAGTAAGCAGTCAGTAGATTGTGTCTGACTGGGGGCGGCCGAAAAGGCCGCTCTTTTTTTGTTTGGGGGGCGTTCATACAAAACGATGCGAGTTCTCGTCAGCAATTACATCTTGATGACGGAAGAATCAAACACACTCCTCTGCACCTCCCCGCCCTGCCTCAAACACAGCTGTGATAAGATAAAGACCGATCAGGGTATGTAGGCAAGGGACCTTGCCCGGGCGCCGCCAGTCCGGTGGCGAACACAGATAAACCAGATATGCTGCCATTAACACACCCGAAATATTGGGTGCCCGCGAGTGCGTCTTGCACGCCATTCCCGTATTCGCCTTACTAATATGACGGTTGTAAAATGAGATTGAAGATTTCACCCTACGCATGGGTGAGTTTTGCCATGATTGTCGGGGTGATGGGCACGGCCCTGATCAGCCCTTTGTATGCCTTGTACAAGGAGACATGGCACTTGCAAACCAGCGAGATCTCGCTGATTTATGTGATGTATATGGCCGGCGCCCTGTCCGGCCTGTTATTTTTTGGGCGCATGCCCGATCGCGTCGGTTTTCTGCCCATGATGAAATGCGGTCTGGCGCTTGCGCTGGCCGGCACATTCATCAGCATGATCGCCGCAGACACGTTGATCCTGAATATTGGTCGCGTTATTGTCGGCGTTGCATCCAGCATGCTGACCACCAGCTCCAGTGTGGGACTTACCAAACTATCGCGCGCCGGCAGTCTGCAGAAAGTCGCCATGATGACCGGCTTTCTGATGGCTTTTGGTTTTGGCCTGGGGCCGCTGGTAGGTGGTCTGATTGGTCAGTGGTCAGCCAATCCACTGGTGCTTACCTATGTTCCCACCCTGCTGCTGGGTGTACTGGGGCTGATTGCCCTATTTCGTTTGAAATTGCCAGAGGAAAAGCCCTCTCGCAAACGCAAGCGTCTGAACCTGCAGGATGTGCTGCCAAAGCTGACCTGGCCTCAGGAAACCGGACAATCGGGCGCATTTATTCTGACATGCTGCCTGCCATTTCTGGCCTTTGGCGTCTTTGGATTGTATGCCTCCATGGCGCCGCTGTTCCTGGATCAGCTGATTCCCTGGCACGGTCCCGCAGTTAGCGGCACGGCGATTGCTCTGATTCTTTTCGCATCCGCGGGCATACAGATCATAGCCGGGCGACTGCCTACGCAATGGTGTGGCGTAGCCGGTCTGCTGAGTCTGGCGATATGTAACACACTACTGATTCTGAATCTGGCGACAGGATCTGCCATCCTGTTCACGCTGGGCGTTGTGTTTACTGCAATGGGACATGGCATGTGCATGCTGGCCGGAATGAGCATGATCAACCGCCTTGCCACTGCCGGCAATCGCTCAGGACTGATGGCCACCTATCTGGTGATTGGCTACTTTGGCAGCATTGTTCCCATGATGGGCATAGGCTGGATTGCCGATTATTGGGGGATTGATGCCGCTGTCCGCCTGTTCTGCGCGGCGGTGATCACAATCGCAATTCCAATAGCAATTCTGTATTTTCGAAATTCGATTATTCGGCAGCGGGAACTAAAGAAAGAGGAATCGCAGAAGTAAGGATGACCCTGGTTCAGCTTTCAGTCCCTGGCGGATCGATTCGCAGGGCACCTAAACGATCTGCGTGAATATATGTCGTTCAAAACAGGTCGTTGATTAGACAGTAGACAGAATTAAGGCCGCATGATGCGGCCTTTCCTATCAACTCTGAGGTATTTCGGGCTGTCTACCAGCCGACGAATGATCACATGGCATCGAAGGCCGACTGGATATCCTCTTTACCGGTTTTTCCATCCTGCAGAAGCAGCATCAGCAAAATGCGGGCTTTTTGCGGGCTCAGATTACCGGCCAGGATGGCGCCAGCGTCTGCCGTGGTTTTGCCACCACCTTCGAACCCGTAGTTAGCCATGACACGACCGTTATAGACACGCGTTGAAATGACCACAGGAATCTGCTTTTCCAATGCATATTTGACTGCCTCAAACATGGGCTTGTTCATGTTGCCCATTCCCAGGGCCTGCACGACGATTCCTTTTGCTCCCTGGTCCACGGCGCTACGCAGCAGGCTGCCATCTGCACCGCCATACATTGCCACAATCTCCACTTTGGGCATCTCTTCCGTCTGAACTGCGATATGCTGACGACGCAAGGGTGCTCTGGCGAACAGCACCTTATCGGAATACACCTCACCTAGGAAACCATAGTCACCCGACTGGAAAGTTTCAACATTCGCAGTATGCGTTTTTGTGACATGGCGAGCGGCGTTGATCTGGTTATTCATGGCAAGCATGACGCCTTTTCCCTTGGCCTGATCATCAACAGCGATGCGCACTGCATTCAACAAATTGCGCGGACCATCAAAATCGGAAGAAGAGGCGTTACGCTGCGCACCAATCAATACGACGGGCTTCTCTGATTGCACAGTCAGGTCCAGCCAGAATGCCGTTTCCTCCAGCGTGTCGGTGCCATGCGACACAATCACCCCTGAGACTTCGGGACGCTGCAGCGCATTCTGAACCGCGCGACTCAACGCTACCCAACGAGGCGGGTCCATGTAATCGGAAGGAACATTCGACAAATTATTAACTTCTATCTTTGCAAATTCTGCTACCTCGGGTACAGTCGCCAGCAGATCGTCGCCGGAAATTGCCGGCACGGGCGCTTTTTTGACCGGATCAATTTTCATGGCGATGGTGCCGCCTGTGGCGATGAACTGTACCGTCGGTTTGTCCTGGGCACTTGCACTGCTGACCACAGCGGCAATCAATCCGGCTAATACGAATGAAATTTTCTTCATGGT
Organism: Pseudomonadota bacterium; assembly: GCA_023387815.1. Taxonomy (GTDB): domain Bacteria; phylum Pseudomonadota; class Gammaproteobacteria; order Burkholderiales; family Burkholderiaceae_B; genus Advenella. The sequence goes on from JAEWHK010000018.1 coordinate 134,013, forward strand.
GTCCCCTATATTGTGGTTTTAATAAGCATGAATGTAATTCTGCGCAGAAGGGGTGCTGTACCGGTTCTGCGCCAGTACATCATACCAGTTCGTTTCCCAGGCAACGAAAAGCCCTCTGATATCTATAGAGATAAAAGAGGGCTTCATTTAAACCTGATCTAAAATATTCCAGATAGGGCTTTAACTTTGCTTATTTTTTCGAGATTTAATCCAGTCCCATAAATACGTCAATACCAATCCTATTAAGGCTGTAGAAAAGCTAAAAGCCAAAATTGAAAATATAGTATAGGTGGGTGACTGTTGTGCGATTGACTCTGGCTCAAAAAGATACAAGAAAGTTGTATAGACAATAACTAGACACACAAAATTAGCGAAAAACAAAGCTACTTTATTCATTTTATGAAAAATACCCATCATCCTGCTCTCAGGGTCGATTTATCCATTTGAGCGGCCCACTAGAAGTCCGGCGCGAGCCTCACGCCGAGGACACGCGCAATGACATAGTAAAAAAATAGATCACAACTTCGTTAGGTGTGAGCTATTTTTTTACAGTTATTTAAAAGGGCACTCTAGAACGGAATATCGTCATCCATATCCATGATATTGGACGCCGCCTTTTTTGAGATATTCGCCGGCGATTTCGGCCAGGCGGTTGTATATCTTTCGTTAATTCAGGATTATCACAGTCACCAGAATAAGCAGGCTGCGCGATGAGTAATTCTTTTGATTTGGTAGTAATTCATAAATGGGAGGGTATGGCGGCAAAATATATATTTGCGCTAAGAGATATGTTTGAAAGAAAATGTATAACAATCCAACAACGGCACATTGTAAATTGTTGAGCCGTTGTCGAATAACTAAATTGTGGCTATCTAGATTTGCGGTTTAGAACGTGATCTGCGTCGATGAAACAAGTATGCCCCTACTAGCCCAGAGAGCAGGCCTGGAAGAAACACTAGAAGTATCGGTAAAATTCCTGGTTGCGCAAAAAGCAGACGGTCAGACGTCGGCTCAAAAAAATAAATGCCTAGTTGGCTACCGATAGTTACCAATATAAAAAAACCCAAAAATTCCCTTATAAGACTTGGCTTTTTCAATGACCGACCTCTACTAATAGTCATCTTAAATATTCCAGATAGAGCTTTAACTTTGCTTATTTTTTCGAGATTTAATCCAGAACCATAAATACATCAATACAGACCCTATTGAGGATGTAGAAAAGCTAGCAACCAAAATTGAAACTATAAACTGAGTGGGCGATTGTTGTGCGGTGTACTCTGGCTCCAAAAGATACATCAAAGTTGTATAAGTGATAGCAAAACACACAAAATTAGAGAAAAACAAAGTGAAAAACAAAGCTACTTTATTCATATAAGAGAAATACCCATCATCCTGCTCTCAGGGTTGATCTATCCATTTGAGCCGACCACTAGTACTATGGCGCGAGCCTCACGCCGAGGACATGCGCAATGACATAATAAAAAAATGGCTCACAACTTCGTTAGGTGTGAGCCATTTTTTTACAGTTGTTTAAAAGGGTTCTCTAGAACGGAATATCGTCATCCATATCCATGATATTGGACGCAGGTTTCTGCGCAGGGCGCTGCTGTTGCGGTGCCTGGCTGCGTTGCTGAGGCGCCTGGCGGGAAGAGGAATAACCGTCATCTCCACCAAATCCACCGTCGTCCATGCCGCCGGTGCTGTCGCGGCCGCCGAGCATTTGCATCTGGTCTGCCACAATTTCCGTTGAATAACGGTCGGCGCCAGTGTCTTTGTCCTGCCATTTGCGGGTTTTCAGACGACCCTCTACATAGACCGAGCGGCCTTTTTTGAGGTATTCGCCGGCGATTTCTGCCAGGCGGTTGTAGAAAACCACGCGGTGCCATTCGGTCTCTTCGCGGCGTTCGCCCGAGTTTTTATCTTTCCAGTTGGAAGTGGTGGCAATGGAGATGTTGCAGATGGCGGCGCCATCTGGCGAGTAGCGCACTTCCGGGTCGCGACCCAGATTGCCTACGAGTATGACTTTATTGACTGATGCCATGGTTGAATCCTGACGGTAGATGGTAATACGCCCGTATCTTAGCGGCCCTTACCGGCTTGCACAATTGGGTCATTATAGCCATCAGGGGCTTTACGTAGGAGATTTGAAGCCCCTGGCAACAAAGAACCAGAGTGCCGCGAGCGCCGCGCCCATCAGGAAAACCGCGGGTGTTCCCGTGTAGCGGGCCAGCAGCCCTCCCACGGCGCCGCCAGCGGCAACGCCCAGTGCCTGGGACATGTTGTAGAAGCCCAGGGCCAGGCCTTTGTGCTCGATGGGAGCCACTCGCGAGACCAGCGAGGGTTGCAGGGCTTCCAGGATGTTGAAGGCCACGAAATAACCGATAAACAGGACCACAATAGCCGCGAAGGACTGGGTGGCAAAGGCCATAATGGCCATGACTACGGCCAGACCGGCGACACTCCATTCCAGGCTCTGCTTGTGGAAGTGACGCGTTTCGGTATAGAAAACGACAGGAACCATGGCGACAAATGAAGCCAGGATTACCGGAAGATAGACTTTCCACAAGGTGCCCGTGGTGAATCCGCCCAGCCCGATCAGTAGCGGCGGTGCGACCACAAAGATGGACATAAGAATACAGTGCAGACAGAAAACGCCGAAGTTCAGGCGCAGCAGGTCGCCGTTTTTCAGGACATCTGCGGGTTTTGACTGTATTGCCGGGGTTTGCAGCGGTACGACGGGCACGATGAAGGTGGCCAGCAGCAGACTGATGAATCCCAGTAGGGAAATGACCCAGAACAGACCGGAAAGGCCCCCCACCTCGACGAGCAGGGGTGACAGGACCAGGGCAAGTGCAAATGAAATACCAATGGAGCCACCCACCATGGCCATGGCGCGGGTGCGCACTTCAGGACGGGTTGCATCGGCGACCCAGGCGGTAATGGCGGCGGAAATGGCCCCCAGCCCCTGTATGGAGCGGCCGATAAGCACGCCGGTGACGGAGTCCGTGAGCGCACAGATGATCCCGCCAATGATAAAGAGGATCATGCCGGCAATGATGACGGGCCGCCGTCCGAAACGATCCGAGGCCATGCCCAGCGGGATCTGCAGAATGGCCTGGGTCAGTCCGTAGGCGCCAATGGCCGCACCGACCAGCGCCGCATTTGATCCACCGCTAAGGGTTTTGGCAGCATCGGCAAATACCGGCGTAAGCAGAAACAGGCCCAGCATCCTGACCGCGAAAAGCAGGGCCAGCGTGGTACTGGCACGTCTTTCAGTCGGAGTGAGTTTGAGTTTTGCCGGTCTTGCGGCACCTGCCTGGCGGGATTGACGGGACGAAGCGGTGTTCATTCGGGACAATAAAAAGACAAAGGGGGAGGATGGTGTCTTTGGCATTGACACCTGCGTTATAGTAATGGATTAGTCCCGGAAAAACCATGTTCGTTCAACAGGAAAACATAAATTGATGGATGCCATCCGCATTCGCGGTGCGCGAACGCATAATCTGAAGAATGTGTCGCTTGATCTGCCGCGGCACAAACTGGTGGTACTTACCGGTTTGTCCGGCTCGGGCAAGTCTTCGCTTGCTTTCGACACCCTGTATGCAGAAGGCCAGCGCCGTTATGTGGAAAGCCTGTCGGCCTACGCCCGGCAGTTCCTGCAACTGATGGACAAACCTGACGTTGACCTGATAGAAGGCCTGTCACCGGCCATTTCCATTGAACAGAAGGCCGCCGGACACAATCCGCGCTCAACCGTGGGCACCATCACTGAAATCCACGATTATCTGCGCCTGCTGTTTGCGCGGGTAGGTACGCCCTACTGTCCGATACACGGAGAGCCGCTACAGGCTCAGTCTGTGGCACATATGGTGGACCATATTCTGGCCATGACCGCGGATACCCGTATTGCCATCCTGGCGCCGATTGCCCGGGAACGCAAGGGCAGTTACGAAGATGATTTTGCCCAGCTGCAGGCCCAGGGGTTTGTGCGCGTCCGTATTGATGGGCAGATGACCGAGCTGGAACCGCCGCCTGTTCTGAACCGGAACGAAAAGCATTCTATTGATGTGGTCATCGACCGCCTGCGCGTTCGCGATGAGAGCAAGCAGCGTCTGGCCGAGAGCCTGGAAACCGCGCTCAAGCTGGCCGACGGCCGTGTGCTGGTCCTGAATATGGATACCAACCAGGAGCAACCCTTTTCTATCCGCTATGCCTGTCCGGTATGTAATCATGCGCTGGCGGAACTGGAACCACGCCTTTTCAGTTTCAATAATCCGGTAGGGGCCTGCCCCACCTGTGATGGGCTTGGCCATACCTGGTTCTTCGATCCGAAACGCGTGGTGGCCTTTCCGACCCTGAGCCTGTCCAGCGGCGCGATCAAGGGCTGGGACAAGCGCAATGCCTTTACCCATTCCCTGCTCACCAGTCTGGCGGCGCATTACGAATTCGATGTCGAGACGCCTTTTGAAGAGCTGCCCGCCCCCATTCAGAAAACCATTCTTTATGGATCCGGCAAGGAAGAGATTTCCTTTCTGTACCTGAACGACAAAGGTCGCAGTTCGGTAAAAAAACATGCGTTTGAGGGGATTATTCCCAATCTGGAACGGCGCTGGAAAGAAACGGATTCGAATACGGTTCGCGAAGAACTGGGCAAGTATCGCAGCCTGCAGGTCTGTCCTGATTGCGGTGGCTCGCGTCTGCGTGAAGATGCCCGCCATGTGCTGATCGGCAATGAGACGCGCGGCGGCGCTCGCGTGGGCCTGGCGATTTTTGAGGTGGAGGCAATGGCGCTGTCCGAGTGCCTGCACTGGTTTGAGAATCTGACGCTCACGGGCGCCAAGCAGGAAATCGCGGAACGCATTGTGCGGGAAATCCGCGCCCGGCTTGAGTTTCTGAACAATGTGGGTCTGAATTATCTGTCGCTGGATCGCAGTGCCGACACTATTTCCGGAGGCGAGGCGCAGCGTATCCGCCTGGCCAGCCAGATCGGTTCGGGTCTGACCGGCGTCATGTATGTGCTGGATGAACCCTCTATTGGCCTGCACCAGCGCGACAATGACCGGCTGATTCAGACCCTGGCGCATTTGCGGGATCTGGGCAATAGCGTGATTGTGGTTGAGCACGACGAGGATATGATTCGAGCCGCAGATTGGGTGGTGGATATGGGCCCCGGTGCGGGCGAGCATGGCGGCCAGATTATCGCTTCGGGAACCCCTCAGCAGATTGCCAGTGATGAGGCTTCATTGACGGGCGCCTATCTAAGCGGCCGGCGACGTATTCAGGCGCACAACCCGCGCAAACTGGATGAGGATCAGAAATGGCTGGAAATTCACGGCTGTTCGGGAAATAACCTGAAAGGCGTGGACTTGCGGATTCCCGCTGGCAAACTGGTTTGTGTGACCGGTGTGTCAGGTTCGGGGAAATCCACGCTGATCAACGATACGCTGGCGACGCTGATGGCTCACGAGCTGCATCGCGCGCAAACGGAACCCGCTCCGTTCATCTCTGCCGAGGGTCTGGACCATTTTGACAAAATCATCAATGTGGACCAGAGCCCGATTGGCCGCACGCCACGCAGTAACCCCGCGACCTACACAGGTTTGTTCACTCCGATACGGGAACTGTTCGCCGGTACACCGGAAGCGCGCACGCGCGGCTATGATCCGGGGCGGTTCTCGTTCAATGTGAAGGGCGGTCGCTGCGAAAGCTGTCAGGGCGATGGCGTGATCAAGGTAGAGATGCATTTTCTGCCGGATATGTACGTTCCCTGCGATACCTGTCATGGCAAACGTTACAACCGCGAAACCCTGGAAATCCGCTATCGCGGACGCACCATCAGTGATGTGCTGGATCTGACCGTGGAGCAGGCGCTGGAGTATTTCAGTGCCGTGCCTGTGATCAATCGCAAGCTGCAGACGCTGATGGATGTGGGCCTGAGCTATATTCGCCTGGGACAGTCAGCGACAACGCTTTCGGGCGGGGAGGCGCAGCGCATCAAGCTGTCACTGGAGCTGTCCAAGCGCAGTACCGGCAAGACCATGTATATTCTGGACGAACCGACAACGGGTCTGCATTTTGCCGATATCGCGCTGCTGTTGAATGTGATTAATCAGCTGGTGGATGCCGGCAATACCGTGGTGGTGATTGAACACAATCTGGACGTGATCAAAACCGCCGACTGGATTGTGGACATGGGTCCTGAAGGCGGCCAGGGTGGCGGACAGATTGTGGCGACCGGCACACCCGCCGATATTGCAGCCAACCCGAAAAGCCATACGGGTCGCTATCTGAAGCCGCTGCTGGCGCGCGAGGAAGGAAAGAAGGTAAGCAGCGCGTGAGCTGGGTCGGGCGAGGCCGGTTTATTCGTTTTACTCTGCTAGCTGCCGTCAGTTTTGCGATCTGTGATGTGAGCCGTAAACCAGGCAGCCTGCATTACGTAAGCGCTGTTTGCAGTGGGCATTAAGCCCCAAGCACCACGCACCGAACATCGAGCATTGTGCGGCCTGATTCCAGGCCGCTTTGTTTCACTCTGACTGATTCTTTTCCACAAATTTGCGCAGCTCCTTGCGGATGATTTTACCTGTGGTGGTCATGGGCAATTCATTGACAAAGTAGATGCGCCGCGGGTATTCGTGGGCGGCGACCCGCGTTTTAACGTGTTCCTGAATCTCTTTTTTCAGCGCCTCTGACGGTTCGGCATCTTCATTCAAAATCACAAATGCGGTTACGGCCTCGGTACGTTCATCATCGGGCAGGCCCACCACGGCAACCATGCTGACGCAGGGATGGCCCAGGATGCAGTCTTCGATTGGGCCCGGTCCGATTCGATAGCCTGCACTGGTAATCACATCATCGTTACGACCCACGAAGCGGAAGAAGCCGTCTTCATCGCGCACGCCCATGTCGCCGGTTACCAGAAACTCACCCGCAAATTTTTCCTGCGTCGCCTGGGGGTTGTTCCAATAACCCAGGAACATAACAGGGTCGGGTTTTCTGACGCCAATATTGCCTTCTGTACCATCGGGCAAAATCTGCCCTTTGTCATCAACAATCTGTACGTCATGGCCTGGCGCTGCTTTGCCCATGCTGCCAATTTTGGGTTCGAAAAGATCTGCGCATGAAGACACCAGCATATTGCATTCGGTCTGACCATAGAATTCGTTGATGGTGATGTCCAGATTGCGGCGCCCCCAGTCGATCAGTTCAAGCCCCAGACTCTCGCCACCACTAGCAATGGAGCGCAGCGCCAGCGGCCAGCGATCACGCGGGTTTTCCAGTCGTCGCAGCATCTTGAGCGCCGTGGGCGGCAGAAAGGTATGCGTGACCTGATGCCGGGACATCAAATCAAAGGCCGCTTCTGCTGTGAATTTTGAGAAGCGGCAGGCGAGCACCGGAATACCATGGTGCAGGGACGGCATCAGCACATCCAGCAGGCCGCCGATCCATGCCCAGTCCGCCGGCGTCCACATCAGCCGCGCATTCTCCGGAAAGAAATTATGGGATATTTCCACGCCCGGCAGATGTCCCAGCAGGACGCGATGGGCGTGCAAGGCCCCTTTTGGCTTACCCGTGGTTCCCGAGGTATAGATGATGACGGCCGGATCATCGGCCAGCGTTTTCACAGACTCGAACTGTGCGGATTGCGACTGCAGCGACGGCCAGAAGGCGAGCGTTGTGTGGGCGTTTTCCGTGGATTTGGCGTCCTCTGCGCTTTTGGCGTCAGATGCCCCGGCGCCATTCGCAGCGGCTGCATCCCTATTACGGTTGTGATCTGTGCTCTCGGTTGCATCAATATCGACCACCACTTTAAGTTCCGGCAGCGGCTCTGTGATGGTGCCCAATTTTGCCACGCCTTCTGTATTGGTCACCAGTGCCTTTGCGCCTGAGTTTGAGAGGCGATAGGCCAGCGCGTCGGACCCGAAAAGCGAAAACAGGGGGATGGCAATCAGACCCAGCTTGTAGCAGGCGATATGGGCAATGGCGGTTTCCACACCCTGCGCCAGCAGAATGCCCACGCGGTCTCCTTGCTTAACGCCGGCCTGCTGCAGCACGTGTGCAAACTGATTGGAGTAGGTTTTCAGGTCATCGAAGCTGTATTGACGAATATCTGTGGGCGATTTTTCCTGAATAATGGCAATACGGCCCGAGCCGTCAGCCCATTTATCACAGACGTCAACGCCGATATTGTAGTACTGCGGAATGTCCCAGTGGGTAGCCGATACGGTGTCGGCATAGGTAGCATGGCGTGTTAGCAAGACAGGTCTCCTTTTTCTTATCAACTGCGTCGAAAGACCCCGTTGTTCAGGGCGGGGATGTAAGACGCGAAATGCGCAGCATTTCTATATCCGTATGGCTTGCTTTTACACTTGAAACTGGATATAAATATAGTATATATGAAGCGACTCCAAGCATACAAATTTGAACTAATGCCCAATGGCCAGCAGCAGCGCCAGATGCGCCGCTTTGCTGGTTCATGTCGTTTCGTGTTTAACCGAGCCTTAGCTCAGCAAAAGACCTGGTATGAGGCTGATAAGTCTAATAAATTCAGCTACGTTAAACTGGCCAATTTACTGCCATCGTGGAAGAAAGAGCTTGCATGGTTGTTAGAAGCTCCTAGCCAGGCTTTGCAGCAAGCCATCAAAGATCTGGAAAAGGCGTACAAAAATTTCTTTGCCAGGCGATCTTCTTTTCCGCGGTTTAAAAAACGCAGCGATGCCTCAGGATTTCGTTTCCCGCAGGGCTTTAAAATTGATGAAGGTAATGCCCGTATCTTTCTACCCAAACTAGGTTGGCTTAGATACCGT
>JAEWHK010000027.1 GCA_023387815.1 Pseudomonadota bacterium
GGACACGCAGGAGCTGTTCGAACTGGCCAGCGCCGATGACGATGACGATACGCTGGTGGCCATCGAGGAAGATGCCAACGGTTATGCAACCATTATTGAAGGGTTTGAATTTCGGCGGATGTTTTCCAATCCTGCCGATCCGCTCAACTGCTTTGTTGACATCCAGGCCGGCGCGGGCGGTACCGAAGCCCAGGACTGGGCGTCCATGCTGCTGCGCCAGTATCTGAAATACTGTGAGCGCAAGGATTTCAAAACCGAGATTCTGGAAGAATCCGATGGCGATGTCGCTGGCATCAAATCGGCAACCATCAAGGTAGAAGGCGAATATGCCTTTGGATATTTACGTACCGAAAGCGGGGTACACAGATTGGTGCGCAAAAGCCCGTTTGACTCATCCAATGGTCGTCACACGTCCTTTGCCAGTATTTATGTCTATCCCGAAATTGACGATTCCATCGAAATTGAAATAAACCCCGCTGATCTGAGGGTCGATACCTATCGCGCCAGTGGCGCCGGAGGACAGCACATCAACAAAACCGATTCTGCGGTCCGGATTACTCATATCCCCAGTGGTATTGTCGTACAGTGTCAGAATGATCGCTCGCAGCATCGCAACCGGGCAGAAGCCATGTCCATGCTTCGCTCCAAACTGTACGAACTGGAAATGCGCAACCGGCTTGCGGAACAGCAGAAACTGGAAGACGCCAAGACCGATGTAGGCTGGGGCCACCAGATCCGCTCGTATGTGCTGGATAACAGCCGGATCAAGGATCTGCGGACCAACGTAGAGATATCCAATACGCAAAAAGTGCTGGATGGCGATCTGGATCCATTCATCGAAGCCAGCCTGAAACAGGGAGTCTGATATGAGCGGAACCATTGCGATTGTAACCGGCGCCTCACGCGGGCTCGGTGCTGCACTGGCCCGGCAACTGGCTGCCAGCGTACAGCAATTGATTACCGTTTCGCGCAACAGCGATGAGCAAACCGCGCAGATTGCGCAGGCATCCGGCTGTCATCACGTGCACTACGGGCATGACCTGTCCGACGTGCAGCATATCGAAGCGGCGGCTCTGGGCATTTTTACGCCACTGGATCTGACCGCCAGCCGATACCTGCTGATCAACAATGCGGGTTCCCTGGGTCCGGTTGGCCAGTTCGATACACTCAAAGATGCCGTGGCAGTGTCAGACACGTTCAATCTGAATGTGACCAGTGCCATGCTGATGACCACCGCCCTGTTGCGCGCGACCAAACATCTGGACGCCGATGTTCAGGTTGTGAATATTTCCTCGGGTGCAGGACGCTCACCCACGGCGGGTTGGGGCGTCTACTGTGCAACCAAGGCAGCGCTGGACATGTACACGCGTGTTGCGCGCCTGGAAGCCCCGCGGGCCAGACTGGTCTCACTTGCACCCGGCGTGATCGATACCACCATGCAGCAGGACATCCGTTCCACGGCGGCACAGGATTTTCCGGATCTGGACAGATTCAAGACGCTGAACGACACCGGCGCGCTGGCCAGTCCGCAAGCCGTTGCGGAGAAAATTATCCGCTATATCAACAGCGATGATTTCGCCAGCAAGGAAATCGACGACATTCGGCAGTACAACTAACACCCGGCAATCGCTGGCGCGCTGGAGTTCACACTTCCCGCTGCGTCAGAGCACTGCCAACGAATCATCCTGTCGGGCAACTACGCATGACAGACAACGCAGAATATCAGCAATCTTATGAACGACTCTCAAAAAGACGCACCCGTCACCGAAGTGGACGAAAACAAACTGATCGCCGAGAGGCGCGGCAAACTGTCACGCCTGCGCTCTGCCGGCGTCGCCTATCCCAATAGCTTCAAGCCTGAGCACAAGGCCCAGGCCCTGCACGATCAGTTTGATCAGTTCGATAAGGAAACACTGGATCCACAGGCAAATCCTGCGCGCGTGGCCGGTCGCATGATGCTCAAACGCGTCATGGGCAAGGCCAGCTTCGCGACCATACAGGATGCCAGTGGCCGCATCCAGATCTATCTGGACAAAAAAGGCGTGGGTGAAGAGGTCTATGAACAGTTCAAGAGCTGGGACATCGGCGATATCATCGGCGTCAGCGGACGTGTTTTCAAAACCAACAAGGGCGAGCTGTCGATTCATGCTGAATCTGTCAATCTGATTTCCAAATCCCTGCGTCCCCTGCCCGATAAATTTCACGGCATCGCGGATCAGGAATTGCGCTATCGTCAGCGTTACGTCGACCTGATCATGACAGAGACGTCGCGCAATACCTTCAAAGTGCGCAGCAAGGCGATTGCGGCAATGCGCGCACAGATGAACGAAGCTGGCTTCCTTGAGGTGGAAACACCCATGCTCCATCCGATCCCCGGAGGTGCCGCAGCCAAACCGTTTATTACGCATCACAATGCGCTGGATATGCAGATGTTTTTGCGTATCGCACCGGAGCTCTATCTGAAACGCCTTGTGGTAGGCGGTTTTGAACGTGTCTTTGAAATCAACCGAAATTTCAGGAACGAAGGTGTCAGCCCACGGCACAATCCGGAATTCACGATGATGGAGTTCTATGCGGCCTACACCGATTACCGGTGGCTCATGGACTTTACGGAGAAATTGCTGCGCGATGTAGCCATTGAAGCGACCGGTAGCGCACTGCTTGAGCATCAGGGCAAGCCGCTGGATCTTGGCAAGCCATTTGACCGGCTTACCATCACGCAGGCCATTCTCAAATATGCCGATGGCTATTCCGAATCACAACTGAAAGATACAGACTTCCTTCGCAATGAGCTGCGCAGACTGGGTGCAGAGGTCGCTGGACCGGTACTGTCACGCGCAGGCCTGGGTGCTTTGCAGCTGGCATTGTTCGAAGAAACCGCCGAATCACAATTGTGGAATCCAACCTTCATCATCGATTATCCGGTTGAGGTTTCTCCCCTGGCGCGTGCTTCCGACAGCAATCCGGAAATTACAGAGCGGTTCGAACTGTTCATTACGGGACGTGAAATTGCCAACGGCTTTTCGGAACTGAATGATCCGGAAGACCAGGCCGCCCGCTTCCAGGCTCAGGTTGCCGCCAAGGATGCCGGCGATGAGGAAGCCATGTTCTATGATGCCGATTACATTCGTGCGCTGGAATACGGCATGCCCCCAGCAGGCGGTTGCGGTATAGGTATTGATCGCTACATCATGCTGCTGACAGACAGTCCGACCATTCGTGACGTTCTGCTCTTCCCGCATCTGCGCAAGGAAGACTGATACGCAATTCATGCGGATGTCGCAAGCTGCACCCTCAACGTTGGATGACCGACGTTGGCGGTGCAGTTTTTTTATGCTTCTGCGATGCGCCCCACTTTTATCAGTGTCGTTTCCCTTAGGCAGCGTCGTATCTTGTATGCCATTGCCATGATCACAAGAGGTGCACGGTACACGTAGCGTTCAGGAAACGTACAAATTGCTGTCATATTAAACCTGTAATATCCCCGCATTATTGTCAACCGGATAATGCGATATGAAACCCGCTCTGTTCTCTTCCTCCCGCCGCCGCAGTCTGAAAGTGCTGGCGACTGCACCCATGCTTCCTCTGACCACAGGTGTTCTGGGCAGCCTGGCAGGCGTTGCCACTGCCAAAACTGCCGATGCGGTCCGGAAGGCATTTGTCTCTGCAGAGTTTGTGGGCATGGCCGCACCAGCACTGGATAATCCAGCTGCGCTGGCTGAGACCACCGTAGGTTCTTCGCTACGGATCCACTGGGATGACAAAACCGAGAGCACCTTTGAACTCGCGTACAAACCTTTTTTTCTGACTGGTGACAAAGTCCCCGGCGACAACGGTCAGGACGTGATTGCCGGCGGTTACTTTGACATCAATAACAAACCGATCATGGACAATTCCGTTGCAGGCAAGGAGCGGCAGATTTTCTCTGACAGTCCGGATGGCACATCATTACTGAAGCTGGAAAAAGCCAGCGTTGATGGTGTGAAAGGAAATACCGTATTTGCTGTCGTGCAGTTTGAATACACAACGCGCAACCTGAATGGCGACGATATGTACGGCAAACTGCCCTCGCCTATTGCCGTCCTGACGCTGGATCAGGATCCCGAAACCGGCCATCTGTCACTTGTGAAATATCACAACGTTGATACGTCCAGCGTCCATGGACTCTGGATCACCTGTGGCGCCTCACTCTCGCCCTGGAACACGCATCTTTCCAGCGAAGAGTACGAACCCGACGCTTTCAAAATCACCAAAAACGACGAATTCAAGGGATTCAGCAAGGCGCTTTTTGGTGACGAGAAAAAAGCCAACCCCTATCACTACGGCCATATGCCCGAGGTCACTGTGAACCCTGACGGCACCGGCAGCATCAAAAAGCACTTCAATCTGGGTCGTATTTCCCACGAGCTGATCCAGGTCATGCCGGATAAACGCACAGCCCTGATGGGCGATGATGCAAACAACGGCGGACTCTTCATGTTTGTCGCGGATCAGGAAGCGGATCTGTCTGCGGGAAATCTTTACGTGGCCAAATGGCATCAGACCAGCGGCGAAGGCCCTGGCTCGGCCGATCTGACCTGGATTCATCTTGGTCACGCCACCAGTGACGAAATCAAGGCGCTGGCCGATAAGCTCAAACCCGAAGACATCATGGAAGTCAAAACAGAGGATCCGTCCGATGACAGTTTCCACAAAATTCATTTTGACAAAAAAGTGAACTGGATCAAAGTCAAACCGGGTATGGAAAAGGCCTCGGCATTCCTGGAAACGCACCGCTATGCCGCACTCGTCGGCGGCAGCATGGGTTTTTCCAAAATGGAAGGAACAACCGTCAACGCCAAAGATAAAATTGCCTATTCGGCCATGTCCTATGTGCGTGATGCCATGCTCGATGGATCCGGCGACATCAAGGTACAGGGCCCGTATGCCGGCGCTGTCTATGCCCTGAATCTGAAAGATGGTCAGAAAGACAATAACGACAAGCCAATAACCAGCGCCTGGGTACCGGTAGATATGAAACCACCCGCAGAACTGGTAGGCGAGGACCTGAAAACACCCGATGCGCTGGGCAATACGGCCAACGCAGACAGGATAGCCAATCCCGATAACATTAAGTTCTCGGAAAAACTGCGCACGCTGTTCATTGGTGAAGACAGCGGAACGCATGTGAACAATTTCCTCTGGGCCTATAACGTGGATACCAAATCACTGGTTCGGCTGCTTTCCTGTCCGGCCGGCGCAGAATCGACAGGTCTGCAATCCGTCGATGAACTCAATGGCTGGACGTACATCATGAGCAATTTCCAGCACGCCGGTGACTGGGAGAAAGGAAAAGGTGGAAAACCCGGTCTGCACGATGTCATCAAGGACAAGGTTGCCCCGCTCATCAACGAAAACTATCACGATCGATTCAGCGCCGCCGTGGGTTATCTGACGGGGAAAGAAACGTCCATGAAAATCTGAACGGGCTCGGGTCAGGCAAAAGGCCTGACCCGACGCTTAACTAGTTCAACTTTAAACCAGTTCAGATATTAAGCCAGATCAGATGTGAGACTGGAATGAGAGTAGAGCCGGATCAGGTGATGCCGGACTAAGCGTAAACCCGCTCCTAGCGAAAACGATTAGTTCGGCTCGATGGCAGACGTTTTATAATTGACGGACGCAAAGACCGAGTCCAGTTCATGAAACCCAGCCATTTTTTTCTGATTCTGTTGCTGCTGCTTACGGGATCTAGTACACAGGTGGTTGCCACTCCTGCAATCCAGCGCGACAACCACCCCGTTCCTCCGACCACGATTACAGGTGTGATGGGTGTTTTTTGCCCCAAAGAAGCCTTCAACCATGCCCATTAATTGAACCAATGCTGTCTCGCATTGGCGAGCCTGTTCAGCCGTGGCGCTTAATGATTTTCCTTGGCGTGATTGATGGTGTACTTGGGAATTTCCACGACCAGATCCTCATCCGCCACAATCGCCTGGCATGACAGGCGTGATACCGACGTCAGACCCCAGGCTTTATCCAGCAAATCCTCTTCGTCATCAGAGGCATCTTCCAGTGAATTGAAACCTTCCTTCACGACAACATGGCAGGTCGTGCAGGCACAGGACAATTCGCACGCATGCTCGATTTCTATGTGATTATCCAGGAGAATACGACAAATGGAAGTGCCTTCCGGGGCATCCTCAATGATCGCTCCCTCTGGGCATACATCGGGATGCGGCAATACGGTTATTTTTGGCATAGGTCGGGGTCCATTAACTTATTATTCAGGCAATATCATCAAGCGTTTTGCCGGCAAGCGCATCGCGAATGCTTCTATCCATACGGCGCGCCGCAAAAGCCTCTGTGGATTTGGCCAGGCGGTCTGTGGCCTCGCGCCAATCGACGATATCGTCCGTGTCAGACAAGCCGGAAAGCGTTTCTATATGCGCCGTAATTTCCCGGATCTCATCTTCACTGAGCAAATCGCCGTCTTTTTCCAGTGCCGCTTTCACCGAATCTGCCAGTTGGCGGGCATCCACCTGCTGTTCGCGCAACATGCGCTGCTCTGCATCTTCACCAGCGTTCTGCATGCTTTCCTGCAGCATTGTGGTGATCTGTTCGTCAGTCAGGCCGTAGGAAGGTTTAACGGTGATTTCTGCCACTTTCCCTGTACTTTGCTCGGCAGCACTCACACTGAGCAGTCCGTCGGCATCAACCTGAAATGTGACCCGAATACGCGCGGCACCAGCCACCATGGGCGGAATTTCGCGCAGTTCGAAACGTGCCAAAGATCGGCAGTCGCTCACCAGATCGCGTTCACCCTGCAGCACATGGATGCTCATGGCGGTCTGACCGTCTTTGTACGTCGTGAATTCCTGTGCTCTGGCTACCGGAATAGTACTGTTGCGCGGAATGATTTTTTCGACAAGGCCACCCATGGTTTCAAGGCCCAGGGAGAGCGGCGTGACATCGAGCAGCAGCCAGTCTTCGCCTGGAGCGCGATTGCCGGCCAGCAGATGCGCCTGACGAGCCGCACCCAGGGCGACAACTTTGTCAGGATCCAGATCGGTCAGCGGCTGCTGGTCAAAGAATTCACGTACCCGGTTACGGATGACAGGCATGCGCGTGGCGCCGCCTACCAGTACCACGCCATTGATCTGCTGCGGCGTGAGATTGGCACTATGCAGGACTTCATCCACCAGCGCCAGACTCCGGTTGACCAGATGGCGCGTAATGTTTTCAAAGTGATTTTGCGGGAACATCTGGTCGATGTTCAGTCCGCTTGAGAGCGACACCTCAAATGCCGACTTGCTGGTGCCCGACAGTTTTTCGCGCACCTGACGCGCCCGGGACAACAGAAGCCGACGGTCGGCCATGGAAAGCGTTTCCTGGCTGTGGTGCTTCATGATATCGGCAACAATGGCCTCGTCAAAGTCGTCACCACCCAGCTGCGTATCGCCACCGGTAGCCACTACTTCAAAAACGCCCTGACTCAGACGCAGGATGGAGATATCAAAGGTTCCGCCGCCCAGGTCATACACGGCGAAAAGACCTTCCGATGCATTGTCCAGACCATAGGCAATGGCGGCGGCGGTGGGCTCATTGAGCAGGCGCAGCACATTGAGTCCGGCCAGCTGTGCCGCGTCCCGCGTCGCCTGGCGCTGCGCATCATCAAAATAGGCAGGTACCGTAATCACAGCGCCGACAAGATCGTCACCCAGCACGTCTTCGGCACGCTGGCGCAGCTTGGCCAGTATCTGTGCAGACACCTCTACCGGTGTTTTCTCGCCCTGCCGGGTGCGTATGCGAACTGTTCCCTCACCTTCGGCAAACTCGTAAGGCAACTTCATGGTCACTGCTTCTTCATACGAGCGCCCCATCAATCGTTTGACAGACACCATGGTATTGAGCGGATCACTATTTTGCTTGCGCACGGCAGGGTAGCCGATCTCCACGCCCTGGCCTTCCTGGTAATGCACCACGGAAGGAAGCAGCGTCCTGCCGTCTTCATCGGCCAGAACATCGGGAATACTGTTGCGAACCGCCGCGACCAGCGAATGGGTCGTGCCCAGGTCGATACCGACAGCAAAGCGGCGTTGATGGGGAACCGGAGAGTCTCCGGGTTCGGAAATCTGTAAGAGTGCCATGCTTTTCAGGAATTATCTTGTGGGACGCAATAACGACTTTGCGTCCTGATGAATTTTGGAGATGAACATGCCCTCGCGCACTTTCTGCGTGGCCGCCGGAATGTCTTTCTGTTCGTCTATCAGCGTTTCCAGCTCGCTGTACAGCGCAGATTCGGCCTGCTCCAGCGACTGCATAAAATCGGTCACCCGTTGCGGATCGGGATTCTCACGCAGTGCATCGAGTTCTTCATGCCACTCCATTTGCGCCATCAGAAACTGCGGCGCCATGGCAGTATTGTTTTCTGCACCCACGTCGGCCCCTGCCAGTTCGCAAAGATAGCGCGCCCGGTTCAGGGGATTTTTCAGGACATGGTAGGCTTCGTTGATGCGTGATGACCACTGCATGGCCACCCTTTTTTCGGCAGCCGATGCGGTAGAAAAACGATCCGGATGGACGCGGGCAGAAACCGTTTTCCATGCCTGATCCAGTTCAGGCACGGAAAGCGCGAATTGCTGAGGAAGTCCGAATAATGCGAAATGGGATGCCGCCGTTTCTGTCACGCTTACACCGTAAATGATTCGCCACAGCCGCAGCTGGCTTTCTCATTGGGATTGGTGAATTTGAATCCTTCGTTCAATCCTTCACGGGCGTAATCGAGCTGTGTGCCATCGATATAAGGCAGGCTTTTTGCGTCAACGAATACCTTCACGCCGTGGCTTTCAAAGACCTGATCGGCATTGTCGGCTTCGTCGACATATTCCAGTTTATAGGCCATACCAGAACAACCGGTGGTACGCACCCCAAGGCGCAGGCCAATCCCCTTCCCTCGTTTCTGGAGGTAGCGATCAATGTGCTGCGCCGCTTTCGGAGTCAGGGTAATTGCCATAATGCTCAAACCGTATGTTTTTCTTTGTAATCCTGAACCGCTGCCTTGATGGCATCTTCGGCCAGAATGGAACAGTGAATTTTTACGGGAGGCAATGCCAGTTCTTCGGCGATCTGCTTGTTGCGGATATCCAGAGCCTGATCCAGTGTTTTGCCTTTGACCCACTCGGTCACCAGCGAACTGGATGCAATAGCCGAACCACAACCATAGGTTTTGAATCGCGCATCTTCAATGACGCCTTCCTTGTTCACCTTGATCTGCAGCTTCATGACATCGCCACAGGCGGGCGCGCCAACCATACCGGTACCTACAGACTCATCGCCCTTTTCAAAGGAACCGACGTTACGTGGATTTTCATAGTGATCAAGAACTTTATTGCTGTATGCCATGATAATTTCTCCTGAAACTGTTAATGCGCAGCCCACTGAACACTGTTCAGATCGATGCCTTCCTTGGCCATTTCCCAAAGCGGAGACATATCGCGCAGTTTGTCGACACGTGATTTGATCAGCTCGACAGCGTAATCGATTTCTTCCTCTGTCGTGAAGCGTCCGATGGTAAAGCGAATGGAACTGTGAGCCAGTTCATCGTTGCGGCCCAGGGCGCGCAGCACGTATGAGGGTTCAAGACTGGCAGAGGTACAGGCAGAGCCACTGGAAACCGCCAGTTCCTTGATCGCCATGATCAGCGATTCGCCTTCAACGTAATTGAAGCTCACGTTCAGATTATGCGGTACGCGTTTGTCCATATCCCCATTCAGATACACTTCTTCGATGCTGGACAAGCCGTTCCACAACCGATCGCGCAGAGCACGGATGCGTTCATTTTCCGCATGGCCTTTTTCCTTGGCCAGACGGAAGGCTTCGCCCATGCCGACAATCTGATGTGTCGCCAGTGTGCCTGAACGGAAACCACGTTCATGACCGCCACCGTGGATTTGCGCTTCGATACGAATACGCGGTTTGCGACGGATGTACAGGGCACCAATTCCTTTGGGGCCGTAAGTTTTATGTGCAGAAAACGACATGAGATCCACTTTCAGCGTGGACAGATCGATATCTACCTTGCCCGTGGCCTGTGCCGCGTCTACGTGGAAAATAATGCCTTTTTCACGACAGAGTTCACCAATGGCAGGAATATCCTGAATGACCCCAATTTCGTTATTCACGTACATAACGGAAATCAGCGTCGTGTCGGGGCGAATCGCTGCTTTGAGCGTTTCCATGTCGAGCAGACCGTTTTCCTGCACATTCAGGTAGGTCACTTCAAAACCCTGGCGCTCCATTTCGCGCATGGTGTCCAGCACTGCCTTGTGTTCTGTTTTTACGGTGATCAGATGTTTGCCGCGTTCCTTGTAGAAATTGGCTGCACCTTTGATGGCCAGGTTATTGGATTCCGTAGCGCCAGAGGTCCATACGATTTCGCGAGGATCGGCGTTGACCAGGTCTGCGACCTGCTTGCGGGCATTCTCGACGGCTTCTTCTGCACTCCAGCCGAACGCATGGCTGCGGGAGGCCGGATTTCCAAATTCTTCGTAAAGCCATGGCACCATTTTCTCAACTACCTCAGGGTCAACCGGGGTGGTTGCTGAATAGTCCAGATAAACGGGTAATTTACGCATTCTATACTCCACTGTTTAAGCGATAACGGATGCCAGGGCATCAGGTGTTTTTTTCATTTGTACTACCGGGGCATCAGACTGATGTTCAAGCTGGCGCATACGCTGTTGATCAACCAGATCCTGCAGCGATACCGAGTCCAGATAATCTACGACAGTCCGGTTCAGTCGAGTCCATAAATCATGCGTCATACATTTCCCACTAAGCGCACCATTCTTGCCGGTAGAACAGTCCGTTTTGCTGCCACAGCTGGTGGCATCAATGGGTTCATCGACCGCAAAAATAATGTCGGCAATGGTAATTTCACGGGCAAACTTTGCCAGCGTATAGCCACCGCCCGGGCCGCGCACGCTGTCCACCAGTTCATGCCGACGCAGCTTTCCAAACAGCTGCTCCAGGTAAGACAGGGAAATATTCTGACGCTCGCTGATTGCCGCAAGCGTGATGGGCCCTGAATTCTGGCGTAGGGCGAGATCAATCATGGCGGTTACAGCAAAACGACCTTTTGTAGTAAGACGCATAGCGAATCCTTTGCCAATAAACTGAGTAATTTAGTCAAGTATAGCAAATTCCCCAGTAAATTACTAGGGATTTCTGCAATGCAAAAAACAGGGGGAATTTCTGGCGGGACTTATGGGAGGACTCTGATACTCCCGTATCCCATGTGTTGCGAGTTCTTATGCGACACGCGATGGGATGAGTCACCAGATTGGGATGTTGTGTCACAGGCACAACCGGGATGGTCTGCCGACACATTGACTGATGACTAAGCGGGCTTCCGGACTAAAAGGGCTAGGCAGCCTGATATTGCTTGACGCGCTTGCTGATTATCTCAAAAACGCCCTGACAGGCGTCTTCCAGGTAGTCGAGCATACGAGTGAAGCTGTCCAGGCCCCCGTAATAGGGATCCGGTACGGTCGCCTCTTCGTAATCGTTCGCAAAACGCATCAGAAGCATCAGCTTGTGCTGCTGCGGCTTGGGACAGATCTGCTGCAAATACGACAGATTATCCCAGTCCATGGCCAGAATGAGGTCAAATTCCTTGAAATCATTCGGCGTCACCTGGCGTGCACGGCATTGTGAAATGTCGTAACCGCGCTTGCGCGAAACCAGCTGAGCACGCCCATCCGGTGGATCACCAATATGGTAGTCCTGAGTCCCGGCCGAGTCCGTCGTGATGGAGTCCTGCAGCCCAGCCTCTTCGACAAGGCGACGAAAGACCCCCTCCGCTGCGGGAGAGCGACAGATACTGCCCATACATACAAATAGAACTTTAGTGACCATAGCCATATAGTGTGATGGAAAACCCTAAGAAAGGCAAGAAATATTTATGTTCCGATGTGAGTTATATAGCGATTTTTTCTTAATAATCAAGATGCTAAGAACCATGGACTGAATCACGTGGGTGATACTTAAATCATACACGCTTTAATTTCAAGTGAAAATAGCAAAACGCCAAATTTTTAGTGCAGAGCACAACAGCGACGCATTTTGTGCACCATTAAGGTGCAATGCGTGACGTCTGTTGTTGCAATGCACACCAGAACCGCAAGCCGGCCTGTCAAATCACTTCTTCGAAAGCCAGAAACTGGTCAGACTGTCGCTTCGGAGAAGATAGGTGCCGTCAGTGCCAGAGACTTGAGCCTTGTTGGAATATCAAAGATGCGTGATGTGATCATGAGCTCATCCACGCCTGTGGTACTGATGAATTGCTGCAGGCCGTGTCGGACTGTCTCGGGCGAGCCCACCATCGAATAAGCCAGCTTCTGCTCTACCCCTGCCTTTTCCATCGGCGTAATCAGCGCATCCAGGTCCCTGACCGGCGGCGGCATTTTTCCGGGTTTGCCCCGGAACAACTGAACGGACGCCAGCTGCATGGAAGTGAAGTGATAGCGGGCCTCTTCATCGGTATCAGCCGCAATCACGTTCACACAGGCCATGGCATAGGGTTTCTCCAGATACGCCGAAGGCTGGAAGCGAGCCCGATAGATTGATAGCGCAGGCATGAGATCAGTCGGCGCAAAGTGCGAAGCAAAAGCAAATGGCAAACCCAGATGCGCCGCCAGTTGCGCACTGTACAGACTGGAGCCCAGAAGCCAGAGCGGCACACGCAATCCTGCGCCAGGCACGGCACGGACAGCCTGTCCTGGCCGAACCTCTTCGAAATACTCACGCAATTCCTGCACATCTTCCGGAAAACGCTCTGCTGCAGCATGAATATCGCGGCGAAGCGCTCGTGCCGTTGTCATATCTGTTCCCGGCGCCCTGCCCAGACCAAGATCGATGCGGTCCGGGTACAGCGATGCCAGGGTCCCGAACTGCTCTGCAATGACCAGAGGCGAATGATTGGGGAGCATGACACCGCCGGAACCGACACGGATACGCTCGGTGCCGCCGGCAATAAAACCGAGAGCCACCGAGGTCGCCGCACTGGCTATGCCCGGCATATTGTGATGTTCGGCCATCCAGAAACGACGATATCCCAGGTTCTCTGCTGTCTGAGCCAGTTTGAGGGAATGACGCAAGGCGTCTCCGGTAGTTTCGCCTTCATTGACGGGGGACAGATCGAGTACGGAAAAAGGAATCACAAGGGCCTCACAAGCAATTAATTGACTAAGCAATAATAATACCGCCAGTAATAAGCCAAAGCAAAAACCCTGTCGGCTTCCCCAGAGTTAATGGTTGGTCTGCCTAGGACAACGTCTTCAGAAACGCTTCGTCTTCGCGGGTCAGCCAGCCCTTTTCCCGGGCGGCTTCAATCAGATCCGGGCGGCGCCTTGCGGTGAGCCGCAGCGACGCCTCGCGCCGCCAGCGGGCAATGTTTTTATGATGCCCTGAGGACAGGACGGCCGGCACCGGCACATCGTTAAAATTGTCGGGCCGTGTGTAATGCGGACTGTCGAGCAGGCCGGATATGGAAGACTGAAAGGAATCCTGAATGGCAGAGTCTGCGGTATGCAGCACCTCGGGCAACAGACGGACGACTGCATCCATCACAGCCATGGCGGCAATTTCTCCACCTGAAAGCACGAAATCGCCTATGGACAATTCTTCGTCCACATATTGATCGATAAAACGCTGATCTATGCCCTCATAACGGCCGCAAAGCAGTATTGCGCCGGGTCGCTGCGCGAGTTCGTGAGCGACCGTCTGATCAAAGCGCCTTCCTGCCGGACTCATCAGAATAAGGGGCAGGCGCGGTGCGCCTTCGGTTTCCTGCTGTCGCCGGGCAGCGTTCAGTGCATGCTCCAGCGGCTGACTGAGCATAACCATGCCCGGCCCGCCACCGTAAGGTCGATCATCAACGGTTTTATGGACATCACTGGTGTAGTCTCTGGGGTTCCAGGTATTGAGCGACCAGATGCCCTGACGGTGCGCCCTTCCCGTTACGCCAGAATCACTGACTGCGGTGAACAGCTCAGGAAAAAGCGTGATGACGTCAAAGCGCATCAGAAATCCAGCGGGAATCGGGTAACGATGCGACGATTTGCCACATCAACTTCAGGGACATGCTCGCTGACAAACGGAACCAGCCATTCCCGTACGCGACCTTTGGCATCCAGAATCGGGGCAGGCTCATTTTGCTCGCTCAACTGATGACGACCGACGCGCAGTACGCCATGCGCGCCATTGTCCATGACTTCCAGAACAACGCCAGCCAGCTCGCCAGTCTGTTCCAGATAAACGTGACTTCCTATCAGATCAACCCAATAGTATTCATCTTCAGGAGCGGATGGAAACAGGCTGCGCTGAGCGAAAACCGATGTGCCTTTCATGGCTTCGGCCTGATCCCGGTCCGTAACGCCCTCGAGCGCCGCAACCAGATCACTACCCTGCTCCCGTACGCGCTGGGCTTTTACCCGGCTATGCGCCGTCTGCAGTGACCCGTCGCGTGGAGAAACGCGTGCAAGCCACCACTCACCGATATCCAGGAGCGCACTTCGATCGTCGGTATAAGGCTGAATCTTCACCATACCTTTTACGCCGTAGGCAGAAACGATACGGCCAAGTTCAACCAGATCCTCGGGTGCTGCACTCATGCGGGCTCCAGGCAATAAATTGTGAAAAAAAGCGAATCTTAACAACACCGCCGCGCTCGTACCAGACCAGTCAGGGTCAATGGGCCCAACGGAATCATACTCCGGTCATGCCGTCGCACGGTCCGACAGCAAAAACGCTAACGGCAAACACAGTGCTATAAGAAAATACCACGCTATTGGAAAATACGGGAAAACACGAGAAAACACAGCGCAAATGGCAAAGCCCCGGCGAATCGCCAGGGCCTGAGCCAGCTTGGTGTCTATCAGGACACCCACATAAACAACACTGACGCCCGGTTCAGATGCATAGTTTCAATACAAAACTTTCAGCAATACATAAACCTGGCTGCGCGTCACAGACTGACTTGTGATTCAAGCCAATCGGCACACTGCATCAGGCGTTGGTTGCTTTTGCTGAGTATTCTTTAACCAGACGGGCAACAGCAGGAGACAGCTGAGCGCCGTTGTCAACCCAGTGCGTAACGCGGTCAAGGGCAACGCGCAGTGCTTCTGTGCCTTCTTTGGCAACAGGATTGTAAAAGCCAACGCGCTCGATGAAACGGCCATCGCGACGGTTGCGTGAATCAGCAGCAACCAGATTGTAGAACGGACGTTTTTTTGAGCCACCGCGGGCCAGACGAATAACCACCATAGGTAGACCTTTGTGAA
>JAEWHK010000060.1 GCA_023387815.1 Pseudomonadota bacterium
TTTTCGGGTTGTGCAGTTTTATTTTCGGAGTCATCATGGCCGTTCAACAAAACAAAAAGACACCTTCAAAGCGCGGTATGCACCGTTCGCACGATTTTCTGACAACACCCCCTACAGCCATTGAGCCTACAACGGGTGAACTGCATCTGCGTCACCACATCAGCCCTAACGGCGTTTATCGTGGTCGCAAAGTTCTGAAAACCAAAAACGACGAATAAGTTCCGCATCATTCGCAAGGGGAAGTGTGCACCATCGGTTATCATCCGCTAAGATGCTGACCTCAGCCACTTTCAACCGAAACGGACATCTTTATTTATCGTGATCAGAATCGCAATCGATTGTATGGGGGGCGATCACGGCCTTCCCGTCACTGTGCCGGCGGCCGTTCAGGTCGCCGCAAAGTATCCTGACACCACCTTTCTGCTGGCAGGTCTGCCCGATCAGGTAGAGGCTGCCCTGAAAGAGGCTCGTCCCGCAAATCCCAATCAGTTCGAAATCGTACCGGCGTCCGAGGTTGTTACCATGGACGACCCGGTAGACATTGCCCTGCGCAAGAAAAAGGATTCGTCCATGCGCGTCGCCGTCACCTCTGTCAAGGAAGGTCGCGCCGATGCCTGCGTCTCTGCCGGCAATACCGGTGCCTGGATGGCGATTTCGCGCTATGTGCTCAAAACGCTCGATGGCATAGATCGTCCTGCCATTGCCACGGCCATACCGAATCAGCTGGGCGGCACGACCACCATGCTGGATCTTGGCGCCAACGTAGACTGCACTGCCGAACATCTTCTAGAATTTGCCATCATGGGCGCGGCGCTGTCGCAGTCTGTCGATCATATTGAAAACCCCAGTATTGGTCTTCTCAATATTGGCCAGGAAGCCATTAAAGGCAACGACGTGGTCAAGGAAGCAGCGGAACTGCTGCGCGCCAGCAATCTGAACTTCTACGGCAACGTAGAAGGAGACGATATCTTCAAGGGCACCACCAATGTTGTGGTGTGTGACGGTTTCGTGGGTAACGTGGTACTCAAATCCATTGAAGGCCTGTCCAAAATGATCGGTAACATGATTCGTGGCGAATTCATGCGTAATCCGCTCACCATGGGAGCAGGACTGGTTGCCAGACCGGTACTCAACCGCTTCCGCAGCAAGGTCGATTCCCGCAACCATAATGGGGCCTCACTGCTCGGGTTGCGCGGCGTGGTGATCAAAAGTCATGGCTCTGCCGATATCTATGCCTATACCGTTGCGCTCGAGCGCGCGCGTGAGGCCGTTGCCAGTAAACTGCTGGAGAAAACCTCCAACTCTGTCCAGCAAATCAGTCAGCTCATTCGCTCAAAAAATTCGGAAAGCAGCGCATAATAGTCATAAAAACTATAAAATTGCCTGCTTTACTTATTCAATTTGTCTTCGGAGCCATACATGACTTATTCAACCATCGTGGGTACGGGCAGCTATTTGCCTCCAAAATGTGTCACCAACACGATGCTGGCTCAGGAGATGGCTCAGCGGGGGATCGAGACCTCCGACGAATGGATTGTTACGCGTACCGGAATTCACCAGCGGCACCTGGCCGATCCCGGCGTCACTTCCAGTGAGCTGGGTTTTCTGGCAGCGCAAAAGGCACTCCAGGATGCGGGGCTGGAAGCCGCCGATCTGGACCTCATCATTGTCGCCACGTCCACACCTGACTATATTTTCCCCAGTACCGCCTGCCTGATACAGTCGCGCCTGGGCGCCAAGGGCGGCGCTGCATTCGATGTTCAGGCTGTCTGTAGTGGTTTTGTCTATGCGCTGGCGACAGCCGACAGCTTTATTCGCGCCGGCAACGCCCGTAACGCACTGGTTATCGGTACCGAAGTCTTTTCCCGAATTCTGGACTGGGATGACCGGGGCACTTGCGTGCTTTTCGGTGACGGTGCCGGTGCTGTTGTGCTCAAAGCCTCTGAAGAGCCTGGCATCCTGGCCTCGCAGCTCAATGCCGACGGTTCTCTACATACCATTCTGAACACAGCCGGTCGCATTGAAAACGGCAAGGTGACAGGCGATCCCTTCCTGCGCATGGACGGTCAGTCCGTGTTCAAACAGGCCGTCACCGTGCTGGACAAATCCGCGCGCCAGGTATGCGAAAAGGCGGGTGTCGAAGTCAGCGATATTGACTGGATGGTGCCTCATCAGGCCAATATCCGGATCATCGATTTTCTGGGACGCAAGCTGGGTATCAAATCCGAAAAAGTCGTGGCTACCGTGGGCGATCATGCCAATACCTCGGCGGCCAGCGTGCCGCTGGCGCTGGATGTTGCGCGCCGTGATGGTCGTATCAAAAAAGGTGATCTGGTGCTTATGCAGGGCGTCGGTGGCGGCTTCACCTGGGGCTCCGTACTGGTTCGTTTCTGAATTTTTATTTCGACAAAGACAATTATGAAACTTGCATTCGTATTTCCCGGACAGGGTTCGCAAACCGTTGGCATGCTTGCCGGCTGGACGGGCAACGCTGTTGTCGATAACGCCATGCAGCGCGCTTCTGCTGCACTGGATCAGGATCTGCGTGCCCTGGTGGAACAGGGACCGGCAGAAGACCTGAATCTGACCGTCAATACCCAGCCTGTCATGCTGGCCTGCAGTGTGGCCATGTATGAGGCCTGGCGTGACGCTGGCGGACCAAAACCGGACGTCATGGCAGGGC
>JAEWHK010000074.1 GCA_023387815.1 Pseudomonadota bacterium
CTGATCATGTTGGTGCGATTAATATTTTGGCGCGGGGACACCGCGTAGCAGCCTGCGGAGAGGTAGTCAGACATAAGAATGCGGTTGGTTCTTGTGCGGCCTCTGTGAAACAGGAACCCACCGAAGCACTTGCCCTCACCGGTTAAGGCAGTAGGAATCCCCATCCTTTAGGGAGGGGAGGATGTCAACTGTGCATGAATTGATCATAATAATGGTGACGGAGATAACAATGAACGACCTAGAGACAGCGGCACAAGAAACCGCAGCAGCATCATTGAACCCGCAGAAGAGCCTGGATCCCAGATCAAGTCGACGCAATTTTCTGTTGCGTAGCGGTGCCGCAGTGACCGCTGCTGTTGTCGTGAATAAAGAAAGTTTCGCTGAAGCGGCATCGCCTGAGGTGGAAATTGAATCGCCGCCTGGTGTCGCTAAATGGACGCGTACCCTGGGCAGCCCGACAGCCAGTCCTTATGGCAAGCCCTCATCCTTCGAGAAAGATGCGATTCGACGCTTGTATCCCGGACTCAAAGAGCCCATGTCAGCCTACAGTACGTCGCCTCTGCAGGAACTGGATGGGGCAATTACGCCTAATGGATTGTTTTATGAGCGACATCATGCGGGTGTACCTCAGATAGATCCGGCAGAGCACCGTCTCATGCTGCACGGTCTGGTCGAACGCCCCTTGGTCTTCACCATGGATGAACTACGACAGTTCCCCTGTGTATCGCCCATTCACTTTCTGGAGTGCTCAGGAAATCCGTCCTTTGTGCCTCCGTATGGCAAGACGGCGGCCGAAGTTGCTGGTCTGGTCAGCTGTGCACAGTGGACTGGCGTGCCACTCAAAACCCTTCTGGAACATGTTGATCTCAAAAAAGAGGCGAAGTGGATTGTGGCAGAGGGAGCCGATGGTGCGGCAATGACGCGAAGCATTCCCATAGAGAAGTGTCTTGATGATGTGTTGATTGCCTATAGCCAGAACGGCGAGCGTCTCAGGCCAGAGCAGGGTTACCCGATCAGACTGTTCGTGCCGGGTTTCGAAGGCAATATGAGCATCAAGTGGCTGCGCCGCCTGCATGTGACCGATGAGCCAGGGTACACAAGGGAAGAAACCGGCAAGTATACCGACCTGATGGCTGACGGCCGCGCGCGTAAATTTTCATTTGTGATGGAGTGCAAATCCATTATTACCCAGCCGTCCGGAACCCAGAAACTGACACGCAAGGGAACGCATGAGATTCGCGGTATTGCCTGGAGTGGACACGGCAAGATCACAGCTGTGGATATTTCAACTGACGGTGGCAACACCTGGCAGCCAGCCACGCTGCAGGCACCTGTTATGAGCAAGGCGCTGACGGCGTTCCGCTTTCTATTTGACTGGAACGGCGAGGAACAGATTATTATGAGTCGTGCGGTCGATGAAACCGGTTATGTACAGCCTACGCTGGAGCAACTGATCGAGGCGCGAGGAAAAGTTTCCTTCTATCACAACAACGCGATTCAGCCCTGGAAAATCGCTGCTACCGGAGAGGTCACCAATGGACGCGCTTAAATTGCTTCTGACAGGTGCATCGCTGGCCTTGATCACATCGGTTGCCATGGCTAACACGGCGCATGATTTCAAGGGACTGGGGGCGCCAGCTACAGATGAACAGATTGCCGGATGGAATATCGATGTCTTTCCGGATGGAACGGGGCTGCCTCCCGGAGAAGGGACAGTAGCCATGGGAGAGAAGCTGTACAAAACCCAGTGTATCGGCTGCCATGGTGTGAATCTGGAGGGCGGAATGGGTCCCAAACTGATGGGCGGGCAGGGCAGTCTTGCAACCGATAAACCCGTTAAAACCATTGGCAGTTACTGGCCGTATGCGACGACTGTCTTTGATTATGTACGAAGAGCAATGCCGTTCCAGAGTCCGCAATCACTGACCAATGATGAGGTGTACGGAGTCACGGCGTTCCTGCTGAGCAAAAATGGCATTCTGCCCGCTGATGCGAAGCTTGACGCCAAATCACTGGCTGCTGTCAGAATGCCTAATCGGGATAATTTCTATGTGGACAATCGGCCGGATACGCAGAATGTCAGATGCATGACCGATTGTCTGAAAAAGTCTGGCGCCAATCCTTGAATGTTTTATTGCAGATGTCTTGAATGAGGCCACGCGCTTTTCTGTGTGCCTTTTTCAGGTCTTCTATGACACATTGAGCAGCACAACGGCATATGTGCATGAACGGTCGGTTTCGTTTCTGAAAATGCAGTCCATAGGCGGGCCCAGCTCAAGACAGTCGCCTTCCTTCATTTCATGACGAACCTGGCCTTCAACGAATACCAGTTCACCATCCAGAACCCAGATCAGCTGACGCAAAAAGGCAAAGGCTGATGCGGGCATGGAAACGTCTTTGCGCGCTGGCAGCGTAATATGCACCACATCGAATGGAATATCTGAACGCGGCGATACGTGACGTCGCAGGTATCCCGTTGCCGGATCAGTCCAGACGGGTTGCTCGGATTTTCTCAGAAGGCGCCCCTGACTGATCTCTGCACGTGCCATCAGGGTTGACATGCTAAGGCCAAACGCACCCGACAGCTTCCCCAGAAGATTAGCCGTGGGACTGCTATCACCTCGCTCTACCTTATGAATCATTGCACGAGAAACCGAAGCCCGCGTTGCCAGTTCCGATAGCGACCAGCCGCGGCTTTCTCTTTCAGTGCGGATACGAGCGCCTATTCTTTTGTCCAGATCTTGATTTGTCATCGTGCCACTATAGTGGACAAAGGCGATTTGGGCAATGGGTGTGATGCAACAATATAGTTATATGTTGTGATAATATAGTGGACGAACGACATTTGACTGTTCGGCTCATACTATCGCAGTTGTGTTGAGCGCACCTATACCGCAAGTGACTGACATTGCGTATGATGGGCAGCCAGGTTCACTATATTATGATGAATGGAGTTTTTATGACTGCCGCTGTGCAAGACGATGTGCGCCTGATCGACTGTAATGAAGCCGACCATGCGATGGCTATTCTCGAAATACTCAACGAGTCGATCGTCAATTCAACGTCGCTTTATGACTATGTGCCGCGGCCGGCAACGGCGATGGAGGGCTGGTTTGCCACCAAACGAGCCAATGGATTTCCTGTGATCGGCGCCGTATCCGACACTGAACCGGGCAAATTGTTGGGGTTTGCGAGCTGGGGTACATTTCGTGCATTTCCGGCATACAAATACACGGTAGAGCATAGTGTATATGTACACCCGGATTATCGGGGAAAAGGCCTCGCCACCATTTTGATGCAGGAGGTGATCAGACGGGCGAGCGAAGCACAATTGCACGTACTGGTCGGATGCATCGATGCCGCCAACGCAGGCAGTATCAGATTGCACGAAAAACTGGGATTCGTGCATTCAGGCACGTTTCCTCAGGTCGGGTTCAAATTCGGCCGCTGGCTGGACGCGGCGTTCTATCAACTGAACCTGGAAACGCCTTTGCAGCCGGTTGATGGTTGACGGACAACGCCGGGGGAAATCACGACCGTGTTATTAAACTGAGCGCGTTACACCACCGTCAACCTTGATATTCTGACCGGTAATGTAGCCGGCTGCGTCCGAGAGCAGGAATGCAATGGTGGCAGCGATTTCCTCGGCCTTTCCATAGC
Organism: Pseudomonadota bacterium; assembly: GCA_023387815.1. Classification (GTDB taxonomy): domain Bacteria; phylum Pseudomonadota; class Gammaproteobacteria; order Burkholderiales; family Burkholderiaceae_B; genus Advenella. The sequence continues at coordinate 3,661 of JAEWHK010000074.1, forward strand.
GGCCCATAGGGACGCTGTCCCGCCTTTCTTCGGTGGCAGGTAGACTGTCGATCCATCCTGGCAGCACATTATTCATGCGAATGTTTTTACTGGCGTAGGTGTCGGCAAAAATCTTGGTGAAACTGGTCAGCCCGGCCCGAAAGACCGTTGACGTTGGGAAAACTGGCGTGGCTTCAAAAGCCCAAGCGGTAGAAATATTGACGATTGCACCGCCACCTTGCGCTTCCATGATGGGTGTCACCAGGCGCGCAGGTCTTACGGCGTTCAGGAAATAGACCTCCATTCCTTTATGCCAGTCGTCATCACTGATTTCAAGAATCGGTGCTCGGGGACCATGACCCGCGGAGTTGACCAGCGCATCAATTCGGCCCCACTTTTGTACTGCCAGATCGACAAGCTTTTTCAAATCATCGTTTGATTGATTCGAACCCGTAACGCCGATGCCACCCAGCTCTTTGGCCAGCGCTTCGCCTTTTCCTGAGGAAGACAGAATGGCTACGTGGTACCCATCCTCGGCCAGTTTCCGTGCTGCTGCGGCACCCATGCCGGAACCACCGGCGGTAATTAATGCGACTTTTTCTACAGACATCGTATTTTCTCCTTAAATCAATTGTTCAATTATCCTCCCAAGGCAGTTATTATTCGAGCGATAAATTTATGCATTAGAATGTAGAAAATCTACTGGCTAATCATCATGATCTCACCGCGCCGAAAGCTGCCACCGTTAAATGCATTGCGCGCCTTTGAAGCGTCCGGACGAAATCTGAATTTTCGTGCGGCGGCCGATGAGTTAGGCGTTACGCAGGGTGCCGTGGCACAACAAGTGCGTGCCCTGGAATCACATTTGGGGTTAACCTTGTTTCAGCGCCTTGCCCGTGGACTGGCGCTCACCCCGGCCGGGGCCGCGTATCTCACTGATATTACTCGCGCTTTTGATCTCCTGACTGAATCTACCAATCAATTGCTGGTCCGGCCTGAGATCGTCACTGTCAGCGTGACGCCCACGTTTGCCACCAAGCTGTTGATTCCAAGCCTGGCAGAACTGCATGCCGCTTTCCCCGGCATAGAATTACGTACTGTCGCCACCGAGTCGCTATCAGATTTTGATCACGACCAGGTGGATATTGCGATACGGCTGACCGACAAGCCCTTTTCCGCTGATCTGGAAGCAAAACTATTGTTTCATCAGGAACTCGTCGTTGTGGCGAGTCCGCATATTGTCCGAGATACACATTTGCCATTAAGTATGGCGCAGTTGATGACTCTGCCGCTTTTACATGACGCTCATGATTATTGGCGAAAGATATTTCCCGCAAGCTCATCACGGTCAGGGCTGGCGTTTAATCAGACAACGCTGGCCCTGGACGCGGCGCTGGCCGGGCAGGGCGTTGCTTTGGCATGCCGGTCTTTTGTGGCAAAGGATCTTGAGGCGGGTCGACTGCTCCAGGTAATGAACGAGACCACCGTTATAAAACCAAGCTACTTTCTTGTACGCAAGCGATCCAAAATAACAAGAAAAGCAGTAGATGACATCTGGCATTGGCTCACAGAACGATTCAGTCAACATTAGGCACTCTGTCATAAGCCTTCGCTGGCTAATGCCGCCTCGGCAACACTAAGCATTCTCTCTCAAATTGGGCTTAGAAATAGACTGAAATAATTTTGTGTATAATAATGATTCCTATTTCTATTCAAAATGGAATTATTTCCGATGGCGTTCTTTAATAGGCCTGATCTGGCGGGGGATTGGGCATCCAAGGCTTCTCTGGCAGCCGGCGCGGTTCCGCGTGGTGCGACTATGTCCGTTTTTTGCTTGCTCATGCTATCTATTGCTGCCAGGGCTGCCGAACCTCCAGAACCCGCGAGTGATTCAACTGTCCAGGCGCTTTCGCCCATCGTTGCTCAAAGTCAGCAGGATTTACTGGAGCCATATGCAGGCGGGCAAGTCGCGCGAGGCGGGCGCGTCGGTCTACTGGGAAATCAGGATTTCCTGGATACGCCATTTAATCAGACCAGTTACACGTCGGAGCTGATTGAGAACCAGCAGGCTCAGCTTGTGTCCGATGTGCTTATCGGAGATCCATCAGTACGCGATTCCGGGCGCAAGTATGGACAGGCCTCGAATGCGCTGATGATTCGCGGACTGTCCTTCGCAAGTATGGACGCTTCATTTAATGGCCTGCGCGGTATTTTCCCATGGTACAGGCAGCCTGTAGAGGCGCTGGAGCGTATCGAAGTGCTCAAGGGGCCGAACGCCTTGATCAGCGGTATGGGAACAAGTGTGGCCGGCGATATCAACCTTGTGCCCAAACGTGCTCAGGATGAACCCATCACCCGGCTAGGGCTGGGTTACAGCACGGATAGCGAGTTTGGTACGCATATCGATGTGGGGCGCCGTTTCGGCAATGATAAAGCCTGGGGCGTCAGGTTCAACGGCGTCTATCGGGGCGGTGATACGCCGGTAGATAAACAGAGTAGTCATCTGGGCATGGGCGCGCTGGGTCTGGATTATCGAGGGGAGCGATTACGGGCATCTGTGGATCTGATTCAGCAGCGAGTCTCGCTGAAAAATACATCGCAATACAGTTATGGATTTGCGTCAGCAGATATTCCCTCTCCGCCTGATTCGGATCATGCGGGTCTGTTGGGCGGAAGAACCATACAGCGAGAAAAATCAGCCTCTTTCAGACTCGAATATGACATTAGTGATGCGCTGACGGTACATGCTGCAGCCGGCCATCTTTATCAGAAAGTCGAAACCGTCAACAACTCTATCCAGAACGTTCAGCCTAACGGTGATTACATCGGTACCCTTGGCTCAGACGCATACGGGATCAGCGTGAATAACATTCAGTTAGGCGCGCGGTGGAAGTTCGCAACGGGCACAGTCAAACATAATGTCTCGTTGCTGGCAGACCAATTTCGGCAGATATCGCTGGTGCATGAAAGCGGTCGTGGCAATGACGACGTGCGCGTACCCGGCAATATCTATGAGGATCAATACGGCATCTACCCAAGTAATCCTCCGCATGGCGACTGGATATCCAATGGCGTGACAACGCGGAGAAGCCTGGCCATTGCCGACAACATGTCTTTTCTTGATGAACGGCTCAACCTGATTCTGGGTGTTCGCAAGCAATATGTCGAGCAAGAGGGACAAACGCGCGGCGGATTGATCCACTATAAGGAAGATGCGCTGACGCCCATGATAGGGCTGGTTATCAAACCGACGCAGGATTTCTCTATTTACGGGAATTACATTGAAGGTCTCCTGCAGGGGACGATCGTCAACGACCCTGCATCTCCGGACAATGGCACGATCTTTCCGCCCTATAAGACCAAGCAATACGAAATTGGATTCAAAAAAGATTTTGGACAATTGTCCACGTCGATCAGTCTGTTTCAGATTACGCAGCCGAGCCAGCTTGTGGAAACCGATGCTTCCGGTATCAAGCACTACAGTCAAAATGGTGAGCAGCGAAACCGCGGGATAGAGTGGAATTTCTTTGGGAAACTCACTGACGATTTAAGTGTTCTGGGCGGAATTACATACCTTCAGGCGAAACAAACCAGAACGCCCAATGGCCAAACTGATGGCAATCGCGTTCCCGGAACGGCGAAGTTTCAGGCAAACCTGGGGCTGGATTGGGAAGTGCATGCAGTTCCGGGCCTGGCTTTGAGCGCACGTGCGGTCCACACCGGCTCGGTCTACCTGGATTCTGTGAATGAGCAGAAGATCGGCAGCTGGACCCGATACGACGTTGGCGCAAGATACAGCACCAATGTCTACGGGAAGAAGGTCACCTGGCGTGCCAATGTCGATAATCTCTTCAACAAGAATTATTGGATAGGAGTGAACGGCGCCGCCGTATTGAGTAATCCCCGGATAGTGTCGCTGTCCGCAACGATGGAATTTTAATGATTGGGGATCAGCGATATTTCCGCATAGAACCTCGTTGAAATAAATATCAAAATGAAAGAATCTTTTCGCCAATGCATGGCCTGGCTGCATACCTGGACGGGGCTGGTCACCGGCTGGATCCTGTTTTTCGTTTTCGTTACCGGAACGGCCGGATATGTAGACGATGAAATCACGCGGTGGATGCAGCCTGAACTGCCGCTGTCGATCAAAGCTGAGCGTCGCGATGATGCCAGAACAATCGATTTGGCCCTGAAGCGACTCGAGCAGGTTGCGCCGAATGCGCGAAAATGGACGATCAATTTGCCTCACTACGGGATTGAACCTCGGGGCGAACAAGGTCTGTCCATTGCGTGGCAGGAGCTGCCAAGACGAACGGGAGAGTTCGGCCTGCGCGGTCGGGAAAATCTGGATGCCACGACAGGGCAGGTGCAACCGGAAATTGAGCCCAGAGCAACAGGTGGTGGCAGAACCCTGTATCGTATGCATTATCTGCTGCGGTATATGCCATCTAACGTGGCTATCATGCTGGTCGGCATGTGTACCATGTTAATGTTGCTGGCGGTCATAACTGGCGTCATTACACACAAGAAAATCTTTTCGGACTTCTTTACGTTTCGTCCTCGCAAGGGACAGCGGTCCTGGCTGGATGCGCATAATGTCGTCAGTGTCATGAGCCTGCCGTTCTTCCTGATGATCACATATACCGGGCTGGTGTTTTTCGCCTTTAACTACATGCCCGCTGCCCGGGATACAATTTTCAGCGAGAATCCCCGATCTTTCTTTCGAGAATTGCGGGGGCTCAACATCGTTTATGAGCCGGTGACTCCACCTCGCATATCACTATCGCAATTAAAAGACAAAGTCGAAAATGAATGGCGTTATGGTGCGGTCAGTACCATTGAACTTTCAAATCCCAAAGGCCAGACACCATTCGTTGAGTTTCTTCCCGCCATTGCCAGCGGTGTGAATCTGATTAACCGTCAGGGCGAAACTTATAGCGCTGTGGATGGGACCAAAGTAGAACGCAGTGATTTGCCGTCTGGCGCAGCAAATGCGAGAGGTACGCTCGTGTCCCTGCATGAGGGTAATTTTGCCAATTGGTGGCTGCGATGGCTCTATTTCATCTCCGGACTGCTGGGGTGCGCGGTGATTGGAACGGGGCTGGTTTTATGGACCGTCAAAAGGCGTACACAACATCAAAAACGCAGTGCGAAAGCGGGCGATCAGTCCCTGTCTGCTCGATTTGATGCCGCAGGTCTGAGATTGGTCGAGATCCTTAATGCAGGGACTTTGGCAGGATTGCCGCTAGGGGTTGCAGGCTACTTCTGGGCAAACCGTCTATTGCCAGTTGCCATCGCGGAACGCGCATCCTGGGAAGTGAATGTGCTGTTTATTCTATGGGGATGGGCTTTGCTATATGCATCGGTCAGGCCTTTGAAAAAAGCGTGGATAGAGCTGCTATATGCAACGGTAGCAGCCTACGCACTTATCCCGCTGCTCAATTGGGCAACGACAGACAAGCATCTTGGCAATACGCTGCCACATGGCGACTGGGCGCTGGCAGGTTTTGATCTGACCATGCTGGCCCTTGCTGCGATATTTTTCTATATGGCGCTCAAGCTCAAACGCAAATGGCTGGTTCTGGAAAATACCCTTGTCAAACCGATAAAACCTGCCAAGCCAGAAGGTTCTCCCATTCTTTCGGATATCAAATCATGAATACAAGCAATCTAAACTGGCAGTACCGCCTTCAGGTAACGTCAAGGATTCTGGCCGCAGCGCTGGGAGGTTATGCGGTCGCTTCGGCAATGACAGTCTTTCTTGCGCTTGTATGGCCAATACCGCCAGCACAGGCGGTATTGTCTTCCACACTTCTGAGCTTCATCTGGTATGCCGTTGCTGTTATCTGGGTGTTCAGTGTTAAACGTGTATCCCGGGCCTGGGCTGGCGTGATTCTGGCGACATTGGTTCTGGTGTTCCTGGATTGGCTCCTGTTGCCGTATTTGGGTGTGCAATGATTGCTGATAATGGGTTATTCCATATAGGCATTCTGTTGCTGAGCCTGTCAGGTTTTGGCATGCTCGCGCTGGCAAGTGAACGACCGGGCGAGTTGCTGCTGGCCAGATTGCGATCGAAACGGCCATCTTTGCACTCCCGCGCACGTCTTCGTATTGCGGGATGGCTCCTGCTCGCTGTTGCCCTGACTCTAAGTATGTGGGGATTGCCAGGAAGTATTGGCGTCGTTGCCTGGCTCGGCTGGCTCACTGTTGTTGGTGTGCTATTGGTCTTTACTCTGCCCAGATGGACAGAGAAGAAGGCCGCCAAACCATTGCCGCCATCGTTTCTGCAGGCTCCGGGTTCGCGGATCTGGCAGATGCTGGCAGCGGTCATTTTTACGGGTAGTGCGATTGCGGTGGGGCTGCATTATGCGCACAATCCGCAGGCTCTGTCTCTCAGACAGGACGCGTATCGCGGGACGGCCGGGCCGTGGTCATTTGTACTGGCCGAAAGAGATTTTGATATCCCGGATATGGTCCTGGGAGATATCCCTACTAAGGGTTTTCTCGTGCGATTCTGCGAGAGCTGCGATTTGCAAATACGGAATGCCTACCTGAAAGTAAACAAGCCGCGCTCACTCAGGGGTGCCGGTATGGTATTTAACGGCACAAAGTGGGATCGAAACGTTGATATTCAATTACCCAATAATACGCGCGCCGATAGCCTGCTGTGGCTGACAGTTGAAGGCAAAGACGGCTCAGTCCACTATGCGTCTGTCCGTCTGAGTGATATTGCGCCCGAAACCGCAAGGTGGTTTGAGACAAGAAACGGTACTGACGGCTAAGCATAAGAAAACGACATGCCGGCAATCTGTGCATCGTGCAGGCGCCGGTATTTACCATCGGGCTTCGATAGCAATTCCGTATGTGAGCCCTGTTCAATAATCGTGCCGTTATCGACGACGAGAATTCGATCCGCATTTGTGATGGTTGCCAGGCGATGGGCGATAATCAGGGTCGTGCGGCCTTTGGATAATTCGGCCAGTGACTGCTGAATGGCACGCTCTGTCTCTGTATCCAGCGCAGAGGTCGCCTCGTCCAGAATGAGGATGGGTGGGTTCTTCAGAAAGATCCGGGCGATGGCCAGACGTTGTTTTTGCCCGCCGGAGAGTTTGACGCCGCGCTCACCGATGACGGTATCCAGTCCATCGGGAAGTGAGGCGATCATTTCGTCAAGCCGCGCGCGCGTGGCCGCATCCATGATTTGCGCTTCGCTGGCGTCAAGTCGCCCATATGCGATGTTTTCCCGGATCGTGCCCGCAAACAGAAAGACATCCTGCTGAACAATACCAATATTGGAGCGCAAGGACTTCATCGTGATTTGGCTGATGTCCATGCCATCGACGGTGATTGAACCGCCATCCAGTTTATAAAAGCGTGGTAGCAATGAGCAGATTGTTGTCTTTCCAGCTCCGGAAGGCCCGACAAAGGCAACCGTTTCACCTGCCGCGATGTCAAATGACAAGTTGGAGAGCACGCGCCGACCCTGTTTATAGCTGAACTGGACGTCACGATAACTGACGTCGCCACGAACGCGCCCGACAGATTGTGCCGATGGGCTGTCCAGAATATCCGGCTCGATCTCAAGAAATTCAACATAACGCTGGAACCCGGCAATGCCTTTGGGATACATATCGATGACAGCATTGATGAGTTGCAGCGGTCGAAAGAAGACATTCACCAGCAGCAGGAAGCCAACAAACTCACCTGCGGTAAGACCGCCGTGAACCACGAACCAGGCGCCAGCCAGCATAACCACAACCAGAACGGCGCGCATCGAAAAATGAGATAGCGCCATTGTCGCGGCCATCATTTTGTATGCTTCAAGTTTTGTGGAAAGATAATTACGGTTGTTATTGGCGAATAAATTTCGTTCGTGATCTTCATTGGTAAACGCCTGCACCACTCGTATACCGCCGACATTCTCTTCGATACGCGCATTGAACTCGGCAATGCGGGAGTAAATATTCCGGAACGCCATGGTCATGCGCCGCCCGTACACAATGGTGATAAAGGCGGAGAGTGGCAAGACAGCGGCAGTCACCAACGCCAGCGGCACATGGACCCACAACATCAGGCAAAACGCCCCAATCAGCGTCATGATGGCAATGAAAACATCTTCGGGACCATGATGGGCCAGTTCTCCAATCTCATCCAGATCGTTGGTGAGCCGGGCAACAATATGGCCTGTCTTCTGATTGTCGAAAAAGCCAAAGGACAATTTCTGAAGATGATCGAAGGCTTTGCGCCGCATTTCGGTTTCAATGCGCACGCCCAGTGCGTGACCCCAGTAATTGACAATGACAATGAGTAATGCATTGATGGCGTACACGATCAACAGCCCCACCGCGGCGAGAACCACCAGCCCGAGCTCTCCGGTAGGCAAGAGACGATCGATGAACAGGGTCACGACAACAGGAAATGCCAATTCCAATAAGCCAGCAGCCACGGCACTGCCAAAGTCCAGCGCAAAAAGTCCCCGATGTGGCCGATAGTAGGAAGCAAATCGTTTGAGAAGAGCAGGGAGGGCTTTGGTCCGTTTTGACATCTGTGATACGTGTTCCTTTCGCACTGCCGAGGCATCAATATCCTGACGCTACTGATGGGGAATTGATGTTGAAACAGCTATGCTTTGCAACATCACGACTCGATTATATGAGTTTAATTGGGAATGAGAATCAATAGCATTGTAGCAGGACACATTATTTAATGTCGGAATTCATTCGTTTCGAGGCGTAAGTCCCGTCAAGAAAAATATGCCCGCTCGTTCCTGCGAGCGGGTTGACACTTCAGGCATCAAAATCGATACTGCAGCGTTGCGGTAATGTTTCTGGGCGTACCATAGTTGTGATACCAGATAGTCGATAGGTATTTTTTGTTCGTCAGATTGGATACGTTCACAGTGGCACTCAGATTTGGATTGATCTGATATCGGGCCAGCAAACTTAACAGCGTTATGGAGCCCTGATTCAGCGCGGGATTGTCATCGTAGGGATGCGATGTTCGACTTTGCCAAATGAGGCCGCCGCCAAGCGTCAATCCGCTTAGCTGCCCAGAAAACGCGTAGCTGGTATATAACTTGATCTGTCTGGCAGGCGTATCCTGCATGAGTCGTTGACCGTCCTTGGCCCGTACAAAGGTTTGCGTATAGGCGGCCATCAATTGCCAGTTGCGGGCAATTTCGCCCGATAGCTCAAGTTCATAACCTCGGGCTTTAGTGTCATCGGCAGCAATATAAGCATCTTCCCCATCGGGCGTTACAAATCCATCATCCAGCAGGGCAAGATTATTCTTGCGCGTCCAGAACATGGCCGCACTTGCATTGAGTCGGCCATCCAGGAATTCTCCTTTCAAACCCACTTCATAGTTTTTCCCTTCTTCTGGATCCAGCGTTTTGCCGTCGCGGTCACGATTGCTTTGCGGGTTAAAAATAGTGGTGTAACTGGCGTAGGCCGAAAGCTGCTTATTCAGATCGACAACTATCCCCACGTAAGGGGTAATGACATTGGATTCTTTAATATCCGTATAGTTGCTTCGTTCTCTATAATTATTAACACGAGCTCCCGCTATGACCGCTACGCCGTCCATTGGTCGTAGTCTGGTTGCCGCATAAGCGCCAGTCTGGCGGATTCGTGTAAATGCGGTTCCCGTCCTTGCCGGCGGAGGTACCGTGATGTCGCCTGTATTTGCGAAATCATATATATTGTCCACGGGTACGCCGAAAGTGTATTGATACGCCGGGTCTACAGCATGTAGATTCTCATGGTTCAAACCAACCATTAATTCGTGTTCACGGCCAAGCAGATGAAAAGGTCCCGAGGCATTGAGACTTATACCGGTGGTTTTTGGTGTAAATCGGTTTCGACCATATTCAAACGAAGATGCTCCTGTTTCTGCGTCGATATCACCCCGGGCCAGCCCGAACACCTGATCGTGATTCAGTCGTGTATGGTGAACCGAAAGCTGAGCCTTCCAGCCATTGTCAAAGCGATGGTCTAACGTCGCGAAGAGGTTGGTTCGCTTAACGTCAGCAAAGGCCCACGCAGGCGAGGCGTTCGCTGTACGAGAAAAGTAGGTAGGCCGCCCATCAGTATCGACACGCGCAAAATTATTGAAGGAAATTCCTCGGTCCTTGTTTCGGGAATACTCGATTCCAAGAGTGAGTAAGGTGGAGGGCGTGAGATCCGCTTCCAATACGCCATAGAGTACGCCGTCTTTGGCATCCCGGTGACGATCCATCCATTCCCCGCCCATCCCACCATCGGCAACAATTCGACCGCGTATCGTCTTGTCTTCATTGAGCGGTCCGCTTAAATCAATTTGCGTGCCATATCTACCCCATCGTCCGGCGGTCAGATCGACTGACCCCTGAAAATCAGCAGTTGGGCGTTTCCGGATCAGATTGATTGCTGCTGCAGGGTTGCCTGCGCCGTTCAATAAACCGGTGGCGCCACGCACGACTGTGACATTATCGTAGATGGCTGTGGAGGTACCGCCTATGCCACTTCGGGTGCCTGCCATTGCCTGCAAACCCAGTTGGTTTGTCGGCATGCCATCAATCATGTAATTCGTGATTTCGAAGCCACGAGCGTAGAATATTTCACCAACGGCTGGGCTGCCCGACGAGCCGGCACGAACGAGCGACACGCCCGGTGTCATATCCAGAACTTTTCCTAAAGAATCAAGCTTTTCATCTTCCATGCGCTGGCGCGTAAAGACAGTTACAGATTGGGGAGTGTCGCGCAATGAGAGGTCGAAGCCTGTCGCCGTATTGGAGTTCTCTGCAGTGTACGAGCCGGTTCCTTCTGTTTTGATACTTGAAGTGGCTGTAATTGCTGACAATACTGGAATAGCCTCGCCGTTGTCCGATGTGGAACCCGAAATCCCGGAGTTGGCAGGGGTAGGGCGCAAAACGTATCCACCATTGTCCAATGCGACTGCCGACAATCCGGTACCGACCAATAACGCCGCCAAGGCCGCCTGTGGTGTATAGGTGCCTTGAATTCCGGATGTTACCTTGTCAGCCGTCTGGTTCTCAGTAAAGCTGAGCAAAATGCCCGCTGAACTGGCAAGATGGCGCAAGGCAGGTGACAGGGAGCCAGCGGCAATACTGTATCCATGTCTGGCGGCAGTTTTCGTCTGCGCTTCGACTTGCGGTGTTAGCGTCAAATTAAGCGCTCCGGCGCACACTGCTGTCAAAATGACGTTTCTATAGACTAACGTTCTGGCTGGTCGTATATATATTTCGTGGTTCCTGCGGGTCGGCATGGTCTCTCCTAACAGGGCAAAAAATGTCGCCCTCATTTAATAGGTGCCGCGAAAACAGGAATCAGGCAGAAAATGTTACTGATCAGCGCAAAAAAATTGTAACAACAGGGAGATCAATAAAACCAGCTTTAGTCAATCAGATTTCAACCGTTGCCGCGATGGCTCGGTCTTAAGAGGCAGCCTGAACCGTTACCCAATAGCGCGTTCGCATTACCACTTTTACTGGCACAACGCTGGGTAATGTGTTCAGGATGCGGTCCGTGTCTGTCAAAGGAAACACACCTGAGAGTCTCAGGGCTGCTATCTCAGGGTCGCAGCGAAGAATTCCCGGGCGGTAGCGGTTCAATTCATTCAGGAATTCATCCAGACGCATATCTTCTGCCACTATCTGATTGCGTATCCAGGCGTCATCTTGTTGGGTTACCGGTAGCGGAGTTTGTACCTCAGCACGAGTAAAAGCGACAGTCCAACCCGCGTGCATAATAAATGGTTCACCTGATATAGCAGGTGTAATTGCCACAGCGCTTTTCTGTACACTAACTCGCGTCTTCTTGAGTTGTTGTTGCACGCTGAATTGGGTTCCCAAAGCAAGAATCCGACCTTCTGCAGTCTCTACGATAAAGGGGCGCGATTCCGGATTGCCGCTCCCGTCATGGCCGGTCGTAATGGCCACGTCACCGGCGATCAGTTTTATAACTCTGCTATTTTTATCAAATTGCAAATTGATGGCCGTAGCCGTATTGAGCATAATCTGTGTGCCATCATCCAGTATTTCAGTGCGCTGTTCGCCAGTATTCGTTCGATAATCTGCAGCCTGTCGCTGCCAGGTCTGAGTTCTTGAAGCGAGCAAAGCCGACACGCCAACTGCTGGTGTGAACAACAAAAGATTAAGCGTTTTGCGCTTGCTTGCTTTCCTGGCATTTGCAGTAGACAGTGCCTGGTAAGCAGCATGAGGCTGAAGCTCTTTGATGCGCTGGGTTACGGTCTCAATGTGCTGCCACGCCCGTTCGTGGTCGGGGTGGGCACTGCGCCATTGTTCCCACTGTTTTCTGTCCTGAACCGTAAAATTGCCTGACTGAAGCAATGTGAGCCATTGTGCAGCTTGAAAAGCAACCGTCTCGTCGATCGGCTGACCACAAGCCATATGGACGATGTTAGTGTTCGTGATGGAAGAAACCATGTTCCGCTCTCCCAACTACACGGCAATCGCGAACAGGCACTGGCAATTGGCGCGCGTAAGATACTGTTTGACTGAGCTTTCGGACATATTGATGCGTTTTGCAACCTCCTTATAACGCAGTCCTTCGAGATGAACCAGCAAGAAAACTTCTTTGACTTTGGCGGGAAGCCCATCCAGGGCATGGTCAATTTGCTGTAGAGTTTGCAGCGCCTGCAGGCGTGTTTCAGGAGAGGGTACCATCTCCTCCGGCAATGTTGCCAGCATATCCAGGTAGCTCGTCTCCAGTTTTAACCGACGATGGTAATGTGCCATGAGCCGCCGGGCAACGGTGGCTAAAAATGGGCGGGGCTCACGAATTTTATCTGCCAGATCTGCAGAAATAACAGATACGAAGGTGTCCTGTGCCATGTCGGCAGCCAGGAATGTATCGCCAAGCTTGCGGTGTAACCACCCTTGCAACCATTTGTGATGATCGCTATACAGTGTCTCTGGCGTAAAAGGTGTTGACTGATCAGTCATAGAGCCGATCCAGCGCGCGTAAAATTATTAATGAAAATGCGTATCAGTTTCATTCTAACTCAGAAATCAAAGACTGCGTAGGCGACAACGATTGGTATTGCTATAAATGAGTTTGTTGCGGGCAAGAGAAATCGGTACATAAGCGCAAAGCTGGCTGGGTAGTTCTGTTCTGAATCAGACTGGCGCGTTGCTGCTATCGGCCAAACCTGCCCCGACACTCCGGCACTGCCCTCAGAAATCCTGACGCTAAGACAAAGAATTATTTGATTCTGATGTGTCGCCCGCAAGAATACAATTCACCAATAGAATTGGATTTGAGGAGATCGACTTGCGTACAGCAAAGAAGCCGGCGGCGGGCAGTCTGGATGGGATCAGGGTTTTGGATTTGTCTCGTATATTGGCTGGTCCAAGTTGTACTCAGTTATTGGCCGATCTGGGGGCAGATGTCATTAAGGTGGAGCGGCCTGGCGTTGGAGACGATACCCGTAAGTGGGGTCCGCCGTATTTGAAAGATCAGAACGGCGAAGAACTGGACGAGAGTTCATATTACGCCTGCGCGAATCGAAACAAGAGATCTATTGCAATCGACATAACGTCAGACGCGGGTCAGAAAATGATTCACGAGCTGCTCGATTGCAGTGATGTGTTGGTCGAGAACTTCAAAGTCGGTGATCTTGCCCGATTTGGTCTGGGCTATGAGCAGATAAAAGCAAAGTACCCACGACTGGTTTATTGCTCCATTACGGGATTTGGACAGGACGGACCTTACGCACAACGTCCGGGTTATGATTTTCTGGCCCAGGGTATGGGTGGAATCATGAGTATCACAGGTGAAATTGATGGCGAACCCCAGAAGGTCGCTGTCGGTATCACGGATATGATGACAGGAATGTACGCCGCCGTTGGAATTCTTGCCGCCTTGCGACATCGCGATCGAACGGGCGAAGGCCAGTTTATTGATGTAGCGTTACTGGACACGCAAGTGGCCTGGCTGGCCAATGCGGGCACGTACTACCTGACCGAAGGGCACGCACCGCCGCGCCTTGGCAATGGGCATCCCAATATTGTTCCCTATGAAGTTTTTCCTGCCACTGATGGCTATTTCATACTGGCAGTGGGAAACGATAAGCAGTTCCAGCGATTCTGCGACATAGCGCAGCGGCCGGAGCTTGCGATCGATCCGCGGTTTGCAACGAATCGTGCACGCGTCGAAAATCGACAGGAACTGATCCCCATCGTGAAAGATTTTACGGCGCAACGAGATCGGAAGTTCTGGCTGGAAAACTGCGAGCGCGAGAAAATTCCTTGCGGACCGATCAATCGAATTGACGAGGTTTTTGCCGATCCGCAGGTCGTGCATCGCGGCATGAGTATCAAAATACCCAATGCCCGGTTCAGTGATGGAGAGGTTTCCCTGATAGGAAACCCCATTCATATGAGCAAGACAAATCCCACTTATCGATATGCACCCCCCGGCTTAGGAGAGCACACCCAGGAAATTATCAAGGAAATACGACAATCTGCCTGGAAGCGCTCTGTACTGGGGCCTGGTTTAGGATAGATGGACTGGTAACTTCAATCTTCGTTCTCTGGAATGAGGCTATTGAATGCGCCAATCACCTGGGACGTCAGCATGGCCTGTGGATGGTTCTTCCTTTCAACGAGGCAGACATCGCGTTGAAAGTCAGAGATCGCCACGACTTGCAGCTGAGAGTCCAGATGTCTTGAGTTGCCGAAAACCAATGGTACGATTGATACGCCCAGCCCCTGTTTTACAACAGCGGTCACCGCATCCAGAGAATTGAGTTCCATTTCAGGATGGACTTTGATTCCCAGTCTGAGTAAAAAGTCGTCGATCTGACGACCTGCCCAGGTTTGACGGTCAAAGGCAATGTAGGGATACTCGCGGAATGTTGCTGTCATGCCGTCGTAACGGAGATCTTTTGGGAGCAATAGCGCGTAGGGTTCCGAGTAAAGATGATGAACTTCCAGGTTTAATAGCAGTTGTTTGGGAGGTTGAGTGACGATGGCCGCATCCAGAATGCCGCTATCGACTTGTGTCATCAGTTCAACCGAGTTGCCTGCTATGATCTTCACTTCCAGTTTTTGGTTTTCATCGCGAAGCCGCTGTAATAAGGGAGGCAATGTGCCAGTCAATGCACTGTTGACAACGCCCAGCGTTAAATGACCTGCAATGACCTTGTCCTGCGAAAGCTTTGTCATCTCGTCATAGATAGCCAATACCTGTTCGGCGAGAGGGACCAGACGATGGCCCACGGAAGTGAGACGCAAGGAGCGCTTGGTGCGAACAAACAACTCTGCATCAAGGTTCTGCTCCATCATTTTCAACTGTGCGCTTATGGCGGCAGGCGAGCGATGTACGTGGGTGGCGGCAGCGGCTACGGTGCCATGACGGTGAACTGCAAGAAATGCTCTTAATGATAGTATTAACATGATAGTTCCGACAGGTTGAAAAAAATTTACCGACAAGCAGAAACGATTTGCCTCAATTCATTCTAAAAGGAGATGACAAATGAATTACCCGAAACCATTTCAGGAATTTGTGGAGAAACTGACAAAAATAATTGATGAAGCAGACGGAGATGAGGAAACGATACTTGCCCAAGGCAAACCTTTACTGGCGGAACTGGTATCGAATGACAACTGGCTTCCCGAAGAGTTTGCACAACCTGATCCTCAATATTATCAACAGTATTTGTTGCATGCGGACCCGGATGACCGCTTCTCTGTTGTCAGCTTTGTCTGGGGGCCAGGGCAAACCACACCGGTACACGACCATACGGTATGGGCGTTGATCGGCATGATGCGAGGTTCAGAAAAAGGAGAAATGTTTACGCTGAGTGAACCCGGCAAGCCAATGGTACGACAATCGGAGGAAATCATGAAGCCAGGTATGGTGGACTGTGTTTCGCCGACACTTGGCGATATCCATCGTGTATCCAACGTCTACTCAGATCGCGTCTCTATCAGTATCCATGCGTATGGCGGCAATATCGGGAAAATCAAACGTCACGTTTACGATGCCAATACCGGTGCTACGAAGGAATTCGTATCCGGGTACTCCAATAAGTAATTGATTGGTTCAGCGCTTGCGTTGGTCGCCGCGCCGCATCCTTGCATTTGTCTATGGCAGATGACAAGGATGCGGCGCTTTCGCATGCGTGCGAAAGCTGAACCTGGGCGCGAGGATGAATCCGAGTAACGGTAGTTCCGTTGCTTAGCCCAAAAATTTTGATGTTTTTTTATACGAGTCTCTCTCTGTATTATTACAGTCAGCATCGCAGGAAAAGTTTGAAGCGAATGCGCGTAATGAAAATCAAAAAGCGGATCTATGAATCCCAATTACCAAAACCCGATACGTCCTCATAGGACAGTGGAGAATGGAGATGAGACAAACAAAGTGCGCAATGGCATTTGCCATTGCGATTTCAACCCTGCTTTTTTCCGGTGCGGCACGTGCGGAGTGGCCAGAGAGGCCAATCACGCTTGTGGCGCCTTATCCTCCTGGCGGAAATGCCGACGTGATGGCAAGACTCGTTGGCCAGTCTCTGGGAAAAAGGCTAGGGCAAACGGTCGTCGTAGAGAACAGGCCAGGCGCGGGCGGAATGGTTGGTTCTCACTACGTGGTCAATGCCAAACCTGATGGCTACACCTTTCTGCTTGGCAGTATTGCAAACTCGTTGTACCCGTACTTTATCAAGAATGTTCCCTATGACGTAAAAACAGACCTTGTGCCTGTATCGCATATTGTGAATGTACCCAACTTCTTCGCTGTTTCACCCAAATCAAAATTTCAGAGTGTACCGGCGCTGATTGAAGAGGCCAAAAAGAACCCCAACGCCGTCAGTTGCGGGACAACCGGCGTCGGCACCAGCACTTACCTTTCATGCGAGCTGTTCAAGTCAAAACTCGGCCTGAAAATCACCAACGTGCCTTATAAGGGCGGGGTTCCTGCAATGACAGATGTGATAGGCGGGCAAACCACGTTCGTCATTGCCAACGAGGTTCTGCCCTATGCGAAGGACGGAAGGCTGAACGCGATTGGGGTGACATCGAAAGAGGCGTCACCATTGGCGCCACAGATCAAACCCATCTCTGAGATCATCAAGGACTTTGACGTTGTTTCCTGGTACGGCGTTTTCGCACCGGCAAAAACCGACCCCGCCATTGTTGAAAAGATCAGCAGCGAGATCCAAAAAGTGGTCCAGGAAGACGACGTAAAGAAAAAAATGGCGACGATTGGTGCAACGCCTGTTGGAAGCACACCGGCAGAATTCAAAACCTATTTTGATTCCGAGGTCGATAAATGGGCCAGGGAAACCAAGGCGATGAATATTCGACCCAACTGACCCGCCTGCAGCTGCTTCGCTGGTTCTGATTACCGTTTATCAATATGTTCACTGGAGACTACTATGCTTAATGACTGGAAACAACAACTGAGCAATACACGCAAGGCCGCTGGCAATTTATCGAAAGCAAACCCCAAGTTTGTGGAGGCCTATCAGGCGCTGAATCTGGCTCAGGGCGCCAATGGAAATCTGGATGCCAAGACTCGCGAGCTGATTGCACTGGCAGTGGCCGTAACCACCCGATGCGATAGCTGCATTGCCTCGCACGCCGCTGCTGCAAGGCAGGCCGGCGCCACAGAGGGAGAACTGAGTGAAGCCCTGGGCACAGCCATTGCACTGAATGCAGGCGCAGCCTATGTTTATTCCATCAGAGCGATGGAAGCACATCAACAATTCGGCGAATAAAGCCCACTCCCGACCAGAAAGGACACTTATGAAAGTTGAAGACATCAAAACATTTGTATGTGACGCCGGTTGGCGGAATTACTATTTTCTGAAAATTACCGCTGATAACGGTCTGGTCGGGTGGAGCGAATTCGACGAAGGATTTGGCTCGCCGGGTGTCACCCATATCATTGAGCAATTGGGGGCGCGACTGATCGGGAAGCGCGTTGGCGACCATGAACGCTTTTTCCAGGAGGCGAGCGCATTGACACGTCCTGCGCCAGGCAGTGTCATCGGCGAAAGTATCGGTGCGCTGGAAAATGCTTTGCTTGATCTGAAAGCAAAGCACCTTGGCGTGCCTTGCTACGAGCTATTGGGCGGCAAACTGCGTGATCGGATACGGGTCTACTGGTCGCACTGTGCAACATGGCGTATCAATCACCCTGAATATTATCCGCCTGCTATTACATCGCTGGACGGTGTTGTACAGGCTGCAAGAGAGGTGAAAGACAAAGGCTTCACCGCGCTCAAAAGTAATATTTTCATTCATGATGAAGGTAACCCCTATGCCTGGCGCCCGGGATTTGCCGTGCCTTTTCAGCCGGAACTGAATGCCGACAAGAAGGTTATCCGTAATATCAGAGCGCATCTGGAGGCCTTGATAGAAGGGGCCGGACCGGACGTTGATATTCTGTTTGATGTCAATTTCAATATGAAATCGGAAGGATTGGCGCGCCTTCTGCGGGAAATCAAAGATCTGGACCTGTTCTGGCTCGAGGTCGACAATTACAGTCCGAAAGCGCTGGCCCATGTTCGCAAAAACAGTCCGCATCCCATTAGTTCCTGCGAAACGCTGTTCGGTATTCGGGGCTTTCTGCCATATCTGGAGGCACAGGCGATCGATGTCGGGATTATTGATACGGTCTGGAATGGTGTCTGGCAGTCAATGAAAATCGCTGCAGTGTGTGAGGCCTTTGACGTCAACGTTGCACCGCATAACTTCTATGGTGATCTGTGCACGATGATGAATGTGCAGTTTGCCGCTGCGGTCCCCAATCTGAGAATCATGGAATGTGATATTGACCGCCTGCCGTGGGAAAGTGAACTCTATACGCATTCGCCAGAATTTGAAAACGGCCACCTGATCGTGCCGGATCGGCCAGGCTGGGGAACGGACCCGATAGAGGAAATGTTATTGAAGCACCCGCCCAAGTCTACCGGCGGTCTGCTGCAATACAAAAAGAAAAACTGATTTTTCCACGACCTGCGCACAGCAGATGCCCATCAGCCCAGATACGAGAGACACACTATGCATATTCTTATTCCAGAACGTATTCTACCGGAGCAACTGGAACGCCTGAAAGCGGCACATGACGTGCACTATGACGCCAATCTGGTCAATGATGCAGAGCGATACATTGAGCATGCAAAAGAGGCGGATGCGATCATTATCCGGAATATGTCGCAGTTGCGCGGGCCCTTGCTGGAGTCGATGAAAAAATGCAGAGTCATCGGCAGGCTGGGCGTCGGTCTGGACAATATCGACGTGGAAAGCTGTAACAAGCGTGATATCCGGATTATTCCGGCCACGGGCGCCAACGCCCAGTCGGTCGCTGAGTATGTCATCACGACTGCAATGATGTTACGCCGTCGTTCCTATCTGGGGACCGACCAGGTTGCCGATGGATTATGGCCAAAAATGGAAATGGTGCAGGGCAGGGAGATTGCCGGTGCCACGCTTGGGATTGTCGGACTGGGTTCCATCGGCCGGATGGTGGCCCGGCTGGCCCGGAATGTGGGCATGAAGACAATTGCCTATGATGCCAATGCAGGGGAATCTGCCGATGACAATGAGATTGAACGAGTCTCTTTTGATGAACTGCTTCGTCGTAGCGACATTGTCACACTGCATATTCCAAAAACGCCAGAGACCACAAATCTGTTTAACTCAGATGTGCTTGCCAGAATGGCGCCGGGATCCATTCTGATCAATAGTGCACGCGGAGGAGTTGTCGATGACGAGGCGGTGGTCGCATCTCTGAAAAAAGGACATCTTGGCGGCGCCGCCCTGGATGTTTTTGAGAGCGAACCGTTAGGCCCCACCTCCTATTTCAAGAATGTCCCCAATCTGGTTCTAACGCCTCATATTGCTGGCGTCACCCAGGATTCTGAACAGAGGGTGACCGAGCTGGTGGTGACTAAAGTGCTGGAATTTCTGGAAGGTAGCCGTTCTGTGAACTGAAGTAATACTGGAGGAGGCATCATGCGCCGCTTGGGTGAGGCTATACAGGAATGGGTGAAAAACACCCCGGATAATCCGGCGATATCTGACGCGGATCATGCTTTCAGTTATCGGGCACTCGATCAGGCAATGGCCGAGTGCCGGGAGCTGTTAAGAAGTTATGGACTCACGGCTGGTGATCGAATCGCGCTGATTGGTGAGAACAGCACAACGCTGGCCATCTTTATTCTGTCGGCGGGGCTGGATGACATCTGGGTGGTACTTGAAAACGCACGCAGAGCGCCGCTGGAAACCGACGCAGTCTGCGAACACGCGCAGCCCAAAAGAATATTCTATCTAACTGAAAACTCGCCTTCAGCGCTTGGACATGCCGAAAGACATCATGCAAAGCCTGCCTCCGCCTCATTTGGCTCTTTCTACGTCGGTCAGGAATTGAACTCTGTGCCGGAGGAATGTTTTGAATCAGCCAAAGACCAGGTTGCGGCGCTGATTTATACAACGGGCAGCACAGGCATTCCTAAAGGCGTGATGCTCACGCATGCGAACTTGCTCTATATCGGCAATCAAATGAAAAAGCATAGACAAATGGCGCCGAAAGACAGGGTATATGGTGTTCTCTCTATTACACATGTAATGGGTCTGGCATCGGGTCTGGCAGGCACGCTGGTTTCCGGCGCGCATATCAGGCTTGTGCCGCGATTCTCCGACGCCGACTGTGTAAAAAGCCTTATCAATGAAGGCATTACGGTTCTTCAGGGCGCGCCTGCCATGTTTTCGAAACTGGCAAATTCGACGGATATGAAAGATTGTCGCCCCACCAGCCTGAGGTTTATTGCAGCAGGCGGCGCGCCGCTGGACCCGTCTGTCAAACAGCATGTAGAAGACTGCTTTGGTCTGATCTTGCATAACGGATATGGCTTAACGGAAGGCGCTGCGATTTGCTGGACAAGGCTGGACGACAGAAACGCAGATTGCACTGTGGGGCCACCCAATTGTGATATTGAAATAAAAATTCTGGATGACGAACGTAATCCTGTCAGGGAAGGCGAGCGGGGATCACTTTGGGCCAAAGGTCCGAATATCATGAAGGGCTATTTTCGCGACGCGGAGAAAACCGCGACGGTGCTGATGGCCGACGGCTGGATGAACACAGAAGATCTGGCAAGTCGGCTTCCCGACGGACGTGTTGTGATTGGCGGCAGATCCAAGGATCTGATTATCCGCTCGGGGTTTAATGTGTCCCCACTGGAAGTCGAGACGGCAATCAATGCTCACCCATCCGTGCAGAATTGTGCCGTATTGGGCCAAAAGATTGACGGGAATGAGGAAGTGGTTGCCTTCATCGAGTTGTGTCCGGGCGCCGAACTAAGCTGTGACGACGTCACCGTTTTCTTGAAAGATCGACTTTCACCCTACAAGCGGCCTACACGAATCCACTTTATTGATTCGCTTCCCACTGCACCGAATGGGAAAATTCTTAAGCAGAAAGTCAGACAAATATTGGAGGAACAGCTATGAACGATGCCGTCACTTATCAGTCGCAAGAGGGGATAGCCATTATCACGATCAATCGCGAAAACCGAATGAACGCGATTGGCCCGGAAGTAGAAGCGGGACTCGCAGAGGCATGGAATATGTTCAATTCAAAGCCTGAAGACAGAGTCGCGATACTCACCGGCGCCGGCACGAAAGCGTTTTCGGCAGGTAAAGATATGGCGTCGACCGCGCCGCCAGACTATCGCAGCTTTACCCCCAATGTTGGCGTACAGCTGGAGAAGCCGTTAATTGCAGCGATCAGCGGCTGGTGCATTGGTGGCTCCATCGTGCTCGCATTGATGTGTGATCTTTGTGTTGTGACCGAAGATGCGAAGTTTATGTATCCCGAGGCGAAGCTGGGATTTGCCGGCGGCATGATCGCTTCGGCGGCAGCCCGCATTCCGCATAAAGTGGCGATGGAACTGATGCTGCTGGGAGAGCCGATCACTGCGCAACGAGCCTATGATGTGGGAATGGTCAATCGTGTGGTGCCGGCCGGTCAGCATATGGAAGAGGCCATGAAAATTGCAAGAGTCATGGTGAAAAATGCGCCGCTAGTCATGAGCATGCTTAAGCGAATGGCGGATCAGACCGTTCCCAAGAGTCCTGTTGAAATTGCCGGTCACGCCTGGCGGGAAAATCAGCGCGTCTTCAGCAGTGAAGACTTTGCTGAAGGCATCGCCAGCTTCACCGAAAAACGCCCCCCCGTTTTTAAAGGCATTTGAAATAATCGTGCCGCGACTGTATGCTGGAACTTGTTGATCGCCTGCGGGAGATCGTTGCGACGCTGCTATCGTGAGGCCAGTAGGTCTTTAGAACCTGCCATCCGAATGCCTTTGAATCATGATTAATATCGTAATAGGAATAGAAAAGTATGATTAACGCTGTGATAATCGAGAGAGACGATAAGAACTACAACACTTCTGTCAGACAGATCGATGACAGTCAGCTTCCGGAAGGCGACGTGCAGATTGATGTCCAGTATTCATCGATAAACTATAAGGACGGCCTGGCAATCACCGGAAAATCGCCGGTGGTCAGACAGTTTCCGATGGTTCCAGGTATTGATTTTTGCGGCACTGTCGCTGAAAGTTCGAGCTCGAAATTCAAGGTCGGAGATACTGTCATCCTGAATGGCTGGGGTGTTGGTGAAACCCATTGGGGCGGGCTGGCACAAAAAGCCAGAGTGAAGTCCGACTGGCTGGTTCCGCTACCCGAAGGCATGACGCCGATGCAGGCCATGAGTATTGGCACCGCAGGCTACACGGCCATGCTGTGCGTTATGGCGCTGGAAAAAGGAGGAGTCAGGCCGGATTCGGGTGATATTCTTGTAACCGGCGCGGCCGGCGGGGTTGGCAGTGTGGCAGTCGCATTGCTATCTACATTAGGCTACAACGTCTTGGCCTCAACTGGTCGGCCTGAGGAAGAAGACTACCTGAGAAAACTCGGTGCGGCTGAAATCATTGACAGAAAATCGCTTTCCGAGCCAGGCAAACCGCTCAACAAAGAAAAATGGGCGGGCGCAGTCGACTGCGTTGGCAGCCATACACTGGCGAACGTGTGTGCAGGCCTCAAATACAGAGGCGCGGTCGCGGCTTGCGGTCTGGCGCAGGGAATGGATTTTCCGGCTTCCGTCGCTCCCTTTATTCTGCGCGGCATTACCCTGTTCGGTATTGACAGTGTTCATTGCCCAATGGACGAGCGCAAAACAGCATGGCAGTGCCTGGGTAAAGAACTGGATTATAACAAGCTGGCATTGATTGGCTCGCAGGTCATTGCACTGGATGACGTCATTTCATATGCGGATAAGGTATTACAGGGCCAGGTGCGAGGACGGGTCATTGTGGACGTCAATAAATAAATTTTTGAAATGGTCGCATGCGCGGCCATTTTTTTGTGGCCTGAACGACGGTCAGGTTTCATGAAACGCGTATCGTCGGATTTAGCGTTGCTAAGATAAAAAATTTATTGATATTTAAATGGTCCGTGCTTTCCTATAATTCACTTGTGATTAACACTTTCCATAGGTCATTCAATGTACAAACTATCCGAAGCGCAGTTATCCCTGCAACAGCAAGCCCGCGAACTGGCGCAGAATGAATTTGCCAAAACTGCGACAGAGATAGATCAGACGGAAGAGTATCCCTGGGAGAACGTGGAGAAACTTCGTGCTGCCGGGTTCACGGGCATGACCGTTCCCAAGGAATACGGTGGTGCAGGGCGGTCCTATCTGGATGCGATTCTGGTTGTTGAAGAAATGGCCAAGGTTTGTGCAACCATGGGGCGCATTGCGGTTGAAGCCAATATGGGTGCTATCGGCGCCATTATGCAATATGGGTCAGACGAACAGAAAAAACTGGCCGCAGAATGCGTCCTGACCGGAGATAAGCCCGCCATTTGCATCTCTGAACCCAAGGCGGGAAGTGCGGCAAGCGAAATGACCACGCGTGCTGACCGCAAGGGCGATCACTATATTATCAATGGTGAGAAATATTGGATTACCGGCGGCGGCGTCTCGCGCCTGCATCTTATTTTTGCAAGAGTCTTTGAAGATGGCGTTGATCAGGGAATAGGTGCGTTTATTTGCATTCGCAATAAACCCGAGGATGCTCCAGGGCTGATTGTTGCCAAGCGTTCATATGCCATGGGCGTCAGAGGGATCCCGGAAACGGTACTTAATTTTAAAGACTTGCAGGTACATAAATCCATGCTCGTGGTCCCCCCCAATGGTTTGAAGCGGGGTTTTGCCGGACTGATGACGGCATATAACGCGCAGCGGGTAGGGGCTGGAACGGTGGCTCTGGGTATCGCGCAGGGCGCATTCGAAGAAGCTGTAGCTTATGTCAAGACACGAGAGCAATTTGGCAGACCAATAGCCGAGTTCCAGGGGCTGCAATGGATGATCGCCGATATGTCCGTTCAACTTCAGGCAGCGCGCCATATGCTAAGAAGTGCTGCGGCAAGTGGAACGCCCGAAACACACGGCTTCCCGGACATTACGCAGGCCGCGCAAGCCAAAATATTTGCCGCAGAAACCGCAAATCGCGTCACCAACGACGCGCTCCAGCTTCACGGATCCTCTGGCTATGGCCGCGAATGCGCAATGGAGCGTCATGTGCGTGATGCACGTATGTTTACCATTGCCGGCGGCACTGCGCAGATACTGCGTACCCAGGTCGCATCGAGTG
The DNA here is from genome assembly GCA_023387815.1 of Pseudomonadota bacterium. GTDB lineage: Bacteria > Pseudomonadota > Gammaproteobacteria > Burkholderiales > Burkholderiaceae_B > Advenella. The sequence goes on from JAEWHK010000074.1 coordinate 28,327, forward strand.
TTCTCGGAATGAAAATACCGCAGACGCGCGATGGGTTTCAGAAGTTGTATGGGGAGAAGAAGAGCTAAGGTATTGATTCCCATGTTATTTCATACGTTATGTCGCGCAGGTCTCATTCGCAGCTGTCGCGTGCAATTGGGCATGTCATGCAGTGACCGCCGCCCCTGCCGCGACCCAGCTCAGCACCCACAAAGGTAACGACTTCGATGCCAGCCTTACGGAGTAAGGTATTCGTATAAACATTTCGATCATATGCCAGTACAACTCCTGGGGAGACGCACACAAGATTGGCCCCGCTATCCCATTGGGTGCGTTCGCGTACATAGGAATTACCGCCAGTCTCAACAACTCGCATCTTTTTAATGCCCAGTGCACCAGCAATCACATCTGTGAGTGTTCCTTCATCTTTGTGCAGTTCCAGCCCACCCGGTTTATCCGATGGTCGGTATGAAAATGCCTGAATTTTATTGACAATATCCGGATAGACCAGCAGGCAGTCTCTATCTGCAAACGTCAGTACGGTGTCCAGATGCATGGCGGAACGCAGTTTTGGCAAGGCTGCCACGATGACGCGATCGGCCACGCCTTTTTCAAATAACGACACAGAAAGCTGACTGATCGCCTGGCGTGAGGTGCGCTCGCTCATTCCAATCAGCACAGTGCGATTACCAATGGGCATCACATCGCCACCTTCCAGCGTCGCAAGCCCGTGATCGACTGTCGGGTCTCCCCACCAGATATTCACTTTTCCGGCAAATCGGGGATGAAATTTGTAGATTGAGGATGTGAGTATCGTCTCTTCATGTCTTGCGGGCCAATATAGCGCATTCAACGTGGCGCCATTGTAGATCCAGCATGTTGTGTCGCGCGTGTAGAGCGTATTCGGTAGCGGCGGGAGTAAATATTCCGTGACGCCTGCTGCTTCTTTTATGAGCGCAAGCTGCTCTCCCCCAAGCGACTCTGGAAACTCCTCTGTAGACAGGCCACCAATGAGCGTTTCCGCCAGTTTCCTTGCGGGAAGCCCATCCAGATAGCTGGTGATTTCATCGATCAGCCCAACGCCCACCTGATCGGCCACGACCTGATTATCGAGAATCCATTTTTTAGCTTCGGGTATGCTGACCGTCTCGGTAAGCAGGTTGTGCATCTCCAGTACTTCGACATCTCTGTCCCGCATCTTGGTCACGAAGTCGAAATGATCTCTTTTGGCATTCTCGACCCACAATACGTCGTCAAACAGCAATGCATCACAATTGGATGGGGTGAGTCGTTCATGCGCGCGCCCCGGCGAGCAGACCATGACTGTGCGTAACTGCCCGACTTCTGAATGTACCCCAAACTCGACTGATTTAGACATCGTAATCTCCTCAGCAAATTAAATTGTGATCCAGCTAAATGGTGATCCAGCCGCGTACCAATCCGATGATGGCCGCAATGCATCCAATCCACGCAATAATAAAGACGATGAGTTCAAACCCGGTAAACAAACGTCGTTTCTGCTCGCGACGGGCCCAGTAATATAAAGCCGACCCTGGCGCGTATAAAAGTGCAGAAAGAAGAACGAACTTCAGCCCGCCGGCATAGACCATGAAGGCGGTATAAAGCGCAGCGATGCCGGCGACGATCAGATCACGATTGCGATTGATGCCGTTTTCGTAGGTATCACCCCGTTTAGCCAGTAAAAAGCCAAATGCCGCTACCAGGAAATAAGGAATCAGGGACATGGCACTGGTCAGACTCAGCATCAGGGAAAATGCATCATTAGACCAATAGGTGCTTATTACCAGAATCTGTACGATGCCATTGGTGAGCCACAACGCCATGGCCGGCACGCCATTCTTATTCTCTCGTCCAAATACCCGAGGCATATCCTCGTTTTTAGAGGCAGCAAACAGAACTTCGGCGCAAATCAGTGACCATGCCAAATACGCGCCGAGCACAGAAATCAACAGGCCGACGCTCACGAATACAGCGCCCCATGGCCCCACCACAGCAGACAAAACACCAGCCATGGAGGGCTGCCGCAGGCTCGCGATGTCACCTTGTTCAAGCACCGCATAAGGCAGCAGCGTCACAAGTACCATCAGGCACAGTGCGGCGATAAAGCCTATCAAGGTAGCAATACCCACGTGTGATCTTTCGGTGGCATAGCGCGAGTACACACTCGCCCCTTCGATACCCAGGAAGACAAATACTGTGACCAGCATGGTTGCCCGTACCTGCTCGAACAGGCTAGTGCCATTGGATCCTTGCACACCCCAGAGATTGGCATGAAACAGATCCAGTTTGAATGCAAATATCAGAATAATGATGAATGCGAGAATGGGGATCACCTTGGCGATGGTCACAAAAGCATTGATAAACGCTGCCTGCTGTACGCCACGCAATATGACAAAGTGAAATAACCAAATCCCGATGGATGCTGTAATAATTGCAATTGCAGTATTGCCGTCGCCAAATGCAGGGAAAAAGGCACCCAGGGTGGATTTGATCAGAACCCAATATGACACATTACCAATGCAGCTGCCTATCCAGTAGCCAAACGCGGACAGGAAGCCAAGGTAATCACCAAATCCCGCCTTGGCGTAGGCAAACACACCTGCATCCAGATCGGGTTTGCGTTGTGCCAGCGTCTGGAACACGCGCGCCAGCATGTACATGCCTCCACCGGCAATCGCCCACGCAATAATTGCGCCGATAATGCCCGTTGCGCCACCAAACGTTCGTGGAAGAGAAAATATACCGGCACCAATCATCGATCCCACGACCATGCCGGTCAATGCAAGGAGCCCCAACTTCTTATCTGCACTGCTATTCATCATTCACCTCATTAGAAAGATAAATGCAGGGATAACTTTCCCTACTATGCGCTTAATGTCATCTTGCAAGGTTCCACGTTTACCGAGTGGGAACTATTTCCTGTGTCTCATTGGTTCCAGATGCTGTTTCCAGTATTGTCACGAAGGTAATCAGCAAGGGAACGCCAATAAATATTCCAGGGATGCCCCAGACAAGTCCCCAGAAAAATACGGCCAGCATCACCATCAACGGCGACAGTGACAGGGCAGTGCCCGCAAGCCTGGGCTCCATGTAGCAGCCAACTATCACCTGAATAACATTCAAGACAATAAAAACGATCATGCCAGTCTGCCAGGACTCAAATTGAATAAAAGCAAACGCTGACGGAATAACAGTGGCGACGAGTGAACCGACAATCGGAATGTAATTGAGCAAGAACGCCAGCGCACCCAAGGCTGCGGCCAAATCGAGCCCCACATATATCAGGAAGAGCCAGACACTCAAGCCGGTGAGCGCACTGGCAATCGTGCGGATCATCATGTAGCGGCGCAATTTCCTGCTGATGAGCTTTGTCGCTTCCACATATCGCGATCCGCGTCTGAATCCCAATGCATTTTGTATGCGCCCGGGCGCTTCGTCCAGTTCGATCAAGCCCAGCGCGACAAAAATGATGGTCAGAAAGGCGAGACCAAAAATGATATTCAATCTGAGTGCAATCTCCTGCACTGCTTTCAGGAGCAAGGTGACATTAACGCTGTCAGTCAGCATTGTCAGCAGCATGGAACCATGAGAGTGCAGATTGGATAGTTCGAGATTAAATAATTTTTGGAAACGCGCCGCATTGCTCGTCGCCCACTGTGCAATCAGGTTGAATCCCCAGCCAGCCATGTATAGAAGCAGTATTACACCAAGTGCTGAAATGATCAGCGTTACCATTGAAGCAAGCCACGGCGGTAAAAATCGGCAAAGCCATTGGCGTGTCGGTGCGATGAGCGCAATAATGAACAGAGCAAACGCCAACGGAATAAACACTGAGCTCGCTAAATAACAAAGACCCAGAATCAGGATTCCACTGATGATATACAGCGTCAGCTTCACCTTGAAAAGGCTTTCCAACAGCGGATGTCCGGAATCTGGTTTGTTCATTCTTGAAATGATCCGCAAAGTGGGTTATTCGATTACCATTTCAAGTGAAATTTTTATCGTTGAATGGAAAAATCCATAACAGAATGCGGGTCGGCAGGCTTGTGAATCCAGACATCGGTGTTCTCCTGATGGAGTGAACTGCTGGCTATCTGATAGGCAAATTCTAGACCAATTATTGAATCCAGACAATAACACAATCGTGATAATCGGGGCTGACTTATATGAATGAGGCTGTATCGTTCGGCAATTGCTATCGCAGAGTCATTAAATGACGCGATGTCAATAAATATGAAACGCGAATCATATATCATCGATTGTTTGATTGTGGCTATGGGTAAACGCAAGGCATATATTCAGTAAAAGTATTCTGGGCGTTAATCAAAAGATCAGGTAAAGCCGATCACTAAGAGCCGGTACTTCATCAAATACCATATTCAAACGCTACAACCTGGCTCTGACGTATTAGAATAGTTTTTCTGTAGTCCCATGATCAGCTCCAGGTAGCCACAATGACCTCCGACGCATCGTTATTACAAGAACCGCCAGCTTCTCATCCTGAATGGACATTGGCCGCTTTATTCACGATTGCCTACATGGGCGTTGTTGCTGGCTTGCAATTGAGCGATCTGGGCCTGCAGGCGATCTCCCTGTCTGCCATTCAGCGCAGTTTTGGAGTGGGCGATGCCACTGTGGGCCTGTTGCAGGGGCTGGGAAATGTGCTGATTGGCAGTGTGCTGGCCATTCCGCTGGCGCGGCTGGCGGATCGCTTTTCCCGAAAAATCGTGCTGATTTGCCTGGTGGTAGTGGCTACCGGACTGACTGTATGCAGTGCGCTGGCACCGAATTTTCCCCTGTTTTTCCTGTTCCGGTCCGCTGCCGGGGTGACTGATTTCGCCATGATTCCGCTGGTTTACTCCATGATCCCGGATCTGGCGCCAGAACGGCATCGGGTGGCGTCGAACCTGAGCTTTGCCGCCTTAATGGCAGTGGGCGCCAGCGCAGGCTTTTATTTCAGTGGTGATCTTATCCGTGTGGCCAGCGCGCTTTTTTCATTTGACCTTGAACCTTGGCGCAAGGCCTTCCTGCTGCTCGCCTGCGCTGGCGTACCCTTGATTCTCCTGGGGTTTTTGACGAAGAACCCGCCAAGGTACATGTCTTCCGTGAATGCGCAGGGGACCGAGTCGTTAAAGGCCTTTTTCCGGGAGAACTGGCGAATGATCGGCCTGTTCGTGGGAACGGCCGGATGCCTGATGATTGCCGTACAGGCACCGAACCAGCTGATTGCATTGGCGCTTGAACGCCGCTTTTCTGCGCAGGTCGGCGTCATTGGTCAGGCCATGGGTATTATTGTTCTATGTACCAGTGTCGGGTGTTTGCCGGTAGCTGGTCTGCTGGATAAGTTTTTATCACGTCGCCTTGGGCGTGCGGCACGTCCCGTGATTATGGGCGCGGGCGCCCTGATTGCCATTCCTGTAATTGCAATGCTATCGACCTCGACGACGATTTATCCCGCCTTCGTTGTGATCGGGACGTTTATGTTCGTTACCAGCACGGCGAACGCCCTGGTGCCGACCATGTTGCAGGATCTGACGACGCCGGCCCTCAGAGCCCGCTGTTTCGCTATCTGGAGCTTTGTTGTTTCCATTTTCAGCGCTATCGGACCTCTGATTGCCGGCTCGCTATCCGAGTGGTTTCTGCAGCATTCACTGATGACTGCAATCATCATCACTGCCGTCCCTGGTTTATTCTTGTCGGCTTTCTTTGCCGTCCGGCTCTTTCAGCAATTCCGTCGGGCGCGATTGAATGTCTCGCCCGATACGCTCGTTGATCAGGTCTGAGCAGAGAAAGCGCCATTTGCCTGTACGCATTGCTGCGCAAATGCCCAGAACAGCGCGGCCTGCGAAAATTCGCTCTCCTGATCATCACTGGATTGATGGCCGCTTTCCAGGTCCAGTTGCAGGACAGCTGGATTACCGGAGGTTGACCGGTGCCGAATATGGGCAATCAGTTTGGCGGGTTCCCAGTAGGGAACGCGATCATCCTTCAGGCCTGCCGTGCACAGCACAGGCGGATAGGGCGCCGCCTGCACATTCTCATAGGGCGAGATCGAGGCAATGTAATCATAAGCTTCGGGATCAGCCAGCGGATCGCCCCAGTCCGGACGAAATAGCGGGACCAGCGGGTGATCGGCATCGCTCATGGTATTGAGCATATCCACGAAAGGCACCTGGGCGATGACGCCTGCCCACATCGCAGGAGCGATATTCATGGCACCCGCCACCAGCAGCCCGCCTGCTGACAGTCCGTGCGCGACAATCCTACGGCTATCTGCGTAGCCCGCCTCGATCAGATGATTTGCGCAGGCAATGAAATCGGTCATGGAGTTTTTCTTCTTCATGGCCCGACCCTCGAGGAACCAGCGGCGTCCCTTTTCTGACCCACCCCGGACGTGCGCAATTGCATAGCGAAAACCGGCATCAACCAGTACCGTAGCCGGTAGCGAAAAAACCGGCTCACTGCTGATGCCATAGGCGCCATAGCCCGTCAATAACAGGGGAGTGGGCGAATCTTTCGGTAAATCGCTTCGTGACAGCACCGTAATGGGAATCCGCTCGCCGTCGGAAGCGCGGGCATACAGACGTTCGACCCGATAATTCTGCGGATCGAACTGACTCAGACGGGTTTGCGCGACAACCTTCATCTTTCCTGTGCTCAGCTCCAGATCAATCCATTGGGGCGGGGTGGCCGGCGTCTGATGAACAAACCGCATTTTGCTTGCTTGATACGCCTGACCAGGAATCAATTCGATCGCGTAGGCGGTGTCTTCAAATGTGATTGGGGTGACGGTGCCACCGGGGCTGCGCAGAACCAGTCTGTGTTGCCCGTTCTGGCGCTCCAGCGTAACAAGCGCAGCGGCAAAAGGCATGACGGAAAGAATGGAAATGCCATCGCGGTGCGGGATGACTTCGGCTTCAATGTCAAATGTCATGGGGTTGAGTGCCAGCAGCTTTCGGTCCAGTGCTCCGTCTGCATTGGTCAGCATCAGCAATTGTCCGGACCACTCGTTGATCTCGTAGACAACGCCTCGCTGGCGTGGCTGAATCACATGTAGCGGGCCTGTTTCCTCTGCAGAAGACAGAACGCGTACTTCGCTTGTTTCCGGCCCGGCAAGCGTCAAGACAATGAAGCCGTCCACGGCGGTCCGCGCCAGTTGCATAAACATGGCCGGATCGCGTTCTTCATAGATCAGCACGGTTTCCTGGCTCGTGATGGTTGTTCTGTAAAGCTGTGTGGGTCGACTATGTACGTCGCGGCGGATCCAGAATAAATACTGTGAAGACGCAGAAAACGTGAGCCCGCCGTATCCGAATGCATCTGCAGGAACAATCGTTGAGAGCTCTTTGCGCTGCGCATCATATATACAGATGCGGTGTCGATCATCACCAATAATGTCTTCGGCCCAGGCGAAATAGCGATCATCCGGGCTGGGCTGGTGGTCGGTCGCGCGGTAATAATGTGTGCCCTCGGCGCGTTCTGCCTCATCCAGCAGGATCTGTTCCTCTCCCGAAGGTGAAATACGATAGAAGACACGCCGCGTCGCCCCTTCGGGCACGCGATGACCATAGCGCCAGCCATGCGAATCCGGAGGCAGGGTGACCGCTTCGTGTGGCGCGCGTGCTTCCATCTGCGCCTTGAATTGGTCCACCAGTGGCGCCAGCGGCGACAGGACGTCATCTGCGTATGCCATTTCGGCAGCCAGGTGGTCGTGTAGCGGTGTCGGCAGGGTATCCAGCGTGCGAGTGCCCGATTCAGGGATGTATTTCATCCAGGCATAGGGATCATTGCGGCTGCGGCCCAGCTGCTCAATGAAATGGTCCTGCCGCGGCGCGACAGGGGCGTTGACGGAAGGCCAGGTGCCAGCGGGTTGGGGGTGGGACGATGAGGACATGGAGAATAAAAAAGGCAAAACGTCTGAATGTGGTCGATTTGAACACAAGTCAGGCCGGCCTCGGTGAAGAAAACGAGGGCAGGTCTGCAAAAGGCAGTCCAACCCTTGTTCAAGGGCTATTTTTCAAATGTCATTGAAAGTACGAGAGGGGAGGTGAATGGAAAATAGAGGAGAAACTTCTGTTGAACGAACTGTATCCGCGTCTGCAGCCTCACTGTAGTCAGGCGCTCTTAATCTATGAACTCAAAATCGCACTGTTGACTTAGCTTAACGAGTGCTGTGAACCTGAAATTCAAAGTCTACTTCACCATACCGGTGTTCCAGATTTTCTATAGAACGCAAAGTCAATAGTTCGGATAATTCGCACATCTATAGATAATAATAATGATCTATGTAATAATGATTCTTATTTGTATTAAATGTTGTTAAGACAGAGCGTCAATTCGGTCTGTCGCATTGCCAAGTATCTCCCCTCATGATCCCTATTTCATCCGAATCAACGGAGCAACCCGTTGCGCCGCGCGTCATCACGACTACTCTTCTGTTCTCCGGCATACTCATATTTAATCCGTGCGCAGTTCAGGCGCAAACCGGTCTTTCTGCTGAGTCAGCATCAACGACAGTTAATACGTCATCATCCTCAGCCGAGGACATTCAGACGCTGTCCCCAGTCATCGCAACTGGCGAGCTGACGGATCCAGCCAGAACAGAGGGAACCGGCAGCTATGCGACCGAAGCAATGACCTTGGGTAAGCGAACGCAGTCACTCAAGGAGACTCCTCAATCTGTGAGTGTAATCACGCGAGAGCGCATCAACGAGCAGAATATGATCAGCCTGGGTGATGTGATGGCCAACACGACCGGCATCACTGTACAGGACACCAACAATTATGAGCGAGCCTATTACGCTCGTGGTTATAAGATCGAAAATATTCAGTACGACGGCGTGCCTACGCAATCGGGTAGCGGGTTTTTCACTCAGCCGGATATGGCAATCTACGACCGCGTTGAGGTATTGCGTGGACCTGCCGGACTTTTCAACGGAGCAGGAGAACCGGGGGGCACAGTCAATCTTGTGCGTAAACGGCCTTTGGCAGATTTTGCACTGAGTGGACGGGCCAACGTAGGTTCCTGGTCAAATTATCGGGGTGAATTTGACCTGACGAGTCGACTGAACGAAAGCGGCACAGTGCGTGGCCGTCTGGTTGGCGCTTACCAGGATAATGATTTTTTTTATGACGTTGTCAACACTAAGCGCACCGTTGGTTACGGCATTATCGAGTTTGACCTAACCCCTGAGACCACCTGGGGAGTGGGTTTTAGCTATGAACGCAATAAGATGATTCCTTTTTATGGGGGCGTGCCGCGCTATTCTGACGGCGGCGATCTGGGATTGAGTCGCGACACTTATCTCAATGCTGCCTGGTCACATGTCAACTTTGAGCGCAACACACTTTTCACGGATTTAACGCATCGCTTCAATGAAGACTGGCGTTTTCGAGTTGGTTATACTCACACTGAAGAAAAAAGCCATGACTACTCCGGATCCGTTTTTGGAACAGTCAATCGTGCGACAGGCATGGGGCCCACGCTGTCAGCATTCGATGCAATCAACGACAGCAAACAGAATGCGCTTGATGCATCTCTAGAGGGCGCCTTCTCTGCTTTTGGTAAGTGGCATGATTTTATTTTAGGTGCGAACTATTGGGAGCGCTCTTATGACGCAACCTCTCAGTTAATGGCTGTTGATCATCCAAACATTGACGTTTTTAACTTTGATCCGCGCGACTATAGTGACTTTCCCTCAAATCCGGCGCGCGCTCAGACCCATAAAAACACGCGCACTGAACAAACCGGCATCTACGGATCTTTGCGCCTTACATTGCTTGATCCGCTCAAGTTGATTGTTGGTGGTCGATATAGTAAATATCGGCAATCCGTTTACGACCGCGTCACATCACAGACCACATCACGATCAAAGGACAACGGTGAATTCACACCTTACGGCGCCTTAGTGCTTGAGTTATCACCGGAGTGGGCAACTTACGCCAGCTACGCTGAAATATTCCGATCTCAGGCCACTTCATTCAAAGCTGATGGCTCACCGTTGGATCCTGCCACCGGCAAAAATTATGAAGTTGGCATTAAGGGTAGTCTGTATGGCGGTCAGCTAAACACGTCACTGGCCGTGTTTCGAACCATAGAAGATGGGCGTTCGCAGGCAGATCCCAATTTTCCTCAGCCGTGTGCAGGATCGCCTACCGGCGGCGCATGTTATGTCAACGGTGGTAAAGTTCGTAGCCAAGGATTTGAATTGGAACTCAGTGGTGCGTTAACACCCAACTGGAATCTGGCTGCCGGCTATACCTTCAACACCACTAAATATTTGCGGGACCGCACGGCGTCCGGAGAATCCAGCGCGAACGAACGCCAGCCATACAGCACATTCACCCCTAAGCATATGTTTCGTCTTTGGACTAATTATCGTCTGACGGGCAAGATGAATGGTGTCGAGGTCGGAGGCGGTGTACGTATACAAAGCCGAACATACAAAACCGCTGGTGCCCTGGAGCTGAACCAAGGTTCATATGCCTTGTGGGATGCCCGCGTCGCCTATCGCATCAACAAGAAGCTATCGGTTGCACTGAATGTGAACAATATATTCGACAAGAAGTATTACCGCACCCTGGGTTCGGAGCGAGGTAGTAACTGGTATGGCGAGCCGCGCAGTGCCATGTTGTCTGTGCAGGCGCAATTCTAAATGAAGGAATTAGGTAGTCAGAGAAACGCAAGTTAGTAAAAAAGTAGCGGGTCTTTTTGCAGGATTTGTCCCTTGACCCTCGATCTTGGTGCTGTAATACGAGTTCATTGACCGAACCAGGCTGCGAATTTCACTCAGCGTCTCTGGTGGTGCACTGGATTTTAGCGAGTAGGCCTTAGAGGTAATGAAGTCGGCTTTTTCGCTATATTTCAACCACTGAAGTTTCGAGGACAGCATGAATCGGATTTGACAATGCTTGGAACACATTTTTGCCGGTTTGAATTCAAAGTTATTGAGTAAATAACATATTGATATTAAGGCAAATTTAAAGAGAAACGCCAGTTAAGTAGCCCAAATTTTGCCGGTTTTTTTGCCGGTTTATCTGCCACTTACTTTGCACGAATAAATCAGCCGCTCCAGTCGAAGTAAAATGAGCACAACTTCAACTAAAGACCCTCTCGATACGCAGAATACGGGACTCTCGTTATCGAATAACTATATGAATTTATTAAGATTTTGGAGAAAAATTTACTATAGTTTAGGGTAAAAATTTACTATAGTTTAGCGGGAACTTCCTGGGTTGCCCGCAGCTTGTTTCGCCTCCTATTCGGCAACTCCAGGCGTCATCTGTTCAACAGCCGATCAGCCCGCTCCTGCGACCGCTTTACATAATCATCCATGCGCTCTTCCTGCTCGCGCGTACGCTGTCGGGTGAGCTCTTCGCGCTCATAGTCAGACTTTTGGTACGAATCGTGATCCCCATTATGTCGATGAGCAGACGCAATATTCAATTGAATGCCAAAGATCGTAAGCAATAGCAGAACGAGCGGGGTTTTATAGTTCATGTTTAAAGATAGAAGTGAAAATTGAATCATTAACGCACACTATGTTGCCGTAATTTGCAGATATCTCCAGCACGGCAAATAGCTTTCCCAATAATTAAATCCTGATCTTCGGACTGAATTCGAGATACTGATGGTGTTTATGACGCCAACACAAGATTATTCATCGCGCCCGCTAAGTCTTGGTTTTGATGCGCCTGGAGAATTTCTCTTACTCGGCTTTGAAGCCGGTCGACTTGTGGTGTCGCGAATAATCAACTCAATATCCAGAATTGCAGATTGGGGACGAACGTCCTTTTCTATCCATTCTAGAATGGACTGAGCGCATTTGATTCCGAGTTCATAGGTCGGTAACTGTATGGTGGTTAAACCTGTTGGAAGTTCCGATGCGATAGGCAAATTATCACAACCAACAAGTGAAAGATCCTTTGGAAGTTCGATGCCATGTTTCTGTGCCTCGAACATGCAACCCATCGCCAATACATCGTTCCCGCAAAATATGGCTGTGGGGGGATTTGGCAATTCAGCCAAATGACGCCAGCCGGATCGTCCGCCTGAAAAGCCAAATGGCTGTTCTACAAAATACCGTTTTTTTAATGCAATGCCTTGGCGACGCAGCGCGTCAATAAACCCCTCAGCACGTTGCCGAGCACGGTCGTTGAATTGTGTATAGCCTGAAATTATTCCAAATTCCTTGTGACCGAGTGCCATCAAGTGTTCGGCTGCGAGCTCTCCAATGAGGCGATTATCGAATGCAACGGAGGGGTGGCGCTCATGCTTTGCCCAAGCGATCATAAGTGGTGTGCGGCTGCGTTTTATAAGGTCCCACGTCGATTCAGCATGATCCGTCCCAACCAGCACAAGTGCATCAAGGCGCGTCTCAAGCAGTGCCCGCACTTGCTGTACCTCGGTTTCGAGATTGTATTCATGAGCGGCTACGAGTAGTTGATAGCCGTTGGCAGCCAGCGTGGTTTGCAGACCCTGAACAGCTCGAGCAAAGATTGAATTATCAAGGGTGGGAACAACAATGCCAACCGTATGGCCGCGACCTGACGCGAGGGCCCTGGCCGACCCATCCCTGAAATAGTTTAATTTTTTAATAGCGCTTTGCACCCGTTGCTGGGTATCCGGCTTGACTGTCTCGGGATTGGATAAAGTACGGGAGACTGTCGCCACGGAGACTCCCGCCAATGAAGCAACGTCAGCAATTCGTGCCCGTCGTGTCATGGTTTCCTTGAATGTTCTGATCAAAACAGGATCAATTATAAATCTATTAAATAAATAATTTTCAAAGCGCATTGACGTGTTTTCAATACATCTCTATACTTGAATGTAAGCGCTTACATAAATTTCAGCGCACATGCACGATTTATCTCTAAGTTATCGCTTGTCGAAAACTTGTTTCGTGCCTGATGAGCGTATCGCTGGTTATTTACAAAACAACTTTATTAGGGATAGATATGGCAGTTGAATTCTTAAAAAAAGCAGACAAGACACCTGAAACTGAGACCGGCACTGCCAGGGCAGTCGTCGAGGAAATGCTCGCTGATATCCGTGTGCGTGGGGAGGACGCGGTACGAGAGTACGCCAAAAAGCTGGATAAATGGACAGATGAAATAATCCTGACTGATGCGCAGATCAATCAGGCGACACGGGAAATACCCACCTCCGTTAAATCCGATATCGAGTTCGCGGTGCGTCAGGTTTATGACTTCGCTGTACGGCAACGTGAATCTATTGAAGAGTTTTCCGTGAATCTGGATGGCGGTGTAACTGCGGGCCAGCGTGTGCTGCCGGTCAATGTTGTGGGCTGTTACGCCCCTGCTGGGCGATATGCGCATATTGCTTCCGCGTACATGGGTGTCGCCACTGCCAAAGCGGCAGGTGTAAAAAATATTATTGCCTGCTCAAGCCCCTTTCGTGGGGGCGCCATGCATCCTTATGTTTTGTATGCATTCCGTACTGCGGGGGCCGACACAATTATGACTTTGGGTGGGGTTCAGGCGATTGCCAGTATGGCTTTCGGCCTGTTTACCGGCATGCCCGCCGATGTGGTGGTTGGTCCGGGCAATAAATTTGTTGCAGAAGCCAAGCGCAGCCTTTTCGGACAGGTGGGTATTGATGTCTTTGCCGGTCCATCTGAAGTGGCGGTGATTGCCGACGATACGGCAGATCCGGAAATTGTTGCTGTTGACCTTGTCGGTCAGGCTGAACACGGTCACGAGTCTCCCGCCTGGCTGTTTACCACTTCCCGATCACTGGCAACGAAAGTTGCAGAGCGAATTCCCCAGCTTATCGAGAAACTGCCGGATATCGCGCGGGATGCGGCGACTGCGGCCTGGCAGGATTATGGGGAAATTATCGTTTGCGACACGCGAGAGGAAGTCGCTCAGGTGTCGGATCGATATGCATCGGAGCATCTTGAAGTGCATGCAGAAGATCTGGACTGGTGGCTGGAACGACTGACCTGCTATGGCTCATTGTTTTTGGGAGAGGAGTCGACTGTTGCCTTCGGTGACAAATGCAGCGGGCCGAACCATGTATTGCCAACCAAGGGGGCGGCGCGTTACTCAGGCGGGCTGTCAGTGCACAAGTTCATGAAGACACTCACCTGGCAGCGTATGTCCAAAGATTCAGTCAGACGCATCGGCGAAGTGACCGCGCGAATCTCTCGTCTGGAAGGGATGGAAGCTCATGCCCGAACTGCGGATGACCGTCTTGCCAAATACTTTCCGAACGAAACATTTGACACCGGCGAACCTGTGACTGTGTAGCAGAGAGACAGGAGACTGGCATGAAAGTAAATGCATTATTCGATCTTTCCGGAAAAACGGCGTTTATCACTGGCGGCAGTTCCGGCATTGGCGCAGCCATTGCCCTTGGGTTGGGGCAGGCCGGAGCGCACGTGATACTGGTCGCCCGGCGAGAGCGAGAGTTAAACGATCAAGTCCAAACTTTGGCTGAAAATGATGTCCGCGCACATTATTGCGTATGTGATCTAACCGATTCTGAAGCGTTACGCACTTGTGCGGCTGAGGCAGTCGGGATGCATGGAGATATTGACATTCTGGTCAATGCGGCGGGTGTCAACCTTCGTCAGCCATTTCAGGAGGTGGATAGTCGAACCTGGCATCAGCAAATGGACCTTCACCTGGCTGCTCCGTTTTTCCTTACCCAGGCATTGGCGCCGGCGATGCGAACGAAGGGCTGGGGACGCATTATCAATATCGCGTCTTTGCAATCGTACCGGGCTTTTCCACAAAGTGCGCCTTATGGAGCGGCCAAAGGAGGTGTTGTGCAGCTCACGCGCGCGATTGCGCAGGAATGGTCGCCGCATGGAATTACCTGTAATGCGATTGGCCCTGGTTTTTTTCCTACACCATTAACAACATTGGTGTTCAGTGACGAAAACCTTAGGAAACAGCATGCAGCGCAAACTTGTATTGGCCGCAATGGAGAGTTGGCCGATCTGCATGGTGTAGCTGTATTTCTTGCAAGTGAGGCCTCCAGCTATATTACCGGGCAGGTCGTTATGGTGGATGGTGGTTACACAGCCAAGTAAATATCAATTCGCGCGGCATGACATGCCGCTTCTCAACATATAAATATTACAAAAGCAATATGGAGCAGAGACAAGATGAGCAATTCAGGAAAAGTGCAGGCTCAGCAGAACCTTCATCGAGCAACGATATCGAGCCTCTTCGGTTCAATTATAGAGTGGTACGATTTTTTTCTATATGGGGTTGTCGCAGGCCTGGTATTTGACAAGCTTTATTTCCCCGGTGAAAACGAATTTGTATCCACAATGCTGGCCTATGGAACATTCGCCCTGGGATTTGTGGCCAGACCGCTGGGCGGCATCATATTTGGGCATTTTGGCGATACAGTAGGCCGCAAAAAAATGCTGATGCTGACGCTGCTTTTGATGGGGGGCGCAACGGTCGCAATTGGTCTGATTCCCACTTATGATCATATTGGTATCTGGGCACCCATTCTATTGCTCTTTTTTCGAATTGTACAAGGTATCGGTCTGGGTGGAGAGTGGGGCGGTGCAGTTCTCATGACCTATGAATCAGCGCCACAAGCTCGCCGCGGTTTTTTCAGCAGTATCCCCCAGACAGGTATGTCCCTGGGACTGGTACTGGCTTCGGGGGTCGTTGGGCTATTGTCGTGGCTACTGACCGACGACGCGTTCCTTTCGTGGGGCTGGCGCGTGGCGTTTCTGTTGAGTGGAGTGATGGCGCTCGTTGGTGGCTATATCCGAAATCACGTTTCCGAATCGCCCGAGTTTGAAGCGATGAAGAAGGAAGCTGACGCAGATAAGAACCAAGAGAAAGCACCAATGCCACTGGTCGATACGCTGCGGCGGTACCCTCGCATCATACTTGCTTGCATGGGGGCTCGCATGATTGACGGCGTGTTCTTTAATGTGTTTGGCGTCTACTCGCTTAATTACCTGACAAGGGAACTGGAACTTCCACGTACGGTTGCCCTGGTTGGGGTGATGATAAGCGCACTATTGATGACATGCTTTATCCCATTCTGGGGCGCCGTGTCAGATCGGGTCGGCAAGGCTCGCGTTTATGGGCTGGGTGCACTCTTTGCGTCGCTATCGGCATTTCCGGCCTTCTACGTCATGCAGACATTCTCAGGGAACATCTATCTGGTCTGGCTTGCCATCATTATTCCCTTTGGGATATTTCATGCTGCCGTGTTCGGCACAATGTCGTCGTTCTTCTCTTCGTGTTTTGACGCAAAGGTACGTTATACCGCTATTTCATTTGTGTACCAGCTGGCGGGAGTCGTAGCCGGCGGACTCACACCGATCATTGCAACTGTATTAACGGATATCAATGGTGGAGATCCATGGCTGCTTTGCCTTTATGTACTTGCGGCGGGTCTGCTGAGCGTTGCGTGCACACGCTGGATCGCGCGGCATGTGCCCGATCAGGCGACGCATTCAAATAAAGAGAGTGTACCCACCGCATTTCAAACATCATCAACCACCTCATGATAAGACGCGACGTTCCGGTCAACCGGTTCCGTAACAAGGAGACAATATATGAAAGCCCTCGTTTATACAGCACCTAATGAAATGATGATTCAGGAGCGCCCGCTGCCTGATCTGGAGGCGGGAGAAGTCATCGTGCGTGTTGACGCGGCGGGTATTTGTGGTTCGGATATGCATGCATATCATGGACATGATCCCAGACGTAAACCAGGATTGATCCTGGGGCATGAGTTAGCTGCGACAGTGACACAAAGTGCCGCAGATACAATCAAAGTAGGTCAGCGGGTTACGGTAAATCCGTTGATTACTTGCGGGGTTTGTCAGTATTGCATGCAGGGCAGAGATAACCTGTGTAGTAATCGTGGGATGGTGGGAATGTCCCGCGCAGGAGCATTTGCACAATTTATGTCTGTTCCTGCCAAATCGGTGATTCCTATTCCAGACGATATGGACTCCGTAGTGGCGGCGCTGACCGAACCAGCAGCCACGGTGCTTCACGCATTGAATCTGACAATGGAAAAGTTGCATCGTCCGTTGCCAGAGGGGCGTGTACTGGTGATAGGGGGAGGCGCAATCGGTCTGTTGACCGCTATTCTACTTCGCGCATATGGTTGTAAACGCGTTGAGCTTGCTGAGACCAATGCGTTGAGAAGATCATCAGCTGAACAGCATGCGGGTTGTATTACTATCGATCCTTTGGAAGCAGCGCCCGCACAGGACAGTTATGATTTGGTCGTTGATGCCGTCGGCGCAAAACCCACGCGTAACACAGCGTTAAGCAGCGTACGCCCGGGTGGTGTGATCCTGCATATCGGTCTTCAGGATTGGGCCAGCGAAATAGATATGCGCAAGCTTACGCTGGCTGAAATCACCTTATTGGGCACGTATACGTATACCCTGGCAGATATGCATGCAACGGTCAATGCCTTGCACAATGGTACGTTTGGTGATCTTTCGTGGGTAGAGACGCGCTCTCTTGATGAGGGGGCAGCGACATTTGCCGAGCTGGATCGCGGAAATATCGCGTCCGGAAAAGTCGTTCTTTTGCCTCAATAACTCCGCTTATTTCTGATCTTACAGCGGAACATTGCGCAATTCGCCCGGAATTTGAATAAAGTCTTTCACTGCCAGTCCTCCTTTTGAATCCACTGCATCAGGGGGCTGGCTCGCTGATCCTACTGCATTGCTGGGTCAATGATCCGGGCAAAAAGATCGCAGGCGCACACATAGACCTCGAAAATATCCCAACTTTTGCTTGACATGATATCAACCAACTAGTAGGATGGCTCACATTCTTAATGTGAACAGCCGAGTCCGGCCTCCCTTGTCAGAGTCAGACCTGTACAAATACAAGACGTTTTATTATGAGCCTCGAACTTTCCCCCAGGGCAACTGAAATTGCCGAGCATACGAAGCAATTGATTGCTGCGGGCGGCTACAACGGCTTTAGCTATGCGGATATCTCCGAGCGGGTGCATATTGGTAAAGCCAGCATCCATCATCATTTCCCGAGCAAAGCAGATCTGGTGCATGCCGTTGTTCTACGACACCGCGAACAGTCGCGGGAAGGACTGGCCGCGCTTGATCAGAACATCAGCGATGCGTCGGCACGCCTGAAGACCTACACCGATTACTGGGCCGGTTGTATTCGTGACGGTCAATTGCCTATATGCATCTGCGCCATGCTGGGTGCAGAATTGCCCATGCTTCCGCAAGAGGTTGCCGAAGAGGTTCAGCGATATTTTGAAGACCTGACCGCCTGGCTGCAAGCCGTGCTGGAGGCAGGCGAGGCACAGGGAAAATTTCATTTGCGCGATAGTGCTTTTGTTGAAGCGCAATCCTTTATGTCCATCGTACACGGCGCGATGCTGACGGCTCGGGCTTTGAAGAGTCCCGAGGCATTCGAAGCGATTTCTCGAACGGCGATCAGCCAATTGACCAGATCAACCTGATCTGTCGGTGCGATAAAAAGAGTCGAATCGCACCTTATTTTTTACCTATATAACCGATCAACTAGTTGATAAATTTTATATTGTTGGCATCTCGCCAACTACGATCAAACGATACTTTCAAGGAGTTACTCTCTATGCCTCATCCTCTTTCCGCCCTGGGCGCCGGCCATACCATCATCAGCCTCATTCCGCTAGTCGCGGGTGTCTACAGCTTTGCACGTTACCGCAAAATTGACTACGCAAGACCCGTCGGCAAGACTTATCTTATCGGCCTGTTGCTGACCGTATTAACGTCATTTGGTCTATCGAGCTCTGGTGGCTTTAACGTTGGTCATGCGTTGGGCATTCTGGCACTGTTGGCCGCAGGCGGTGCGTTGTATGTGCCGCGGATGTCGTTCCTGGGACGCTTGCGCCCCTACCTTTCCCAGCTTGGTCTCACATTCAGTTTCTTTCTGCTTATGGTGCCAGGAATCAATGAAACCCTGACGCGTCTGCCTGTCGCGCATCCTCTGGCAGACGGCCCCGCTTCCCCTGTGGTGCGCGGTGCTTTGGGGATCTGGGTCCTTCTTTTTATCGTGGGATTTGTGCTGCAGAGTTGGTGGACGCATACGCAGCGCAGGGGCGGCGGTACGGCTTAGTCAGACACGGTCCCCTGATTGCCTCCCAAATCGCTGCGCATAGTGTCCAGAAAATTGCTTGCGGCCGCAGAAAGCGATCGACCCGTACGCGTCAAAATACCGATTTCCCTCTGAACGATAGGCTGGCCAAGCTTGAGTACTGCCAAGCCGGATACATCCATCAGACGCAGTGCCAGACGGGGGATGGGTGCTACGCCGAGCCCGGCAGACACCATAGCGCCGACTACCGATATATTGGTGGCTTCATATTTGGGAGTGATCGAAAGGCCAAGATTGCCGAGCACGCGGTCAACGATGGGTCGAATACTACTTGCCGGCCCGCTGGCCACCACCGGATGGGTTGTCAGTTCGCGCCAATCGGCCTGCCGGCGTCGTGCCAAAGTTGCTTTACGGCTGCAGATCAGGACAAAGTCGTCGCATGTGAAAGGCTCAAATGATACTTGGCCGGGAGAGGTGGGCGCGACCGAAATGCCGAAATCTGCTCGTCCATCAGAGACCATTTCAAGAACAAACTCGTTGGACAACGGCACCAGCGAAATTGTCACCCGAGGATGTGATTGCTCGAATCTGAACATGATTTCCGGTAGCAACGCTGCAGCGGAAGGCAGACACGCAATCGTAATCAAGCCTTTTCGTCCCGTCACGAACTCAGACAGGTCGCTTAGAGAGTCATGGAATTCAGCAACAATGCGGCGCGCGATCGGCAACAGTTCTTCACCTGCACGTGTCAATTCCACCCGACGCGTGTTGCGATCAAGCAATCGGGTTCCCAGCTTTACCTCTGCTGACTGAATGATGCGACTGAATGCTGGTTGTGAAACATGAAAACGTTCGGCTGCACGACGAAAGTTACAGGTCTGTGCGACTAGCAGGAACGCTTCCAACTCATGCACGGTTAAAGTCGTGGTCATTTCAGTCTCCGACTATTGATAATTAAAACGCATCAAATTGATAAGATAAATTCACTTCCGCTATCAGTTTGCCCTATCTAAACTATCCGTACAAGTAAGAAAACAGCAGGCAAACCCATACGAATCCATCTGCTGCAAGATACCGAGGAGACCAAATGAAATTACTTACCTACTTGTACTCGGCGCTAGCGCTGTCCGTGACAATGACACCATCTTCCTTCGCGCAGCAGGCGTACCCCTCAAAACCGATCCGTATGGTGGTGCCATTTGGCGCAGGCAGCGGTACCGACCAAGTGGCACGCGCGCTGGCACAAACAATAGGGCAGGCAGACAAGGTAACTATGGTGGTGGAGAACCGGCCCGGTGGCAACGGTTTTATCGCAGCACAGGATGTTGCAAATGCGAAACCTGACGGTTACACCATACTGCTGACTACGAATAGCACCCATGCGGCAGCCGAGCATTTGTACAAGAACGTGCCATACGATCCGGTCAAGGACTTCA
The DNA here is from genome assembly GCA_023387815.1 of Pseudomonadota bacterium. Lineage (GTDB taxonomy): Bacteria > Pseudomonadota > Gammaproteobacteria > Burkholderiales > Burkholderiaceae_B > Advenella. Next base: position 48,840 of record JAEWHK010000074.1, read on the forward strand.
CGCCCATCGCGCTGCTGCGCAAGGGATACCTTGTTATGGTTACCAAACCCGATTTTCCGGCCACCACTGTTGCGGAATTTACCACCCAGGCAAAAAAAGAACCCGGCAAGCTGAATTTTGGTAGCGGCAGTTCGTCGTCGCGTGTGTCGGCCGAGCTGTATAAGCAACTCGCGGATGTCGATCTCGTCCACGTCCCATACAAGAGCAATCCGAACGCCCTCAACGATCTGATGGGCGGACTGATTCAGGTGATGTTTGTAGATACCTCGTCGGCCGTCAGCCTGGTCACAAATGGCAAATTGCGTGGTCTGGCGGTAAGCAGCAAGCAACGACTCGATATTCTACCGTCTGTTCCGACATGAAGGAAGCGGGTGTGAAAGGGTACGAAATGTCATATTGGACTGCAGTTTACCTGCCGGCCAACGCTCCTCCTGACATCGCGGCCCGGCTTAGCGATATTCTCAAGAAGGCAATGGGTTCGACTGAGTTGAAGCAACTGACGAAAAAAACCGGAACCGAAGTGGCGTTCGGTGATGGTGAAGCTCTGAAACAATTTCAAGCAGAAGAAACTGAAAAGTGGGCCAGGATTATCAAAACCGCAGGTATTAAACCGGAGTAGTCGTATGACAAAAAAACGTATCCGGGTTGGTGCGGGATCAGGCTTTTCCGATGACCGTATGGAACCCGCGCTGGAACTTGCGGAACACGGTGATATCGACTATCTGGTATTCGAATGTTTGGCAGAACGCACGATTGCTCGCGAAACCCTGACGCGCCTGAAGAATCCGCAAATGGGGTACACGCCGTATCTTTCGGACCGTATGCGTCTTGTTTTGCCGGAGTGCATGCGGCGCGGTATACGAATCGTGACCAACATGGGTGCCGCCAATCCACTGCAAGCGGCTCGTGTCGTGCGCGAAGAGGCGCAAAACCTGGGCCTGGCAGTACCGAGTGTTGCCTCTGTAACGGGTGATGATGTGACAGAAGTTATTCGCGCCAATCCGCAACTGCCGTTGCTGGAAAGCGGTGAGCCGGTGGAGTCGTTATTGCCACGCCTGGCAGCGGCCAATGCCTATTTGGGAGCCGATATCATCTCCGAGGCATTGCGAAGGGATGCCCAGATTGTCGTGACAGGTCGGGTGGCTGATCCTTCACTCTTTCTGGGCTGCATGCTGCATGGTTTGGGATGGGCTTATGACGACTATCCGAGGCTGGCGGCCGGTACTTTTGCTGGTCACCTGATGGAATGCGCTGCACAGCTGACCGGCGGATGCTTTGCTGACCTGCCTCGCAAACCGGTTCCGGATATGGCACGCATCGGATTTCCATTTGCAGATATCGGGATGGATGGCGAAGTCCAGTTCGGTAAAGTGCAGGGCTCTGGGGGGCGCCTGGATGTAGCCACTTGCACCGAACAGGCGTTATATGAGATGCACGACCCCGCCCGATATATCACACCAGATTGTGTGCTTGACATCACTCAGGCCGAATTTCGCCAGATTGCCGAAAACCGTGTGGCAATGATCGGAGCCCAGGGGCATGCGCGCACGTCCAGCTATAAAGTGGTGGTGGGTTACCACGATGGCTGGATTGGCGAAGGTGAAGTTGGCTATGCGGGGCCAAACGCGCTCGGGCGCGCTCGAATGTCGGAGCAAATCGTGCGTGAACGCCTTGCCTTGCGCGGGTTTACCTATCCCGAAATCCGGGTCGATTACATTGGCATTTCCAGCCTGCACGGCAATATGCCTGGCAGGCCAGAGCCGTACGAATTGCGATTACGGGTTGCTGCGCGTAGTGACGACCGCAAGAAAGCTGAAGCTGTGGGCTTTGAGGTACGTACATTGAACGTCAACGGTCCGGCGGGCGGGGGCGGTGGAACCAATTCGGTGCGTCAGGTGATCGGGGTGAAATCTTTGCTCTTGCCGCGCGAACAAGTTCGCCCGGAAATTGTGATGAATGGAGGGACGGCATGACCAAAGTCTATGAATTGGGACACTCTCGCGCCGGCGACAAAGGAAATACATCAAATGTATCGGTGATTGCTTATGATGAAGCCGCTTGGGAAAGACTGCGCCGAGAACTGACTGTTGAGCGAGTTATGCAGGCATATTGGCATGTAGCCCAGGGACCGGTGACGCGTTACGAACTGCCTAGGCTGCGCGCATTGAATTTTGTGATCGAGAACGCTTTGGGTGGCGGCGTGACCACCTCGCTGGCCATAGATGCACACGGAAAGACGCTGTCGTATGTGATGCAGGATATTGATTTGCCGGAATAGCAATACAGAGAACGGTTGCGGGTCTGGACCCACTTTAGGTCCGCCCCGCTTTCATTAAAAGATTGTCATAAAGAAAAAATACACATATACTTGTATACAAGTATACAAATTTTGAGAAAAATGATGATCGCTTACCAAGAACACGCTTTTGATCCTCTCTGGATGACTGTTGCCAATACGCTTCGCGAGCAAATCTTGCAAGGCCATATCAGGCATGGGGAATTGTTATCTGAAAACAAGCTCGCCAGTGAATTTGACGTAAGCCGCACGCCAGTACGTGAAGCGCTACGCCTTTTAATGGAAGAAGGGCTCGTCGAAATGCTGGCAGGGCGCAAGGTTCGGGTGGTTGTGCCGCGCCTGGAAGATATCAACGAAATTTACCAGATACGCTGGATTCTGGAGTCGGCAGCATTGCATGAACTGGGTCAGAATCCGGTTTTGGCCAAGAAAGTGTCCGGTGAGCTCAGAGCATGTCTTGAGCAGGCACGCCAGGCGCTGGATAACAAAAGCGTCTCGCAACTGGCGACAGCAAACGAGAAGTTTCACGGGGCGCTTATATCAGCCTTGAGGAATCAGCGTATCAGTGCGCAATTTCGGACCATCCACAATTTGATCACTCTATATCGTAGACAGTCTTTGGAGAGCGACAGCTGGGCCGTGACGGGCGACGAGGAGCATATGCAACTGGTGCAATTCATAGAGCGGGGGGAAATCAACGGAGCTCTGGATCTGCTTAAACGACACCTCTGCGAAGCGAAAAAAGTGTTGCGGGAATATCTGGAGCGGTAGCGGCAAATATTAAAAAGGAATCAGGAGACAAGTCATGATCAGGTTAAAACATTGTTCAGCAGCGCTTCTGGCGCTTCTGCTCGCGCAGTCGCCTGTTTGGGGAAAGACCTTTCCCGAACGTCCGGTGACATTTTTGGTGCCGTTTCCCGCGGGAACGGCTACTGATGTTATCGCACGGATCGTCGGTAACAAACTGAGCGAAAAATGGGGGCAGAGCGTTGTCGTGGATAACCGTCCCGGCGCTGGTGGCAATATCGGTAGTGATACCGCTTCGAAAGCAAAGCCGGATGGTTATACGGTCTTGTGGGCGACAGTGGCAAACTCCATCAGCATGACGCTCTATAAAAACCTGCAGTATAACTTTAAGGATGATTTTGATGCGGTGGCATTGGTGACGAGTCTTCCACTCGTGCTGGTAACCAACCAAAATCGCAGCTATGAAACGCTGCCCGAAATGATCGAGTTTGCCAAAACTCAAAAGGAGGCCCTGACTTTCGGTTCGGGCGGTGTGGGCACCAGTAATCATCTGGCGGGAGAAATGCTGAATTCGCTCGGTGGAATAAGAATGGTGCATGTCCCCTACAAAGGTACCCCTAACGCCTATTCTGACCTGATCGCGGACCGGATATCCGTCATGTTCGACAATATCGTGCCAGCAATGGCACAAATCAGAACGGGCAATCTCAAGCCGCTGGCTGTCGCCAGTCTGGAGCGTAGTCCGCAACTGCCGAAGGTGCCGACAGTTAGCGAATCGGGTTATCCGGGGTTCGAAGCCGTATCTTGGGTTGGCATGGTGGTGCCCCGTAGTACTCCGGCGCAAGTGATTGAAAAAATTAACCAAGATACAGTGGCAGTACTCAATGATCCGGACGTTCGGGAAAAACTGACCGTTTTTGGAGCTCAAGTTAAGCCGAGCACACCAGCAGAGTTTGACGCATTTATCGACGCTGAGATCGAAAAATGGGCAAAGGTTATCAAGCAGGCCAATGTGACCATCGAATAGCCGTCGATGGTAATCATCGACGTGTTTTAAATAACCAATGAGAAATGAGGTTTGTATGAATATCAAGGAAGTCCAGGAAGATTATGTTGAACCGGCAAAACGGTTACCGACATTGATGGAGGTGGATGTGGTGGTCGTGGGCGGGGGCACCACCGGTCCCTTTGCCGCAATCAGCGCGGCACGACAGGGAAAGAAGGTGGCGTTGATTGAAAGATTCGGTTCTTTGGGCGGAAACCTGACCCTCGGTTTGAATACTAAGCCGTCGGGAGCGCTTGTCGGAGGGCTGCCTTTGGAAGTCTGGGACCTTGCCCGTACCGAAGGTGGTGCTGGCGATGACTACATGGCGTTAACCAAAACCGGCGGCATGAAAATCGCCTCGCCTTGTGATCCTGAAATGATGAAAATTCTGCTCACCCGCTTGTGTGTTGATGCGGGTGTGCAAATTCTATTCGAGACTTTCGTATCGGCACCCATGCTTGACGACAATGTCGTTAAGGGAGTCATCATAGAGAGCAAAGCTGGCCGCCAATGCATCAGATCCAAGGTCGTCATCGACTGTTCGGCTGATGCAGATATGGCCTATAAGGCGGGAGTTCCCTTTGTTATGGGATCAGGTGGTAGCGAGGAGAAAATGCAGCCGGTCTCCATGTACTTTACCATGTCGAATGTAGATGTGCGCCGCCTCGCTCAGTGGGCCAAAACGACAGACGATGTCCCCGCGCAAGCCATTCCGGATACGGACGAAGGGCTGGATTACGGACTTTGGCTGACTGGATTCAACAAATCACTCAAGGCTTTCCAGGAAGAAGAAGGGATTCAGCTTCAGCGAGAAAACATTACCCTAAAGACCGCCAACGGCGTCATGTATGTTAACGGCACGCGAGTTCTGGGTGTGGACGTATTTTCACCCGAGGCATTCAGTAATGCATTGGTCGAATGCTATCGTCAGATCGAAGGCGTGGCCAAGTTTCTGAAAGACAGAATTCCTGGTTTTGAGCATGCGGGGATCGGGCAGATTGCGCCAGTTCTTGGTGTCAGGGAAACCCGTCATATACAAGGCGAATATACGTTGACCGGCGACGACTCGCTCAAAGGCACTCGCTTCGACGATAGCATTGCGGCGGACGTTTCTGCCTTGGATATTCACGATCCGAAAGGCGGTGATGTCGACTTCCAAGGAATGCGCCCATACGAAATTCCATACAGAAGCCTGGTTCCGGTGGGTATTGAGCAATTGCTCGTGGCGGGTCGGGCGATTTCTGCCGATCACGACGCTCATGCCCGATCCAGAAACATGCCTGCATGTATGGCAATGGGGCAAGCCGCCGGTATTGCAGCAGCAGTCGCAATAGATAATGACGTTGCGGTTCGTCATGTGGATGTCTCACGCGTACAATCAATCCTTTCGCAAATGAATATGCCCTTGCATGGGGAAGAAGTGCGGCAATGACAAGGTAGGTTGGCCATGAAACGTTGCGTCGATTACTATTTCAGTGTCGCCAGTCCGTGGACTTACCTGGGCCACGCCCGTTTCGGGCGATTAGCTCAGCAACATAATCTGGGAGTTACGTTTCGACCAGTGGATTTCGCTCGTGTGCTGGATGCGTCAGGCGGGTTGCTGTACCAGAAACGGTCCGATCAGCGCCGGAAATACCGGCAGATCGAACTGGATCGGTGGCGCCAGCACCTTAACATTAGGTTGACACTGGAGCCGGCGCATTACCCCGTAGATAGAACGCCGGCCAGCCTGTTGATGGTCGCCTGCCGTGATTTGCCACAGCAGACCCGCTTTCGGCTGCTGCAAGCGATTTTGGCTGCAATTTGGCGTGATGACCTTGATATTGCTGACTGGCAGGTACTTGCGAGTTTATTGGAAAATGAAGTCGAGGATGCGAGCACCATTCTGGAGAGCGCCAGACAGCCAACATGCCAGGCATTGCTGGCACGGCATACCGACATGGCAATTGAGGCAGGCGTTTTTGGGGTCCCAGCATACGTGCTGGAAGGTGAGTTGTTTTGGGGGCAAGACCGGCTGGATTTTCTGGCGCGCGCATTACAGGACTGATCCTGCCAGTAAATATTGTTGCCGTATAAATAGTCGCTGCTATCTTACTCTTTTGACGACTTCGTGAACGCAGTGTGTCCACGTATGTATCACGTGGGATTATGGCTATGACGGAGCAGGGCGCAAGAAGGGGTTTTACATCGTTCTGTCAGCTCGTGTCGTTCAGTATTCAGCAGGATGTTGGCGCAGAAAACCATTGCCTTAAGGGGTCGGTTTTGCCGCATAAGCTAATTCATATGTAATGACTTAAATACAACCCCAAGCTAGTCTTTTTCCCAGTGTGACTTAGGCAACGATTCATAGATTTCTTCAGGACTGCGCCATTGCTTCAAACGCGATAACGGGTCGGTGATATTTAGAAACTTTAGAGCCTCTGCGATCCGTTGTTCAATGTCGCTGCGGATTTCTTCTGACGTTTGCGCAGCCAGGGAAATGGCTTCGTCAAAGAAGGCAGCAATGCGCTTGTGCTCATTCCATTCTTCAATGATGGCTAAGAGTTCCGCATGAGAAGATTCTAGCGCTTTGGCTCGGCGTTTTGCTTGTTCCTCCAGGCGATACTGCTGCTTTTTCTCCTCCCATTCGCGTGCTCGTTTTTCAGCTGCCAGTCGAGCATCCTCGATGAGATGTCGGATGGTTTTAGGTTGAGCCTCGAGCGTGCTGACGATCTCATCTAGTTCGTTGGTCAAAACGTTGGGTTTACCTCGCCATTGCTGGTTCCAAGTCGTGCCAGAGTAGGGGGAGTACGCCTGAAGGCAGATTTCTCCGGACGGCACCAGTTTTTTAGTGGTCCAGGTATGATTGCCTATCCTCGTTTTCATAGTTCGACTGACCTGAGCAACCGGCACATATTCTCCTGCCACATACAGCATCTCAACAGTCTCGCAAAGCTCATAAAGCGACAGCCCAATTGCTATCGAATCGATATAAACAACTGTCGGACGCTCTGGGTACCAAAGACTATCATGATAGTTGTGCTGTTTGTCGGGAGGGAAGGGATCAGGATCTTTTCTTTGAAAACGATCGCTGGTATGTGACATTCGAACTCGATGGCCACGTGCTTCCAGTAATCTGTAGAGTTTGTTTGCCAATCGGACGATGGCATCAAGCTGTTTTGGAGAGGTAATAAGATCAGGAAGAAGGCGTTTGCGAGGTCTGTAATGTCCTTCTTCAGTGATTTTACCTAGTGGAATGAGACCAACAACACCTTCAATGAGTGGATGTGTCGCTGGTACTCTTTTAACTGGGTGGCGGCTGTCGGATTCCAACGCAACCTTGCTTGCAGTAGACGATAGGATATCTGTGCTGGCTTTTAAATCGGTGGCGGGAGCGGGTAGAGGGCTGGGATACGAGGATTTTGAAACCTGTGGTTTGCGAGTTGCTCGAGAACGTGAAAGTGGAACATTAGCCGGATTCCAATGAAGTTCATCGCCAGCTTCCGCTTCAGGTAACGGAGGTCTGGGAGGCGCTTTGCCAGCGCTTAATTTGTTCCAATAACCAGGGCGTGGCCTGGGAACACGCAAGCGGGCACATACCCTTGCTAGAAAACTACCTGATACGCCATATTTCTCCGCCAAGTGCATTGCTGGCTCGGACCATATTTCTTCGTAAAGCCGTTCTCGACTAACGATATCAAGATCATTTTGAGCATTTTCAGAATTAGCTGTTTGATCCATTGATTAGGCCCCCCTGGCTGGATGCTCAATCGGTTTCATTATCGCTGATATACCTCAAAGCCAATCAGGGCAATCCCTCTACATTCAGGTCTTTCGGAAACTGGACCGAGAATTTCAGAAGAACGGTACGTTCTTCACCAGCCGCCAGCGACACCTTTTGCGCGTAGCGACCATCGCCCTTGAGGGCCAGATCGCCGTCAGGCGGTTCCAGGCGTTTGATGTCAATTTTCTCGTTCGCCGAAACCGGCACGCGATCATGCAGAACCAGCTCGACAGGCTGTCCTCGGTTATTGCGAATCAGAGTTTTGTATTCATAGGTCAGGCGGGTTCCGCTGCCTGTCAGACCTGTCGATTCGGTAAATCGTTGCAGCGGCTCACGCTTGACTGAAATGGCCTGATCAACGCCCAACGCCAGTTCCAGTTCCTCTTTGGGGAAAATGGTCTTCATGTCGGACGAGGCCACGAATTCATTATCAAAGAAAGCATTGACGTTGCCGGCCAGCAGTGGAAAGTCCTTTGCGTTGTTGATCTTTACAGTAGCAAATACTGCGGCGGCCTTGGAGGGGACAAGTTCGTAGGACAGTTTGGCGGGCTCTGAGAGCGTCGTGAGCGCTACACGCTGCTGTTGCCCGCCCGCCGCAATGCTCTGTTTGCCCGGTACCTCAAACGTAGTGTTGGTCGCATTGCTTTGGGAGGTGGCTGTCTCATAGCTGGCGGCATCGGCCATCTCCATGGCAGGTGCGCCGCCTGCGGCCATCGCCGATTGCCTTGCCCTCATGTTACGCATGGGCACCGGACGCCGGGGTGCCGCAACGTCAACGCGCCAGGGTTCCAGTTGTGGCAAAGCGACACCGGTTATCGGCTGGGCGGTGGATAAGGTCAGACTCACGTCTGACCAGTCTTCAGAGGTCTGCTGGCTGACCTGGCCAAAATATTGCAAGGTCAATTTGCCCTCGGCCGAATCGTAGCGCGCGTCATAGACAGGCTGCCACGATGCCCCGGGCACTACGTAACTCAGCACACTGTTGACGGTTGCAGGCTGCGCGGCCCGTAGTGTGACGATGACTTTGCGTGTTTCGTTTGTTCCGCTTAGATCGATCTGCTCACGACGCTGTTCCAGCACTTTGCGGCGCGCCAGCAGCTGATCCTTTTGTTGCGTATGCTCGCGACGGGTTTGCAGGGCTTTGAGCAAGTGTTCGCCGGTAAACGACATGAGGTCCAGGAAAGCGTCGCGCGACAATGGCGGCACATCGCGCCCCTGCATGCTGTGACCATCCTGATAGTGGCGAATGAAGGCGATCTGGTTATCGTCCAGTTTAATCTGATCATCCAACTGCCCAAGTTGCTGATCCAGCGCTTCAATTTGGCGATTAACTTCGGTCGCACCGTCAGACTGTCCGGTTTGCTGGTAGTCCGGCGTACTGGACACATGAAGTATCTGCAGCCCGGCATTGGCGGCGTCGGCATTAAATTGCAGTGAATTTTCGTCGATATCTGCCGGCAGATTGTCAAACACCAGTTCATGTTCGCCTGCCGCAATGGACTGACTGGCGACGCGATGAATCAACGCTCTGTCCGGATACACGATGACCCGGTCGATTCGTGAGTTCGCCTTGACGCTATCGGCCTGAGCAAACGGCGCGTGCAAGGCAATCAGCAGTGCGCCCGCCACCAGCGAGGGACGCAGCCGTAACTGCGCGTGCGTCTGAAGCCAGGATGAAGATTTTCTGCAAGGGGGCAGGGTGGGCAGCTCATTCATGAACCTTCTCCGCAAAGTCATATCTGGCATCATAACCGAGGTTGAAGCAGAGGCAACAAGAAACACGAATGCAATAACAGAACGCCGGTCAGCAAGGGACCGGCGACATAATTGCGCTTGTATTAATCAGCCAGCAGATTCATGCGGCACCGTCAGTATGTGACGAGCCATTGCATCTGCAATGGCGTATACAACATGATTACTGATTGCCGTCCAGCGCCTGCGACAGCTGATCCACATTCTGTTGCATGGCGGTCAGCCCCGCACTGCCCATGATGTACCAGTTATAGGGATCCAGATAAACAATGCGATTGCTCTTCGCAGCCCGCGTGTCTCGAATGAGAGAGTTCTCCAGCTTTTCGCGGGCAGGGGTATCTTTCTTACCGGTAGCGGCATTGCGATCAATCACGAAGAGCCAGTCAGGATCTGCTTTGGCAATATCTTCCAGTTTGAAAGGATGACGATCCGTTGCCGAAAGGTTTTTGACGGCATCATTGGGCGTGAACCCAAAAACGTCATAAATCATGCCAAATCGGGAGCCCGGCCCAAAAGCGCTGGTTTTATCGCCGACCGACAGAACAATCATTGCGTTCCCCGCCTTGGCCGATTTGGCTTTCAGTGCATCAATGGAGGCATGGATTTTTTCAAGAGCCACCTTTGCTTCGGGTTCTTTTTTGTAGATTGTTGCCAATGTGTTGGTGTTGCGCTCAATGCTTTCTAAGGGCGCCTGCGTATCGATGCTCATATCCAGTGTCGGTGCAATGGTGCTTACTGCGTCGAATTTGGCGCGCGAGCGTCCTCCCACCAGGATAAGGTCAGGCGATAGTTTTTTCAGTGCCTCCTGATCCGGTTCGAACAATGTTCCCACTTTGGGCACACTTTCGTCGTTGTAAGCTGAAAGGGACTCGGGAAACCGGGATTTCGGAACACCTGCAGCCTGAACGCCAAGTACATGCATGATATCCAGGGAAGGCAGATCGAATACAGCGGTTTTAGCCGGTTGTGCAGCGATGGTCGCGGAACCTCTTGCATGCTGCACTTCGACTTCTGCATTTTGTGCCATGGCCTGGCCTGCGAATGATACGACGCTAATTGCCAGTACTGTTGGCAGCAGGGAAAACCATTTTGTTGCGTGTTGTTGAAATTTCATTTGTGTTGCCTATATTGTGTATTGCATTTGTTATCCTGACCGGTCCCAGGCTGCGGCGTCAGACTTAATCAGAATTTAGCGTTCAAGCCCAGCCAATAGCGGCGACCATCTTCGACATATCCATAGTCGTCATATCGGACCTGCTTATCGAAAATATTGTAAATACCTGCATACACAGTGAGATTCTTGTTGACGTCATAAGAGCCCCCCAGATCCACGTAGGTAGCCGATGGCGCCATTGTGGAACTCGCCGAAATACCTTGGGTCGGATCGCTTTCCTTTCCTCTGTAGGTAACTTTCATCCATCCGTTGAGCTGTTCTGTCGGTTTCCAGTCCAGTCCCAGATTGAACATATGTTCAGGCATCTGGTTCAGCGGATTGCCCGCGTATTCACCACTTTTCTGCTTGGAATACGTATAGGTATAACTGGAGGTCAATGACAATTTGTCGTTCAAAGGGGCCGTCAGCGTCGCCTCGACACCCCGGGTAATTGCGTCATCTACGTTTACGTAAGTGGTGGCTGAGCGCCCTTGTGAGTTAACAGGGCCGCACTCAGGGCAGGGAACGCGCGTGATCTTATCTGTAAATTCATTATCAAAGAAGGTAATGCCAGCCATCAGACCACTGTCATTGTTATAGATGAGGCCGATTTCCATGGTCAGCGTTTTTTCCGGCTTCAGATCGGGGTTGCCATACATATTGCCCCCTCGGCTGGATGCACCCCAGTCCGGCAGGGTCTGGCGTAGCGATGGGGCACGAAAGCCCGTGGATACACCACCTTTGACCGTCCAGTTGTCGTTCAGATGCCAGACGCCATACAAGCGGGGGCTCCAGTGGACGCCCGACGTCTTCTCGTTATCCATGCGCAGGCCACCAGTCAACGCGAACGAGTCGGTAATCTGCCATTCATCTTCCGCAAAGAAGGCATATTGCCAGCGGTCAACAGTAGAACGATCTGACATCTGGTTGGTTGTCGTATCTTTCAGGTCTTCCAGGCTGTAATAGGCGCCCACGGTTGCCACGTGACGGTCAAACAGTGGCATGCTCCATTTTGTACTGGCCGTTGTGTTTCTGATGGTCATATCGCGGGACAGGTTTTCGGTCTCTTCGCGCTGAACATAGGTATTGGACGTGCCGAAAGACCACCGACCATCATGCGTCAGCGAAAAATGCTGGCGATTGAATTCGCGTCGGCTTTCCTCTTCTGTCGGAAGCAGGGTTTTTCCAGGTGTGGAGCGGTAAATCTGTTTGGATGCACCGGCTTCCAGAACAATATCATGATCGCGATTGGGCGTCAGAGACAGTTTTGCAGTCACGCCACGGTTGGTGTGGCGGTTATAGCCCTCTTCAATATCGTCTTCGCTGCGATGCGAATAGACGCCATAAAGACTCAGACCAAGCAGATCCTCTTTGATGGGGCCCGCCAAATAGAAGTTACCCTGAAAATGATTGCCTGAGGCTGAGTGCTGCTGCAAGGTGGAGTCAAGGCGCACCGATCCGCCCCACTTTTTGGGTACTTTGCGCGTAATGACGTTGATCACACCACCCATTGCATCCGAACCATACAGCGAGGACATCGGGCCGCGCACCACTTCAATGCGTTCAATGGCTTCCAGCGGGGGAACCCAGCTCTGATCCGTGCCAGTGCTGCCGTTTGTTTGCGTTTCCCGGGTGCTCATGCGCTTGCCATCCACCAGAATCAGGGTGTAGTTGGCACTCATGCCACGCAACGTGATGTCAGATGTGTTGTTGTCGGATGGAGTCATGATGACACCAGGCACATCGCGCAAGGCATCGGTCAAATCACGGTACGCGCCTTTTTCGAGTTTTTCCCGAGGAATGACACTGATGGAGGCTGGGGCGTCAATGATGTCCTGTTCGAAACCGCTGGCGGTGACTACGATGGGATTGAGCGAGGTGACTGGCGCAGTTTCTGTTGCCGTTTGAGCAAATGTCAATTGTGGTACCACGGCGCTCAGACCGATGGCGCACAAGGCGGTAATCTGACGAACAGGATTGAGACGAGCCGGTTCTCTTGCCGAAACCGGAATAGCGGGCAACATCAGATGATTCCTCTCTGGGTAATAGTATTGAGCAGTATTCTCGTAATCGTTGGACTTCTAAATGAGAATTATTTACTATTAGATATAGTCAGCTGTTTTTCAGCAACATTCTTTTCACAGCTTTATTTATCTTTACATTTCTTGGTACTTTGCGTGGCGATTTAGTGTGGTTTATGTCACAAAGAGACTTCAAATACGATGCTAACTTATCAGACAAGTGCACCGCACATTCTCCTCATTGAAAACGACGTGATGTTGTCCAAAATGATGTGTGAATATATTGAATCTCAGGGCTACCGCGTACTATTGGCGCACTCGGGCTATCAGGCCACCCGGATGATGCGGCGGCGGACTCATCATCTGGTTGTCCTTGATAATAAACTACCGGACATCTCCGGACTGGAGTGGCTCCAGTCCTATCGACAGCAATCACGAAATCCACTGATTCTGCTTATTGATAATGCAGAGGACCCTGCCAGTGGATTGGAATCTGGCGCAGATGAGTGCCTGGCGAAGCCGTTATGCCTCCCGGAATTGACTGAGCGAATGAAGGCGCTCTTACGACGACATGAGACGACTCGTATACAACCAGAGGCCTATCAAAAGCGCGGCTTCCGACATTATGGCTCTTACCATGATCAGTTATATTCGCACACATCATATCGAGGTTTGATCTACAAGCAGCCCGATAGAGCCGAAACGACGCGAGTTGATCGATCAGGCACACTGGTATCGGGCCCGCTGACCCTCAATCCGACGACAGGTGTAACCACCATATACGGCCGCGACGTCTCACTGACCGGGGCCGAACAGCGCATCCTGGAATTGCTTATGGGCTCTGCCGGCTCAGTTGTCAGCATGCACGATATTGGCATCTTTGCCCTGGGCCGTGTGTTGACTCGTTTTGATCGAAGTATCGGCACGCATATAAGCAGTTTGCGCAGAAAACTAGGCACGTCTGTGTCGGGACCGCGGCCCATCATCCGTAATTTACGTGGACAAGGGTATGTGCTGGCTATCGATGATCAGGCAGCGCGGCTCCGGGAAGAAGGGGCCTAACCATTAGAGTAAGAGCCTCGCGAACAAATTGGCTGTAGGCGCCCGAGTGAATGCTTGCGGGTTGTTTGGCTAGTACAACTAAGATTACCGTGGAAGCGGCGCTCAACGCTGAACTTGACGATCATCTGGGCTCTGATTCGGGGATACCCATCTCTTTCAATCTCTTTTTGATCGCCGCCCAACGCTTCGCCACAGTTTGGTTCTTAAATGGATTCTTTTTAAATTTTTTTTCAAACCAACCATCCAAAGTATTCTTCCTCGCTCGGTATGCTTTCATGTTGGCCTCAACCTCTTCCGGCGCCCATCCATCGGGCTCTGGGAATGACATCCAAATACTAAAATTGCGTACGAAAAGTGGCCCAATTTCATCTTTCAATATATCTTCCAGGGTTTGTATAGAAAGATTAAATTTCGACAGCTTGTCAGCAATGAAGTTTACGTGGCTTTCGAATTCTTCTTTATTTTGATCCACATTCACAAAAATGTAAGTTAAGGCTGTCCATATCGGAAGTCGCTGTGCTATTTCCTCATCAGTAAAAGTAATATGAATTTTACCCATTCGCAGTCTCTCTTAACTTATGTCAGTCACATAATTCCCCCTGGTGTAAGAGAGGTCGATTTCCTGGTTGAATTGTTGTCTGTGGGCGTTCAATTAAGAGTTTGTGGATGATATCTCTTTTCACAATTAGCTATTTGGTTACGACATTTTAAACCTCGTTGTGCCTGTTTCTTTTACGGGTATTGGTTTTCAAAAGCAAAAAAACCATCGAACTTGCCGTAAATTCGATGGTTTTGTGTGATTTTAGTTGCTGCAAAAAGAAAATAAGTTCAGCTCATTTGAGGGCATTCTTTGTGCACAATCTAGTTTGTCTATTTTCCACCGCTAGTTGCATGGACAACATAGGCAGCGATAGCATCAATGGATGCCTCATCCAGTGAGTCGGCAAAGGAGGGCATCACGCCGATGCCTTCTTGTAATGCCGTTCTGACGCGCGCCACATCGGGTTTGAGCTCGTCAAGGTCGGGCCCGATGGTTCCTGCTGAACCCGAGTCTTTAAGGGTATGGCACACAGCACAGGCGGGCGAGGCCCCCGATACGAAGAGGGCTTTTCCCGTCTCCAGTTGGGAATCGGAATCGGCAGCAAAACTGGCTCCGGCCAACCCGATCCATAAGACCGCGGCTGCGGCTGACAATACTACGCGCTTCATTTTTTTCCTTAGGCGACTTTGACTTCCACCATGTGGTCGCGCCAGCTGTTGTTGATATAACCGCGATTATTTTCACGGCGTGCTTCGGGCTGGGTATCGCCAGCCTCGTTCGTTGCCCGGCAGGCCAACTGATGCGTGCCAGCGGCCAGGTCTGCGCTGAAGACAAATTCGCGCCAGGCGTATTTGCCCAGGTCAGGCCCGACGAACTCGGCCTTCTTCCACTCTTTGCCGCCGTCGACGGACACTTCAATGGATTTGGCAGCGCTCATCCCACCCATGGCAATACCGCTGATTTGCACACGCCCGGCCGCAACAGGTTGATCCGGGTCAGACGGATAGTTGATCCAGGATTTGACCGGCAATTCCCAAATCGAATCCTGGCTGGGGCTGGGTTTCTCGCCTATCGGCGTCCATCGATAGCTGGTTTGCTGTATTTTGGCCGGCGACTGCTCTTTGGTGAATGCCAGGTGCTTGATGTACTTGATGGAATTTACGCCAGTATAGCCAGGCACGATGATGCGCAATGGTCCGCCATGTGCCAGCGGCAACGCCTGGCCATTGATTTCCCATGCCAGAATGGCATCTTCAATGGCTGAAATGGGTACCGAGCGTTCAACCCGGATGGTGTTGGGGTCCAGACCTTGTGGAATGGTTTCGCCACCCGTACTGGTCATGTAAACCATGCCATCGGTCATGCCTCCCACCGCTTCCAGCAGCGCTTTGACCGGCACGCCGGTAAAAATGACGCAGCCGGCGGCGCCTACGGTCCATTGTGTACCGCTGGGCTTATGTGGAAACCAGGCCCGGCCGTTGCCTGAACACTGCAGGACCATAGGCACGGCCTTCAGGCCCAAGGTTTTTAGCTCGGCTACGGTGAAACTGCGTGGATTGGCAACGCCGCTGACTTCAAGCGTCCAGCTGTCGGGCTCTTTCATCATGTCTGCATCGGTTGGCGGCGCCACGTTGTTGCGGACGAACAGGCGATTCGTTGGCGTGATGACGCTGTTTCCAAAGGCCGTTCGCCGGGTTTCTATCGTGTTCGCGCTATGGACGATCATGCTGTCTGCGTCTTTCCAGCTGGCGTAGCCGGGCAAGGGTTTAGCAGTTGAACTCTTGGCGGTACCGGCGTCTGCGGTGCCGAGATCGGCGCGGGCTACACCGGACAGCCCCACCATTGCACCAATACTACCCGCTGATATCAGCATCTGACGGCGGCCTGCATTAGTCAGTTTTTCCATGTCATCCTCCTGGCTGTTTTTATATCTATGAGTTATATGTTTATATTTTCTTAAAATATCATAGCATAAATGAAATAAAAATCAGCTAAATGTAAGGTGATGGAGGATCCAAATGCAGTGGGTATAAAGTGCCGCTGAGCTTGTGACTCGCATGAAAGGCATGCACGCTCCAATATGGCATGCAGCTTGTCGACCACCGGCTGGCTGGCCGGAGCGTTTTATGATGTTTTTGTGTATTTGAATACTATATTTGAAGCGAAAATCCGGGGTGGAACTCAGCTAAAACTTAATAGAACCTGTCACGACATATTCAATTTTCTTATCCAGAAAGAAGAATAAATTAGGTGGTTTTAGCATTCAATGGTTATGAGAAACAAAGCCCACCGAAATCACTGCGATTTCGGTGGGCTTCACTAATATTTGGCCGACGTTAGTGAACATAAAAATCGACGGACTTTATTTCCTTCCGACAGACTTTATGTCCCCTCTTCAGCATTTCATTTGAGCGCCTTCTCTTATTCCACCGTTACGCTTTTCGCAAGATTCCGTGGTTTATCCACGTCTGTGCCACGTGCGACGGCTGTGTGGTAGGACAGCAGTTGCAGCGGGACGGTGTGCAGGATGGGAGACAGCTTGCCATAGTGTTCTGGCATATGAATCAGGTGCATGCCTTCGCTGGCCTTGATTTTTGAATCGCTGTCCGCGAACACATACAGTTCGCCGCCGCGTGCGCTCACTTCCTGCATATTAGATTTGAGTTTTTCCAGCAGTTCGTCGTTCGGTGCAATCGTGACAACGGGCATGTGCTCCGTCACCAATGCCAGCGGGCCGTGTTTCAGTTCACCGGCAGGATAGGCTTCAGCGTGAATATAGCTGATTTCCTTGAGTTTCAGCGCGCCTTCCAGAGCAATCGGGTAGTGCATACCGCGACCCAGGAACAGGGCGTTTTCCTTGTTGGCAAAACGGTCTGCCCAGGCCATGATCTGCGGCTCCAGTGCGAGCACGGCACCAATGGCGGTGGGCAGATGGCGCAGTTGCTTGATGTATTCCGCTTCCTGTTCGCCGGTCAAACGACCGCGCACTTTGGCAATGGTCAGCGTCAGCAGGAAAAGGCCTACCAGCTGCGTGGTAAATGCCTTGGTTGATGCCACGCCAATTTCCACGCCCGCGTGGGTGATGAAATTCAGTTTGCACTCGCGCACCATCGCACTGGTCTGCACGTTGCAGATGGTCAGTGTGTTTTCCATCCCTTGCGCGCGCGCATGCTTCAACGCGGCAAGCGTGTCAGCGGTTTCACCGGACTGGGAAATGGTAATGACCAGAGACTTGGGATTAGGCACGCTATCACGATAGCGATATTCACTGGCAATCTCTACGTTCACCGCGATCTGGGCGATGGATTCGAGCCAGTATTTCGCTGTCAGGCCAGCGTAATAGCTGGTGCCGCAAGCCAGGATCAGGACGCTGTCAACGTCTTTGAAGATCTTCGCGGCGTCATCACCAAACATTTCGGGCTCGATGGATTCGATGCCATCCATGGTATCGCCCACGGCACGTGGCTGCTCGAAGATTTCTTTCTGCATATAGTGACGGTAAGGACCCAGTTCCGCTGCACCTGTGTGTGCGTGTACGGTGTTGACTTTGCGCTCAACGGGTTTACCTTCGGCATCAACAATCCACACTTTCTGCAGCTGCAGATCAACCACATCGCCTTCTTCAAGGTAGATGATCTGATCGGTGGTGCCAGCCAGGGCCAGGGCATCAGAGGCCAGGAAGTTTTCGTTTTCGCCACGCCCCACAATCAGCGGTGAGCCATGACGGGCGCCGACAACGCGGTGCGGCTCATCGCGGCAGAATACGGCAATGGCGTAGGCGCCGGTCAGACGACGCACTGTCTGCTGTACGGTTTCAAAGAGGTCGCCGTTATACAGATGGTCGATGAGGTGAGCAATGACCTCTGTGTCAGTCTGGCTTTCAAAAACGTAGCCGTGGCCTTTGAGCTCTTCACGCAGTTCGTCGTGATTTTCAATGATGCCGTTGTGAACCAGAGCGATGCGTGGCTTGCCATTGGCAGGACCGGAGAAATGCGGGTGCGCATTGTGCGTCGCAGGTACGCCATGCGTTGCCCAGCGTGTGTGGGCAATACCGGTAAAGCCACTGATATGATCTTCCTTGATCTGGGCTTCGAGTTCGGCTACGCGCTGGGTACTGCGGGTGCGACGTAATTCGCCGTCCATATGCACCGCAACACCACATGAGTCATAACCACGATATTCGAGCCGTTTGAGACCTTCCACCAGGACGGGGGTGATATCACGTTGCGCAACAGCGCCTACAATTCCGCACATGCATTTGCTCCATTAATCGAATTGGGAATAGCGTATTGTGCGCCGTTATCGAGGAAATGAAATTTCTATTTATATGGAAAAATGAAAGAATCAGTCATTACGTAATTTAAATGATGATATATTTCATATTTGCGAATATTTGAAATAATATTTCAGAAAGACGCTGAAATATTCGGCATTTTCGGGGTGGGTCGCGGCAAATGGAACTTGATGAACTTGATAAGCGGATTCTGCACCAGCTGCAAAAGGACAGCAGTCTGACCAATCAGGCGTTGTCCGAGAAAGTGCACGCGTCAGCGCCAACGACGCTGCGCCGGGTACGGCAACTTTACGAGCAGGGCGTTATACAGAAGACGGTCGCCATTGTGGATCCCGCACGTGTTGCCAGCACACTGACGGCCATCGTGGAAATCACGCTGGATAGGCAGTCAGCAGAGGCATATGGGGAGTTTGAAAAAAACGTGGCCGACGAAGCAAGTATTCTGCAAGTCTATCGCGTGTCCAGCGGCCCGGACTTTGTGTTGATTGTGCAGGTCCGCGATATGCCTGCCTATCACGCTCTGGTGCACCAATGCTTTACTGCGCAGAAGAACGTGCGCAATGTCCGCAGCTTTTTCTCGGTTCATCGCAGCAAGTTTGAAACGCAGATAGCTCTGGAGTAAAGAGCTGGACCGAAAACGAATCGGTTGCCAGCCTGTTCGCTTTTTTGCCTTGTCGCTCTCTTTACAGCCTGACAATATAGCTCCGTCTTGGCAAATTACGGCATTCCGCCACGGCTCTGCATCGCCTTCCTGCGGCACCTGTTCATGACACTGAACGATGCAGGATAGCGGCTATACTGCTGTTCCTTGCGTCCTGCAGATCAGTTTCTCAAACTGCTTAAGATATCGCTCGCTCATGCGTTGGATATCATGTTGTTCGTGAACGTACTGCCAGGCCCTATCGGCGCGTGCGCGCGCTTCTTCAGGGTGATCCAGTACACGCGCCAGCGCTTCGGCCATGGCCGCGTCATCACCGATGTCGCACAGGTAACCACGATTGTCATCGAGCAGTTCAGCCAGCCCGCCTGCGTTGGTGGAGACCACGGGGATTCGCAATTGAAATGCATCCAGTACGCTGCTGCCCAGTGCCTCTTCGCGACTGCTCATCACAAAAATGTCGAACAGGCTGTACAGGTCTTCTACTTTTTGCCTGAACCCTGCAAGATGGTAAACCTGTTGCAGGCCATGTTCCGCAATCAACTTGCGGGCAACGTCTTCGCAATCGCCGCCGGCACCAAAATGCAGAAACACAAAATCCTGGCGCTGCGCATGCAGCCGGGCGATGGCACGAATCAGTGTCAGTGGGTCTTTGACCGAGACCAGGGCGGCGCTGGTGGCAATCACTTTTTTGCCGTCCAGCCCAAACTCCTGCCGAACCTGTTCGGCGTGGTTCTGATCGATTTTCAATGGCTCAATGGCACTTGAAATCAACACAGTTGAAATACCCAGGCGGGAAGGTTCACTTGCCGCCATGCGGCTGATCGCAACAAACAGGTCTGCCTTGCGCCATTTGCGAAGGGTACGCCATTGCCGCTCTGGCTTGACGGGCAGGGAGGTTCTTCGCGTGAACACCAGACGCGCGCCGGCAAAGAAACGGCGGGTGAGCGCTGCCCACGTCAGTGAGCCGGCGGTTTGTACATGCACAATATCGAAATCGCGCGCGTGACTAAGAAGAAAAAGACCTTGTTCAAAAGGCCGTTTGCGCGTAATGACGTTGAAACCTTCATTGCTGGCGGCCTGTGCCAGTGCATGACCCTCGCGCGCCAGCAGACTCACTTCATGGCCGGCCTCGCGGAAAGCCCGCATGCAATATAGCGTCTGGCGTTCACCGCCGCGCCAGCCTTTCTCGAAATTTACCTGCAGGATCTTCATGGCAGTTGTGATAGCAATGAATCAGCGGGGAGGCCGGGCCTGACGGGTTCGCGACCACAGGCAGGCATATTTGTTGAAGACGGACTGCGCTGCCATGACCGATAGCAGAAACCCCGCCTTGCCATCCAGGATGCCCAGTTTCAGGAAATAGGTCCGAAAAAATCGCGCAATGGCATGCAGCGTTGCGGTGGTCAGCGATCCGGTTTTGCCGGCAGCAGCGCGCTGTTCCGCCCAGGCAATGGCGTAGCCGGCTGATTTGCGTAGATGCTGGTCTACCGATTCGTAGGTAAAGTGCAGCAGGTCGCCTTTCAGTGTTTCCAGGCGCACACCGGGCGGGCGTACCAGCGATTCATGAACCAATGAATCATCGTATTGAGTGAGTGCCCTGGGATGCAGTCTTTCCACATAGCCGGGATACCAGCCGCAGTGACGAATATAGCGGCCAAAGGCCCAGCTGAGGCGGGCAACCTGATAAATGGTGTTGGAAGGAGGAGCCTGAAGTGCCGCGTCTATGCTGGCGCGCAGTTCCGGGGTCACGCGTTCGTCGGCATCCAGCCAGAGGATCCAATCGGACGTTACGTAGGTTTGAGCGCGCTGCCTTTGCGGGCCAAAGCCGGGCCAGTCTGTGGCGGTGTAGAAGGCCTGCGTGTAGCGCCGCGCGATCTGTTCTGTTTCATCTGTGCTGCCCGAATCCAGTACGACGATTTCATCGGCCCAGCCTGCGACAGAGTCCAGACTGGCAGCCAGATTCTGCGCTTCGTTCTTGACGATGAGCGCAACCGCCAGTGTCACGGCCCTGGGAACAGAGACAGGATCAGGAGACATCGGTATCTAGGCCCTTCACGTATCGGTACAGGTTGATGATGACAGCAATTATAACCATTGCGCTGGCAAATCCCATGACATACATTGGCCCACGTACCTGGTCCACATGAAAACTGATCGCCACGCAGGCCGCGCCTACACCCTGACCGAAAAGCCGCGTGGTTGCCTGTACGCCGCCTGTTGCGCCGCTGCGTTTGAGTGGCGTGGACATGAGCATGGCGCGATTGTTGGGCGTCTGGAAAAACCCAAAGCCCATGCCGGCGATAAACATGGGTGGTACGTAATACCAGAGCGAGATGCCACCGGGCAGTGAGATTAGCGTAATAATGCCGATAGCCATCAGGAGGGCGCCGATACCTGCGAGCAGTGACGCTTTGAAATAGTGGCACAGTTTGGCCGACAGCGATGCAATCACGACACTGCCAACGGGCCAGACGCCAAACAGTAAACCGACCTTTTGCAACGGTATGCCCAGATTGTGCAGATAATAAAAAGGCAATGCCAGCATGGAGATCATCTGCGCGGTGAAGGTGAGTGCAGACACAATCACGGCGTATTTGAAGACCGGGAAGCGGAACAGGTCCACAGGCACCAGCGGTGCGGCTTGCGGCAAGGATCGACGTACCAGGAAAACCGCACAGGCTGCAGCGATGCCCAATAGGATCAGACCGCGACCGGGATCGCGCCCGATGGCGTCAAGGCCAATCAGCAGCAGCGAAAACATGGCGACATTCAGAATGGCACTCAGGTAGTCGAAGCGTCCGCGATTGCTGGGTGGTGCCTCTGGCAGATAACCCGCGGCGTACATGGCAAACAGGCAGATGGGCGCCGTAAATCCGAAGACCCACTGCCATGATGCGACCGAGAGGATTGCGGCCCCGATGGAAGGGCCGATAACCGAGGTGACGCCCACCGTCATGGCGTTCAGGCTGATGCCAGCGGCAATCTTATGGGCAGGGTAGATATAACGAACAAGACCGCCAAACAGGCACATCATTGAGGCGGCGCCCAGCCCCTGAAGAATACGCGCTGCGACCAGAAGCTGCAGATTGCCAGACATGGCGCAAAGCAGGGTTGCAATCGTAAACACCGCCAGTCCAAGCCGGAAGATGCGCTTGAACCCGACGCGTTCGGCAATGGCCGAAAACGGCAACAGCGTTGCCATAATGGTGATGGTATAAGCGTTAACGATCCAGATGGAATCGGCTTCGCCAATATTCAGTTCCCGGGAAATGGTGGGCAAGGCAATATTGGCGACATTCGCATCAAGCACACTGACGCCAATGGCGGTCATGACCGCTCCGGCAGCCCAGTACCGCGCAGGTGTTGGAAGGCCTGTTGAGGGCGGTCTGGGGGTAGAACTGGTATTACTTTCGGTACTGCCGGTTGCTGCTTCAGCCATGCGATTAATCTTTTTTCTTTACCGGACGTGTCCAGTTTTCCAGAGTGGTTTGTCGGGTGCGTGAGAGGGTGAGTTTTTCTGCAGGTGCGTCTTTGGTCAAGGTGGTGCCGGCGCCAAGGGTTGCGCCCTTGCCGACCTTGACCGGTGCTACCAGTTGCGAATCCGAGCCAATAAAGGCATCGTCTTCGATGATGGTCTTGAATTTGTTAACACCGTCGTAGTTGCAGGTAATCGTGCCCGCGCCAATATTGACGCGTGCACCAATTTCCGAGTCACCCAGATAGCTCAGGTGATTGGCCTTGCTGCCTTCGCCAAGTCGTGTTTTCTTCAGTTCCACGAAATTGCCCACATGAGAATCCGCGGCAAGTTCGGCGCCGGGACGCAGGCGTGCGTAGGGTCCGATTTTGACATTTTCGGCGGCCGTGGCCTGTTCCAGATGACTGAACGCTTCTACCTGTGTGCCCGCACCCAGTGTGACGTTACGCAATACGCAGTGGGGACCCACGCGTACGCCATCGGCCAGTCTGACTTCGCCTTCAAAAACGCAGCCGACGTCAATGAAGACATCGCGACCACATTCGAGCGTGCCGCGCAGGTCAAAGCGCGCCGGATCAGCCAGGGTCACGCCCTGTACCAGCAGACGCTGTGCCTGCTCGGCCTGCCAGGCGCGTTCCAGCTGTGCCTGCTGCACGCGGCTGTTCACGCCCAGTGTTTCCCAGCTGGCATCCGGTTGTGCTGCATTGACAGGAACATTGTCCTGAACCGACAAACCGATAATATCAGTCAGATAATATTCGCCCTGGGCATTGTTGTTGTCGATGCGGCCCAGCCAGTCTTTGATTTTGCCTGTCGGTGCGGCCAGTATGCCGGTATTGACTTCGCAAATTGCGTGTTCCTGTTCCGTAGCGTCCTTGTGTTCGACAATGCGCTGTACATGACCGCTTTCATTTCGCACGATGCGTCCATAGCCCGTGGGATCATCCAGCGTTTCGGTCAGTACGGCCATGCCCTCTGCGCGGGCCTGCAATAGTCGTTTCAGTGTCGCGGGCTGCACGAGGGGCACATCGCCATAAAGCACAATGGTGGTATCTTCGGGATTGTCGCCGCCAACCAGCAACGGCAATGCCTGTTGAACCGCATGACCGGTGCCATGCTGGGGCTGCTGCAGTGCATATTGAATGTCGGTCTGGTCAGCAAAGGCTTTTTTCACGGCATCGGCGCCGTGCCCGACTACAACGATAATGCGGTCAGGCGACAGCTGACGGGCGCTGTCAATCACCTGTGCCAGCATAGGTTTGCCTGCCAGGGTATGCAAAACCTTGGGCAGGTCCGACTGCATGCGTTTGCCCATACCGGCTGCGAGAATAACGATGTTTAGCATAATGATATTTGTCGTGAATTAGAAAAATGGTCTGAGGTGAATGAAGTGAGGGTGGCCCGGTTGCGGATGACGTGTCTGCTGCGCCGGGACTCCCTATGTGTTGATGTCAGGCCGTGCTGCGGCTTGAGGTACGGCGTTTGGCGGCAGCACGCTTGCGGGCGGTAGGTTTGACTGGCTCCTGAGGGTCTGCAGGCTCATCCGGCTCCGGACCCGGCGGCGTTTTGACAGGCGAGGGTTCCTTATGCGCCGATTTGGGTGTTGAACCGGCCTGCGCTGTCGGTGCCTGTGATGCCTGTGCTACGGTCTGCGCGAGCTGAGAAAACTGTCCTTGCAGCATATCCCACCAGGCCTGTGCTGCCTGATTGACCGATTCCGCCGCAAATGGCTGGTCGCCAGGCTTTCCACTGGCAGTCTTATCCTGTTTGCCGCTCTTTTCACTCGTGCTTTTTTGAGCGGTGCCTTTGTCTGCCGGCTTTTTGTTGAGCCCGAATATTTCGTCGAAAGAACGTTCGCTGCTCTGGTTCTGCATGGTATCAACAAACGTTTTGAGCGTATTGATGCTGGCGCGCTGAATCTCCAGTCCCTGAATCGTGCCGGAAAGCATGGTCAGATTCATGGTCAGCCAGTTTTCTATACTCTTGAGTTCCTGAATGCGTTTGTCGAGTTCGCTGGCATCCAGTGCCGTAGGTACGGCGAAGACAGGGCTGGTTGCATTCTGCACTTGTGCAAACTGCTGCCATGCCTTGCTCATCATATCCAGGCTTTGCATGATGGGATTGCCGGCGCTGCCCTGGCCCAGACCGGGTCTGTCAAACGGGTTGCTGTTAGTCATGAGGTTCTCCCTGCGTTTCAGACGCTACGCGTGATAACGCGTGAGCAATGTTTCGGATGTGCGGCTCAGAATGCCTTCCAGTATAACAAGCGCAGCTTCCAGCGTGACGACACGATCGGCAATCATCTGCACAACTTCCTGTTGTGTTACCACGCGGATTTCAGAGACTTCGCCGTCCATGTTGCGGGGCCTGGCCTGGGGGCTCAGTATGCAGTCACTGACCAGGATGTCTTCTACCTGATAGCCTTCAGGCAGACGTCGGTGCATGCGCAGCAGGGTTCGCAATGGTGTACGACAGGTGATATCGGATTCACTGAGTCCGGCCTCTTCGAACGTTTCCCGAACCAGCGCATGCTCCAGATTTTCGGCGCCGTTGGCCAGCCCGCCGGCCAACGTGTCCCACATGCCCGGATCAGTTGCCTTGGTCAGGGACCGCTTTGCAATATACAAGTCCAGATCGGGCGTCCAGGCATTCAGGTGTACAGCATGCGTCAGCAGCCCCAGCGGGCGCATGGCTGCGCGCTCCATTCTGGCCAGATCTTCGCCTTCGGCATAAACCGTGAGCAGTTCATCGCGCCAGGTCTTGAGCAGACCGGCTTCGCGAAGGATGTTGGCAACGTGGGCCAGCAGTGGCTCCAGTTCGTATCTGGGTGTGCCCGGATCGGCCAGATGCGCCGCAGTTTCTGTGATGCGCAGTTGCGGCAGATGGGCCAGTGCCTTGACTGCCTGCGGTGTAATAAATCCCGCCAGTTTGCCTGAAATGGTCAGGGGCAGGGAGAATTCCGGAGGAACCTCCTGTATGGATTGAAGCAGGGCAGCATAGAGGGCAGGAATTCGGTTCAAGATCAGATTCTTGTCGTGTCTAACATGCAACGATTGTATTCGCAAACCAATCCGCTACAGGCTCGCATGCGTATTTATATGGTTAAATGAAGTATCTTTGACACAGGTCAAGGCGTCTTGGGTATAATCCTGTACCGCAAGAGGGTTATGTTGGGCGCTGTTTTTAGCCCATGATGTCAGCTACGATAATCAGGCGCATCCGATCAGTTAGGCACGATATAAAACGGGGGAGCGCACAATAATGAGGTCAACATGAAGAAGTTGCAAGGTTTACTTGGTCTTGGAGGGATCCTGCCAGCCTGTACGGCATGGGCTGACGTCCAGGATATGCCAGGTGGTCCTAGGGTATTGCAAGTCAATCTGCATAAGGGTGTCACCGAAATCGCCGAAAGCATGTACAGTCTGCACATCATGATGCTGATCATCTGTACGGTCATTTTCATTGGCGTCTTTGGCGTCATGTTTTACTCGATCTGGGCGCATCGTAAATCAAAAGGTTTCAAGGCTTCGGTCTTCCATGAGCACATGGGTGTTGAAGTTGCCTGGACCGTTGTTCCCTTCATTATTGTTATCGCCATGGCCTTGCCTGCAACCAAAACGGTGGTTGCCATGAAAGATACCAGCAGCGCCGACCTCACTATCAAGGCTACCGGCTATCAGTGGAAATGGGGCTACGAATATCTGGACGGTAAAGCCAAGGGCATCAACTTCATCTCCAACCTGTCCACGCCTTACGATCAGATCGAAGGCAAAGCAGAAAAATCCAATACTTATCTGATGGAAGTGGACAACGAACTGGTTGTTCCTGCAGGCAAGAAAGTTCGCGTCGTTCTCACGGCCGATGACGTTATTCATGCATTTTATGTACCTGAGCTGGGCGTGAAGCAGGATGCCATTCCCGGCTTCCTGCGCGATACGTGGTTCCGCGCTGAAAAGGTCGGTACGTACCGCGGCCAGTGCGCCGAGCTCTGTGGTCAGAACCATGCGTTCATGCCTATCGTGGTGCGTGTCGTGTCTCCCGAAGACTATGACAAATGGATCGCCGAACAGCAGAAAGTGGCGGCACAATGAAAATAACATTCGGAACTTTACATTCGCAATATTGCGCCTGTGATATCTGCATGCAGGGCATGCAGCAGGCAAGGAGTCAAAAATGAGTAGCATTGCAGTGGGTCACGCGCCTGATCATCACGGACATGATGACCATCACCACGCCGCCCCGACAGGCTGGCGCCGCTGGCTGTTTGCCACCAATCACAAGGATATCGGTACGATGTACCTGATGTTCTCGTTCTTTGCCCTGCTCGAGGGCGGAACGCTTGCCTTGCTGATTCGAGCCGAGCTGTTTGAGCCCGGTGTTCAGTTCTTCCAGCCTGATCTGTTCAATCAGTTCACGACTATGCATGGTCTGATCATGATTTTCGGTGCGATCATGCCGGCGCTGGTGGGCTTTGCCAACTATATGATTCCGCTGCAGATCGGCGCCTCTGATATGGCCTTTGCGCGGATGAACAACTTCAGTTTCTGGCTGCTGCCTGTCGGTGCCATTCTGCTGACCGCGTCATTCTTTGTGCCTGGTGGCGCAACTGCTGCCGGCTGGACGCTGTATGCGCCGCTGTCACTGCAGATGGGTCCCGGTATGGATATGGCGATTTTCGCGGTCCACATTCTGGGTGCTTCATCGATCATGGGTGCGATCAACATCATCGTGACCATCCTGAATATGCGTGCCCCTGGCATGACGCTGATGAAAATGCCGCTGTTCTGCTGGACCTGGCTGATTACCGCCTTCCTGCTGATCGCTGTGATGCCGGTGCTGGCCGCTGCCGTTACCATGCTGCTCACTGACCGTCATTTCGGTACCGGCTTTTTCAACGCCGCAGCCGGTGGTGACCCGGTTCTGTATCAGCACGTATTCTGGTTCTTCGGGCACCCTGAAGTGTATATCATGATTCTGCCTGCCTTCGGTATCGTGTCGGCAATCATTCCTACCTTCTCCCGTAAACGTCTTTTCGGTTACGCCTCCATGGTGTACGCGACAGCAGCGATTGCCGTCCTGTCCTTCATCGTCTGGGCTCACCACATGTTTGCCACCGGTATGCCGGTGACAGGCCAGCTGTACTTCATGTACGCGACCATGCTCATTTCCATTCCTACCGGCGTGAAAGTGTTCAACTGGGTTGCAACTATGTGGCGCGGTTCGCTGACATTCGAAACTCCCATGCTGTTCTCTGTGGGCTTCATTTTCGTGTTCACCATCGGTGGCTTTACCGGGCTGATCCTGGCCATGGCGCCGATCGATATCGCGGTGCATGATACCTATTATGTTGTGGCTCACTTCCACTACGTACTGGTTGCCGGTTCGCTGTTTGCGCTGTTTGCAGGTACGTACTACTGGCTGCCAAAATGGACAGGCCGCATGTACAACGAGAAACTGGGCAAGATCCATTTCTGGTCTACCATGCTGTCATTCAACGTGACTTTCTTCCCCATGCACTTCCTGGGCCTGGCGGGTATGCCGCGTCGTTATGTGGACTACGCACCTCAATTTACCGACTTCCATCAGATTGCAACCATTGGTGCTTTCTGGTTCGGATTCTCGCAATTGCTGTTCCTGTACATTGTGCTGAAAACCTATCGCGGCGCTGGTGAAACAGCCACTGCGCAGGTATGGGAAGGCGCGGAAGGTCTGGAGTGGACACTGCCATCTCCGTTGCCATTCCACACATTTGAAACGCCACCTGTAGTCAAGTAACGTTGCGTGATGACTCCAGAGCAAAAACGTAGGAACAGGATTACTGGTCTGATTCTGCTGGGATTGGTAGTCGCAATCTTCCTGTGGGCGATTTTCGGTCATGTACTGTCAGCGGCTTAAGGCTGCTGACGCTGAGCAAGGATGTCCAGGTGAGTGAAGATATTGGGGAACTGTCGAAAAGAAAGCTCAATTTCTTTCAGACAATGAAAGCGGTGTTGTGGGGGCTGTTCGGCGTGCGCCGCGGCTCCGGCTACCAGGACGATATTTCCCGACTCAATCCGGTGCATCTGATTCTTGGCGGAATTATTGCGACAGTCATATTTATTATTTTCTTGGTGATGGTGGCGCGCTGGGCCATATCCAGCCTCACCTAGTTGTTGAAGCGTTCCATGAGGGAGAACATTATGAGTGCAGGCCACTCGGTTCAGGTAAAAGAAGCACCTTATTATTATGTGCCGGCCGATTCGGCCCATCCGGTGAAGACAAGTATCACAATGCTGATTATCCTGATCGGTGCTGTGACCTGGATCAATCATGTTCCTTACGGCAAGTACATTCTGCTGGTCGGTCTGCTTGCGCTGTTCGTCAATCTGTATCAGTGGTTTGGTGATGCGATTCGCGAATCCGAAGCAGGCATGAACAGCAAACGTATTGATCTGTCCTATCGCTGGGGTATGGGCTGGTTCATCTTCTCTGAAGTCATGTTCTTCGCCGCGTTCTTCGGTTCACTTTGGTACGCCCGTGAAGTGACCACGCCCTGGCTGAGCAATATGGATCACCAGTTGCTGCTGTGGCCTGGTTTTACCGGGCAGTGGCCTAACCTGGGCCCTGCAGGCATTGTTGAGCATTTTGAAACGGTCGGCCCATTCTGGCTGCCTACCATCAACACGCTGCTGTTGCTGACGTCCGGTCTGACGCTGACGCTGTCTCACCACGCATTGCGCGCGGATCATCGCAAGAGCACCATTTTCTGGCTCTTTGTCACAATTGTACTGGGCTTCACATTTGTGTTTTTCCAGGCCGAAGAGTACATCCATGCCTACACCGAACTGAATCTGCGTTTTGATTCCGGTATCTATGGGTCTCTCTTCTTTATGCTTACCGGCTTTCACGGCTTCCACGTGATTCTGGGTGCCACAATGCTGACCATCATTCTGATTCGTCTGATTCGCGGTCACTTCAGAGCAGATCATCACTTCGGTTTTGAGGGTGCTGCCTGGTACTGGCACTTTGTGGATGTGGTCTGGCTGGGTCTGTATCTGTTCGTTTACTGGTTCTGATTTTCAGTTACAGGAAATACCAGGGCAAAGGGTCGGAAAGCCGGCCCTTTGCTGTTTCAGCATAAACGGGATGCGTGAAAACAGCAGATTTGCCCCTGGCGCAGTGATTCTGGCAGTGATCATGCCAGGAAGGTAGACAATTTGTCTCAGTGCGATGGCGCGGGAATGGGGTGCAGATCCGTTAAACTAAACGATTCGGATCCTGCTTTGCGTGGCGTTTTAGCGCGCAACCTGATGGATCCCGGTGCTTTCAATCCATCCCATATGATGGGCAAACAGCACGAACAGAAACAGCGCAATGGACAATCCGATACGTACCGTGAGGGCGTTGACGGTCCGATTGGTTGAGCCTTTGTCCCGCATGAGGTAGAAAAACGCGGACGCCAGGCTCCCTATGATCACGACAAAGACAAGCCCGATGATAATGCGCATGGTTAACTCCTGACTGGAATAGAATATTGTAGTAATGAAACGGAAATTAATAAACTGGAAAACGGTAACGATGCTGGTTTTGCTGGCATTGCTGACCGTGGTTTTCGTTTCTCTGGGCCGCTGGCAGCTCGATCGCGCGCAGGAGCGCCGAACCACCGCCGAACGTATCGAAAACGGACAGGCCTTGCCGCCGCTGACTATCGATCGTAACCTGCCTGCCTCTGATATCGTGGCATGGCGTCCTGCAACGCTGTCAGGGCACTGGCTCGGCGCATTCAGTGTGCTGGTGAACCGAAACCAGGATGGCCGTCCGGGTTACTGGCTTGCCACGCCGATGTTGCTGGATGAGCAGCGCCGGGACGCCGTGCTGGTACTGCGCGGATGGTTCCCGCAGGCCATGGATGGATCTGCCATTCCACAATTTACTGCTGCGGAAGGAAGGCAAACAGTGAAAGGCGAAATTGCCCTGCGCGTGCCGCGGCTTTTTGAATTGTGGTCCTTTGGCGGCAAGTCTGTTGCACAGTTGCCATCAGAGATTCCGCAAAGCAGTGGTCCGCTGCCACAGGTGCAGAATCTGGATGTGACCGAATTTGCTAAAGCCAGCGGCCTGCACATGCTGCCACTGGTCCTCTTGCAGACCGGGCCTTCCGCGCAGGGCCTGGTGCGTGACTGGCCGCATCCCTCTGTGGATTCGGATACGAATATCGGCTATGCGATGCAATGGTTCGGTTTTGCCACAATTGCTGCGCTGGCCCTGTTGATCAGCCTGATCAGGCTTGGCCTGAAAAGTAGAAAGGAAACATCGTCGTCATGAATACAACCCGTCCATCGTCGCCCGACACGTTGTCGCGCCCCGGTGCCAAACGTTCCAACATGCCGCTGTACCTGATTATTCTCAGCTGCATTGTGCCGATTCTGGCGGCTGCGCTGCTGTACTACGTGCCCTCGCTAAGACCTGATGGCGCAACCAATTATGGTAATTTTGTACAGCCTCAGCGTCCCATGCCAGATTCGAATGTGCTGCCGCTGACGACGCTCGATGGCAAGCCGTTTGATTTGACGTCTCTGCGGGGCAGGTGGTTGCTGATCACATCGGATGGCGGCGCGTGCCCGGATTCCTGCGCGCGCAAACTGCACTTTACACGCAATGGCCATGCAAGCCAGGGCAAGAATGTCAATCGTATCCAGCGCGTCTGGTTTGTGACCGACGATCAGCCTATTCCCGAAAAAGTCCTGGATGCATATAAGGGCACCATCATGCTGCGTGCCGATCCCAAGGCACTGAGCCAGTTCCTGCTGGATGAACCAGACAGAAACGGGGAAACGGCCGAACTGGAGCAGAAAATGGATGCCTATTTGTGGATCGTGGATCCTAACGGTAACCTCATCATGCACTATCCGGGAAACGAGTCTGATCCGGTACGTTTCCGCGATGATATTGCCAAGCTGCTGCATGCGTCGTCAATTGGCTGATGTGAAATGAATACGGCAACCGAGAAAATACGCGCACGCTACCGCCGACTGGTGTTTCTGACCTGGTTCTTTACCCTGGACCTGATCATGTTCGGGGCTTTTGTGCGTCTGACCGACTCCGGACTTGGCTGTCCGGACTGGCCCGGTTGTTACGGCAAGGCCAGCCCGCTGGGCGCTCGCGAGCATATTGCAACTGCAATGGAGCAGCAGCCCTTCGGTCCGGTTTCGACTTCAAAGGCATGGATTGAAATGATCCATCGCTACTGGGGCAGTCTGTTGGGGCTCATGATTATTGCAATCGTGTTCATGGCCTGGCGCTACCGTCGCGAACTTGGAAGATCACCCAGGCTGGCAACCATGACGCTGATTGCGGTCTGTCTGCAGGGCGCCTTTGGTGCCTGGACAGTAACTCACAAGCTGATGCCAATTGTCGTTACCACTCACCTGGTGCTGGGCATGCTGCTACTGGCCATGATGACCTGGCTGGCCGCCCGCGAAAAGCCGCATGTGGGCATTGCTGCCCACGCGCGTCGGTGGCGATCGTGGATGGCGGCGGGCTTCGTAGTCCTGATCATTCAGCTTTTCCTGGGAGGCTGGGTCAGTACCAATTATGCTGCGCTGGCCTGCATGGATTTTCCAACCTGTCACGGTGCCTGGGTGCCCGAAATGGATTATCAGGGCGGATTTTCACTGGTTCGGGCGCTGGGTGAGCTGCCAACAGGGGAAATCATTTCTCAGGAGGCGCTGACCGCGATACACTGGACGCATCGCAATTTTGCCTTCTTTGTGTTCGTATTCCTGTTTGCACTGGGGCTTGTTGCGCGGCGTGAGCCAGGTCTGAAAGGGCCTGCCCATCTGCTGATGGGGCTGCTGCTTGTCCAGGTGCTTACCGGACTGACAACCATTTTCTTTCAATGGCCGCTGCTGATAGCGGTTCTGCATACCGGTGGTGCGGCCGGGCTGACCATAGCCTGCGTAACGCTGCTGGTGCGCATGTCCCGCGGGGGCAAGGGGTCTTTTCTGCCATTATGACAACTGCTATTCATTCTGAAACCAGTCTGCTGCGGCAATACCTGGTTCTGACCAAACCACGCGTCACTCAGCTGGCCGTTTTTTGCGCAGTGATCGGCATGTTTCTGGCGTCTCCGGGCGTGCCTCCTTTGCAGACGCTGATTGCGGCCACGCTGGGTATCTGGCTGCTGGCAGCCGCGGCGTTTGCAATCAATTGCCTTATCGAATTTGAAATCGATGCGCGCATGCTGCGCACGGCGCGCCGACCCACAGCAAAAGGCACCATTACGCCTCTACAGGTTGTGGTCCTCTCTGGCATTGTGGGAGGCGTTGGCATGCTGGTGCTTTACCATCTGGTCAATCCGCTGACCATGTGGCTGACGTTTGCTACGTTTATTGGCTATGCCCTGATCTATACCATTATCCTCAAACCCCGCACGCCGCAGAATATCGTGATCGGCGGCCTTTCAGGGGCCATGCCGCCTGCGCTGGGATGGGCTGCTGTGGCCAACGCCGTACCCGCCGAAGCGTGGCTGCTGGTGCTGATTATTTTTGTCTGGACGCCTCCTCATTTCTGGGCCCTCGCACTGTATCGCGAACATGATTATCGCAATGCGGGACTGCCCATGTTGCCGGTGACCCATGGCAAGGACTTCACACGTCTGCATATTCTGCTCTATACCTTTATGCTGCTTGTGATTACCATCCTGCCATTTGTGATACGGATGAGTGGCTATATGTACCTGGCCAGTGCGGTGATCCTGGGCGGAATATTCATTGCCTACGCCTGGAAATTGTATCAGCAGTATAGCGATGCGCTTGCACGCAAAACGTTCCGTTATTCGATTGTTTACCTGTCACTGCTCTTTCTGGCCCTGCTGGTGGATCACTGGATTCTGATGTCAGGCATCGCCGGCTGATTTGCGACGATCCGGTAAAATACGATTTTTCCCCGAAGCCATGCCTGGCGCACGGGTTACATTCCCGGGCGAGTTGTCGTGCCGGGATTCAGTTTGTGGAGTCAATCATGAAGTCTAGTCTGCCTCTGAAATTCATGGCAAAAACCGCATTGGCGGTATCCGTGGCCACTGCCCTGGTTGCTTGCGATAATAATGCGTCAAAACAGGTCAATGCGGCGAGTCCGGCCGATGCCGGAGCCGTGTCCTCACAGGGCAGTCAGTCCACGGTGAGTGGCAATGTGGCAGATTTCAAAGGCACAGATATTACCGGCACGGGGTTCGGCAAGGATGTGCAACTGGTGGATCAGGACGGCAAAAGCGTGACTTTGCTGGATGCCTATCGCGACAAGGTCATGGTGGTTTTCTTCGGCTTTACTCAGTGCCCCGATGTTTGCCCGACCACGATGGCAGAACTTGCCCAGGTGCGGGAGAAACTGACACCAGAACAGCGCGATCGCGTGCAGGTGATTATGATCAGCATTGATCCGGAACGGGATACGCCTGCTGTGATGAAGCAGTATGTGAGCGCGTTTGATCCGTCCTTCGTGGGCCTCACAGGCACAGACGAACAGATTGCCAAAGTCGCGTCCTCGTTTAAGGCCTTTTACAAGAAGGTCGAGCAGGGCAACAGCTATACCATGGAACACAGTTCAGGCCTGTACGTGCTGGATACCAAAGGCGAGTCACGTCTGCTCTTCAAACCGAATACGCCACCGGAAGACATCGCGTCTGATATTCAGAAGCTCCTGTAAAAATCATTGAGGTTTAACACTGTTTCAAGGGTCGGGTTGCATGAGCTGAGCCTCAAACGATCTGCCCCTTAATGCGAAAGCCCCTCAAAGAACTGATCGTCAAATGAACTGGGCTCACCATGAGCCGGATTCCATTGGACTGGTCCTTAAATGCACTGACCCTCAGGATTGGATATCAATCCAATCCTGAGGGTCTTTTTTTGTCCCCGCTTTTTGCTCCCGCTTTTTACATCAGTTTTGCGTCGGTGATAGCTTGCCGTTGTCGGGCGCGCGTGGCTTTTTGGGGGCGTCGACTGTTTCAGACGTGTCCGTTATTTCGGAAGTGGCGGATGATTCGGGTGAGTTTGCAGCGTCCGATGCTGCGGTTGTTTCTGACGCCTCGGGATTGGCAGACGATTCAGGCGCTTTGGGCATTTCGGGCGTTTTGGGCGGGTCGGTCAGTTCGCCTGCTTCCGAGACGATGGGTGTTTCCGAAGCGGCAGAGGTTTCGGTGGTTGCAGGCACTTCTGACGTATCAGATGCTTCAGCTGTCTGCGCATCCGCTGCCTCGGCACGCGCGAGCGCTTCAGAAGCTTCCGATGATTCCGGTGCTTCAGATGCTTCTGATGCTTCTGATGCTTCAGATGCTTCTGATGCTACCGGTGCCGGTGGCCCTTCCAGTCTGACCGGACCCTGAGGCTCTTCTTCAGCGCGTCCGGATATACCGCCAGGGGCGGCGGCGGTTTCGCTTGCAGAATCGTCTGCCTCGACCGCTGCATCACGTGCTTTCTCGGCATATAGTTCCCATACTTCCAGGGCACGCAGACGCTGTTTGACCACCAAATCAATTTTTTCCTTGATCTCGGGGAATTTTTTCATCAGCTCATCAAACTCCCGCGCCTGCAGGAACAGCAGCTTGGAATACCCCATGGAGCGGACACTTTGCGTCAGTGTCTTGTCCGTCAGCATGCTGAGTTCACCCAGCATTTCTCCAGAACCCAGTTCCACACGGGAGGAATCGGGCAGGGTAATGGTGACCGCGCCCGAGGCCACGAAGAACATTACCTTGTGGCCGTATCTGTCGGTTTGCGGGACGGCTTGATTGGGAAGCATCAGGCGGGGGCGGAGCAGCTTGCTGAGCTGGGTCAGCGTCCGGTCATCCATGTCCTGAAAGAGCGGCACGCGCTTCACAAGTTCCTTTGCGCTGAGCGAAACGTCCAGGCTGGGGTGCCGGAATAATGGTTCCCAGCGGATATTCACCTGTGCAATCAGGTTGTTATACACCTCTTTCGTAATCAGGGACTGCTCCAGCATTTCGTTGTAGCGCGTTACTTCCAGCGAGCGCGCGATCCGGGCCAGGTAGTCTTCCTGGGTCCAGTGTGCATATACCGGATAGGTCAGGTTCAGCGCACTCAGCGCATTGTCGATGGTGTGTAAGCGGGCCACCAGAATGCGTTCTGCTTTGCCGGCAATTTCCTCTCCCAGCAGAGGCATCAGATCTTCGCGACAAAAGCGGATCAGCTGCCCGACCACAGAATGCTTGCTGATCAGTTTGATGATCCGTTGAGACAATTCATGTGCCAGCCAGGGACTGAAGTTGAAGTTGGTCTGCAGGCGTAGTGCCACCTTGAACGTCGGCGTATAGCGAATGTCATTACGCAGCGCGCGGGCGTAGGCTCTGGCGCCCCCTGCACGGGCGGCATCGCCCAGGTTCTCGGCATTGGACAGCAGCGTCTGGGCGGCCTGCCAGGGAATCAGTTGTTTTTTGAGAGAATCAAAGAACAGTTCCTCTTCACGATTGGAAATAATGGCCAGGGCGACAGAAAGGCGATCCGCCTTGCTCATGTACTCTGTCTCATCCTTCTGAATGGCAGCCATCCCTTTGTCGAAAATATCGTCCACCTGCCGCTTGGCTGTGGATTCCACTTTCAGGGTTGCTGCCAGTTCGTCGGTCTGCTCCTTGACGTCGTCCAGGGCGATGACCAGTGCCTGGTTACGCAGACCCAGCTCAACCGGGCTCAACTGATCCAGCTTCAGTTTGGAAATCAGGGGACGCAGTGTGACACCGTTGATAAGCAGTGTCGCCAGCACATAGCAGGTGGTGGCGGCTGCCACAAAATGGCGGACATCTTCGGGAATGGAATTCTGCTCGGTCACGGCCAGGGCCAGCGCCAGGGAAATCGCGCCGCGCAGGCCGCCCCAGCACATCACCGCGCGGAACGGCCGGCTCACGTAGGTGGACATTTTAAGCATGGTCAGCAACGGGATGACGCCAAAGACCACAACCGCGCGGGCAACCAGTGTTGTGAAAAACAGCAGGACAACCAGAAGAATCTGTCTGAAATCCAGATCCACGACAAGGCGCGGAATCAACATGGCAGCAAGAATGAAAATCAGGGAGTTGGCCCAGAAGCCAAACTGCTCCCAGGCATGGCCCAGTTGCTCGAACGTGGAAGGGGACATGCGGGTACGGCCGGCAGAGCCCACCACCAGCCCGGCGACGACAGTAGCGACAACGCCCGAGACATGGAAATAGTGCTCGGAAATAAAGAAGGTCAGGTAAGCGGTACAAATGGTCAGACTGATTTCTGCCGTTGGCCAGCCCCGCATGTAATGGAAAAGCCGACAGGTAATCTGTCCGAAAATAAACCCGATGGCGCCACCGATCAGGAAACTGTACAGGAAGTGGCCGGCAATGCTTTCGATGCTCAGAGGCGCTTCGCGCGTGATAACGGAAATGAAAACGGTGTACAGCGCGATGGCCGCGGCATCGTTCAGCAGTGACTCGCCTTCGACCAGTGTGGTCAGGCGTTTGGGTGCGCCCACTTCCCGGAAAATACCCACGACGGCGACGGGATCGGTGGTTGCGACGATGGCACCCAACAGCAGGCAGACCGCCAGACTGTAGCCCGAGAACTCGGCCAGAATAAACCCCACACTGACCGTACATACCAGCACAGCGACAATCGCCATGGTCAATATGGGACTGATGTCCACCATGATCCGTCGTACGTTCATGGCCATGGAGGTTTCAAACAGCAGAATCGGCAGGAAAACAATCAGGAAGGTCTGGGAAGAAATGGAAAATCCATGCAGGGCATGCAGAAAATCGCCCACAAAGGGCATGTGTACACCGTTGGCATGAACCAGCAAACCCAACGCGCCGCCCAGGATGGCGAGCATGACAGTGTGCGGCAGACCGAGTCGGCTTGCCAGGGATGGCATAAAGCACGCAATTGTCAGCAGGCCTGCCAGTGCGAATACAAAGTATTGAATTTCCATGCTAATGCGAATTTTTTACAGCGGAAATTAACTATACATGTATCTGTTTTTTCCGGGTTGCTGTTGCCGTTTCGACAAAAAAAAAGGTGCTTCGCATTGGCGAAGCACCATTAACATCCGTTTCAAAGGGGAGGGGAAAGAGGAGAAGCAGAAACGGACGGATTCGAGGCATGTGTCTTGGACAGGCATGAACGAATCATGCTAATTAGTCAGTGGGTTCACCAGGAAGTTCCAGCCGCCCGTTGCGGAATATTTCAGATGATTACTTGATGGACCTTTTTCCCAAAAAGAAAAGGGCACCAGAAAAGGATGCCCTTGTTGCCTGACGGCGCTTCGCGTTTAAGCCGCGAAGGCGCCACGCATTTTTTTCAGTGCAGCCGACTCGATCTGACGGATGCGCTCGGCAGAGACGCCGAATTCGTCAGCCAATTCGTGCAGCGTAGAGCCGTCGCCTTCATCCTGAAGCCAGCGCGCCTCGATAATGCGGCGTGAGCGCGGATCCAGCACGGCCAGCGCGTTGGAAACACCAGCACCCTGCATATCGTCGTGTGCGCGACGATCCAGAACCGAACCGGGTTCCTGCTCGCCTTCATCGGACAGGTAAGAGATGGGGGCGAAATCGTCGCTATCGTCATCCTGCGATTCCAGCGACATATCGCGGCCGGTAAGGCGCACTTCCATCTCGGTCACGTCTTCAGGGCGAACGTTCAGCTTGGAGGCAATGCCTTCAATGTGCTCGGGTGTCAGTGTCTGACCATCAGGACGCATGCTGCGCAGATTGAAAAACAGTTTGCGCTGAGCCTTGGTGGTAGCCACTTTCACCAGACGCCAGTTGCGAATGATGTATTCATGGATTTCGGCCTTGATCCAGTGGACGGCGAACGATACCAGACGCACACCACGGGTCACGTCAAAGCGTTTGACCGCTTTCATCAGGCCAATATTGCCTTCCTGAATGAGGTCTGCATGGGGCAGGCCATAACCCAGGTACTGGCGGGAAATGGAGACGACCAGACGCAGGTGGGACATGATCAGTTCGCGGGCTGCGTTCAGATCGCCTTTATCCTGCAGGGTTGCACCCAGCTGCTGCTCACGTTCTGGCGTGAGCATGGGGATGTGGTTGACAGCACTGATGTAAGATTCAATTGTTCCCAGCGCTCCTGGATTGGAGATCGCGGTAGCAATCGAATTTTGCAACGTAAGCGCTTGATTTGTCATGGTTTTGTATATCTCCTGAAAGGAATATTCAAAGTATGTCTATATATTAGCACTCTATGTGCCTGAGTGCTAATATAGAGTCCTCATAAGCTAAAAAGTTCCGTTTCAGATCGTTTTCAAACCCTTGAAAAGGCCATTTTTTCGCACTTATGCATGCCTTTATTTCAGACGCTCTGCGTGAAAGCGCAAATGGTCTTCCATGAAAGTGGAAATGAAATAGTACCCGTGATCGTACTTCTCGTGGCGGCGCAGCGTAATGGGTTGTTCCGCCTTGGCGCAGGCGGCTTCCAGCAATTCGGGTAGAAGCTGCCCATCGGCCAGGAACTTGTCTGCCAGCCCCTGATCGACCAGAATACCTTCCGGGAAAGGAGTATGGGCCTTTTCCATCAGTTTGCTGGCATCGTAATTTTCCCAGGTTTCCCGATTCTGCCCCAGATAGCCTGAGAACGCCTTTTCGCCCCAGGGGCAGTTCATGGGGGCGCTGATAGGCGCAAACGCAGAGACGGACCGGAACAGGTCCGGATTTTTCAGTGCAATGGTAAGCGCGCCATGTCCGCCCATGGAATGCCCGAAAATACCGGTACGTTTCGGATCTCCGCCGAATTCTTCGACAATGGCAGGCAGTTCTTTCGTTACGTAGCTGTACATCCTGTAGTGGTCTTTCCAGCCGGGTTCCGTTGAATCCAGATAAAAGCCTGCGCCCGTGCCAAAATCCCAGCCTTCGTCTTCGCCGGGAACATTGGCGCCGCGTGGACTGGTGTCTGGCGCAACCAGCATCAGACCAAGTTCAGCCGCGATACGCTGAGCGCCGGCCTTGGTCATGAAGGTTTCTTCGGTACAAGTGAGCCCCGCAAGATAAATGAGGGCGGGCACCGGGCCGTTCTTGGCCTGTGGTGGAATGAACACTGAAAACTGCATGGGCAGGCCGATTTCTTCAGAATCATGACGGTAAAAGCGCTGCGTGCCATCAAAGCAGCTGTGTTCGTTTAAAAGCTGAAATTTTTCACTCATGGTATGCCCTCACTCCTGAAGATTTATTGTGGATTCTTTGCCGAATAAACCGACAACTTGTACCATAGCATTGTTTTATTCCCGGTTACAATATAGGAAAAATATCACCGGTTGCAGAAGGTGCTTCCAGCGGGAAGTCTCCTTCGCCCGAGTGCCGCCCGCCCGCGCGACCACCCAATCAGTGTAGAGTACGACCATGGCACGCTTACCTCGGCTTTACGCAGCCGGTATCCCTCAACTGGTACACGCAAAATTCCTGTTCCCGCTACCGGCACGCAGCGCGGCAGGCACCTCCCTGCTGGATGAACTGCAAAAATGGCTTTTTGATGGTCTGGCCCGTCATGCGGTAATGTTGCACGCCTGGACACTGACCGAGGACGGTATCCTCTTGCTGGCCACGCCAGGCGGCAAGAGCAGTCTGCCACGCCTGGTGCAGATGCTGGGGCGCAACCTGGCCACCACATTGCGCAGCGGACCGGTATTCTCCGGGCGCTATCGATCGACGCTGGTCGAGCCCGGAGTGTGGGTCATCCCCTCCATGATCTGGCTGGAAACCTGGGTGGCGCGCGAAAAAGGTGCCTCGGACAGTGAAATCTGGCCATGGTCATCAGCTGGCTACCATACGGGCGCCTTCATGGGCTATTCACCGTACCTCAGCGACCATGCCGATTACTGGTCTTCGGGCAATACGCCTTTTGACCGTCAGGCAGCCTATAAGTCTCAGTTCTCCGAAGGTCTGTCCTCGGGCCCGCTGGCACAGATTTCACAGGCCCTGCATGGCCAGTGGGCACTGGGGTCACCCGGTTTTATCAGTCAGCTCGCCGCCACGGCCAGCCGACGTCCTGCGCAGGGCAAGCGGGGGCGGCCACGCAGACCGGCAGAGCCAGAAACAGAGTAAGTGCAGGAAATCAAATAGTTGGTAAAGACGGAAACTGAATATTTGGCTACAAAACAGACAGGCGGAATAGATATAGCCCAAAAAATCAAGTAAAGCGTCACAGAAATCGAAAAATTTTACAAAAATTTTACGCTTGTACCAGTAGAGTTGCGTATACTCCACTGCTTCCCGTCAATCCTGGATTTATTTTGCGATTTCAACTGCTTACGTTTGTTGTAGCACTGTTTCTTGTCTATTTTCTGAGCCGGTTTTTTCTGGTGTTATGGCAACGCAAGCGAGTCAGAGATGCAAAAGGATCCGGACGTGTCTTCCTGGGTGGACTGCGCATTGACCTTAACCAGATCGCCACCTATGCTGCCTTGCCGGCGGTTCTCATCCCCTGGTTATCAGACCAGCAATGGTTTGTGAGCGTACTGGCCTTCTGGTTTGCCGCCTGGTGGCTGGCCAGCGTGTTCATGGAAATCTGCACGCCCCAGTTCATTGACGAATACGATACGCGCCCCAACCGGCTTTTCGTTGAATATCTTAAGCACCCCAAGGAAGTGTCCGGCATGTTGTGGCGGGGCTACAAGAAGGTGCTCGCGCTGGGCGTGCTGGTCTTTGCCGGCATGATTGCCCTGGCATTTCATCTCTTCACTGGTTTTACCGCTACAGCCCTGGCACCGTTATGGTCGCGCCCGCTTGAATCACTGGCTTATGCTGCGCTTGCCTTTCTGATGATTCGCGGCACACTGAAAAAGCGGCCCATCAATCCATCGACCGTGGCCTTTGCCGGCGATGGCATGGTCAACAGCCTGGCACTCAATTCCATTTACAGTCTGTTCTACGCAATCTATGCCATGAAGTACGAGATGTCGGCAGAAGACGTCTACGGCAAGATGCCGGCAGAACAGATGAACCGGATCGTGTGTGAAACAGCAGGCATTCCGGTCGCATCGGTGGCAGACAAAGGGGCTGCAACCAGGCATCATCAGATCGTGCCGGAGCCTGCCGGCAAACCGCTGAATATCGTTCTGATTGTCGAAGAAAGCCTGGGGGCTCAGTATGTTCAGACCCTTGGCGGTCGCTCGCTGACTCCGCATCTGGATGCACTCTACAAAGAAGGCTGGGGATTCACCCGGGCGTATGCCACGGGTACGCGATCCGTGCGCGGACTGGAAGCCCTGTCCGCAGGCTTTCCACCCACCATTACACAATCGGTGTTCAAGCTGCCTGGCGCGCAATGCGGGTTTTTTACCATCGCCGATGCGCTCGGTGCACAGCATGGTTACCACTCCCGCTTTCTGTACGGTGGCGAAGCGCACTTCGATAATATGAAGGGCTTTTTTCTGGGTAACGGTTTTCGCGAAGTGATCGACGGGCCGCAGTTTCAGAATCCGGCGTTTCTGGGAACCTGGGGCTACAGCGATGAAGACATGTTCAATCAGCTGGATCGTCTGCTCCAGCAGGATCACGCGCAAGGCAAGCCCACGCTCACACTGGCTTTCAGCGTAACCAATCATTCTCCCTGGGAATATCCGGAAGGCCGCATCGAAGTGAGCGGTGAGCGCGCAACCGTGGAAAATACGGTGCGCTACGCTGATTATGCGCTGGGGAGTTTTTTTGAAACCGCGAAAACACGCGAGTACTGGGACAACACGGTGTTCCTGGTTGTTGCCGACCACGATTCACGGGTCTTTGGTGCGGATCTGATTCCTCTCAAACATTTTCACATTCCGGCGGTAATTCTGGGCGGACGCATCACCCCCCGGCTTGACGACCGTCTGATCAGCCAGATTGACCTGCCACCGACCTTGCTGGCGCTGGCTGGTGCCGGTTGTGAGCATCCCATGATTGGTCAGGATCTGACGCAGCAGACACCAGATCGCGCCATCATGCAATACGGTGACCGCTACGGATATCTGCGGGGCGATCAACTGACCGTGCTGGAGCCTCACCTGGATCCCCAGCAGTTTCGCTATACCGCCCCCGAGTCCTTTGAGCCGATGTCTGAAGACCGGACGCTGATAGAACTGGCTCGCGCGCATGCCCTCTGGCCCTTCAGTGTTTACCGGGATAAAAGCTATACTGTGTCGAAATAAAGTCGATTGTAAAAAACGCGATTCTCACTTTTTAGGTGGGCGTTTTTTCCGATCTCAATTTCGGAGAGTCAGGTATGGAGTATTTGCTGGCACTGGACCAGGGCACATCAAGTTCCCGCAGCATTCTGTTTGATCGTAATGGTCACATCGCCGGCGTGGCGCAGCAGGAGTTCACCCAACACTATCCCCGCTCGGGTTGGGTTGAGCATGATGCAAACGAAATCTGGCGCAGTCAGTTCGAGACCATGCAGACCGTTATGCGTGAGAGCCAGGTCCCCATCGAACAGGTCCGGGCCATTGGCATTACCAATCAGCGCGAAACGTCTGTGCTTTGGGATCGGAAAACTGGCGAACCTCTGGGGCCGGCCATCGTCTGGCAGGACCGGCGCGGCGAACCGCTATGCCGCCAGCTGCGCGAGCAGGGTCATGAACACATCATTCTGGAGAAAACCGGTCTGCGGCTGGACGCGTATTTTTCCGCGACCAAGCTGGTCTGGATGCTGGAGAATCTGCCGCAGGCACGCGAGCGAGCCGAGAAAGGCGAGCTGGCTTTTGGCACGATTGATACCTGGCTGATCTGGCAACTGACCCGTGGAAGGGTGCATGCGACGGATGTGACCAATGCGTCGCGCACCATGCTGTGGAATGTACGTACAAGTCAGTGGGATGCGCAGTTGCTGGATCTTTTCGGGATACCCGAGAGCCTGCTGCCACAAGTGTTGCCTTCCAGTGCTCACTACGGTGACCTCAA
This sequence comes from Pseudomonadota bacterium, assembly GCA_023387815.1. GTDB lineage: Bacteria > Pseudomonadota > Gammaproteobacteria > Burkholderiales > Burkholderiaceae_B > Advenella. Next base: position 92,552 of record JAEWHK010000074.1, read on the forward strand.
TACCGATTTGCTGGGCCGCGCGCTGCCGATTTGCGGCGTGGCGGGCGATCAGCACAGCGCGTTGTTTGGCCAGGCCTGCACGCGACCCGGGATGGCTAAAAATACCTATGGCACCGGCTGCTTCGCCTTGTTGCACACAGGTACACGCTATACGCCTTCAGATAACGGCCTTCTCACAACGCGTGTCGCCCAATACGGGCAGGGTGAACCGGAATTTGCGCTGGAAGGCAGCGTATTCGTGGCGGGCGCAGCCGTACAGTGGCTGCGGGATGGGCTGGGAATTATCAAAACCAGCAGTGAGGTGCAGGCGCTTGCCGAGTCGGTGCCGGATAGCGGCGGCGTCATGTTCGTGCCTGCCTTCACCGGCCTGGGCGCTCCATACTGGAATGCCGATGCCCGCGGTACGTTGACGGGTCTCACGCGCGCGACCACAGCCGCGCATATTGCGCGCGCCGCCGTTGAGAGCATTGCCTATCAGAGTGCCGCACTGCTGTCGGCCATGGCTCGCGATGGCGTAGGGCTGCATGAACTCAGGGTCGACGGGGGCGCAAGTGTGAACGATGCGCTGATGCAGTTCCAGGCAGATCTGCTGGGAATCTTTGTGATTCGTCCAAAAGTCGTAGAAACTACGGCACTGGGCGCCGCCTATCTGGCCGGGTTGCAATGTGGTGTCTGGTCGGATCTGGCGGAAATTGAAGCGCTATGGCAGGTGGACAAGACCTTTGAGCCGAGCATGAGCGCCGACGAGGCCGACAGCCGCAAGGCGCTCTGGGAAAAGGCGGTGGCGCAAACCACACACGGCACGTGAACTGGGGATCGGCCCGTTGATTCGCCAACGAGCGCTACACCACCGACTTGCCAGAGAACCGGCAGCGAACCGGCAGACATCGCCGGAAACCCGGAATCCCGCGGCGCCGGCGATCAGCTCAAAAACCGCATTTTGAACGATTTGCCCTTGATGTTCCGCTGGCTTAGGCGCTGCAGAGTGTCTTCGGCGATGCCGCGCTCAATGGCAACGAATGCGACGAAATCAAAAAGACTGATTTTGCCCACCTGTTCTGCCTTTAAGCCCAGATCCTTGGTCAGCGCGCCCAGCAGATCGCCTGCGCGCAGCTTATCTTTCTTGCCACCACGCAGACAGATGGTTCGCATGGGAGGCGCGAAAGCTCCCTTGCGGCGCGGCAGGGTGGACATGTCCAGCCACGCCAGGGGAGCGCCCAGCGCCTGCTCTATTCTGTCGGCACGGAATTTTTCCTGGGGTGTGCACAGGGTCAGCGCCAGACCCTTGCGTCCGGGCACCCGTCCCGTACGACCCACGCGATGAATATGCGTCTCGGCATTCGGCGACATATCCACGTTGATGACCGCATCCAGTGTTGCGATGTCCAGGCCGCGCGCGGCTACGTCTGTGGCCACCAGCACTGAACAGCTCTGCCCGATAAAATCCACCAGCACATCTTCGCGATCACGCTGTTCCATATCGCCATGCAAGGTGCGGGCCTCGATGCCGCGCTGAAGCAGGGAGTCGGTCAGCGCTTCGCACTGCGCCTTGGTATTGCAGAAGGCGAGGGTGGAGACGGGGCGATAAGCCTCAAGTAACCTCGCGGTTGTTTCGAACCGGTCTTCGTCTTCTGTGGAAACAAACAAGGCTTCCGTTTCGGGATGATCGGGTTTTTCATCCACACGGACATGAACCGGGTTCATCAGAAACCCTTCGCTGGCCTTGAGTATGGCGGGCGGGAACGTGGCCGAAAACAGCAGACTTTGCCGTTTCAAGGGGCAGGCCTGAGTAATGGCACTGATGTCTTCGTAAAAGCCCATGTCGATCATGCGATCGGCTTCGTCCAGCACCAGAACCTTGACGGCAGAGAGTCTGAGCACATCGCGGTCGACCAAATCCAACACTCGGCCGGGCGTTCCTACAACAATATGTGCACCATGTTGGAGCGATTCTGCCTGCGGCTTGAGCGCCGTGCCCCCATATAGTGCAAGCACTTTGATGTTTCCCAGCGCCCGCGCAAGCTTGCGAACTTCCTGGGCAACCTGCTCGGCGAGCTCACGGGTTGGGCACAGCACCAGCCCCTGACAGCCAAAATAAGCGGGGTTGAGTCGTTGCAGCAGCCCCAGTGCGAAGGCCAGGGTTTTGCCACTGCCGGTTTTGGCCTGGGCCAGTACGTCCCGACCTTCCAGGACCGCGGGCAGACTGGCAGCCTGTATTGGCGTCATGGCGTGAAAACCGAGCTCTGCCAGATTCTTCTGTTGGGCGTCGGAAAGGGGGAGGGTTGAGAAAGACATGGAGGGCCTGGTAAGGAAATGAACCGGCACTGGGGCAGGCACGAAAAAGTCAATAAAATCGAAGAGTTATTGTAACGCATCCGATCTGGAATCCTATGGCCGTAGTTGTTCTGTCCCCAATTAAAATTGAACCAAAATAGTGCGTTGAATAATAGGGTGCGTCCCTATTTAATTTTCTTGCCACGCCTGTACAATCGCAGTATTCTTTGTCCTCCCTTACTGCGCTGCAGGATCGGTCTCAGCATAGCGGTGCTCGAATTCACCGACAGCCGAACATCCGGACCCGTCCCTCGCGCTCTTTACGCAGCATCCTGCGGAGTCTTCTATGTCAGTTCATTCTCCTTCGTCCGCCGGGCAGGTTTCGGTTATTGACGCCTCAGCTATCGGCCATCGCCCTCATCGGCAGCCCAAAGCCCAGGGTCTGTATGATCCTGCCTACGAACATGACGCCTGTGGCGTCGGCTTTGTGGCCAATATCAAGGGTCGCAAAAGCCACGCTATCATTCAGCAGGGTCTGAAAATTCTTGAAAATCTGGATCACCGCGGCGCGGTCGGGGCCGACAAGCTCATGGGCGACGGTGCTGGTATTCTTATCCAGATTCCTGACACGCTTTATCGCGAAGAAATGGCCAAGCAGGGCGTAACGCTGCCGCCAGAAGGCGAATATGGCGTAGCCATGGTGTTCCTGCCCAAGGAAACTGCCTCCCGTCTGGCCTGTGAGAAGGAACTCGAGCGCGCCGTGCGCGACGAGGGCCAGGTTCTGCTGGGCTGGCGTGATGTGCCCATCGATCATGAAATGGAAATGTCGCCCACGGTACGCGACTGTGAACCGCTGATCCGCCAGCTCTTTATCGGTCGCGGTCCCGACGTGATGGTGCCCGATGCACTGGAACGCAAGCTGTACGTGATTCGCAAGACGGCCAGCCACGCCATCCAGAATATGCGACTGGCCCATGGCAAGGAATACTTTGTGCCGTCTGCCTCTGTGCGCACGGTGGTCTACAAGGGTCTGCTGCTGGCCAACCAGGTGGGCGTTTACTATCGTGACCTGGCTGATACCCGCACAATTTCTGCACTTGCCCTGGTTCACCAGCGCTTCTCGACCAACACCTTCCCTGCCTGGCCGCTGGCTCACCCTTATCGCATGATCGCCCACAACGGCGAAATCAATACCGTCAAAGGCAACTTCAACTGGCTGCGTGCCCGCGAAGGTCTGATGGAATCGGCCGTGCTGGGTGATGATCTGCAGAAACTCTATCCAATCGTCTACGAAGGCCAGTCCGATACCGCCACGTTTGACAACTGTCTTGAGCTGCTGGTGACCTCAGGCTACTCGCTGTCGCACGCCATGATGATGATGATTCCCGAAGCCTGGGAACAGCATGCGACCATGGACGAAAACCGTCGCGCGTTCTACGAATATAACGCCGCCAAGATGGAACCCTGGGATGGCCCGGCCGCCGTGGCCTTTACCGATGGTCGCCAGATTGGCGCGACGCTGGACCGAAACGGCCTGCGTCCCGCCCGCTATCTGATTACTGATGATGATATGGTCATCCTGGCTTCCGAAGCCGGCACACTGACCGTGCCTGAAAACCGCATCGTCAAGAAATGGCGCCTGCAGCCTGGCCGCATGCTGCTCATCGACCTTGAACAGGGCCGGATTATTGGTGACGACGAAATCAAGTCGCAGCTGTCCAACAACCGTCCTTACGGTCAGTGGATCAAACGCCTGCGCGTGAAACTGGATGACATTCTCATCCACGAGAAAAATCACCCTCAGTCTTCTTCTGCTCCTGCCGCGCTGCTGGACCGTCAGCAGGCTTTCGGCTGGAATCAGGAAGACCTCAAGTTCATTATTCGCCCCATGGCAACGAATGGCGAAGAGGCCATCGGCTCCATGGGCAACGACACGCCGCTGGCCGTGCTGTCGTCCAAGTCCAAATCCTTCTATAACTACTTCCGGCAGCTGTTTGCGCAGGTTACCAATCCACCCATCGATCCCATCCGCGAACAGCTGGTGATGTCGCTGGTGTCTTTCATTGGTCCCAAGCCCAACCTGCTGGATATCAATAATGTGAATCCGCCGCAGCGGATCGAAGTGTCGCAGCCCATTCTGGATTTTGCGGGCATGAGCGTGCTGCGCGATATCGAAAAGTTCACGAGCAACAAATTCCGCAGTGTTGAGCTGGACATCACCTATCCCATCGACTGGGGCAGTGAAGGTATCGAAGCCTGTGTAGCCGCATTGTGCTCCAGTGCGGTTGATGCGGTTCGCAGCGGTTTCAATATCCTGATTCTGTCAGACCGCAAGATGGACAGCGAGCGCGTGGCCATTCCTGCGCTGCTGGCAACGTCTGCCGTGCATCAGCATCTGATTCGCGAAGGTTTGCGTACGGCCACGGGTCTGGTGGTGGAAACCGGTTCTGCCCGCGAAGTGCATCACTTCGCGTTGCTGGGTGGTTTCGGTGCCGAAGCCATCTATCCGAACCTGGTCATGGAAACCCTGGCCACGTTCCCCGAGCCAGAAAAAGCGGTCAAGAACTACGTCAAGGCCGTGGGCAAGGGTCTGAATAAAGTCATGTCCAAAATGGGCATTTCTACGTACATGTCCTATACCGGCGCGCAGATTTTTGAGGCTGTCGGTCTGCAGTCTGCGC
>JAEWHK010000002.1 GCA_023387815.1 Pseudomonadota bacterium
ACCGCGCCGCCAGGGTAACCGAAAACGTGCTCGACGCCCTCTTCGGCCAGGCAGCGCACGACGATATCGGCGCCATTGAGTTCCATGTTATTTCCTTTCATAACCAGCATTCCCGCGTTGATTGGTCTGGCGACCTGCGGCTTCGGAAGGATCCGTCAACATTTGCAGCGCTTTGTTCCTCACGGAGGAACGCCACCTGCAGACATCAATTTACCAACCTGGCCATCAATCTGGGTCTGCTCGCACAACATGTGCGGGGAGAGTTCGAAATGGAGACGTTTATTCACGCTTGTGGCACAAATAACCGCTATTATTCAAAAATTTTAAGGCGCACTGCAATTGAAGCGGGTAGCAAAAACTGGGTGTCCGATCTGTCTGGAGACGGTTGATCCCCAGATATAGTCGTTAACTGTACCGCATTGCAACACCAAACGCAATCGGGATTTCTGATCAGCCTCAAATTTTCGCAAAGCTGACGGTACAATAAGGGACTTTATCGAATTGGCTGCCAGACGATTTACAACAATGTCGCAGCTGGCACGGCTGACGATTATTATTCTCACTGGTTTGGTGTATGGATATTCGCGCGGAAAATTTTGTCAAATTCTTCTACAGTTCCAATTTTTTTCATGGAGCGCGCCAGGCCACGGGAGTGCTGCTGCCGGTCTTTGTCATGGCCGGACTGTTCAAAGAGCCGATTATTGGCGTCGCCCTTGCCACCGGCGCATTGTGTCCCGCCATTATTGACCAGGTTGGCGGTACCAAGCGATCCCGTCTGAATGAAATGCTGGGCGGCATTGTGCTGGGTCAGCTCTCCGGGCTGCTTACCGGTCTTGCCAGTCCCTATCCTGCCCTGCTCTGGCTTGTTGTTTCCGCCCAGGTATTCTTCTATTCCATGCTCTCTGTGTATGGCCGGCGCGGCGGACTCATCGGCTTTGGCTGTCTGCTTCAGATGATGCTTTCCATGCACACGCCGCTGTCAGTGGACGAGGCGCTCACGCATACGAGTTACACCGCCATGGGCGGGATTTTCTATATCCTGTACAGCACGTCAATCAGTCATCTGTTCAAATTGCGGGAAGAACGACAGACCCTGTCCGCCGCGCTTTATGCAACAGCGTCGTTCATCAATACACGAGCAGACTTTTACGATACCCATAAGAATCTGGACGACAGCTACCGGCGCATGATTCCGCAGATGATTGCCATGACCGAGCAGCACCAGAGTGCCCGCGATGTGGTTCTGCGCAACCTGCCGCGGGATAACGATGCCAGCGATCAGCAACGGATTCTGCTGTGGAATGTTTTCATCGATATGATCGCCCTGCTCGATACCATGGCGGCTTCGCAGACAGACTACGCCACGCTGCGCGCCCGCTTCAAGGATCACGACATATTGCTGTTCATGCGAGATACGCTATTTAAGATCAGTCGCACGCTAAACCGCACGGCCTATAGCCTTGCGCGCAATAAGCCAGTGGATTACCGCAATAGCGTCAAGGCGGAATTGCGGGCCATGGAATATGAATTATTACAGTTGAAAGAAGACGGTCTGCAGACGGCGGAGCCCGAAACCTATCTGTTGCTGGTGCAGATTGTGCGCCGTCTGCGCAACGCCGCCCGCTTCGTAGACCGTATTGCTGACAATTTGCGTGGGAGTCGACTGGAGCCCGTCGACAGTCTCAAGCGGGACCAGTCCCTGCGCCGTTTCGTGACTCCGCTAACCATTACCCTGGATCCGTTCCGACGTAATCTGACGCTGACTTCGTCCATCTTCCGCTACGCCCTGCGTACCACGTTTGTGGTCACGCTGGTGCTGCTGATTTCCACCGTTGTCAGTCTGATATACGGACACTCGGCAATGGTGCGCGCGTTCACCGCGCACAGCTACTGGATCATCCTGACGGTTCTCATTATTATGCGGCCCGGGTTCGCCCTGACGCGGCAACGGACCATCGGACGCCTGGCCGGCACGTTGGCGGGCTGCCTGATCACAATCGCCCTGTTCAATGTCACCAGCAATGCGTTTATTCTGATTGCAATCATGATACCTGCGATGGTGCTGGGCAATGCCTTTGTGCTGACCAACTACCTGCTCAGCTCGCTGCTGATGACGATTTATATCCTGATTGCCTTCCACTTTTTGAGCCCGGGCAATCTGCTGATTATTGGAGAGCGAGCGCTGGATACACTGGCCGGGTGCCTGCTGTCCTTTCTTTGCAGTTCGATTCTTCCCTGGTGGGAAAAGCAGCGGATTATGCCACTTGCGCAGGAGGCAGTGGATGCAGCCCATGCATACATCAATGCCGTACAGGCTTATATCGATTCAGTCCATTCTGATCCCGATCGCAAGATCGCATCGGCAGATAACGAACGTTATGTGCATGCGCAGCTTTGCCGCAAGAACATGCATACGGCATTTGGCGCACTTGCCGACAGCTACTATCGGATGATGAATGAACCCAAATCCAAGCAGATTCATATCAAGGAACTCAACACAATTCTGACCCAGACCGATGCCGTTGCCAGTCAGATTACGGCAATTGCACCGGTGCTGGCAGGACTGGACCGCATTCCGCCGAATATGCAGCAGACGATCAACAATATTTCTGACTTGCTCGACAGGAAGGCAGAAGCCATTACCGAACCGGCGTCACAGATCGAGACCGAGGGACAGTACGGCAGTCTGGTCTTCCCGCTGAAACAGATGCAGCAGGCGGCACTGCGAATTCGCCAGCAGGCGACGACAATCGGATTGATGTAAATATGCCGCCGTCTGCTTGTGTGAGCTGGCCAACGCGCCTCTTAGTTGAACAATTCCTCGTCTACGGCAATTCGCCCTGGCCAGAAATAGAGCACTGCGGTGGCTAGCTGTACGGCCAGCATGATGGCCCAGGCGGTCAGATGGGCTTGCGCAGGATAGTGACCACCCTCGGCAGTCCAGAAATCCAGAATGAAGCCCATGCCCACCTGCATGGAGAAAATGCTGATGAAAAAAATCATGTTGAAGGCCG
>JAEWHK010000034.1 GCA_023387815.1 Pseudomonadota bacterium
CGTCAAGGGCATGCTGCCTAAAGGTCCCCTGGGTTACGCCATGATCAAAAAACTCAAGGTGTACGCGGGTGCCGAGCATCCTCATACTGCCCAGCAGCCTAAAACGCTGGAATTTTAAGGATAAATCATGATCGGTAATTGGAATTATGGAACGGGCCGTCGCAAAACGTCAGTTGCCCGTGTGTTTCTGAAAAAAGGTTCAGGCAATATCGTGGTCAACGGTAAACCTGTTGATCAGTATTTCGCCCGTGAAACAGGCCGCATGGTTGTTCGCCAGCCCCTGGTACTCACCGAAATGGTTGAATCTTTTGACTTCCACATCAACGTTCACGGCGGCGGCGAAAGCGGCCAGGCCGGTGCAGTGCGCCACGGTATCACCCGCGCCCTGATCGACTACGATGCAACGCTCAAACCTGCGCTGTCCAAAGCTGGTTTCGTGACTCGTGATGCCCGTGAAGTCGAACGTAAGAAAGTGGGTTTCCACAAGGCACGTCGTCGCAAGCAGTTCAGCAAACGCTAATTGTTTCGCAGCATGTCGAAAAGGCCGCCTTCGCGGCCTTTTTCTTTTGGATTCTTTATAATAGTTTACTGTCCGCAAATTTTAAGGGTGTTTACGTAATGGCTTCTTCCTCTTCAACTGTCAAAGTCGGTATTGTTGGTGGCACGGGTTACACCGGGGTAGAACTGTTACGTCTGCTGTCGGCGCACCCCAATGTCAAGCTACACGCCATTACCTCCCGAAAGGAAGAAGGCATGCCGGTTGCAGACATGTTCCCGAATCTGCGTGGGCATGTTGATCTGGCATTCTCCACTCCTGAAAACGCAGCGCTTACCGAATGCGATGTGGTCTTCTTTGCAACGCCCCATGGGGTCGCCATGGCGCAGGCGCGCGAGCTGCTCGATGCGGGTGTCAAGGTGATTGACCTGGCTGCGGATTTTCGTCTGCAGGATACTGCCGTTTTCGAGAAATGGTACAAAATGCCGCATAGCTGTCCTGATATTCTGCAGGAAAGTGTCTACGGTCTGGTTGAATTGAACCGTGACAAAATCGGCGCGGCCAAAGTCATCGGCAATCCCGGGTGTTACCCCACAACGGTCATTCTGGGACTGGCGCCCCTGCTCGAGAAAAAACTCATCGATTTCGACAATATCATTGCCGACTGCAAGTCGGGAGTGTCTGGCGCTGGTCGCAAGGCAGAAGTCAGTACGCTGTACTCAGAGGCAGGCGACAACTTCAAGGCCTACGGCGTTGCCGGACATCGTCATCACCCCGAAATTTCGGAGCAGCTTGGTATCGTGGCTGGTGAGCCCGTGAAACTGGTCTTTGTGCCGCACCTGGTTCCCATGATTCGCGGCATGCTCTCCACAATTTACGTCACCATCAAGGATGATGCGCTGGATACTGATTTCCAGAAACTGTACGAAGAGCGCTATGCCAGTGAACAGTTTATTGACGTGATGCCGGCGGGCAGCCTGCCCGAAACGCGCTCCGTCAGAGCCTCAAACAATCTGAGAATTGCGCTGCATCGTCCTGGTAATGGGAAACAGCTGGTCATTATTGTCATTCAGGACAATCTGGTCAAAGGGGCTGCGGGGCAGGCCGTACAGAACATGAATCTGCTTTTCGGGCTGCCAGAACAAGCGGGTCTGGGAGCAGTTGCCATTCTTCCCTGATTGGCCGGACCGAATCCATGATCGCACGGGTTTTTCTGTTTCTTGTTGGCGCCGGCCTGGGTGGTGGCGCCGGCTATTACTACACCCACAATATGATGCAGCGCGAAATGCTGGGTCAGAAAACCGAAATGTCCGAGCAGCTGTCGCATGCGCTGTTGCAGGAGAAAATCAAGCTGTCAGCGGTGCAAAGCCGGCTCGATACCTCTGAAGCGCAGTTGACCATCGACAAGGCCACAATTACCGAATACCAGAACCAGGTCAAAAAGCTGCAGGATGACCTGGCTAGAACGTCCGAGCAGCTGTCGTTCTACGACGAACTGGTGCCTGCCGGTCCTCAGGGCGCAGTCAGCGTACGCGGGTTCGATGCTGTATTGGAAGGACAGCGCATACGCTTCAAGGTCCTCGTTTCCCGACAGGCCGCGGCTGGCACGGTATTCAAGGGTGAGCTTTCCTTCACTGCAACGGGTACGTTGAATGGCGAAGACGCTACGGTAGATCTGACGCCGGATACCGTCGAGCACGCCAGCACCGGTTCCGACAGCATTCCGTCCGTGACCGACTTGAAAAAGATCCCGCCGGCCCCCATATTAAAACTGGATTTCGAGACCATTCAGCGTATTCAGGGCCTGTTGATGTTCCCTGAAGGTTTCGTTCCCCAAAAAATCACCATGCGTGTTCTTGAGGGCAAGACGGTGCGGGCGTCCCGCAGCGCCGAACTGTCGCCCTGATTGCGCCATATGGTAAAATGAAATTCTGCTAACGGTGGCTGTATCCCACCAGGAGTCTAAAAATGAGTACTGTTCTCGAATCTGTCGATCTGCAAGCCCCACCTTCTCCATTGCTGTTTACCGAGGCTGCGGCAACCAAAGTTAAAGATCTTCTTATTGAAGAAGGCAATCCTGAGCTCAAACTGCGTGTGTTTGTGCAGGGCGGCGGCTGCTCTGGTTTCCAATACGGCTTCACGTTTGATGAAGTTGTGAATGAAGATGACACCACCATCGACAAAAACGGCGTCCAACTGCTGGTTGACCCCATGAGTTTCCAGTACCTGGTCGGTGCCGAAATCGACTACAAGGAAGACATCGAAGGCTCGCAGTTTGTTATCCGTAATCCGAATGCAACCACGACCTGCGGTTGCGGTTCATCCTTCACGGTCTAAGTCAGCTGTCCAGGTCGTTAGCGCGGATCCGGTTTCAGGAGGTTCGTTCTGATCCGGATTTGGAAGTGCACGGATAACGACAATGCAGTGTTACGAGCGCTGCACCGACGTGCTCGGTTATCGACAAGGGCATCATCGGGCAAGAACATGATCGCCAGCACAGGATCCGGCTCCCCAATATAGGTGGGCCGGATTTTTGTTTGGATGAAAAAAAGATGGGGACGCCTAAAACAGCGGGAAACCGGATGCCATTGCCTGCCTCAACCTGCTGCCAGCGTCAACTTTCTCCCTGACCTGATCAAGCCCCTAAGCCGGATAAAGACAGCCTAGAATTGTCTTGTGTTTTGCGCCGGTCACTGACGGAGTTCCCGCCTGATGGCCCTTCAGAAAGGCATGAGCCAGCCAGGCAAAAGCCAGTGCTTCCATAGACTGGGCATCAATCCCGTAAGCGTCGCTGCCGATCAGGGAAACGTCGGGCAGGCGCGTTTCCAGCTCACGCAGCAGGGCGGTGTTGCCTGTACCTCCTCCGCAGACAATCAGCTCGCGGCAGTCCGGGGCATGCGCCCTGATTGCATCGGCAACCGTTTGTGCCGTAAAAGCGCGTAACGTTGCCTGCACGTCCTCGGGCGCCAATGCCTCAAACCCGGCCAGGCGTGATTGCAGCCAGGACTGATTGAAGAGGTCACGTCCCGTTGATTTGGGTGGCGGCAAAGAAAGCCAGGGTTCACTGGATATCAGCGTCTGCAACAGGGGCTCATGAATTTGCCCGCTGGCTGACCATGCACCGTCTTCATCAAAGGGTTTGCCGGTGTTGGCTAGGCACCACATATCCAGCAGCACATTGGCCGGGCCGGTATCGAAACCGATCACATCATGCCCGGGTTTCAGAATACTCACATTGGCAATGCCGCCAAGATTCAGGACCGTTACGGTATGGTCTGCCGCAAATATCGCTTCATGAAAAGCGGGAACCAGTGGCGCGCCCTGACCACCGGCTGCCACGTCCCGGCTGCGAAAATCGGCAACAACCGCGATGCCAGTTTCTTCAGCCAGGCGGGCAGGGGCATTCAGCTGTATCGTGAAGCCGAGCTCCGGCCTGTGTCTCACGGTCTGACCGTGTGCGCCGATAGCCGCTATTTTCGCAGCATCCAGCCCGGCCTGTTGCAGGAGATCGGCGACCACTTGTGCGTACAGATCTGCCAGTTGTCCGCTAGCCAGCGCGGCACGTTCCAGTTCATTGGATCCAGCCTGGTTCAGACTCAGAAATTCCTCTCGTAACGGCAAAGGCATGGAGCGTGAGGCGACGGCAAGGATTTTTGGCTGCCCCTCGGGCGGGAACGTGGCTAAAACGCCGTCCGCACCATCTGTACTGGTGCCGGACATCAAACCGATCACATAGCTGGATTCCTGAGCCTGAGTCATAAGCATCTACGGGGCCGAAAAGGGTATAATTTAACATTTAAATCTGCGCAAAAGGGTGTTTGTTTACCGGCTTTTCCAGCCAACGCCCCATTTGATCTGCCCGCCCGCGCCCAGGAATCCCGAAATCTATGTCATCGCCAGAAACACCCATCAGTCCGGAAGTCGAAAACGATCTGAAAACAGTCCTTCGTGGCTGTGACGAACTGCTGGTTCAGTCCGAATTTGCCGTCAAGCTGCAAAACAGCCGCAATACCGGTACGCCGCTGCGTATCAAACTGGGGCTTGATCCCACTGCGCCGGACATCCATCTGGGCCATACCGTGGTGCTCAACAAAATGCGTCAACTGCAGGATATGGGACATCAGGTCATATTTCTAATTGGCGATTTCACCTCTATGATCGGCGATCCCAGCGGTCGGAACGCAACGCGTCCGCCCCTCACGCGGGAACAGATTGAAGTCAATGCGAAAACCTATTACGAACAGGCCAGCAAAGTGCTGGATCCGTCCCGTACAGAGGTTCGATACAACTCTGAATGGTGCGATCCTTTAGGCGCACGTGGCATGATTCAGCTGGCCTCCCGTTACACCGTGGCCCGAATGATGGAGCGCGATGATTTCACCAAGCGATTCAAAGGTGGCATACCCATTTCCGTTCACGAGTTCCTTTATCCGCTCATGCAGGGCTACGATTCAGTCGCCCTCAAGGCAGATCTGGAACTGGGCGGTACAGACCAGAAATTCAATCTGCTGGTCGGGCGTGAGCTGCAGAAAGAATACGGGCAGCCTGCGCAGTGCATTATGACCATGCCGCTGCTCGAAGGACTGGACGGTGTGGAAAAAATGTCCAAGTCCAAGAACAATTACATTGGTATCACCGAAACGCCAGACTCCATGTTTGGCAAGCTTATGTCCATTTCCGATACATTAATGTGGCGTTATTATGAATTACTTTCATTCAAGTCTTTAGAGGACATTGCTACACTTGCGCAACAGGTCAAAGAGGGCAGAAATCCTCGCGATGTGAAGGTTGAACTGGCGCAGGAAATCATTGCGCGCTTCCATTCTGAAGCCGATGCGCGCACCGCGCTGGCCAACTTCGAAGCGCGGTTTCGTGATGGTGCCATTCCGGACGAGATGCCCGAAGTCAATCTGGGTCCCGCGCCGCTGGGCATTCTTCGCGTCCTTAAAGAAGCTGGCCTGGCCAGCTCCGGAACGGAAGCAGGCAGGAATGTCCAGCAGGGCGGCGTTCGCGTCGATTCGCAGCGGGTTGAAGACAAGAATCTTCAGCTTGGTGCCGGCACTTACGTGGTTCAGGTGGGCAAGCGTAAATTTGCGCGTGTTACGGTAAGTGCCTGAGCATTTTGTTTTTATTGAAATTGAGGGGGATGTCATGAAAATCAGCAGCCAGTCATTTGAAAACGAAAAAGCAATCAAGCCGGTCAATGCCTTCGCCAAACCGGATGCCCAGTCACACATGGTTCTGTCGGACAATAAAAATCCGCATCTGGCCTGGTCCGAGGCTCCCGAAGGCACGCGCTCATTTGTGATTTTGTGCGTAGACAAAGATGTGCCCAGCAAACCCGATGACGTCAATCAGGCCGACCGTGAAGTACCCGCGACGCTGCCCCGTGTGGATTTCTATCATTGGGGTCTGATCGACATTCCGGCCGATACCAAGGAAATCGCTGAGGGCGAATATTCCAACGGTGTGACGCCCAAAGGCAAAAGCGGCCCCATGGCAGCGAACAATACACGCCAGGGCATCAATGATTTCACCAACTGGTTCGCCGCCGATCACGACATGAAAGGCGACTATTTCGGCTATGACGGTCCTTGCCCGCCATTTAACGATGCGCTGGTTCACCGTTACTACTTCACCGTGTACGCGCTGGACATCGAAGAGCTGCCGCTGACAGGCAGCTTCACTTGCGCAGACATCGCAGAGGCCATTGCACCGCATGTGCTGGACAAGGCAACCATCATGGGCCAGTACTCTCTGAACCCCAAAGTTTCGTTTTAACTTTTAATCACTTACGCGATTTATATAGGATACGTTATGTTTGACCGCTCGCTAACTCTTGACAAGGTAGATCCTGAACTCTGGAGTGCCATTCAAAAGGAAGATACTCGTCAGGAACAGCACATCGAACTGATTGCTTCTGAGAACTACACCAGCCCTGCCGTGATGCAGGCGCAGGGTACGCAACTGACCAACAAATATGCAGAAGGCTACCCCGGCAAGCGCTATTACGGCGGCTGCGAATTTGTAGACATCGCAGAAGAACTGGCAATCAAGCGTCTGAAAGAACTGTTCGGTGCGGAAGCGGTCAACGTGCAGCCCAACTCCGGTTCCCAGGCCAACCAGGGCGTTTACATGGCCGTACTCAAACCCGGTGATACCGTATTGGGAATGAGCCTGGCCGAAGGCGGTCACCTGACGCATGGCGCATCCGTCAACGCATCCGGCAAACTGTACAACTTCATCCCTTACGGACTGGATGAAAACGAAGTCCTCGACTACGCACAGGTAGAACAGCTTGCAAAAGAGCACAAGCCCAAAATGATTGTGGCTGGTGCCTCGGCCTATTCCCTGAAAATCGATTTTGAACGCCTTGCCAAAATCGCTCGTGAAAACAATGCCTACCTGATGGTTGACATTGCCCACTACGCAGGACTGGTGGCCGGTGGTCAATATCCGAATCCGGTTCCTCATGCAGACTTCGTCACATCCACCACGCACAAATCGCTGCGTGGCCCTCGTGGCGGCGTCATCATGATGAAAGCTGAGCACGAAAAAATCATCAATTCCGCCATCTTCCCTGGTATTCAGGGTGGCCCGCTGATGCACGTGATTGCCGGCAAGGCCGTGGCATTCAAGGAAGCCCTGAGTCCCGAGTTCTCAGACTACGCCCGTCAGGTGGTTACCAATGCCAAAGTGCTGGCCGATACCCTGGTGAAACGCGGCCTGCGTATCGTTTCGGGCAAAACAGAAAGCCACGTCATGCTGGTTGATCTGCGTGCCAAAGGCATCACCGGTAAAGCGGCCGAAGCGCGTCTGGGCGAGGCTCATATCACGGTCAACAAGAACGCCATTCCGAACGATCCGGAAAAACCGTTCGTCACCAGCGGTATCCGTCTGGGTACGCCTGCCATGACCACACGCGGATTTACCGAAGCCGAAGCTGAACTGACTGCCAACCTTATCGCTGATGTCCTGGACAATCCCGATGATGAGGCCAATATCGCAGCGGTTCGTGCTAAAGTGAACGAACTGACAGCGCGTTTCCCGGTTTACAAATAAGCCGCGCGCCTTTTCAACGCAATACGCTTATTGCCCGGCACAGGACTTCTGCAACATGAAATGCCCGTTTTGTTCACACCACGATACACAGGTTATGGACTCGCGGGTATCCGAAGAGGGCGACACCATCCGTCGCCGTCGCAGATGCCTGTCCTGTGACCGGCGCTTCACCACCTACGAACGCATAGAACTGGCCATGCCTGCCGTGGTCAAGCGTAACGGTACGCGTGTTGAATTTGACCCCGCCAAATTGCAGGCCAGCTTACGGCTGGCGCTGCGCAAGCGGCCGGTCAGCACCGAATTACTGGAACGTGCCGTCGCACGCATCCAGGAATCCCTGCTCAATACCGCAGAAAAAGAAGTCTCTACCGATCATATTGGCGAGCTTGTCATGAGCGAACTCAAGCAGCTCGACCAGGTTGCCTACGTGCGTTTTGCCTCGGTGTACAAAAGCTTCCAGGACATCGAAGAATTCGTCAATGCCATCAAGGAAATGCAAAAGCCGGTCAAGCCACATAACACGGTCAGCCGCCAGGATACTGCCGGCGATGCGTAGTGGCTGCAGACGAAACATCGCATTTGGCATGTATCCGGCGATGCGCACTGGGTACCAACGCAGAATCGCAATTGGCATATGACACTTGTCGTTGAACGAAGGTGCCTGATTCAGTCATGCCTCATCGTTTGCCGCGCAGACTTTTCACATGAGACTGCTTATGAATGACCAGCAATATATGAATCGCGCGCTGGATCTGGCGCGCAGCGTAATGTTCATCACCAGTCCCAATCCGCGCGTGGGCTGCGTGATAGTCCGCGACCACCAAATACTGGGAGAGGGCGCGACACAGCCTCCGGGCGGCCCTCACGCCGAAGTATGCGCCATTCAGGATGCCAAGGAAAAGGGGCATGACCTCGCAGGCGCAACGTTTTACGTTACTTTGGAACCCTGCAGTCATTATGGCCGCACACCGCCTTGCGTTGACGCCTTGCTGGCTGCCAAACCGGCGCGCGTGGTCATTGCCGCCCGTGACCCCAATCCACTGGTCAGTGGTGCAGGCATCAAAAAGCTGCGCGATGCGGGAATCACAGTTGAAATCGGTCTGGGACTTCAGGAGGCGCTGGAAATCAACCCGGGCTTTGTATCGCGCATGTCCATACACCGCCCCTGGGTTCGCATGAAAATAGCCAGCAGCCTGGACGGCAAGGTTGCCTTGAACAATGGCCGTTCACAGTGGATCACTTCCGAGCAGGCGCGGACAGACGGCCATCGCTGGCGTGCACGTGCCTGCGTCGTGCTTACCGGCTCCGGCACCGTTGCAGAAGACGATCCCATGCTCACAGTCAGAAATATCGATACCCCCAGGCAGCCTATCCGCGCCGTGATCGACAGCCAGTTTGCCATTGACGAAGAGGCACGGCTGTTTGATGGCGGCCCGGTCTGGATCTTCGTTACCGAGTACAACGAAGCCAAAGCTGCACGGCTGGCGCAGCGCAATGTTCGGGTCATCGTTGTTGATGAAAAGAACAGACATGTCGATCTGAAAGCCGTCATGGCATGGATGGGGCAGCATGACATTAATGAAGTGCATGTAGAGGCAGGACCCGGACTGAATGGTGCGCTATTGCAGGCGGGTTGCGTGGATGAACTTCTGGTTTATATGGCTCCAAAAATCATTGGTGATGCGCGTTCCTCGGTATCACATACGCCATTCAATATATTGGCCGATGCCTATCGGTTTGAATTCTTTGATACGACGCCTTGTGGCGAAGATCTGCGCCTGCGGGCGCGACTGCCCATGCGCTGGAATCAATTACAATTGCAATCGGGCGAAAACGCGTCCGACACGGAGTAAACGATGTTCACAGGAATTATCAGCGGCGTGGGCCGTATCAGCGAAGTCAGGCCCGCCGGCGATGGCGCGGACGATGGTGTGCACGTCACAATCGACGCCAACAATTTTGACCTGTCCGGTATCGGGCTTGGTGACTCCATCGCAGTGCAGGGCGCATGCATGACCGTTGTCTCAATCGAAGATAACAGCTTCAGAATCGACGTCTCTCGCGAAAGCCTGGACAAAACCACCGGCCTGGATCAGCCAGGAGAAGTTAACCTGGAGCGATCGCTCAAACTCGGCGACTCGCTTGATGGTCATCTTGTCTCCGGACATGTGGATGGCATGGGGCAGGTAACGCGTTTTGAAGCCGTCGGCGAATCGCACGAACTGCGCATACAGGTTCCCAAGGCACTATCTCGCTATCTCGCGTACAAGGGGTCGGTTACGGTCAATGGCGTCAGCCTGACCGTCAATTCCGTAGAGGACAATGCAGACGGGAGTGAAATCAGCATCAATATCATCCCTCATACACTGCAGGTCACAACGCTCAAGCATCTGAAGGGTGAAACAAAAGTGAACCTTGAAATTGATATGATTGCACGTTACGTTGAAAGGATGCTAAAATAGCAGGCTAATTTGAGAACGGGTCACCAGAAATGAATCTGGCGGCTTTAAAAGTCTCAATACTAGTGCTCTATCAATGCGGGATCGGTAGCCAGGTAGTTTAAATGGCGCCATCCACGCCAGAGTGTGATCTGACAGGGTCGGTGGCCGAGTGGCTGAAGGCGCACGCTTGGAAAGCGTGTATACGGTAACGTATCGGGGGTTCGAATCCCCCCCAACCCGCCAGTGCTTGTATGCAAATCCAATAAAATCAATAAGTTATAAATTTCGGATTTGGCCTGATTGTGCTGGATTATGGCTAGTTGTGGTGGGTTTTGTCACGATTGCGTCACGATTTATTACCCTGAAATAACGCCACCGCTTTACTCCCGGCGCCCGCATTTGCATCTGGCATCCACTTTCCGTAAACCTTTGCGATCATTGTCCAGTCCGCGTGGCCCATCTGGTCAGCTACCCACATCGGATGTTCTCCAGCCGACAGCATCATACTGGCATAGGTGTGCCGTGTCTGGTAGGGCTTATGGGCGGCTTTTTTACGTCTAAAGGAAATAAGTGGCGACTAAAGACAAGGCAGGACAAGGCAGCCGCCAAGTCTAAGAGTGGCCGGCCATCAAGCTACAAGGAAGAATATGCCAGCCAGGTTGAGATATTATGTCGGCTGGGGCTACAGATAACGGAATGGTCACGTTCTTCTATGCGGCTGAGCCCACGTTCAATCTGTGGAAAAAGAAGTATCCCAAGTTTTCGGAGTCCTTAAAGACCGGAAAGATGATATCCGAAGCGGAAGTAGCGGATAAATTGTTTCGGCGCTAGTGGTCAATTGCTTATTTGCCTAGCGTCTTGTTGATTTGAGATAGGGAGTCGTTTATTGCTTTGAGCTTGCGGATAGTCGGATCTTGGGGGACATCAGCGTGTAAGTATGGTCTGAGATCAATAATATGGTTTTCGCTCACTTCTATAGATCCGAATTTATATTGTGCATTAATCGTGAACTTCGTTGGGCATAGCGCGTCGTCTGCATTTTTCGCAAAAATAATAAAACTCTGCGCCAATGCGAATGTGATTTCTGATTCCGGAGGCAATGAGTCTATAGGCTCATTAAATATTGAAAATGAAGATATATCACGTTGTTCTCCCTGCTCCCCAAACTTGAAGAATGAGCGGTCAATAGTTAAGCGCAAGTCGCTCGCAGCCGTCTTGCCTCGGTTACTTATTTTCAAATAGAAGATAGGGTTATCAGGCTCCAAAAATGGCCGACAGGAAATGTATGGTCGATAAATAGCCTCGGACTGGGCATGCATGGCGTCAATTACCTTCTCGTTTGCTCTCAGCATCCGATATGAAATCCATGCATAAAACGTTGTCACTACTACAAGAAGCGCGGTTAAAAATTCGATCATTGTCATCCTCCGGGGATCCTGCGTTATGGTTCGGAAAACATTCGCTTTGCTTCGGCTCGATCTATTCTCGCCTTGTGGCCGTGATCCGCGAGCAATGAGAGTAAGTTCGCACCGTTCAATAGAGTGATAGGCTTGTCGGCAGCAAATTTGTATGCGTCGGGCCCGTAGTCTGACGTGGTTACCAATATCCCGCGGTTCGCTCCTTCATTGAGTACTGTTCCATACAAATCACGGACGGCTGATACGGTGACGGTGCCGGTATACCGTTTAGCCTGTATGACGATCTTGCCACCTTTGATCGGGTGCGGATCGAATACAACGGCATCAACCCCGCCATCGCGTGATGCCTGAGTTACCTTGACCTCTGAGCCGTCATTACTGAATTCTTTCTCAAAAAGTTCTCTGATCAAATGTTCGAAATCTTGCCAGTCCATGGCTGCCAGGTTGACAGAATCGTCCAGAGTGTGTGTCACAGGATAGCTATCTACGAATCGCGTGTCGCTGCGGTTGATATTTATTATTGGGCGAATTGGAGTGATGTTTGCAAGTACGCTGGCGGCAACGCCTTTCAGCGCTTTGAAGCACGCTTTGGGATCGACTTTGGTCAAATCAAAGCAGATGAATTCTTCTTTTAACGCCTGGACCGACAAAATACATGAGTTCTCGGAAATGCCAGTGGCGCGGTTAGTCGCCTGTACCCATCCGTTGAAAACTATGGACTGAATATTGTGCGGCTCGTCGGCTTCAAAAATCTCGTGTATGGTGCGTAACGCCACCTGATAGTAGACGCTATCAATCATTTTTTGTTTTTTTGCGTCAGTGATGTGTTTTTCGACCAATTCATCGGTAGTCTTACGATAGGTCACTTTTTCCAATGTTGGGAATCGGTCTGGAGCAGGGAGTTGGTACTCAATGATTAGTTTTTTTGTTTCCGATTCGTACTCCAGCTCATAATTGTATTCATACCAATCTGGGTAACTGGAGTTATCCAATACCAGCTCAGCATGCTCCAGGACTGCGTCGGCATCTCCATTTCGCCAATCTGCCTCCAATTGTTCGAGACTCGTATTGAATTGGTTAATCTGATCGATATGCTCCTGCTTGGCTGCATTATAGGCCGCCAATTCTTGCTGAAATGTCTCTCTTGCTTTTGCGTTAACTGCTTCGTTGTCGGCCACCAATTTTTCATAAACAGCAATATCGTTGGCCAACTGTTTTTCAGCATCCGCAATTTTCTTTTTCTTTCGCCCAGTGAGCAAATCTCTTAATCCGATACGCGGATGATATTTTTCCGCAGATGAGTCCACTTTCGGAGGAGGAGTTCGGTGCACGGCAGATAACGGTTCTCCATTTTCCGGAGAGTATCTAACGTTTAGCTTATTTCCATGTTCCCATACAAACCCTGGCTCTCTGCGCAGCGTGATCCATTGGACAGAATCGTCAACAGCACAAGTGTCAGACAGAATATTGGCACATGATTGCAGGGCTTCCTGAGCATCTTCGGTATATGCCAGGGCAGTCGCAACATTATTCTGTCTATAGTCGTGCTCCAATCGCTTATCCCATTTTTCCGCCCATTTTGTGAATAGCGCTTCGACCTTGCGTTTCAGAATGTCTATGTCTGCACTGACAATATCGCGCTCTTCGTTTAGACCTAGGTGCCGGCAAGTTATCGCGTATGACTGAACTCGCCCAGTAGACGTGTAACGCTCCTTAACATTCCCTATTTGAAACAGTTCTTCGGTCATCACAATTTCCTGGATAGTCGTAGTTTTGGGTATAGTAGATATTTTGCCAAATATATCATAAGGTAAGTAGATATGACAGTATGGTGTTGAACTGTACATAAATACAGTATAATTGTAACGACCATCCTCAGGCCGATCCCCGAACTCCCCTAGGCCAGCGGCTGGTACTGGCTCCTGATATAGGCGTATTTGGGCGAAGGTTTGCAATGGCGGTTCCAGGCCAAAGCGAGTTTATTTAATTTTTGACCGGCCGCGTCCAACCTATATCGAATGTCGATTGTGACGTCACACGGAATAAGCCTTTATTTCTCAAAAATCGCAACGTCTTCATCTGAAAGACCATTTTGTGAAACCACACATTTCGCACTCGCTGGCAGTTCCAAGCCGAAGCCATTTTTTGCCGAAAAATCGATCGTGACAGTTACCGTGCTATTTGACTGACTTCTATAGGTGCCTTTGTTGTACCAACTAGATTCAAAGGTCGACGGGAAGTTCAAACGCTGCTTTATCTTTGTGAGACACATTTGAATTGCCTGTGAGTCAGAGATAGACTTCGCTTTCTCAAACTCTGTTAGAACCGGACCCGTATCTTCTAAATCAGCCTCGCTCAATAGTACGCGTTGCCCATTCTGACAATCGACAAAGTATCGTATGCTTCTCTGAGTGCTTTTCTCGGAAAATGAAACAGTATCCACCCGGTCGCAATTTGGGTTTTCCAGTGCTTTAAGTGCAGCTGGTTTAATCAGACTATTAGCGCGTTCAAAGGCCTGTTTTCCAAGGCGAGAATACATTTTAGGAAACGACTTTGGTGTCATCTCCATAAGAGCATACTCGTTTATTCTCGACTCTGAATCGGGTTTATTAACTTGTCGTTTTGGAATCTTAGTGCCGGGCTGTATAACCTTGTTAGTTGACAAGTTGCTGCGCGAAGTCGCTTGCTGAGCAGAGGGCGGCAGTTTCTCTGTTTTCGGCCTGGAAAATGCGTACACAAATCCTCCAAATATGCATGCCAGCACTAGCAAATGGAACCATTTTTTATGTAAAACGTTCATCTCTGGATCTCTTGAATCGACAAATTTATCTGTTAGCTCGACATGCAACTCAGATATTCACCAAGCGGCTTTTGATCGTGTCGACCGTTATTTCAGTTCTTCATGTATGAAACCGAGATCAACACGACGATAACCAGCGCGACTACAGCAAAGACAACTCCACCAGATATCACTGGCTCTTTGACATCTTCTTTGGTCGGTTGCGTGGATATTGTGTCAGCCGACAGCAGAGTATCACCAGAAGAGTTTTCGATGACATCACCTGAAACCAACGGCGCTGTGATGGCGGCTTGATTCCTGCTCTGCAGCATCTGCAAGATGCGGTCGGATTTTTTTGAAATAGCACCGACATTCGAAAATAGCTGGGCATACAAAAGAGCGTAAATCGCTCCTACCGCACACCAAATAACAATGGGCCAATTAATCATTTGACGCGTGTATGATGCCCCATAATAGGGTGGAACTTCCACCACACCAATAGTAAAAATGACAACACCCGCAGCAACAACCGTCAGTATTGCTAATAGCCATGCCAGACCCACTGACAGACTTAGTTCTTCATTATCCATATTTCCCTTTTTTGATGATTAAGTTAATTAATACGTAGATACTTACGGTGTGGGGTTAGCGTTCGACTCCATGTCGATACGTCCGTTTTTTTCAATGCTAATCCACCGCCCCTACAATCACACTGCTACTTTATCCGTCCACATCGAAGCTGGCTTTTTGCTGCGCTTAAATATAGCATATGTAATTAAATATAAATAGATATGAGTATATGTATTTATGCGCGCTGTACATAACAATAGTGTAATTTTAGCTGTTGTGCATTGCCCGACAGGGCGAATACCGTTACGCCATCGCCGGCTCACGCTCGTACTGTTGCAGTAAAGCCAGCCACAGCATGGAGTTGCGAACCAAAAGGAAAAGGAAATAATTAATGCACATTCGTGCTGTCAGATAATCGAATCCTGCTGCAAACTTGCTTGACGCGAGGGTGAAGTCCGCAGGAGTTTTCATGGCATAATCTTCGCAAATTCATGGGGAGATGGCTATGAAATTTGGAGTGAGAACGCCTTCACTTAAAAAGCGCGTCGCTGCCAGAACTTCATTTAAGCGTTATGCACGACATAGTCTGGGTTTAAAAACGCCGCGAGGGTGGGGCTGGCTGACCAATCCCAAGAAGGCGGCATACAACCGCGCCTATAGCCGAACAACATTCGATCTGTTCTCGCTACTGCGAAAACTCTTTAAATGACAAATAACCGCCTAAGGGCGGTTTTTTTCGGTGGTGAATCCTGACATGCGTTAATGCGGGGAATACCCCTAGGTGGAGGAATTTCTCTCTTTCCTCGAGGATAGAGATTTGAAATAATATCTTATCTTTTCGTTGGCGCATTTTGCTAGCGCTCAAAGTTTCGCCGGGACCGCTCCTTTCAAGGATGAGCCAAAGCACTATATTGCGACGGATGGCGCCAAGTTCGTGATTACTTACTAGACGCAAAAAAAACATTGAGACGCACAAGATTCTCGCCCCTCTTGCTAAGCGCGCCATATATCAATTTATATTGGATTCGAAGCAAGGGATAAGCCGGATCTCACTGCATCGGTATGGATTGCTTTTACATCTCCATTGAGGTATTCAAAGAAATAGACATTAAATACAGAGCCTGCCGCAAGATGATACGATACTGCTAAAACTATCGACCACTATTGGATTCATTTACTGAGGAGATATTTGGATGGGCAGCATGCTGGGCAGATTGATTGCTCGTTCCGCTTTGATCGGCGTATTGACGGTGTCACCGGTATGGGCAGAGTCCGCTGCAGACATTCATGATGAATTTCACTGGCTGGATAGGCTGAATCGCGCATCGCTGGTCATGATGAGTGAAGAAGCCATTCTAAAGAAAAGCGAGGTGCAAACCATAGCAGATGCGCTCGAGAAGCTAAGGGAAAAGGCCAAAGACAAGAATTTCAAAAGAACATCCAGGTGGAGCACGACGGAACCGTACTTGATCGAAATTGCAGGCCCGGTTGTAACGCGACTTCATACGGGCCGGAGTACCTGGGATACCGGAGCCGTCAGTGAACGGATGAGCCAGCGCGAGATCCTTCTTGATGTCTACGAATCGTTGATTGATGCCAGACAGGCATTGCAGGATTTCGGTAAAAAGCACGCGACAGCGATCATTCCTGCCTACACGGGCGGCGTCCAGGCGCAGCCAACTTCGATGGGGCATTTCATGACGGCATATGTTGAAGTATTTGGCAGGCATGCCAAAGCGCTTGAAGAGGCCTATCGGAATCTTAATCTTTCGCCTTTGGGAGCGGGGGCTCTGGGAACGTCCAGTTACCCAATCAATCGTCAAAGATTATCTGAGCTCCTCGGCTTTGATAGGCCGATTCACAATTCATATGACGCGGTATTGCTTGGTTCGGTTGAGAGCAATATGCGTCTGGTCGGAACGGTCTCCGGGATTGCGGTAACTGCCAATACACTGGCCGAGGATCTGGGCAATCAATATTATCTTGCAAAACCCTGGCTGCGCCACCCGTCGAACCAGACCAGCGGCAGCACAATCATGCCACAGAAAGAAAACCCCGTAGGCGTCAATTCAATCAGATCCAGTGCGACTTCAATTCTTGGTCGTGCATCGGCATATATGTTTGAGGTTCATAATCTTGAAAGTGGTCGCTTCGCAGGCGGTGGTGGCGGGAGCTCTGGCAGCAAGGGGGATCAGAATATAGCGCTTGCCACAAGCCGTGAAATGCTGAATAAAATTGCATCGACGTTCCGCGTATTCGAGTTCTCGCGTGAAAGAGCGCTGGAGCAGGTTCTGAATGATTACGCGACTGCAACTGAACTGGCCAATGCGCTTCAACGGCACGGCGACATCCCCTTTGGCGATGCTCATCATATCGCTGCTGCGATCGTCAAGTTTGGTCGAAGCAATGACATTCGAGCCAGTGATATTACCTTTGCCGATTTTGAGAAAGTCTTTTCGGAGACCGTCAAACATTACGATATGAAACAGACACAGTCCGGTTTGACCGAAGACATGTTTCGTAAGGCCATGCTGCCGCAATCAATGGTTGAGGCATCACAGGGCTACGGCGGACCACAACCTGCCTCAGTTAATGCAATGCTCGACGAAGGCGCCAATGATATCACCAGTAATCGGACATGGTTGAAGGAGCGTCGCGCAGCGCTCAAGGCTGCAGACGCTCTGCTGGATGAAGCGTTTTCCCAGTTGTGATTATGATGAGACAGAGCAGGCGGAACAGTTCGATCGGGCCTGCCTTTAAGAATGAATCGAGTTCTCGTCAGCTTGCGCAGTCGGCCATTGGTAACCGATGAAATGCAATAGAACTATCATTGTTAACCCAAGCGACAATCGAGCCGCTTCATTCTATTAATCGCTGGCTAGTCACGCTCGCCAAATCTTTCCTCCAGGCGCTGCTTTAATTCGTTAACTGCAGCTTCACTGGGATCTTCGAACTGGTCGGTATGCGATCTGTCAGAAAGCGTTTCGCTCGATACTACAAATTCGGCGCCCTCTACCGCCTGGTTGGTGGCCAAATCAAAAGCGCGCCATACAACCGAGTCTCCAGTTGATTCTTCTCTCAATGCGAAATTTTTATTTCCAATGTCAACTTTGATTTCGTTCATTTTTGGTCTCCTTGGTTTATTTATCGTCTCGTTTGTTTATATCTATATTAAGTCGCCCTCCAGGATTAATCAACCTGGAATTGGAATCCACCGAATCGTGCCGCCCTGGGATTGCGAGTTCTTATATTATTTCAAATGCAAAATAACTCGATTTTCAATTCCTTTGTGAGTATAGAAATCGAGTTATTTGGGACTTCAACGGCAACTTAGGGTATCGGTTTATCCTGATTGATAGGCTATACAGATTTTATTAAAATGGGAGTTATGAACTTACTTGGAATTGGACTCTACACGCCAGCAGAGGCGGCACGTATCACGGGCACAAAGCCCCGTGAGGTAAGTCGTTGGCTGTTCGGTTATAAGGATAACGGCGGCGATTTCCATTCACCATTGTGGACGACTCAGATTCCAATCGATGGGAAGATTGTAGGTCAGAAAGTGATCGGTTTCCGTGACTTGATGGAATTAAGAATCATCAAGGAATTCACGAAACATGGCGTCTCCCTTAGAACAATACGAGCAGCGCTTGAAAGTGCATCGCAGATTTTCGGTACTCCGTACCCGTTTACGGCTCACAGATTTTTAACAGACGGAGAATCAATATTCATAGAGGCTGTAGAGAGCGATCCAACGTTAACCGATTTGATTAAACGTCAGCTTGTTTTTGATGAAATCATTCGACCTAGCCTCTATGAAGGTATTGAGTTTTCCTCAACCGGCGAAGCCGTGCGGTGGTATCCGTTGAAACGCAGTAAATCTGTCATCGTGGACCCAGAAGTTTCTTTTGGAAAGCCTGTGCTGTCCAGATTTGGTATACCTACCGAATTAATAAAAAAAGCCGTTGAAGTGGAAGGGGATACGAAGCTTGTCGCATTGCAGTTTGATATTCCCATCGCGGAAGTGAATGCCGCTCTGAAATTTGAACAACAATTGCTTGCTGCTTGAAGTTCATATTTGATAACAATCTCTCAACGCTAAGCCACACGCGGAGGGCAGCAAAACAGCTGATAAAATCGACTTGTCAGAGGACTCTCAGTCACTTTAGGAATCGACCATGAAATACATCGGCACTTGCCATTGTCAGGCAGTCAGATTCGAATTCAATGCTGACCTGAAGGAGATAATTGTCTGTGACTGTTCCTTGTGTTCCAAACGCGCGGCCAGGATGCTGGCCGTTGATAAAGAGAAATTGCAGATTATTGCGGGGCGTGATGCGTTAACAGAATATCGCTGGAATACCCGAATTGCGCGCCATTACTTTTGCAGTAAATGTGGCATTTATGTTTTCCATCAACGCAGAAGCAACCCGTTGATGTACGGCGTCAATGCCAATTGTATTGATGGATTGGATCTAACCAGTTTGCCGGTACGTCATGTAGACGGTCAAAGCACTTCTACGGTTCCACGGTCTTAAACCTAAACGCGTGAACAAACTCGTTTCGCGATAGCGAGCAGAGCGCCATAATTGACGAACCGGCGGGCGTGGTTTCATCAATCAATCCTTACATCTTAGAAATTTATCCATTTAATCGCTATTTCACAGGCGACCGATCGGCGATCCGCTGTCTGTTCAGCGCCATAGCTTCTTTGTCAGGTTTCCAATCGTTCCAGTATTCGTCGGGGATATTTGGGAAATCCTGGCGGCGCACCCCTTCATATGTGGGTTTGTAATCACGCCGGCGCATTTCCTGTACAAGCTGACAATGTCTTTTTGCAAGGTAGCCGAGTCGGGTGTAAAAAAAAAGAATGTGGCCGGCGCCAAGCGTGTACTGACTCGGTTGTTTTATGTTTCCTCTTAATGATGCCTTTTCAGCCAGTCGAAATACCCGAGGCAGTTCCCGGTATTCTGCCACCAAATGCGGCCCCGACAGTTCTTCTACTGGTATGCAATTGATTCGGGTCATGTTGAGTGGCGATTGCGAAAATTTCGGTTATTCGGTTAAGACACGATACCACAAGCTTCTGAAGTATCATGCTGGAATTATGCGCGTATACCCAACACAATAATGGGTATCCAGCAGACTGTGTCTTTTTACACCAATCTCATGACTAATGCTCACCATTACACGGATTCCGGTCTTACTAATGTATGGCTATCAAATGGATTCAAAGAGAGAATGATAAACGGCGAGAACGCCGTTTCAATTGCGGACGCTGATCAGCTACATGAAGTGATCGGGCGCACTTTAGCACGTAAGCCACATCTTACTAGTTCTGAATTTCGGTTTTTGCGCAAAGAGTTGGGTCTTTCACAATCTCGTATTGGACGGATCGTAGGTTCATCTGAAAGGACCGTCGCTTTATGGGAGCGACGCAGCAAGATTCCAATAGCTATTCAAAGACTTGTTAAGGTGATCTACCTGTCTCGCTTTGGTGGCAATTCGGCGATTCTCGACGCATTGGATAGGATCATGGAGCTTGATGCGCAACCTGACCCTGATAGATTTGTCTTTGAAGAAACGCAGAGCGGCTGGAAAGAAGCTGCGTGATTTTATTCGTCACATCATAGGATCAATATATTCTGACTTATTACTAAGCTATAGAAGCCGTCTCCTCAGTTGATAGTCAAATGACTACTATATCTAATATGCAAATTGATATTGCTGTGCTGCCGAAATACTGGCGCGATCGAATACTGGGCTTCTCTCAATCAGCTCAGAACGCAGCCTCTAATAAAATCTCGTTAAAAAATATTCTATTCACGATACGAGATATGCCATATGCTCGCCCAGTTCACGGGAATAGCGCGGAGGCATGCATTACCGAGTGGAAGGGAACATGCTCTGCCAAACATTAGGCGACCTATGAGTTATTGAAGCTTGCAGGCTATAGCCCTAGATTCTGGATGGCCTCTTTTCGGATAGATTTTGATAGAGCATTTTTCTCCAAAGCGCTCAAACAGAGCAGTAGTGGAGTGACGGTTTACGATATCCATAATTACCTCACATGCAGTTTTGGGGCAGATGAGTTAATCATAGACATTACGTTTCCACTTAACCTGGAAAAATTCGGATTTCCCGTTACAAGAAATTGGAATGGAAAAGAAGATTTTCTACTTTGCTGTGCGCCTGAAGAACGCGTGGAATTGGATGTAGATAAGGAGACTGATCTCCGCAAACGGATTTGGTTGAACAGATTGAATTCGGAGATGGCAATGCAATTGAGAGAACGTGCAATCGTCGAAATGATGGAAGTCGCGAGTGCCGCGACGTCATAGCCTGACAGATTAAAGGTGTATAGGCTTCATCGCCGTGTTCGCTTTTTACTAGAGACACTGTGGTGGATTTGAAGTTTATTGCTCGCATTATCGGCAAAAATATTATCTTGAATGAAAAAATTTTTGAATCTCGAATTAGACTGCTAAAAAATAGGGACTTAATACATATACGCCTGCTAATTGATGCAGGGTGCTTATCCTGAATAGGCACGGTGTACTGATAAGAGTTCTGACGCCCAAATGATTATGGGCGTGTTTGCCTCTAAGCTGGATTCAGAAGATAAAAATTGGCGCTGTTCTGGATGAGTGCTCGGCACTTCCGCCGCCATTTAATCTGCATCATTGGAGGCAACTACGATGGACTCTATAATAAATTGTAATGTGCCGACTGGCGGCCCTTGCGATCCCGATCACACCTCGGGGGGTACGATGACACACGTCGCATTACGGCTTATCTGGAAATCTCAGTCGATTTAACTCCTTCAATTTCCAGATCGAAATTTACAAAATCTCTTTTTTACTGTCAATTCAAAGTTGGAACACTGAAATGGCAAATAGTTATACCGAACACAGTCGAAAACTGCGGGCAAAAACGGCGACCGAATCTACCAAGCGATTGATTGCTGCTGGCGTTATCAGGAAGTTCGCACTTCGACTCAAGACCGAATTGGCAAATGAATTTGATGCGATCGCAGAAGAGCGAGCGTTAAGTCGGCCAGAGACATTGAAGTTGCTGGTAGAGTTTTATCGCAGTCATCATCCCAAATAAAATTGCGTCAAGAAAGGCATGCCTGAAATTCAATTGACAGAACTTATCAAAAACCGGCACCGCTTATTATGAGCGACGAAACATCGCATCATCTTATGAGCGACGAAGCACAACATTTGACAGGCGACAAAGAGTTGCGTCGTTTCGAAGTGGAACTTTTACAATCGGTTCGAGAGATGAGAGATGAGAGATAGACAGTTCGTACGCGCTGTCAGAGTCGAGGTCACAAAAGACGATGAACCTGAACTGGCTGTCACTGAGGTCGCAAGTGGATGCGGCTCAACTGGCTGTCACTGAAATGGATGCGGGTCTAATAGATGGACCTGAAATGAATGTGCCCGAAATGGTTCCGACTGAAATGGTTTTGGCCGAATTGTATTTCACTGATAACATACCTGGCTCGCAGCCGGATCAATGGATTTTATTGAATGACTCTCTCGGGCAGATTACGCCAAACACGCCGGCGACAGACGCGGGAGGAGTGACTTTCTGTTGACCAGTCAAAGGAGTTTTTGGAACGGGCTGAGCCTGTGAGCCTGCAATCAGCATGATGGCAGGAATAGCGGAAATTAGACGCTTCATGGCGTTCTCCTTTGAGTACGCCGAATATTACTCTCTTTTCTCAATTTGAGGCGTAAAAACTCAAAATAAAAAGCGCTGTTTTGCAGTTAATTGAAATATCGAATTTGCGGCGACTGTTGGCGATCACTCTGCTTCTTCAGACGACGTGGATACCGGGGTCTTCCTGACAGATATTGACGATTAGTCGCGGGGCTAGAGCCTGGCAAAGCAGGTTGTCGAAGAAGAGCGAAATTGTGGAGCATCGTGGGCTGGTTGACGAGATCAGCTGCTCTGCGAAGAAGAACAGAGTTTTTTCCTATCATGCAGGCAAATCGATTTGAAAAATGAAGTGACGAAGATCACTCACGCCAATGCGATCGGCTGGAAATTGCTGCGCATTAACCTGATATCGCCTGGTCAGAACCTGTCTAACCTACAATGAAGTTTCTTTAACGGAGGCGAATATGAAACTGCTTGCTTTGCTGATCCCCGGATTATTTCTGACTGCATGCGCCCAACAATCTGTTGGAATGGCCAATCCCGCATCGGTATATTGCAAGGAAAAGGGCGGAACACTCACGATAAAGGATTCCGATAAAGGTCAAATCGGCATCTGCAAATTGCCGGATGGGACTGAAATCGAAGAGTGGGAACTCTATCGTCGCGACCATCCGCAGAAAATGTGACGATGCGATATTTCGCTTGCAATAGGGAAAAGCAATATAAATTGACGTGAGACCTGCATGGATAGAGTCTATATCAGTCCCGTTGTACGCGAGGACGCTAACGAGCTGATTGCTTCAAATCTGAAGAATAGGGACTATCATTCTCCCTGGGTTTCTCCCTTTACTGATTTGGCAGGTTTTGACTATTGGTATTCCCGTTGTTGCGCCGGCACGGTGATCGGATTGGTCGTTCGGGAAACAACGTCCAGACAGTTGGTGGGCGTTATTAATATCAACGAAATCGTTCTGGGCTCATTTTTCAGTGGCTATCTTGGTTATTACGGATACGCGGCGTTTGCCGGAAGTGGACTCATGACCGAAGCGTTGCGTCTGACTATTCAATATGCATTTACCGAAAAAGGTCTTCATCGCCTGGAAGCAAATATACAGCCGGAAAACTTGCAATCGCTGGCGCTAGTGCGTCGTTGCGGTTTTCATAAAGAAGGCTTTTCGCCCAGATATTTGTTTATCAATAAAGAATGGCGAGATCATGAACGCTGGGCGATCATTCGCGATTGAATGAGATATGGCTTGGTATTAAAAGTCTCGTAGACAAGAGTTCCAGTGTGTACCTTGTTGTGTTTTTAGATTAGTAATTCACTTCATCTTCTCACAGCCTGGAGATCAGGTTAATCTGATCCGATGAGAGTTCGGTTATTTCAATTGTCATACCTAAAGGAAATGCTGCCCAGACCTGCAACATATCCTTCGATCTGAGTGCCCGTTTCAATGAAGATGCAACCACTTAGAGTACCGGTGGTTACGATTTGCCCAGGTTGCAGGCCACCACAATGATCTCTTATCACACTTGCCATGCTGGCCAGCGTAAGAAATGCATCGCCACCAGGAACTTTACTATTGCCGGAGAATAGCTCTTTTCCATTTGCCGTCAATAGGACTTCTGCCTGCTCCATTGGCAAATCAGACCAGTCATCCAACGGAACGCCGACGACCAGTCCCCCGTTGACCAGATTGTCAGCGAGCTTCGCGGCTTGCGGCAATTCTTTGAAATTCTGCACCCGACTGTCAATCAATTCCAGTGTAACGACCGGGCGCACACATTGCCGCAATGCGTTTTTAAATCCGGGGCCTGGAGGGGGAAGAGGGCGGTCAATGGAAAATCCGATTTCCAGTTCGACCCCACATGCGCGAAGTTCCTGCTTTCGGCACTCTGCCGGGCTGGATCGCACCATTTCTGCAAAAATAGGTGCATAGACAGGTATTTCGGTTTCATTCGCCCGGCCCGTCTTCCACGCGCCAATGGCTCCCGTTTTTGCTGCGACGCGTGCCTGTATGGTATAGGCTTCTTGATCCGTGAGTTCTGACCACCTTCTGTCTTCAAATGATACTGGCGTCGAATTGGCACGTGCGTTGTTCAATAAATCAACAATCTCATTAATTAGCGCTGGATTCTGATGCATGACGGTTCCTGTTGGCGAGGCAAAATGAAAGTCTCATGTGATGTTACCTGAATCCGGGTTATAGTCTACGAATTCTCATATTCGCTGACGGAGCGACGAACATGAAAACAATCAAAATCAGCGAATTTTCCCTGAAAATCCGGAATGGCGAAACGATTCGGGTCAATGCCAATACCGGAAGCGAAGCAATTAAGAAGGTGATGAAGGCGCACGGGTGTACGCCGGACGATATTTCAGTTGTGGACGTGCGGGAAGTTACGATCAATCGTCCTCAGAAAGCCAATAACTCATAGGCAATAGACATGAAAAAAACCGCCTTCTAAAAGGCGGTTGAATAGCGGATAGAAACTGCAGCATTGCAGTTGTAAATGCCAGATTAAGGTCGCAAAAGGGAGTATTGCAGTTGTAAAAATAACAATTGCGAGTTATTCATCGTGATCTTTCGGTATAGCGCTTCAGAACGCCAACTTCTTAAGCTTACAGCTTCAGAACAGCTTCCTCATATAGACATACAGCTTTAAGAAGCCAGTTTCATCAGTATCAGGCCAGCAACGATCAGCAGTGCGGCAAGAACCCGCATTGTGCTTAACGGTTCATGCAGAAACACAGCGCCAACTACAAAGGCGCCTACGGCACCGATGCCGGTCCAGACCATGTAAGCAGTACCAAGAGGAAGGGTTTTCATTGACCAGGAGAGAAGACCAAAACTGAATATCATGGCGACCAGGGTAACGCTGGTGGCGCCAAGTTTGGTGAAACCTTCTGACTGCTTCATGGAGAACGCCCAGACGATCTCGAGCAGACCTGCAATGATTAATAGAAACCAGGCCATTCGGGCCTCCTTTCAAAAGCCGGGTCGTCCCGAATTGGGTTTCCTGAATGGATGGGGTCGTCCCCAAGAGTGCAAGAATGGGGTTGTAACCCCGACCCTTATTATAACGCCAGTAGCGCGTGAAGTGTCGATAGTCATTGAGTTTCGAACTCTCTAGTTCAGCCAGCGCCTCTAACTGGCCACGGGTTTTTTGTACGGTTTTTGTTCGGGTTATATCCAGCTCTTTGGCCGAAGCCCGAAAGCGGGTTTGCAACGCTCCGATATACTATTTCTTTCTGAATGTCATTTTTCAAGTTAGAGTCTTCATGAATTAAGACCGAACAAAGTACCGTTCTCCGCGTCGCGCCCATATCGCTCCTACACGGACAGATGTTTGTTGCCAGAATGAGTGCTGGGATTTCGTAATACTTTAATTAATGCAGCGAACTCCTCATTGGCAAATCCTACAGATTCAGCCTCTTGAAGTAATGTTGCCATTACAGCCGGGAAGTTGACATTCAGGCCTTTCTTGCGAGCTGCATTTTCGATTCGTCTTGTCGCGTCAACGGATATTGAAAGCGGGCTCTGTGAGATAGTGAAATTTTCTTTTGCTATGACATCTGTTTCGTGCTTCAAAAAATCGCCGAACGAGGCAGACATGGTTTGCACAATGGATCCGTAGACACCAATGTCGAGTCCGCCGGCTTCAGCCAACGCTGCTCCCTGGAAAACGCCGAGAGAAGCTCCGTAGACGTATGAGAGTGTCGCCAGATCCATTGTGGCAGCGCCCGAGGCGGAGTCACCCAAATACACCACATTTCCTCCTAGAATTCTCCAAAGATCGCTACTTTTTACATAATCGCTGTGGGATCCCGATATTAAAATAGTCGTATCCTGCATGCCCATCTGTTCAGGAGCCACCTGAATTGCGCCGTCCAAATAGCCTGCACTGTGTTGTGTCATGAACTGATAGGCACTTTCAGCATCTTCAGGGGATCCTGTGGTCAATTGAACGAAGAGCTTACCTGGTAGCTCCGCATGGATTTGTTCCGTATCGAGAATATCCATCGCTGCTTCGTAGTCACGTACGCACATAACGACAATCTCTGATTGCTTTATGGCATCTGCGGCTGTGTCCGCAAATATTGCACCTGCCTCTATCAGCGGCTTTGCTTTGGCTTGAGTGCGATTCCATATATGTACGCTCAAATTGCCTTGTAGAAACAAAGCAGCAATTCTGGAGCCCATTTGTCCTAAACCGATTACGCTAACGTGCTTCATATGCAGCCCTTATGATGGTTGTGATAACGATAGTTTGAGATGTACTATTGATATAGTCAATTACCCACTTAAAAGTCAGTTACCTACTTATTGGTAAGAAATGAGGATTTTCAATGGCTAAAAGCAAACCATTTAATTGTGGAATTGGTCCGGCATTTGAAGTAATTGGTGGAAAATGGAAGGCGGTTATCTTGTACGAGCTCCAGGAAAAGCGGATTCGCACAGGAGAATTACGAAGACTGGTTACTGGCATAACAGAAAAAATGTTAATACAGCAACTTCGTGAAATGGAGGCTGACGGCTTGGTCGAGCGCCGTGTGTTTCACGAAGTACCCCCTCGCGTTGAGTACTCAGCTACTGCTGAAGGTGTCCGACTTAACGAGGCGTTAGGCCCGATTGCTGATTGGGGAGAAAAATATGCGAAGCGACGGAAAGGATAAAATGCAACTATCCTGGCGGTAGGGCGGCCGTATAGCCATGTAGGTTGAAGCAGGCTCGATCAGATCTGACAAAGTTCTTGAAAAAGGACACTCACCCATCCGTTAAGCAGTATCTACTTGCCAGCGCACTAGTTAAAGATGCCTCATTCAGTATCCGGAACCGCGCGCGCAATAAAGGATTGAATGAGTTGCAGTGTCTCTTCCTCGGCCTCGCGGTACGGGACGTGTCCGATCCCGGACAGAATTTCAGCAGTGCAGCGACCTTCAGCAATGACTCTGGCATGTTCGGTGGAGCCGTAGGGATCCGAGTCGCCGTGAATGGCCAGCGTGGGACAGGAGACACGGGCCAGTTCCTCACGCGCATGCCAGGTCGAAAATTCCCTGGAAAGCCAGGTCTCAGTCCATGCGTCTACAACCCATCGACTTTTTGTGCCGTGATATTTATCCAATCGCGCCAGGTTCTCCGGTTTGGCAAAATCTTCCTTGGCCTTGCGTATACCGTTAAGGGTCAACTCCTCAACAAAAACCTGAGCGCCCATTGTAATCAATGCATCGCACCGATCAGGGTAGCTTGCGGCCGCAATCACTGCCATGGCACCGCCCACGCTGTGGCCACAGGCGATAAAGTGGTCAATCCCGAAAGCTTCCAGTAGTTTGGGAAACATGGAATTAATTTCATCATTAATAAAATCAGCCGCCAGTTTTTCGGGATGCGGATCAGAGCGGCCGAATCCGAGTCTGTCGTAGGCAATGACCGGCAAACCCGTTGCCAGGGCGAGTCTGGCTGGAAATTCTCGCCAAATGGGAATGCAGCCCAATGAATCATGCATCAGGATGATAGTGGAAGCGGCAGTGCTGCCGTGCCGGGGTGCCTGCCAGCGCTGGGCGTAAAGATTCCCCTTTTGCGTTTGAATCTCCTGGTTCTGCACGTCCAGAGGACGATCAATCGTATTTTCCATAATTATTTCAATAGCACGTTATTTGGGATACGAAGCGCACCGAAGGCTGCTGGCTGCGTCAGTTCGCTGGATATTATAGAGGGAATATCGACGGAACCGAAGCTTGTTCAGCTACCTGGACCGACTGAAATATTTTTGGATAAAACAAAAAATTATTATGTTTCCGGCCTTCATTCATTTGTCATACTGTTCGTTAATTTGTACCCGGGCAGTCAGGGTTGTAACTGCCCATGCCAGCCAACTGTAGCCGGCAAATACGATTTCCCAATATATCAATAACGAGGAGACTTTCTTATGTTCCAGACAAATCAACGCAGCATGGTGGCACGACTGATTCCCTGTCTGTTGGCCAGTACTGTGCTGACAGCTTTGCCTCTTGCGACTGCACAGGCTGAGGGATATCCCGACAAACCAGTTCGGCTGATTATTCCCTATCCTCCCGGCGGGGCCACAGATGTCATCGGGCGGATTGTTGGAAAAACGCTGGGTGATGAGATCGGTGGACAGGTTGTTATTGAGAACCGGGGAGGGGCAGGTGGCAATATCGGCGCAGGCGAGGTAGCCAAAGCCAAGCCTGACGGATATACATTGCTGATGGGTGCGCTTACGTCCCATTCGGTCATGTCGATTCTCGAGAAGGGCAGCCTGACTTATGATCTGAAGAAGGATCTGACCCCAGCAGGGGTTGTGGGATCAGTGCCTTTGGTTGCGGTTGTCAATCCTTCCGTAAAGGTGACTACCCTGAAGGAGCTGGCCGAGAACGCACGTGAAAATCCGGGCAAACTCAATTTTGCCTCTTCCGGGGCCGGAGCACCGCAACGGATGGCGATGGAGCTCTTCAAGCAGATTGCAGATGTGAATATTGTTCATGTGGCCTATCGTGGCAGCGGCCCGGCAATGACAGATATGGTGGGCGGGCAGGTTCAGGTAATGACGGAAACCGTGCCGGCATCCATCAGCTTTATCAAATCGGGTAAGTTAAGAGCACTTGCTGTTCTGACGCCTGAACGCATTTCCATGCTGCCGGACGTTCCAACGGCAAAAGAACAAGGCTATGACAATTACAATGTCAGTTCCCTCTTTGGTGTCATGGCGCCTGCCGGGACACCACAGGAAGTCCTGGATAAACTCAATGCGGCACTCATCAAAGGTCTGAGTAGCGAGGACGTGAAAAAGCAATTGCTGGAGCAGGGGGTATATGCAGATCCGCTGACGATAGATAAATCCAGACAGCGGCTGGATCAGGAGATCGCGCTTTGGGATAAAGTGATCAAGGATGGCAATATCACGACGCGTTAATGACAAATGACATCCGGCCGTGCGAGGTGTGCTTTTCAGCATGGCTGGTTGATGACAAGTGGTATCGAGGAGCCATCCATATCGAGCTGTCAGTCTGGTATGTCGACATCACAAACGAGTATCAACATCCGTTATTTACAAATGAGGTAATGCAACATGTCCAGACGCAAGCAGTCGGATAATCAGCCAGACACACAAACAGAAGCCACCGGCCTGAAAAAAGGGCTGACCAGTTATGGAGATAATGGCTTTTCGCTGTTTCTCAGAAAAGCATTTATCAAGGGAGCGGGCTTTTCCGATTCTGCGCTGACCCGACCGGTGATTGGCATTGCCAATACCGGCAGCGCCTACAATCCCTGTCATGGCAACATGCCACAGCTGCTGGAAGCCGTAAAGCGGGGCATCATGCTGGCCGGCGGCCTGCCACTGGACTTTCCCACGATTTCCATTCACGAGAGCTTTGCGTTTCCAACCAGCATGTA
This sequence comes from Pseudomonadota bacterium, assembly GCA_023387815.1. Taxonomy (GTDB): domain Bacteria; phylum Pseudomonadota; class Gammaproteobacteria; order Burkholderiales; family Burkholderiaceae_B; genus Advenella. The sequence continues at coordinate 29,856 of JAEWHK010000034.1, forward strand.
TCTGCGCAATCTGATGTCTATGGATACGGAAGAAATGATTCGCGCCCAGCCCATGGATGCCATTGTGCTGATTGGGGGCTGTGACAAGACAGTACCGGCGCAGCTGATGGGTGCGGCATCGGCGGGTATCCCGGCCATTCAACTGGTGACGGGCGCAATGCTGACTGGTTCGCATCGTTCCGAAAGGGTCGGCGCCTGTACTGATTGCCGGCGTTATTGGGGCAAATATCGCGCAGAAGAAATTGACGATCAGGAAATTTCAGATGTGAATAATCAGCTGGTTGCCAGCGTGGGAACCTGTTCGGTCATGGGGACGGCCAGCACCATGGCCTGTATCGCAGAAGCCTTGGGAATGAGCATCCCCGGTGGTGCGACGCCACCGGCAGTCACGGCTGACCGTATGCGTATCGCCGAGCTGACCGGCGCGCAGGCCGTGCAGATTGCCAAAGATAAACTCACGATTGATAAGATTCTGACACCCGACGCATTTGAAAATGCCATGCGTGTTCTGCTTGCCATTGGCGGGTCTACCAACGGTATCGTGCATCTGGCGGCCATTGCCGGACGGGTCGGACTGGACATTGATCTTCAGGCCCTGGACAGAATGGGTCGCGACACGCCCGTATTATTGGATTTGAAACCTTCCGGACAACACTATATGGAAGATTTCCATAAGGCAGGCGGTATGGCGACATTGCTCAGAGAGCTGAAACCTTTGCTCAGGCTGGATGCGCTGACGGTGACGGGAAGGACAATGGGCGAAGAAATCGAACGCTCCGGTCCGGGTTTTGCCCAGAGCGTTGTCAAATCCGCGGCTGATCCGATCTATCCGCAAGGCGGTATTGCAGTTGTGAAGGGCAATCTGGCACCCGGCGGCGCGATCATCAAACAGTCGTCTGCAAATGCAGATCTGATGGAACATGAAGGACGGGCTGTTGTGTTTGAAGATGCGGCGGACCTGGCCCAGCGTATTGATTCAGACGATCTGGATGTGACCGAAGATGACGTTCTGGTTCTCAAAAATATCGGTCCCAAGGGTGCACCGGGCATGCCAGAGGCCGGCTATATTCCGATTCCCAGAAAGCTCGCTGTACAAGGGGTTAAAGACATGGTGCGAATCTCTGACGGTCGCATGAGCGGAACAGCGTTTGGTACGATCGTGCTGCATGTCACACCGGAATCGGCAATTGGCGGGCCGCTGGCGTATGTGAAGAATGGCGACAGAATCCGGCTCAGCATCAGCCGCCGCGAGATCAGTCTGCTCGTTTCCGACGAGGAGCTGGCACAGCGCCGCGATGCCGCACCCGTTGTCGTGCCAACAGCCGAGCGAGGCTACAAAAAACTGTTTCTGGACACGGTGATGCAGGCCGATAAAGGAGTGGATTTTGATTTTCTGCGTTCGCCCAAAACCAGCGGCGCAGTGCCAAAATCCTGACTGCGATAGCCCGCCCAAAATTCCTGACTCAGATATTCCTGCTAAATACGGCTTTGGCCTCTTCATAAATGCAGGTTGCCAGTTCCGCGTGATGGCCGTGCTGATTCCAGATCAGGCCATTGCGTCGGACCGGCGCTCTGTCCGGCAAGGGTATCTGCACGATATCCAGAGACTGCCACATGTCTGACCAGTCGGGCAGCAGTGAAACGCCCAGTCCTTCATGCACGAGCACCGCGATCGAAGACAGACTGTTTATTTCCAGGCGCTGTCTGGGATGAAGGGCATGGTCGCGCAGATACCGGTCCGCCAGCTGCCCGCCATAGACGCTGCGGTCGTAACGCAGAAAGGGTTCACTGGTCAGCACTTCGTGGGCATCCCGACCTTTCATATGCGCCGGCGCAATCACGAGCAGCGGTTCCTGCATGAATTTGCGCCAGACGCAATGCTTGGCCACTGCAAACTGTGGCTCGACCACAATCGCAGCGTCCAGCTCGCCCGCCGCCACCTTGCGACACAACTCGATGGAGGCGTCAGGCGTTACGTATATGGACGCTTCCGGGTGTTTGCTGTAGATGCGTTTCAATATCGGTGGCAGCACATTGGTCAGCGCCGAAGTAAAACAGCCCAGACGAAACTCACCGCGATTGTGCGGATCCGACGCGATGGCGCGGATGTCCCGGACCTGCCGAAGCACAGAGCGGGTGTTCTCCAGAATACGCATTCCGCTATCGGTAGGCTTGACTGAACGTCCCGAGCGTTTCACCAGTTCTATACCCAGATCGTCCTCCAGCGCCTTGATGCGGGCCGCTACCGCAGCTGAGGTCAGATCCAGCCGACGTCCCGCCTCTGCATAAGATCCTGCTTCCACAACTGTGATAAAGCTCTGGAAATAGTTGATGTCCATCACGAACTTTGTCGCCTTTCAATGTCCGGACACAGGAATACCGGGCTGCCATCACACATTTTCATCGTTTTTTCTGTCTCCACATTTTTCTGGCTTTCACCTTTATTCTGCCATCCCGGTACAGCCTGAGGCGATGATTCGGCAGCCAGCCTGTCAGCCAGTCTGCCTGCTGCTGGCGTGGCGCTTTCCCATCATCTCAACCAGATGTCATTTGTGTTTTAACACAAATGAGTACAAACGTAATATGCTGCTGGGATAAACTGATTGAAAGTCTTGAACAACACATCTCAGGGAGTTGCACTATGAAAATTGGCCTGATTGGTGCCGGAGCAGTAGGACGGGCATGTCTGATGTCACTGGTTTACGCGGGTGGCGCGCGCGAAATCGTTCTGGTCAACAGAAATCACAAACGTGCTGAAGGCATGGTGGCAGACATTCAATACGGTACGACATTGCTGCCCGCCGTCCATGTGCGGGCAGGCCAGTACGAAGATCTTGACCATTGCCATGTCGTCATCGTCACGGTAGGGGTCAATGAAAAGACGGGCGGTGCAACCGACAGAAAAGACGAAGCCGGCCGTCTTCGTCTGCTGGATGAAAACGCGAAAATCTATCAGGACATCATTCCGAAAATCAATGCCGCCGCGCCGCAGGCGATTATTCTGGTGGTGACTGATCCGCCGGACCCGCTGGCTGAGGTGGCTCGCGAATATAGCAATGGCGCCCATGTGATCAGTTCGGGAACGTTGCTGGACTCACAGCGCATGCGCTTTCATATTGCGCGCAACGCAGGGGTGAATCCGCAGTCGGTAGAGGCCATGGTGCTGGGTGAGCATGGCACGTCACAGGTTTTTGTATGGTCCGGCGTGCGCATTGGCGGTGTGCCGCTGGCGCGCGTCCTGGATGTGAATGAAAAGGATTGTGCCGAATTCCAGAAAAAAATAGAGGAAGAAGTCAGATTCGCCAATATCAGCATCATCGAAGGAACGGGAGCGAGTCAGCTGGGCATCGGCATGGTAACAGCGCATATCACAAAGTCAATATTGCACAACGAGCGCCTGGTCGTCCCTATCGGCTCGCATATTGAAAAATACGAAACCACCTTGTCATTGCCTTCGTTATTGGGCAAAGAGGGTGTACTGGAAACTTATATGCCTGCGCTTTCGGAACGCGAAGAAGAGGCGCTGGCTGAGAGCGCCAGGGTCATTCGCAAAGCCTGGGAAGGCGTTGCCGGTTAGTGGAATTCGACGGAGAATGAAGAAAAATTTATTCAGATCAATGTCGATAATTTGAGGGCAGCGTAATATTCTTCCAGACCTTTACGCCGGAACAGTCTTTTTTTATGAAACGCAGCAAGCAAAGCCTGATCCGGTGCTGAAGGTCTTTCCTCTCCTTTTTTCTCCTTTTTTCTCCTTTCTTTTATTTCTCACCCGTTCTGACCGCCGTTACTACCGGCCGCTTCCAGGTCCTCGCTTTTTTGACCGTCGAACCCGACCTGACGTAACCTGTCCGCTCTTCACTTCATCATTCACTCAATCGAACGCGATGACCGCTTCCTTCGTATCTGGCAAATAGTTCACATGCACCAGATGTCCTTTCTGAACCTGAGCCATATGATAAATCGGCACTATCTGGCGGGCGACGGTCTCAAAGGCCGGCCCGAATTCGGGCGCGACCTGCAGACCGATGTTCAGGACAAACTGATCGTTGTATCGTTCGCCCGAATCCTCGATGGAGAGGATCGTTGCTTTTCCTTTTTTACCCTGTGCCCGAATTCTCTTATTGGCCGAGGCTGAAAACACAGCTGTCATCAACAGGAGGAATGTCCCCGACAGCATCATGCTCAGGGAGATGATCAGGCAGGCAATGGATATCGGTGGCAGCCATTCCTCTATCGGATAGAAAATATACGAAAATATGCCGATGAATGGAATCCACGACAGGCAGAAGAGGTACCAGCCAAGTTGCGTTGCAGTTTTACGATTTTTCATCATCGCTCCTGAGCTGCTGTAGCGAAAGCATACGCGTATCGGAATGGAGATATGGCTTGTTAGTCATGGCCTAATATTACTTCATGAATATGACAATAATAATATCGCACGTCACAGAATTCAGACAGGTCATTAAGATGACACATTGAACGCCTATGATGGGCGCATTCCAAAGCGTTCCACGCGAGAGATGAATATGGATATGCCCCAGTTACAGCAGCGCCCCGTTATTGCAATAACCCCCATGCCCGATGTGCTTCATTTTCTGAGTATGAAGGGTCAGGCAGGGTTGTCCACGCTTTTTGAGTTTACCGTCGAACTCGTGGCAAAGACCTATATGCTGGACGTGCGAAGCCTCCTGGGCAAGCCGCTGACGCTGCAGATTGAAACGGCATCGGGATCGCCGCATTATCTCAACGGTGAAATTATCGGCTTTGAGCTGGTCGGTCGTGAAATGCTCAATTCCGAATACTATGCGTATCGCGCGACGGTCAGACCTGCGCTGTGGTATCTCACGCAATCGACAGACAACCGGATATTTCAGAACAAGTCTGTTGTTGATATTCTTCGTGAAGTGCTTGGCCGATATCGTTTCCCCGTCGAATACAAACTCACAGAATCCTATCGCAACTGGGAATACTGCGTGCAGTATCAGGAATCTGATTTTGACTTTGTCTCACGGCTGATGGAACATGAAGGGATTTACTACTGGTTCCGGCATGAGAACGGGCAGCACACGCTGGTACTGACGGATGATAACTCTACGCACGAACCCGTGTCAGGCAGCGAAACGTATACTTTTTACGATGGCCAGATGCATTTGCTGGCCCATGAAGAGTTTGTATCGGACTGGCATGTTCAGGCGCATATGACACCGGGCGGTTATGCGACCGCCGATTACGATTTCCGCAAGCCTGGCGCCCGGCTGGACTCCACCAGCAGAAACGCGCAGGCAGTCAATTCCGACAAGCTTGAGATCTACGAATGGCAGGGCGGTTATCAGGAAGCAGAGCACGGGGAAAAGTACGCGCGCATCCGCCTGCAGGAGATACAGGGTGCCAAAGAGCAGGTATATGGCATATGCAATGTACGCGCGGTAGAGCCCGGAAGAACGTTCAGGCTGCGCAATCATCCGCGCCGGGCAGAAAACAGGGAATATCTTTGCGTTTCTGCAAGCTACAACATGCGTGTTGCCGGTTATTCGACAGGCACGCAGCAGGAGGATCACTTCGAGGTGGCCTTCCGCGCCTTGCCTGCAGATATCCAGTTTCGTGCGCCGCGTGTAACACCTCAGCCCAAAACCAGCGGTCCGCAGACAGCAAGGGTTGTCGGGCCGGCTGGCGAGGAGCTGTGGACGGATCAATACGGGCGCATCAAGGTGATGTTTCACTGGGATCGGCAGGCCAGTGGCGACGAGAACAGTTCCTGCTGGATCCGCGTCTCCAGCCCATGGGCGGGCGGTGGTTTCGGTGGCCTGCAATTGCCGCGAATCAACGATGAAGTCGTGGTGGATTTTATCGGTGGCAATCCGGACAGACCCGTGATCCTGGGACGTGTCTACAATGCGCGCAACATGCCACCCGTGACACTGCCAGCCAATGCCACGCAAAGCGGGTTTCGCAGTCAGTCGGTGTTTGGTGATCCAAGCATGCGTAATCAGATGATTTTCGAGGACAAACTGGGTCAGGAACTCGTTGACATGCGCGCCCAGCTGGACATGCTCCTGACTGTCGTGAACGATATGACTGTGAATATCGGTGCCAACCTGAAAACCACCGTTGGTGCGACCGAGACCCGGGATGTGGTGGGAACAAGAACCACACATGTGATCGGACATGAGAAAGAAACCTTTGATGCGGGTGTCAATCGAGAAATTACCGCCTCAGGTCTTGCGGACAATATTAAAGGCGGTGCAGTCACGAAAATCCTTAGCGGTGACAATACGTTCCGCGTAGAAAGTGGCAACAATACCGTCTACATCAACGGAGAAGAAGACTATCACGTTACAGGCAAGCAGACGTTGACCACTGATGGTGCCGAAATTCAGAAATACAACACCAGTCTGGAGCACACGGTTACCGGACCCTCCGAACTCACTTATACAGGCACGCTCAAGCGGACCGTGACTGAGACAGAAACGGTCGAAGTGACTGGCGTGACCGAACATACCTACAGCGATACCTATACATCGACACACGGTGGAAAGGTTTATTACGACGCTACGGGACAGGACTACGAGATTCTCTGTGCCAACTACAAAATCAAGGCCACCGCGCAGGAAGAGCGCATCATTACCGCGCATGCCAAGAACACATATCAGGCCGGCAGGGAAACCAGTGTGAGCGGACATGATAGTTACGCCGGTTCGACACGATCCTTTATCTATGGATCCTCTACCACCACGGCTGGACTTGTAAGCGCGTACCGTGGTTATGCATTTTCGGCCGATGCATTGAATCTCAGCCTTGCTGCCGCCAAGATTTCCATTCAGGTGCTGAAAGTCGACCTGAGTGCAGGATCTCTCAAAGCCGATGGTGCCCTGATCGATACCGGCGGGCTTGATACCAAACTGAAAGGCCTCGGCACGCATATTTTTGGCTTTCTTGGACTTTTGTAAAGGATTAATCATGATTCTTCAGGGTCGTATCGGTTCCTGCGCAACCATTGTGGATGTGATGATTCTTGGACCACGTCCGAATTTTGGTCCCAAAGTCACCATGATTCCTAATCCGCTATCACGCGTGTTCACGCCAGGCCTGGATCTGGAATGTTGCCCGATGCCCACCATGATTACCTGGGCGAATGAAAGCGGCGTTCTGGGCGTACTGGTGCCGGTGGTCAAATGTTTTTCGACCAAATTCATCAATGTGAGCTTTCGCGTTTTTTCGGGTGCGTTGCCCGTTTGTCGATGGACATCTATCGGTCTGAGCAATATCATCAACGGCATTGCCTCGCTCAATGCCGTGCCTTCACCAAACCGTACCTTTGTTTTTGCCTGAGCCGCTTTGATGTGTATCGATTGTCGCGATAATTTAATTTGCTGTTATGTGGCAAAATCTGCAACGCAAACTCAGGCCGGCTAAATCAATCCGACGCTGAGCGCGATTGCATAAAAACGCCTGCGAGCACGTCGGTAATCTCCTCTTCGGATTTACTATCGAGTAGCCCCTGCTGACAGGCGCCACGCCCTGGCTTCCTCAAGATATGGCTGGCTTGCGATGGCGCCCGGTGTACGCAGCAGGCTGGTGTCAGATAGCAGCGCTTCGTGAAAAACCGTGTCATTCAGGCGCACGGCCTGGAATCGGGTCTGACGCAGATTGGACCATGAAAAATCACAACGGCTCAGATCGGCATCGGCGAAATTGCCAGATTCACAGTTGACATAATGGAAAATTGATTCTGTCAGATCTGTTCCTGCCACCGATACGCCGACAGCCAGCGCATTCATCCAGATCGATTGTGGCATTCTGCATCCTGCAAATGTTGCATCACGCAGATCGGCGTCCATCAGCAGAATGTTGCTGCAGTCCGACTTCTCGAATGCGGCGCGGTTCAGCCGAGCCCCCTGAAAATTGCACATGGGCATCTCGCATTCCGTAAATACGGTATCCGTCAGGTTGGCGCGAGTAAAAGGGCACTGATGAAATGTCTGATTCGCAAACCTCATGCCGGTCAGATCACATTCGGTCATGACAACACGATCGAAATAAACCCCATCAAAGCGGGTGCGCGTCAAATCGTTCTGAAAGAAGATAACCAGTTCCAGATAGCTGTCAGAAAAGTCCGTTGCCTCCAGGCGCGTTTCATGAAAGGTTGTCTTTGTTGCTGCTTCCAGCGCCATTTGCGCACCGGAAAAATCGCTTGCAGAGAACGAACATGAGTCCAGCGTGGCATTGTGCCACGAAGACTCTGCCAGACAGCACTGCACCATGGCGTGTTCAAAGAAGCGGCAATGATCCAGCATCACCCGGCGCGCACTCGATTGCGTCATCATCCCCTTGTTGAATTGCGCATGACTCAGATCAGCATCATCAAAAACACATTCTGAAATGAGGGTTTCAGTCAGTACCGCGTTTCGCAGCGATGCGCCTGAGAAGTCCACTTTGTTGAATATCTGTCCGCTCAGATCCAGTCCGTCCAGATTCATGCCGCGACAATCTGCATCTGATATGGCTTCACAGCGTAACAGCAATTGCTCGAACTGCTTGCGGTCCATCATGCCTGCTGCTCCCAGAACCGGGAAGACTGCTTGCGTAACGGATAGAGCTTGGCGTATTTCAGGAAGGCACCTTGCGTATGTGAACGGTCATCCAGCCAGGTTTCCGATACGTCTGCTGTGCATAGGTTGGCCCTGCGCATATCGGCGCCACGCATATCCGCCTGTTGAAAATTGCTGCCTGTGAGGTCTGCAGAGCTAAACGAAGCCAGCCGCAGATCGCATCTTCTGAATATTGAGCCAGTGGCATTGCAGACGCTGAAATTTGCCGCCTGCAGTGAGGCTTCGCTGAAATCACAATGTCGAATGCTTGCTGCGGAGAAGTCAACCTGATCCAGGGCCGAGCGATTGAACGAACTGTTTTTCATGTCCGCGCTCCTGAAACTGCAGGTACTGATTTGCACCTTGTAAGTGAACGATGCACCTTCCATGCGTGCGCTGATAAAGCTGATGTTTTGCAGGCTGCTGGCCACAAATGTGATACTGATCAGCGATGCTCTCTCAAAGGTAACGTTTTCAAGTGTGTTGATCTGGAAAGCGACCTGGGAGAACCGGGCCTGAGCAAAACTCGTACTGCTAAAGCGGCATTCCGTAAAGATGGTTTTTATGACATTTGCGTTTTCAAAGCGGCAGGCGCTGAATTCAGCTTCCGTTGTCTGTACCACGTTCTGCCAATCGCTTTCGCGCAGATCGCAATGCGAGAAGATGGTTTTCTGCATGATGACCGCTTGCAGTCGGGCGCCGGCCAGGCTCGCGCGCATCAGGGTCGTTGCCCCCAGACTGCTTTCCCGAAATACGGCTGCTCGAAAGGACGTGTCCTCAATGACGGAGCGCACCAGCAGCGTTTTTACAAACGTGCAGCGGTCCAGCGTCGATCCGCGCAGATTGGCATCTGACAGATCGCTTCCCGAGAAATCGGCGCCCTGCAGATCAAGGCCGGACAGGTCGGCCCCCGAAAGATCCAGATTGCACAAATCCTGGTCGTTCCCATACCTCGTCACCACGATGTCGCGCTTCTGCTCGGCAATATGTTTGCCGACGGCAATACCCTGCGGCAGCAGGTGCGCCGAGTACAGATTGATTTTTCTCATCTGCTGTCGGGCGAGGTCGCGCTGCCCGCTATCGGATGCTTTTTCCTCGATCTGTGTCTGCAAGGATTCGAGTTTTGCCATTGCGTCTTTCATATCGTCAATCGCACTGGTGGGAGTCTCTCCATCAACAATGCGACGCAGCTTTTCCGAAAGCGCGGGATCCATTGACTGCGCATCAGGTTGATCTTCCAGCTGTTTTCTGATTCTGATTTTCTCTTCTTCTGCCTGTTGCGTTGCCGCGCCTTTTTGTTGCAGCATTCTTTCGTGCAGTTCAGGCAGATATTCTGCGCTGATGGGGAAGTCCGGACCCATCAGTTCAGGCATGACAGTCGACATATCAACGCCCGTTCCCCTGAGTTTGTCGCGGGTCTCTTCCCGCTCTCGCTGCTCGCGGCGACCCGCATTCGCCAGCAGAACGCCGGTGTTGACCGCTCGGGTATCCAGCCAGTCCCCCATGATGGAACGCGGAACCAGGTCACGGTCACGTAGTGCATAGAGCGCACCTTTTTCCATATCGCTGCGCAAGTCGAATATCTCTTCGTAATACGAAGGATCGCGCGGCTGTCCTGGCAACTCCATGGCAGCCATAATGGCGCTGACATCTTCGGCGTACGTTTCGGCCACGCCAATGGAGCCGTGATACATCATGATGGCATGCCGAATGCCAGGTAGCAGCCATAGTGTTGTCGCTTTCAGTCCGACTTCCAGAAAATCCTCGGTTCCGCCCGCATTCCGCTGCCGAACAAAACAGCGAGGTACCCAGTCGGGGATGCGACCGCTCCAGCAGGCCTGTTCGGGATGCATATTCCAGACAGAAAAAGGAGCGCCGGGCGGCAGGTTGTCGCGCTTGCTCCAGCGTTGATCCGGCTCGGCAGCGCTGAAAAGCCGGGTGTCCATGTCCGGGAAAAAGCCGGTAATATCGGTTTTCATCCAGGTATCACTGAAACTGCCCACATGTTGATAGCGTCGGGGTCGGTTGATCATGACGGGGCCCATACCCGCCGGCGCGGGCTGCTGGCCGACCGCTCCGATACGCGCTGTGGGTGATTCAATATTGGGCAGGCACGTGGCCCAGACGCCGTTGATCCATTCGCGCCCGATTCCCTTGCCCTCGGGATTTTCCTCGAAACCCTGCCCGCCGAATGCATTGGCCCAGGTCACCGGCATGGAATCAAACGGCTGCGGCGCGGTGATCCGATTGTCCAGCCAGTAGCGGTCTCCGAATACCAGAAGGTTTTTCTCAAGATCACCAACCTGTACGCGTACAGCGCACTGGGTTTTATCCTGTTGATGATTCGTGTACGCAGAACCGCTTACCAGAAATTCAGCCCGTGTTTTGGGCAGCACCAGGTCCAGTATTCCCTGACAATCCATTTCTGGCAGAAGATGACTTGTGATTTCGGCTTCGGGTACCAGCCTGGGTGTTGTTCCATTGAAGTCGACCAGTGTGTAAACAAGTACGCCCAGGCGGCTTTGCTGCAGATATCCATAGGGTCGGGTAAGCACGCCGACGCGTAATGGTTTTACTGTTCTCATCTAGCTCATATGAATCTGATCACCATTGATTTTCATCACATCCCGGGCGGTCAGGGTTGTGTAGCCGCCGTGTACGCGAGTGAGCGTCTCGGCTTCATAATCGATGGAGCGGGCACGCACATGATCGACGTCTTTGATATGTCTGAAACACAGGCGGGCCACGGTGTTGATGCGATCTGCCATCAGACTGATCACATTTGAAAAGAAGGTGCTTCTGCCAACCGTGGCTTCCAGCGTTTCTCCTGCATATTGCATCTGTCGTACTGTCAGCGAGGCATTATCGTGGGTCTGTTCCAGTCGGGGAGCGCGGAGTTCCACGCTGGTGTCGCTGCCGATATGGGTGCCTGCGGCCGACTGCATTGAGATGCTGCCCGTACTGCTGCGGATGGCCAGGTCGCGATTCACATTCAGCGTGATCGCGGCGGCATCGGGTCGAGCAATAATGGCAATCAGATAAACGCGGGTGCGATCCGGACCACTAATGATGACTTCATCGCCAATTTGCGGTTCGATCAGACAACTCAGGGCCTGCGGACATGACCAGAGTGTGCCGTCGCAGTCAACGGTAACCAGATCAGCGTCAATTTTCGTGACCGTGCCGGCAAGCTGCACCGGGTCATAGCTGAGCCTGGGTTTTTGCATGGCGAGCATGACGTCTCTCCTGAGCAATTGGGGAAAATGCCATTGTCCCTGTGAAATGCGACATGATTATGACATGACACACTGACATGACACACTGACATGACATCCTGGCATGACACCCAGATATGAACCCCCGATATGCCACCTCGATATGCCCCGCCAATATGCCCCCCGATACGACCCCCCGACATGACCCCCCGAGATGGCTCACTGACAAACAAAGGCTGTCGTAATCTGCCCCCCAGCCTGTCGTATCCGCCCATATCACAATTGTCAAATAACCGGCATACTCCACTGCATGAACGGCAGTACCTGCCGCTCACCTATTCCAAGGAGATATGCCATGAACTATGTTGATGGATTTGTAGCTGCAGTACCCACCGCCAATCGTGAGGTATTTATCGAACATGCCTCCAAAGCCGCTGTCGTTCTGAAGAAACTCGGTGCGCTGTCTGTTGTTGAGTGCTGGGGAGATGAAGTGCCGGAAGGCAAGCTCACCTCGTTTCATATGGCGGTTCAGTGCAAGGCGGATGAAACCGTGATCTTTTCCTGGATCACCTGGCCATCCAAAGAGGCACGCGATGAGGGTATGAAAAAAATGATGGACGAACCCAGCATGCAACCGGATGTGAATCCCATGCCGTTTGACGGCAAGCGCCTGATCTATGGCGGTTTTGTGCCCATAATCAACGTCTGATAACGGAAGCGGGCAGCAGCGCCGGCATGACGTGAATGCTTTTTCTGCTGCCAATGCCGGCCCATATGTGACACAGCGCCAGCCAATCTATAAAATACCAGATACCCTTTTCGCGTTCGTCGTTGTTGCGGGTCCTGTTTACGGGCAGGGCGGGCAACAGCGGCAGACCATCTGTCTGGATATTGCAAGATGAAAAAAGTCTTATTTATGCTTGTTGGCGCTGGCGCGCTGCTCTCTGCCTGCGTAAAACCACCGGTAGCGGCGCCCCTGACTGAAGCCCAATTGCAGTCCATGAGCTGCAAGCAGATCGGTCGTGAAACCGACAAGCTCAACCTGCGCGTCAATCAGTTGCGCGGCAACAGCGCAATTTTCGGCCCCGATGAGCGGGATACGCAGGCTGCCATTTCTGCTGCGGAATTCCGCTTGCAGCAATTACGGACTCAGAGCGTCAAAAAGCTTTGCGTGTTCGGCTGATAACAGGATAACCATGATTTTCAAATCCACAGTAATCGTCTCCACTGCCTGCGCGCTTCTTTTACTGAGCGCATGCTCTACTGGTACCGATCATTCAAAAAATGCCGAGTGCGGCCGCATCAATTCGCGGGTCATGATGGCACCCGCACCTGGTGCTGACGATAATTTTCTGACGCGCAACACTGCGGATCAGCGTGCCGATGCACAACGTGAGCGCGCGCGTCGTCTGGGATGTGACTGAGTTTTACCGCGTTCAGCCGTGGGAAGCTTGCTTTCTGACCATGTCCACGCCCTGATTGGCGAGCTGGTCTGCGCGTTCATTGCCAGGGTCACCCGCGTGCCCCTTGACCCACTTCCACTGCACGTCATGGCGTGACACTTCTTCGTTCAGAAGCAGCCACAAGTCGACATTTTTTACCGGCTTCTTGTCGGCCGTCTTCCAGTTGCGCGCCAGCCAGCCGCGCATCCATTCACAGATTCCCTTCTGAACATATTGCGAGTCCACATGCAGCGTGACATGACAACTGCGCTTTAGTGCACGCAGTCCTTCTATCACGGCCATCATTTCCATGCGATTGTTTGTGGTCAGTGGTTCGCCACCAAACAAGGTTTTTTCGTGAGGGCCCTGCTGCAGCAGCACGCCCCAGCCGCCGGGGCCGGGGTTGCCTTTACAGGCGCCGTCTGTCCAGATATTGACTTGTGGTTTATCCATGTGGCTCTTTAAAAAGCTGACGTATTTCGCGACGTGAGATTGCTGCCTCGCCGCGGGCGAATTTTTTCTTCTTCTTGCCTTTCCAGGAAGGGCCAATCAGCGTCATTCCGTGGGTGCGCTTGACCGCCGCCAGCAAATAGACGGCTCCCGCCACAGGCCACCAGCGATCACCCGCGCGATTCATGAAATCCCAGCGATTCAGCCACTTCTCGGAATGGCAGGCGGGAGTGTAGCAGCCAAAGTAGCCGCGGTCTACCTCGAACGACAGCAGTTTCATCCAGTCTTTGAGCCGGGTGACCGATACCTGATGCGAGACAGGAACGGGCATCCAGCCTTTGCCCCATGGCATGCGACTGCGCATTCCCCACAAGCTCCAGGGATTGAAGCCCGAGATGATGAGCCGGCCTTCGTGCACCAGAACCCGCTCCGCCTCACGCAGAACCAGGTGCGGATTGTCTGCACATTCCAGGATATGCGGCAGAATCAGCAGATCAATGGAATTGGAGGCTAGCGGCAGGGCATCCAGT
>JAEWHK010000066.1 GCA_023387815.1 Pseudomonadota bacterium
GGCTGGATTGGCGGCGAGCATCAACCGCCTTTGCAATCTGGAAAGCAAACCGTTCTTCGCCATAATATTTAATGACCTCCTTCATGTTGTCCACACTGGCCTCGGCCAGCCACTGCGCGGCAGTCTGCCCGCGACTTGTATCCATCCGCATGTCCAGCGGACCATCCCGCATGAACGAAAAACCTCTGGATGCATCATCAATTTGTGGCGATGAAACACCCAAATCCATCATGACGCCATCGATCTGCGTCACACCACGTTCTGCCAGTGCCGGGACCATGGTGGCGAACCCATCATGAATCACCGTTACCCGGTCGTCTTCCCGACTTAGCTGCGTGGCCGCTTCAATAGCCAGCGGATCCTTGTCAAAGACGAACAGCCGGGCACTTTTGCTCAGGGCGGACAATAGCAGGCGACTGTGCCCACCCCGACCAAAAGTTCCATCTACGAACACCCCATCACGTTTTGCCGCCGGTGCCCACTGCCTGACTGCAGCAGATTTGGCATGAAAGTCGGCAAGTACCAGCGCGTTGACGGTCTCTTCATACAAGACCGGTTTGTGTTCGTATGCTGCTTCTGCCATCACAGTGAAAAATGCTCAAGACTGTCCGGCAGCCCCTTGGCCAGATCCTGTGCCTGTTGCTGCGCAAAGATCGTGGCATCCCATAAATCAAAATGCTTACCCATACCCACCAGCACCACTTCTTTCACGATACTGGTTGCCATCCGCAACTCCGGTGCGATCAGAATGCGACCCGATCCGTCGATCTCCACATCCTGGGCATTGCCAAGCAACATGCGCTGTACGTGACGGGCTGACATGGGAAACGCCATGATGGCTTCACGTTTCTCTTCCCATACCGGCCGTGGATAAATCAGCAAGCCGCCATCAAAATTGCGGGTGATGGTGAGTGCACCATCGGCGACTTCAGTCAGGGCGTCGCGATACCGGGTAGGAATGGTCATCCTCCCCTTGGCATCCAGCGTGAGCGCACTGTTTCCCTGAAATATCACTTTTATCCCACAATTTTGCACAAAATCCTACTTTTTCCCACTTTAAGTGAATGCGCGCAAATGGTCAAGCTCTATTTGGTGACTTTTGTCAATCACAACAAAGACTTAGCCAACGTCGCCGAAAAAGCGAAATTTTTTCATTTAAAAATCAGGGAGTTAAGTTTTAAAAACAGGAAAATGTCAGAAAAGGTCGCTAAGTTCTGAATAATTATTAGCATTTATTAACATAGCGATAAAAGCATAAAGAAGACAGGGAAGGTCTGTAAGCCGGATTCTGTAAACCGGTCACCCGGTTGGCAATCATTCCTCTGGTAACCTTATTGCTAAGGCACTCAAGCCATCTACCCGCATGCTTGAACGAGCCGCCCTTCGTGACGAATCACACGCATGCCTATTTGATGTTGCTCCGGATAGAGGTTACCGCGTTTCACCCTGGCTTGCTGTCGCCCTTGCGGACGACGCCATACGGAAGTGGCCGTATCAGTGCGATGAAGCCCACAAGCCAGTCTCGTCTCTGTGGCCCTATTCCTCGACGGCGCGAGCCGCCGGACGGCTGTTAGCCGCTATCCTGCCCTTTGGAGTCCGGACATTCCTCGGTAGCGAGTACCGCGATTGCCCAACCTTCCCTGCGCTGTCATTGTAACCGCGATAATCCCCGCGCAGGCTGCAATCCGGCTAGGCACGCAGGAATAATGCGACAATAACGCTATTGATCAATTTCCCGATTTTCCGACTCGCAGTTCGCCATGGCAGCAAATACCCTCATTACGCTTCTGAATGCCCAGCTGGCCTTTGGCCACCATGCCCTACTTGATAACGCTTCGCTCACTATCGCTGAAGGTGACCGTATCGGCCTGATCGGACGCAATGGGGCAGGCAAGTCATCCCTGCTGCGAATTCTGGATGGACGCAGCGATCCTGACGATGGAGAAGTGGCACGTCTGAGTTCGCTGCGCTCCATGACGGTAGAACAGGAACCGGAACTGCCTGAAGACAGCACCATCTTCGACACGATCGTGGGCGATTATCTGAGCACGGAAGACTGGCAGCGCCCCACTCGCACCAATGCCATCATCGAAGAGCTGGGCCTGGATCCGCAGGCGCAGATTGCCGGACTGTCGGGTGGTACTCGCAAGCGCATCGCACTGGCACGAGCCTTTGTGGAAGAACCCGATCTGCTCCTGCTGGACGAACCAACCAACCATCTGGACTTTCAGGGTATTGCCTGGCTGGAAAAACGCATTCTGCAGAATCGCGGGGCCTGCGTGGTCATTACCCACGACCGACGCTTTCTGGATGCAGTAACAACGCGCATTGTGGAACTGGACCGCGGCAAATTGCATAGCTACCCAGGCAGCTTCAGCCAGTGGCAGGTTCACAAGGCCGAATGGCTTGCGGCAGAAAAACTGCAGAACGAACGCTTTGACAAAGTCCTGGCCCAGGAAGAAGTCTGGATTCGCAAGGGTGTCGAAGCGCGGCGGACCCGCAATGAAGGTCGCGTGAAACGACTGGAGCAACTGCGCCGCGAACGCGCGGAAAGACGCGAACGCGTCGGCAACGTCAGCTTTGCCCTGGCAACCGGCGAGCGCTCAGGCAAACTGGTCGCGGAACTCGAGAATGTCGGCAAATCCTTTGGTGACAAGACCGTTATCCGCGATTACTCCACCACCATCATGCGAGGTGACCGCATTGGCATTATCGGTCCCAACGGCGCCGGCAAAACCACGCTGCTCAAACTCATATTGGGTCAGTTGCAGCCCGACAGCGGCAACGTACGTCTGGGTACCAATCTGTCCATCGCGTATTTCGACCAGATGCGCGAACAGCTCGATGACAATGCCGCACTGACTGAAGTAATCAATCCCGGCAGTGAGTGGGTGGAAATTGGCAACCAGCGTAAACACGTCATGAGTTATCTGGGCGATTTTCTGTTCTCACCCGCCAGGGCGCAGTCGCCCGTCTCGAGCCTGTCCGGTGGGGAGCGCGCGCGCCTGCTGCTTGCTCGCCTGTTCGCCCGTCCAGCCAATATTCTGGTCATGGACGAGCCCACCAACGACCTGGACATTGAAACTCTGGAACTGCTGGAAGAACTGCTGCAGGAATTTTCCGGTACCGTGCTGCTGGTCAGTCACGACCGCACCTTCCTGAACAATGTGATTACACAAACCATCGCCTACGAAGGTGATGCAACCTGGCGCGACTATGTGGGCGGCTACGACGACTGGCTGGCCCAGCGGCCCGATTCCAGACAGACTCGTTCCAGCACAGCAAACGCAGCCACCTCACCTGCATCAACGGCGCCCAAAGCGGCCGCTGAACCCACGCCCGCCCGGGCACCTGCCAAAAAGGAAAACAAGCCCGGACGCATCACCACCTGGGAACAGAAAGAACTGGATCGCATTCCGGAAGAAATTGTGGCACTGGAAACCGAACAGAGCGAACTGACCCAGCACCTCTCCGAGCCGGATCTGTATACTGCCGGCCCCGAAAAAGCTGCCGGCATTCACGAACGTCTGCTGGAAATTGAAGAAGCCCTGCTGGCCAAACTGGAACGCTGGGAATTGCTGGAAAGCAAGAAAGGAAGCTGAACTAGCGGATCACCCGTTCACGATCGCAATAGACATCCCGTCCCATCCCTTGCTGCCAACGGTTTGAAAGGCCGTGGCTGACAGGTTCTTATTGGCAGCCGTATCATCAAAGAAGCGGCGCAATCCCTTGATATTGCTGCCGTCGGAATGGGCATCCAGAATCTGCCCCTGACGCACCACATTGTCTCCGACAATCACGGTGCCGGGCGCAGACAGTTGCAAGGCCAGTTCCAGGTAGCGCGGATTGTTTTCCTTGTCGGCATCCAGGAAGATGAAATCAAATGGCGCCGCCCCTTCCTCAATGAGCGCCTGCATTGAATCCATCGCACGGCCAGCACGAATCTCGACCCGGTCTTCCACGCCTGCGATTCGCAGACTCTCCTGCGCGACCTTGATATAGTCCTCGTCAAAATCCAGCGTCAGCAAGCGGCCGGCAGGACCCATGCCCAGCGCCATCCATACCGTGCTGTAGCCGCCCAGCGTACCCACTTCCAGAATGCGTCGCGCACCCTTGATACGCACCAGCAAATTCAGCAGCTTACCCTGATTCGGCGCCACATGAATGGCGGGCATTGAATGAGCCTCGCAATGCGCCAGGACCTTTGCCGGAATCGTATCGTCGACCAACAGCAGCTCGGTAAAATACTCGTCGACCGCAACATATCTCTCAGGCGTGATTTTAATTTTCATCGAAAAATCCAGATAATTGTTTAAGACGCTGCCCGGCCCGCAAACGACCACTGCAGCGTTTCGCCAGCGGCCAGAGGCACCAGCTCGGTCGCACCATAAGGCAAGGTAAAGGGTATCTCGAATGGCTTGCGCTCAAGCGTTACCGTTTCTGTATTCACAGGCAAACCATAAAATGCCGGGCCGTTAAGACTGGCGAACGCTTCCAGCCGATCCAGGCGCCCCGCCTGTTCAAACGCGGTCGCATACAATTCGAGCGCGTGAAGTGCGGTATAACAACCGGCGCATCCACAGGCATGTTCCTTCAGACCTCTTGCATGAGGAGCACTATCGGTTCCCAGGAAAAAGCGCGGACTGTCACTGGTGGCTGCTGCCAGAAGAGCCAGACGATGCGTCTCTCGTTTCAAAACCGGCAGACAGTAATAATGCGGCCGGATGCCACCGGTAAAAATGGCATTTCGGTTATATAGCAGATGATGCGCCGTAATGGTTGCCCCGATAGGACCCTCAGCCTGGCTCACATAATCTGCACCCTCTTTCGTCGTCAGATGCTCCATCACAACCTTCAGTGCCGGATAGCGCTTGCGCAAAGGAATCATCACGCGATCGATGAAGACGGCTTCCCTGTCAAACAGATCGACAGTGGGGTCTGTCACCTCTCCATGCACCAATAGCGGCAAGCCGTGTTTCTCCATGGCCGCCAGGGCTTTATCGCACTGATCCATCAGATCTGTCACACCCGCATCCGAATTGGTTGTCGCACCGGCCGGATAAAGCTTCACCGCATAGACAAAGTCTGATTCGGCCGCAAGCGCGATTTCCTGAGGCGTCGTCTGCGCTGTGAGATACAGTGTCAACAGTGGCGTGAATGTGTCGGCGGACACATCGGCATCTGCGAGTGCAGAATAGATCCTGTCGCGATAGGCGCCGGCCATTTCCACAGTCGCTACTGGTGGCCGCAGATTCGGCATGATAATGGCGCGCCGAACCTGGCGGGCCGAATGCCCAACCACCGCCTGAAGCGAAGCTTCATCGCGCAAATGCAAATGCCAGTCGTCTGGCTGAATAAGTGTAATAGAGCTATCTGTAATCAACATAATCGAACACGTCCTTTTGATGACCAATACTATACAGAAAACCCAGGGCAAAATCGGGACATCGGGTCGCGAGTTCCACAGAAGGCGGCTCCATGTTGACTTGTTGGTATACAGCGGGCGATCCCCATCGGGCTGAGGGCATATCAACCGGCAGTTCAACATGGAACTGTGGTTCTGCAGGCGACGGTTCAAGATCAGCTTTGGTTCTGCAGGCAGCGGGTCAATATCGATCCGCTTTGCAAAATTGCACCTATAAGCGCTCGCCCCGAGAAGCGCATGCAGGCTTGAAATCAGGTCTGCAGTTATCGTTTTTTCTGAATGACCGCTGAAAAATCGCCTGAAAAGACCGTATGATGCGGGCTGGCGCCAAGGGCGCTAATAATTATTAACAAAAATCCTTTTTGACGAATCGACGCCAAAATCCGCTAAGTTATGCACTACTTTCAATATTATCTTTTAACTTGAACGTAAAAAACCATAATCGTAATATTGCCAAATTTTGGAGAAAAAAAAACTATGCAAGAGGCCAATTAAACGTTATTCTCTTCCTGTACGAATATACACACGCCTTAATGGAGATTTACACACATGGCAACAACTTCAGAAAAACCAGCCCGTAAGCCAAACGCAGCTTTCATGAAACCGCTGACTCCCAGCGCTGAGCTGGCCCAAGTAATCGGCAGTGATCCGTTACCTCGTACAGAAGTGACCAAGAAAATCTGGGAATACATCAAAAAACACGATCTGCAGGATCCCAAGAACCGTCGTAACATCAACGCCGATGCAAAGCTGCGCCCCATTTTTGGCAAAGACCAGGTCAGCATGTTCGAAATGACAAAGCTGGTCAGCGCACACCTGAAATAATCAGCTGTCGCTCCCAAATAAAAAACGAATCCTCTGGATTCGTTTTTTTTTCGCCTGAAGGTTCAGTGAGCTGGCGTGAGAATTTATCCAGTTGATGCAAGGCTCTGGGCTTGCTTCCTTTAAGGCAAGGCCGCACGGGCTCGCTGCGGCGTCCTGGCGTGTGTCAAAGCACATTAGCCACAGCCGTTATGCACGCCTGAGGCATAACAGGCAGTCCATATGTGTCCATTCAATGTTCGTAGACAACAATATTCGTAGACAAGTATGTTCGTACTTTTCAGAGGGATATTATCCCCGAGCGAGCTTACTCGATTAGCATCTGGGATCCCATTTTGAATCCGGGCAGCAGATCATAGAGGATTGAAGCCCTGCGAAGAGCGTAGAGTAAATCATCCCAGCCTGTGCAGTAATGCAACCTTAGGAACTTGGCGCTAGGTCGGCGGGCAATGGAGGTGGGCAATGAATGATTGGACGGAAGTGAGGAAAAGGGTCGCACCATATCGAGACCTCACAATAGCGCACCACTGCAATGAGCATTAAGCCGATAACGCCATTTTCCGGGGATAAAAACAAACAGCCCCGGCTGCGATTGCAGACCGGGGCGGTTTGAGTAGAATAAAGAGCCTGACGATGACCTACTTTCACAGATGTCCATCCACTATCATCGGCGCAAAGGCGTTTCACTGTCCT
>JAEWHK010000070.1 GCA_023387815.1 Pseudomonadota bacterium
CTACCATGGCCAATACTGCACAAGCACGCAAACGTGCACGTCAATCCGTTGCTCGTAACAAACACAACTCCAGCCTGCGTTCACTGCTGCGCACTTCTATCAAGCGCGTACGCCAGGCTGTTGAAGCCGGCGACCAGGCTCAGGCTAATGAAGTGTTTGCGAAAGCAACCAGTGTTATCGATCGCGTAGCTGACAAAAAAATCATCCACAAAAACAAAGCTGCCCGTCATAAAAGCCGTCTGTCTGCCGCTATCCGCGCAATCGGCGCCTGAAATACCAGATATAGCCTGCTGAATACGCCTGTTTAACACTTTTAATCAGGCTCAGCACTGCATTATCTGCGTCGGGTGAGCAGCTACGTCATCGGCGTGGCCCCCGCTATCCCGCGCCAGCCTCACGGCCCCTACGGTTTGCGTCAATGGTAATCACAAAGCGTGGCTTAATTGCCGCGCTTTGTGTTTTGTCGTTTCCGCTGAAAACGTAACCGGCGCTCGATCCGCCCAACGATGATAAAAATGGAATCGGAGTTCGACAGGCCACACAATCATTGAGTCCAATGAGACTTGCTCAAAGACACACTTTCAAAAAGACACGCTTTCAGAATGAATAATTTGCCAGGACTGAGTCCATCTGATCATCAGATCCACTGAGATTGGTGCGCTGAGATTGATCTGATGAGCTGAATCAGCTGAGATTGGTCCGACGAGGTAAATCCGATGAGGTGAATCTGTTGGGTTTGATCCGACAGGGGATCAGACAGGCTGGGACTTGTGGAAAAACGGCACCCCGGTGACGGTCAAAGGGTGCGTTCGGATGTTTTCAGTTTGTTGTCTTTGGCAAAGTCCGCGACAAATTTCCAGGCCAGTGGCTCAAGGTCGCGCAGACGAAAATCAACGATAATACATTTAACACCATCGATCATGTTGGGCACCACGTAGGGCGAATAGGTAATGTGATTTCCCGGCCCCACAACGCCGCCGGGCCTGAACTGCGACATCACACCCGCAAGCCGTTCCGCCCAGTCGCTTGGGCGAAAGCGCTGGCCCTCGTCGGTCACCCCATGGATAATTAACTGTTGCACTTCAATTATCTTCAGAAAAAAGTCTCTTGCGCAATAAACGGCCTGAGAACAAAGATATACTAAAGACAGAATTGTATATGATAGCGTCTGGTGTCACCTGCGTTTCATGGGGTTATAGGAAAGAAACCACCGATATTCCCCTTACGCTTTGTGGCCGAAATCCAACTCAAGACAATGACCTGGTGTGCTCCTGCCCGGATGCCGCCGGGACTCGTGTTTTTTGTTTTTCTGAATTTTCTGTTTTCGTTAGCAACCTACCATCCTGCCATGACAACTTTGCAATCGACCGGCCCGATGCGGCACTTCCTTCAGATCAAAGACTTTACTTCTGACGAGCTTCTGTATGTGCTTAACCGCGCGCTCATCATCAAAAGCAAATTCAAACGATACGAGCCGCACATGCCCTTGCACGACCGCACGCTCGCCATGGTCTTTGAGAAAGCCAGTACCCGCACCCGCGTCTCGTTTGAAGCCGGCATGTACCAGATGGGCGGCTCGGTCATTCACCTGACCACTACCGACTCGCAGCTTGGCCGCTCCGAGCCTATTGAAGACACCGCTCGCGTCATCTCCCGCATGGTCGATATCGTCATGATCCGGACCTTCGAGCAGACACGCATCGAGCGCTTTGCTGCACATTCGCGCGTTCCTGTCATCAATGGGCTGACCAACGAATTTCATCCCTGCCAGATCCTGGCCGATATCCTTACCTATATGGAACATCGCGGCTCCATTCAGGGGAAAACCGTCGCCTGGATTGGCGATGCCAACAATATGGCGTATACCTGGATCCAGGCAGCCGAACTGCTCGGTTTCAAAATGCACGTATCGGCCCCCAAGGGCTATCGTCTGGAAGACGAACGTATCGCAGGTGTCTCTGCCGACGTTCTGGAACAGTTTGACGACCCGCAAGCAGCCTGCAAAGGCGCCGATCTGGTCACGACCGATGTCTGGACCAGTATGGGGTACGAAGAAGAGAACGAAAAGCGCAAGCGCGCGTTCAAGAACTGGCAGGTCAACAGTCAGGTGATGCAGGTTGCCCAGCCGGATGCCCTTTTCATGCATTGTTTGCCAGCCCACCGAGGTGAAGAGGTCACCGGCGATGTCATCGACGGACCACAAAGCGTGGTCTGGGACGAAGCCGAAAATCGCCTGCACGCACAGAAGGCACTGATGGAATTCCTGCTGCTCGGACGATTGGCCGACACGGCCGTGTCCGGCGAACAGCGTTCCTGAAACGCGTTAAAATGCCTACCGAGTTATTTATTACAACCTGCTAATTTACGAGTTCCCAATGAGCGAAGTCAAAAAAGTTGTTCTCGCCTATTCCGGCGGCCTTGATACCTCTGTCATTCTGAAATGGCTGCAAGATACGTATCAGTGTGAAGTTATTACCTTTACTGCCGATATCGGCCAGGGCGAAGAGCTGGAGCCGGCACGACGCAAGGCAGAAAAGTTTGGCATCAAACCCGAGAACATTTTTATTGACGATCTGCGCGAAGAATTCGTGCGCGATTTCGTGTTCCCTATGTTCCGCGCCAATGCCGTTTATGAAGGCGAGTACCTGCTGGGCACCTCAATTGCACGTCCGCTGATTGCCAAACGTCAGATCGAAATCGCCAACCAGGTTGGTGCAGATGCCGTATCACATGGTGCGACCGGCAAAGGCAACGATCAGGTCCGTTTTGAACTGGGATACTATGCCCTGAACCCTTCCATCAAGGTCATTGCCCCATGGCGTGAATGGGACCTGCTCTCCCGCGAGAAACTGCTGGCCTACGCAGAAAAAGCCGGCATTGAAATCGACATGAAGCACAAAAATGGTGGTGCGCCCTACTCTATGGACGCCAACCTGTTGCACATCAGCTTCGAAGGTCGCCATCTGGAAGATCCCAAAGCCGAAGCCGAAGAAAGCATGTGGCGCTGGACCGTTTCTCCTGAAGAAGCACCGGACACCCCTGAGTACGTAGATCTGGAATATGAGCGTGGCGATATCGTCAGCATCAACGGTGAAAAACTGACGCCGGCACAAGTGCTGACCAAACTGAACGAACTGGGTGGCAAACATGGCATCGGCCGTCTTGATCTGGTTGAGAATCGCTATGTGGGCATGAAGTCCCGCGGCTGCTACGAAACACCCGGCGGAACCATCATGCTGCGCGGCCATCGCGCGATCGAATCCATTACGCTGGATCGTGAAGTTGCCCATCTTAAAGATGACCTGATGCCTCGCTACGCTTCATTGGTGTATAACGGCTATTGGTGGTCTCCAGAGCGTAAGGCACTGCAGGTGCTGATCGACCACTCCCAGGAGTTCGTCAACGGCTGGGTACGCCTCAAACTGTATAAAGGCAATGTGTACACTGTGGCACGTGATTCAAAAAATACCCTGTTCGACAAGAATATTGCCACCTTTGACGATGACGGCGGTGCCTATAACCAGGCTGATGCCGGCGGCTTCATCAAACTGAATGCCCTGCGTATGCGTATCGAGCATACTGCAGGACGCAAGTAAGCATCGGTTGCGCCAACTTCCTGTTTTCCCGGTTTCCCGATAACGCGGCCTGACAGAAAGTTCGACGCATCCCGACATCAGACGTTCTGCCAAACAGGACGAACAACCGCCGGCACTGCCGGCGGTTTTGCATTGGGGAATCGGTTAGCGGTCAGGCTGATCGTTAGGCCACACAATATGCCCGATCAATATAGCTGGTGCAGCTGGTGCGTCGCTTACAGTTCCACCTGAATACCCATCTCAATCACGCGATTGGGCGGGATTTTATAGAAGCGCGTACTGCGCGCCGCATTACGGGACATGAAGGCAAACAGACGGCGCAGGTAGCGTCCTGGCAGTGGCACGCGGCTTGACACCATGATGGTCTGACGCGACATGAAATACGAAACCACCATTGGTGACAGATCAATCTGCGGATGTGCTGCCTGCACCTGTTGCAGCACCTCCGGCACATTGGGCTCCTGCTTGAAACCGTAAGTTGCGGTAACCTGCCATGCGTTTGTATTAACCTCTTCAATGACAAACCGCTCGTCTGCACCAATAAACGGCACATCTGCACTTTTTACCGAAAGAAAAACCAGCTGTTCATGCAGCACTTTATTGTGCTTGAGATTATGCAGCAGCGCAGAGGGCACGCGCTGGGGATTCGAATGCATAAAGACCGCGGTGCCAGGCACCCTGGGAATCGTGTCGCTCAGCAGAATATTAAGAAACGGCGCCAGCTGCTGTGCCTCGTCCAGATCGATTCTTTCCAGGCGCTCCCTGCCCTTACGCCATGTCATCATCAGCGTAAACAGGGCCACAGCAATCAACAGAGGCAGCCAGCCACCTTCCTCTATCTTGATCGCGTTGGCGGCGAACAGAAGAATGTCGATCAGCAGAAACACGCAGAGCATCACATACACGATTTTGCGGCGGAAGCCGCGATACATGCCCGGCATGACACTGAAAGCCAGAATCGACGTACACAGCATGGTCCCCGTCACCGCAAAACCATAAGCATGGGCAAGTTTCTCTGAGCTCTGGAAAGTCAGCACAAGCACAATCACGGCGATAAACAGCAGCGCGTTCACGCGCGGAAGATAGATCTGACCCTGCTCTTCACTGGAGGTATGCTGAATCACCATGCGCGGCCATAAGCCAATCTGCACCGCCTGACGGGTCACCGAGAAGGCGCCCGAAATCACAGCCTGTGATGCGATGACGGTGGCCAGTGTCGCCAGGATGACCATGGGAAGCTGACCCCAGACCGGTACGGACATGAAGAATGGATTCTTGATGGCGGCGGGGTTATTGATCACGACCGCCCCCTGGCCGAAATAACACAGCAACAGCGCAGGAAGCACCAGCCAGAACCAGGCACGGCTGATTGCAGGACGTCCGAAATGCCCCATATCCGCGTATAGCGCTTCTGCACCGGTCAACGCCAGGACCACATAGCCCAGCAACAGAAAACTATGCAGCGGATCGCGCAGGATGAGCCGGAAAGCATACACGGGTTCAAGCGCACGCAGTACGACTGGATTGTCGATAATATTCCAGATCCCCAAAAGCGCCAGTGACAGAAACCAGACCAGCATCACGGGCCCGAACAGTTTTCCCACCATACCGGTGCCTCGCGACTGGATCACAAACAGCGCGATCAGGATCACCACCGCCAGGGGCAGAATCCAATTGTCGAACTGATCCGATACGACACTGATGCCTTCGAGCGCCGACAGGACCGAAATGGCCGGCGTAATGACACTGTCCCCGTAAAAAAGGCAGGCACCAAAAATACCCAATACCAGCAGCAGGGATCGGTATTTGGGCCGGATGTTTCGAATGGCCAGCTCCATGAGCGCCAGCACCCCGCCCTCGCCTTTATTATCGGCACGCAGCACCAGAATCACATATTTGACTGACACCACAATCATGACCAGCCAGAACAGGATGGACAGAATGCCAAGAATGGCTTCTTCGCCTGTTCCCGCCTTTGCTCCATTCAGACTTGCCTGAATGGTATACAGCGGGCTTGTCCCGATATCACCATAGACAACGCCAAGTGCACCGAGCAGCACGCCGGCGCCCGGTGATTTACGTGAATCGGGTTGCACTATTTATCCCCTTTGGAACGGGTCAGCCGGGTTCCGATACGCGGCCCCGGGAAAATCACCGTGATTTGCGTGCCCTGAATCTGGGGTCGGCTAAGAAGACTCCACCATGCGCCGTGGGCACGCGTAATTTCCCGCACAATGGTCAGACCCAGTCCGGTGCCCGTGGCCCCGGCTTTGGGAGATCGGTAGAAGGCATCAAAAATCTGCGAGGCATCTTCCGGATCAATGCCGCAACCATCGTCTTTGACCGTCAGCGAGGGAGGATTGGAGCCCACCGTGAGAGATATACTCTTTGCCCCCTTGGCATACTTGAGCGCATTATCAATCAGGTTGCCCAGCAACTCCTCCAGCAGCAAGGCATCGCCGTCAATCCAGACATCCGTCTCAGGGGCATCCAGGTACAGATCAATGCCATGCTGGCGCGTCTTGGGAACCCATTCCAGGCCGGCATTCTGAACCCATTCACACAGATTGATTCGGGTAAAGACGTCCTGCGGCCGGATGCCGGGGTCGGCCCGCGCAAGAACCAGCAATTGCTGGCCCAGATGGATCAGTCGGTTGCTGATGGTTTTGATGCGTTCTGCGCGCTCCCGCACATCATCCGGCAGGCTGCGCGCCAGCATGAGTTCCGATTCCAGACGCAGACCCGCCAGGGGCGTACGAAACTGATGCGCTGCATGGCCGATAAACCGGCGTTGCGCGACCAGGGATTCATCCAGCTTGCGAAGAAGATCGTTCAGTCGATCCAGCAGGGGCAGCAGTTCAGTGGGGACGTTATGAAGTTCGATAGGCTGCAGGTCTTCTTCGGAGCGCTGGGCAATTTCCTGAGCCAGAAGATTCACCGAGCGCAGCCCGGATCGCACGCCATAAAACACCAGCCAGGCGAAAAGTCCAATCAGTAAAACCTGACCGATAATAATGACGAGGAATATGTCCTTGACGACCCAGTCAAGCGCATCCTGCATAATCAGCAAGGTGGCACTGAAGTCGAGAATAATGAGAACCAGCAGCGCAGGAATCAGCCGGATGATCAGATGGCGAAAGAGCGAGCCTTTCTGCAGAAAGGAGCCGCTACGCCGGGCACTGCCGTTTTTGGATTCGGTCATGAAATGTGAGGAAAGTCGATCCTGCAAGGCACCATTCTAGACGATCGCCTTGCAACGATCAATCTCTGGTCAGGTCGTCTCGCCTGTTGCCTCGTCAATTTCAAGAAGATAACCAAAGCCGCGCACGGTCTGGATGGATGTGCCGGTACCCTCAAGCCGTTTGCGCAGACGATAGACGTAGACCTCTACCGCATTCTCGCTGAAATCGGCGTCCCAGGCAGAGAGCGAATTGACGATCTGACGTTTGGTGACAACACGCCCTGGGCGGGCCATCAGCATCTCAAGAACAGACAGTTCACGTACGGACAGGTTCAGACGCTCGCCATGAACGCGTACTTCGCGGCCGACCGTGTCAAACTGCAACGGTCCGACTTCGATAACCGGACTGCTTTGCCCTGATTGCCGTCTGGCAAAAGTCCGGACCCTGGCGGCCAGTTCGGAAAGCTCGAAAGGTTTGGTCACATAGTCATCGGCGCCGGCATCCAGTCCGGCGACCCGGTCTTCGACATCGTCGCGCGCGGTGAGAATGAGCGTGGGTTCCTGATGACCCTGAGTGCGCAATTGTTTAAGGACTTCCAGACCGTTCATATCAGGCAGATTCAGATCCAGGATCAGCAGCTGATAAACCTGCCCCGACACGGCGCCGAAAACCTGACTTCCGTTAGACACCCAGTCGACCGCATATCCCTGCTCGCGCAAAAATTCCTGCAGGGCTGACCCCAGGATGTTGTCGTCTTCAATTACTAAAATTCGCATAGTGATCCTGCCAGTTGATTAACGGCCAAATACATCATTTTCCTAGTGTCGTATTCTGACTTAAAGCTGAAAATTCAGACACTTAAAAAAGACCAGTTTATTATTCTACTCAATTTCGCGACCCAGCTTGCAATTTTTGCTGCACCTGCAAAACGGGCGTGTTCCCCGGCTCGCGCCGGGCAAATGAGATAGACCGATTTGAAGTAACAAGGTTCAACTGGGTGACGAAACTTCAACCGGGTGATAAAACCTGCGATATGACAGTGCCTGCCGGCCCCTTCACCCGAAGATGACTGCCGCTCAATCCCGGCACCACGTCAACTCGCAGTGACATCTGCTCTTTGAGCTCGCTGACGTGAGAAATAATGCCGATGGTTCGTCCTCCTGCCTGCAGGTCAATGAGGGTTCTGATGGCCAGCTCAAGGGATTCTGCATCCAGACTGCCAAACCCTTCGTCAATGAAAAGTGTTTCAAGACGAATGCCGCCCGCGTAGGCCTGCACCACGTCCGACAAACCCAGGGCCAGCGCGAGTGCCGCCATGAACGATTCACCTCCCGACAGCGTTGCTACAGGCCTTTGCTGGCCGGTATAGTCATCCATGATATCCAGATCAAGCCCGGAAGCGCCCCTGCCTGCCTGTCCGCGTCGAATCAGTTCGTACCTTCCTCGACTCATCTTGCGCAGCCGCTGCGATGCCCCGAGCAGGACATCGTCGAGCAGAACGCCCAGGATAAAGCGCTGCAGGCTGACTTTGCTTCCCTGCCGGCCAGAGGCGACATCGCTCAGCGTGCCATATACCGCGTATTCCTCGTCGAGTGCTTTACTGTTGGCACGGATTTGTGCCAGTCTTTGCTGCAGGGTAGTCAGTGCCTGAAGGCGGTCGCGAATGCGCTGCCACGCCTCTTCAGCCTCCTGCATTGAAGTTTCAGCAGCCTGCTGTTCACTGAGCAGTTTATCCAGATCAGGAGGTTCGCGGTCTGCCAGCGCACTTTGCAATTGATCCAGCCTGCCCTGCATTTGATGCAATTGCTCGTAATAGCTTTCTATCTGGCGCTGCAGCGTATCACAGTCAGATGCCGCGAGACGTGCCGCCTGCCAGGCAGTCGTATCGGCAAATTCACTGTCCTGTAACGCCTGCTTGTAGCTTTGCTCTGCCTGTGCGTGCAATGCCTGCTCTTGTGATTGCTGCTCGCCCAGGGCAACGATGGTCGCGTTGACACTCAGAATCTCATCCTGGCGCTTTCGGACCGCTGCCAACGATTGTTCCCAGGCTTCAGTGAGCGTCTGAATCTGTTGATCCAATATGGCGGTCTGTGAAGACAACTGCGCTTCAGAGCGAAGGTCCTCAGGCAGATCCTGCTCCAGCGCACTAAGCGTTGCCTGCTGGCTGCCATGCTCGAGCATCAGGCTCTGCTGACGATTACCAAGCGCAAGTATCGCCTGTTCTGCAACAACAATGTCGTTCTCCAGAGAAGCGAGCCGGCGCTGACCCTCATCAAGCTGGTCTTTGACGGACTGACTTTGCGCAAGCCGTGCCTCATCCGCATCGAACCGGGCCCGCAGTTGCGCTGCATCCGCCGTCGCATCGTCTCCCAATGCTGACCGTTGCAGCTGCCATTCCTGCTGTCGAACTTCGTATTGCTGTGCCAGCTGTTCAACGCGTGCCTGTCGGAAAGCCAGTTGCTGACCCGCCGACTGTACGCTCTGACGCGCCTCCTGCAGCATCTGATCGGTAATGATTTGTTCTTCACTACGCGCTGGAGACGGATGCGAATGGCTGCCGCAAACAGGACAGGGATGATCCGGCTGAAGTCTCGCAGCCAGGATGGCGGCCTGATTCTGATGCCATGCAAGTTCGAGTCGATCCAGATTATTCTGCACTGACTTTGCAACTTCAGTTGCCTGACCAAGTTCCAGTTTTGCCGCATGCTGCTGACGTTCCAATGCAGTCAGTTGCGTGGCCAACGCGTCACAGGCCAGACGATCATTCCAGCGGCGCTGATTACGTTCGACCGCGACGCGCAAATCCGGAATCTGTGCCACCTCGGCCTGCCATTTCAGATGCTCGGCTTTTCTGTCGATCACACGCTGGCGCCTTTCCTGCTGACGATCTTTCTCCCGGGTCAGCTCGGTGCCGGCCTGTTCAAGCGCCTGAGCCAGCCCCTGTACTTGTTGCTTTTGCCTATGCCACGCCTGCACCTTTGCCACCAGCCCCTGCAACTGACTGCGACGCACCGTGAGCTCCTGCACCTGCTGGTATGCCGTCGAAGCGATCTCATGCTTCGCTTTGTCCTGTTCCAACTGTCTGCCGGATTCGGCAAGCTGACGCCGGCTGTCTTCAAGTCTGCTGACTGTCTGATTGAGGCGATGATCCAGCTGTTGTCGTGTCTCGAAACTGCGATGCAAATCGGCTGCGGCTCTTGCCCTGCGCAATTGTACTTCCTGTGCCTGTACGGACTCACCGCGGGACTGCAGACTGCCCAATTGGGCTTCCAGTTCTTTTTTCTGTGCAAATTGCGCAAGCAGTCGCTGACCTTCTTCAGTATTGCGCTGCGCCAGCGTATACTTTTCTGATTTATCGGTCTTCTCTTTTCTGGCCAGCACTTCTGCCGGAGACAGCTGGCTGATTTCGTCAGTCAGTTGCTTTTCGTCCTCCATTTGCACCTGCTCAAGCAAACCGGTGATCTGCAACTGATTGGCCTCTCGTCTGCTGCGAATATCTTTGGCTCGCTCGAGCAGTTGCTGTTCGATCCGCGCATAAATCTCTGTCTGGAACAACTGGGCAAACAAGGTCTCTCTTTTCAGTGAATTTTCCAGCAACAGCTCTCGAAATTTCCCCTGAGGCAATACCATGACCTTGCGAAATTGCTCAGCCTTCAGACCTGTCAGCCGTTCGACATGAGCATTGATTTCGGTTGCCTTTTTTGCCACCAGTATCTGCGGGGTTGCTCCGGACAGATCCCGCATGACCCCTTCGGTTCCGATTTCCCGAAAACCCTCTCCGCGTAGCTTGGGAACGCGTTGCGCCGGCTTGCGCTGAATTTCGTAGGTCCTGGAGCCCAGACGAAATCCGAATACCACTTGCGATGTGAGAGTCGGATCGGCCAGATCTGAACGTAACGACCGAGGTTCTTTTTCGTCTCCCGTGGTTTCCCCATACAATGCGAAACAGATGGCATCAAGCAAGGTACTTTTGCCTGCGCCGGTTGGTCCATTGATCAGAAAAAGTGGATTGGGGCCCAACTGAGTGAAATCCAGTTTTTCTTCAGTGGCGAAAGGCCCGAAAGCCTGAAGATGCAA
Organism: Pseudomonadota bacterium; assembly: GCA_023387815.1. GTDB lineage: Bacteria > Pseudomonadota > Gammaproteobacteria > Burkholderiales > Burkholderiaceae_B > Advenella. Next base: position 10,856 of record JAEWHK010000070.1, read on the forward strand.
ATACAACGGGACCATGGTTATGCTTCGCTCTTAAGGACGTGTTCAATGACCTGGCGCATGGCCGCCTGCTGCGGTGCAGTCATGGATTGCCCGCTGACCTGTTCGAAGAAATCACTGAACAGACTGAACTCATCCCTGCGCAACCGGGCCGCCGACATGATGGGCTGATTATCATCCTGATAAAAGCGGGGTTTCTCCATCTGCAGCAGATTCGGATAGACTTCGCGCAATTTGCTCATGGGATCCAGAATGGCGTGCTCGTCAGTGAGGCGGGCTAGCAGATAGTCTTCCGAATGAGGATCGCTTGCAGCTGCCTCAATCAGGTCGTTCAGCTTACCTTGAATGCTGCGCACATCGTGCATGGGCTTTAGCGGCAATGCGGTACTAGTCGCCTTACCTGCACCATCAATTTCTACCAGCAATACGCCCTTGCTGTGTTTTTCTTCGGAAAAGCTGTATTTGAGTGGCGAACCGCTGTAACGAATTCGACCTTCCCGGAACGCCTGAGGCCCGTGTATGTGCCCAAGGGCGACATAAGAAAACCCGTCAAACAGCGATGCCGATACCTGATCGGAGCCACCTACCGTCAGCGGCCTTTCCGATTCACTTTCCTGACTGCCGGCCAGAAAGCAATGGCTGATTAACACATGCGCTCCCTCTTCCGGCATGTTTTGCCGGATACGGCTTATCAGATATCGGTGCGCGTCTTCATAGCTGCCAATATCCTGTTGCGAAAACAGGCGTACCGGTTCAGGATCGGCGAAGGGAATGCCGTAAAAATGCAGCGTACCGGTAGTTGAGCTGATTGTGACGGGCTGCTGCATGCGTTCAAAGTCAGCAATGATATGCACACCGGTGAGATCCAGTTGCATGGCGGCAAAACCGAGCCTGTCAGCGCTATCGTGATTACCGGGAATGATAATGACCGGAATTTTCAACACGTGCATGCGATTCAGAAAATCATTGAGCAGCGTAACCGCAGCTGCTGGCGGGATGGCGCGATCATAAACATCCCCGGCGATGACCAGCGCATCTGCCTGGTGATGCTGGGCGTAGTGTACGATCTGATCCAGTACATAAGCCTGGTCGTCAAGTAAGGAATGATTGCACAGTGAGCGACCCAGATGCCAATCGGAGGTATGGATGAATTTCATGAAGCGCGTTAGAGGAAAGAATCTGTATGAACCGTAAGCCCGGACAGCGTTAGCCCGGGAAGCCGTTAGCCTGAGCAGAGTTGGTCCGAGAATGAAACTGAGCCTGAGCATTCAAGCCTGAGCATTCAATTAAGGCTCTATCTTATCCTTTCACGCAAGCTGATTCATCCCTGTGATTGTACTAGCGGATATTTGCTCTTACGCGCCGTGGGTTGACAATCGACCTTGCACTGCAATAATATAAATACATTGCCGTTTCATATAAGGTTCTTTCCGCGGGACTTTCCTCTCTTTCTGAGGGACATTTCCTGGAAGTGAATTCTTATACGACAACCGCATGGGGGAATTTAGTCCAACTTGCTGCCCCGACATCCGGTCAAACCAGCTAAACAGGAGCGTTCTATGAGCCATTCCGCCCCCTCTGCTGTATCATCTTCTGCTTCAACATCCGCAAGCGCAATTTCGGCTGAGAAACCAGTCAGGATCATTGTTGACCGCGATCACGCGTCGCATATAGACCAATCCGGCAACTGTTACGTCAATCCACAAGACTGTGCCATCGCCTGCGATGCTGAAGCCAGCGCCTATATTTTTGACATTGAATTTTTGCAACGGCTGCGACGACATATCCGCAAAATCGGCAGCTTCGAACTGGACACCAGCACCCTGTCCCGTGACCTGCAAAGCGTCGCTTCTTCACTTGCCACCTTGCTCAACAAGAACCTGACTGCCGGACGATGATAGACTAACACTTGTTAATTCATCAACAACCACAACAGGGAAAGTTCATATGTACAAGCTGAATGATCACGGCCGTGAGTCGATCAATACCTTTCTGGATGCTGTTGCCAAACCCGGTGTGGCACGCGATTCGTTCATGGTGCGGGCCGAAGAAATTGCCAATCAGTCTTTCCCTGTCGATCAGGATGCCGTACTGGATATCCAGGGACCGGACACACAAAGCGGTGACGCCGAATCCACACAACTGCTCAAGAGCTGGTTCAGCCAGGTCTGATGAACAGGCATAGGGCATCGCCAATCTCGCGATGCCTTTATCAGACACGCCAAATCCGACCTCGAACACTCTTCAACCGACGTCGAACACATTTTGCCTGTTCCTGAACGTGCCTTGCCTGTCTTCGAATAGACGCTTTGCACGCGCCTTTTCACGGAATCACTCACGGTAGTCAACATAGTATTTTTGAAGAACCGCTTTAAGGGTCATCGTTGGTTGTTTGTCGTGAACCCCGGGCTCTTTTGATTCTTCTACTAATGCTACAAAGACTAATCGAACTGACAACAAAAAGGGACTTGATGCTTTTGCATAAGTCCCTGATTTTGGTAGTTAATTGACCTTCGGATTGGTGGGTGCTACAGGGGTCGAACCTGTGACCTACGCCTTGTAAGGGCGCCGCTCTACCAACTGAGCTAAGCACCCGTCGATCAACTAAGCATTAAATTATAGAGACAGATTGATCGTGTGGCAAGTATTTTTTCATGCCGCATGTTCTTTTTTGTGGAAAAGCGACATCACAGCAACAATCAGGCAACCCAGCACCAGTCCGGTCAGCAAATGAGCAAGCAAAGTAAGAATGCCTGCGCTGATCCCTTCTGCTGGCAGGACAGACTCGAGCCAGTGCTCTGCACCTGGAATACCATGCAGGATGATGCTGCCGCCAACCAGAAACATGGCGATTGTGCCTACAATCGACAACAGTTTCATCAGCCAGGGAGCCAGCCAGAGAATGCCGCGTCCGATAGACTGAGAGGCCGCTCCTGCACGTTCTGTCAGATACAGACCCAGATCATCCAGTTTGACGATGCAGGCCACCAGTCCATACACAAACACCGTAATCAACACCGCCACAAGCGACAGAATAATCACCTGTGTCATGATGGGCTCTTTCGAAACCACACCCAGCGCGATAACGATGATTTCCGCCGACAGAATGAAATCTGTTCTGACCGCCCCGCTGATTTTTGTCTTCTCGTCCATCGGCGCCTGTTTCCTTGCGGTTTTTTTGTCCTTGTGAAAGAAAGCTTCGATAACCTTTTCCGCACCTTCAAAGGAAAGAAAGGCACCGCCCAGCATCAGCAACGGCGTAATAAGCCATGGGATGAAATAACTGATGAGAAGTGCTGCAGGCACCAGAATGACCTTATTGAGCAAAGATCCTTTGGCAACCGCCCATACCACTGGCAGTTCCCTGTCGGCTTTGACGCCAGTAACCTGCTGGGCATTGAGCGCCAGGTCGTCACCCAGCACACCAGACGTTTTTTTCATTGCGGTCTTGCCAAGTACAGCCACATCATCAACGGTCGCCGCAGACCCTTTGATTGCGGTTTTGCTCATAAGCGCAATATCGTCCAGCACACTGGCAATATCGTCAAGCAACATCAACAGGCTACCTGCCGCCATTTTGATTCCCCTTTTTATTTGAATTCGATCTGGACGTGCCCGGACTTGCGCCAGAACAGGCCTCAACAAAAAACCGACCGCTTTTTATAAGGGGTCGGTTTTTTGTTGGCAAGGCGTCGGTCTGTCTACACAAAGCAGCAGACTGACGATTGTCTGCACTTAGTTTACTGCGTCTTTCAGTGCTTTACCTGGACGGAACTTAGGCACTTTGGCTTTTTTGATTTTGATGGCTTCGCCAGTGCGTGGGTTACGGCCGGTACGAGCAGCGCGGGTAGAAACGGCAAAAGTACCGAAACCTACCAGAGTCACAGTGCCGCCTTTTTTCAGCTGTTGTTTAACAGCAGCGATAACGGCGTCAAGAGAGCGACCTGCAGCAGCTTTAGAGATATCTGCCTTGGTAGCAATGTATTCAACGAGTTCTGTTTTGTTCATTCAGACAACCCCAAGTTAAAAATTATGATGGTTAATTCATCCGGAATATAATCGCCTCTAAATCAATGCCTGTCAAGAAAAAAACCGAGCAACAGCCGCATATTCATTAGGTTTTTGACAATATTCAATTAATTCTGCGATATTGTCTTTTTTTTCATACACCCCGGACAGGTTCGCAAATCGCAAACACTATCCGAAATTTCTCGCAGAGTCATCATTTGCAACAACGCTCAAGCGCCTGAGCAAAATCATCGATCAGGTCCTGTTCGTCTTCGATGCCCACAGAGATTCGCAACAGGTTATCTCCAATTCCCATTTCTGCCCGTCGCTCAGGGCCCATTTCATAATAAATGGTGTGCGCCACCGGCAGCGAAAGTGTTCTTGAATCCCCCAGATGCGTAGCCAGTATAACAACGTTCAGCGAATTGAGAAAATCAAAACAATCCATGCCGTTGATCAGCTCTACCCCCAATAGCGCGCCATAATGGCCTTTGAAGAGTTTTTTGGCCAGTGCATGCTGAGGATGATCGGGCAGACCGGGGTAACGAACGCTTGCGATACCAGGGTGAGACTGCAGAAACGTTGCCAGCGCCAGCGCATTCGAACACGACTGCGTCATGCGCAAGGCCAGTGTTTCCGCCCCTGCAGCGATCTTGTGGGCCGCTTCGGAAGACAGGGTTCCGCCCATATCGCGCAACCCTTTCTTTTTGATTTGCAGCAGTCCCCATCCATCCGGATTGCCCTTTTTATAATCATTGTAAATATTTGGAAATTCGGACCAGTCATAAAGGCCGGTGTTGGTGACAGAGCCACCCAGCGCATTTCCGTGACCACAAATGTATTTGGACAAAGAATTCATGACCAGGGAAGCATGAATGTCCCGTCCCTTCAGCAAAAACGGTGAGGTCAAAGTATTGTCCACAACATAGGGCAGTTTGTGTTCGCGACACAGCAGGCCGATATTCGCCAGATCTGCTATCTGCGTTCCCGGGTTAGCTATGGTTTCGACAAACACCATGCGGGTTTCGGGACGAATGGCGGCCTTCACGCTTTGAACATCGGTCGGATCCACAAACGTGATATCCACGCCAAATTGCCCAAGTGTTCCAAGCAGACTATTGGTATTGCCAAAGATGAAACTGCTGGAAATCAGGTGATCACCTTTGCGCAGCAGCGTAAAAAATATCGCACTCAGTGCGGCCATGCCGGTGGCAAACGTGACGGTGCCCTTGCCTTGTTCAAGCAAGGTGATCTTGTTTTCCAGCGCAGCCGTGGTAGGCGTTCCCTGGCGAGAATAGGTATACCCGGCCTTTCCCTGAAATACGGCCGCCAGCTCGCGTGCGTCGTCATACGCATATTCCGTTGAAACGTGAATGGGCTTGTGAATGGCGCCGTGCTCAATACGATCACGCCTGTCGGCATGCAAAATGGTCGTGGTCAGCTGTTGTTCTTTCATCTGCGATCTCTGAAAATCAAATTACTCTCTTTGTCCTAAGAACTTTACTTTCTTTGCCTTACGGTCTCGAATAAACATACCGCACTGGCGACACTTACGTTCAGGCTTTCCACCGCGCCGAGCATGGGAATTCGCACCAGCTGGTCGCAGGTCTCACGGGTCAGACGTCTGAGTCCTTCACCCTCTGCGCCCATGACCCAGGCAATGGGTCGCTTCGCATCAACCGCGTGCATATCACTCTCTGCCTCATCATCGGTGCCAATCAGCCAGATATCGCGCTCTTTCAATGCGCGCATGGTTCTGGCCAGATTCGTCACCATAATGTACGGAACGGTGTCAGCGGCTCCGCAGGCAACGCGCTGAACCGTGGCATTCAGTCCCACTGCCCTGTCCTTCGGTGCAATGACAGCATGCACACCAGCCGCATCTGCAGTTCGCAGGCACGCACCCAGGTTATGCGGATCGGTCACGCCATCCAGAATAAGCAGGTGCGCAGGCTCTGTGATGATATCAAGCACATCGTCCACCGTCACGGCAAGCTGCTTGGCATCCGCCATGGCGACGACACCCTGATGCCTGACGCCCTTGGCCAGTCCTTCCAGACGGTCCGGCGACACCGGAACAACCTTGATTTCTGCTTTTTTGGCCTGATCGACCAGGCTTTGCATGCGCTTATCGTTGCGTGACGCTTCAATATAGATTTCCCGAATGGAATCGGGTGCGTGACGGATTCGCGCGGTCACGGCATGAAACCCGGCCAGTAATTGACGGCTAGACATAATGATTTCCTGAATTGAATACGATCAGGCGTCCGGGCAGATGCAAACTGCATTGCCTGTGACGGACGCCCGGTCCCTGACGCTTAGCGCCGGCGAGACGATTTCTTGCCCTTGGGGGCGGAAGCCTTCTTTCCTGCCTTTTTGGCAGCTGCGCGACGCTCCAGCGCCTGCTGCCCCCGGCTTTTTACGCCTGCCGGCTTGGGTTTTGCAGCCCGTTTCGGCTGGCGTGGCGGCGTATCCTGACGCATGGCCTCTTTTCGCAGCGAATCATACGTGATCCCTTTGACCAACGCAAATTCAATACGGCGTGCTTCCAGATCCACACGCGTGACCTGCACCTGAACACTATCGGTCAGGCGGTATTTTTTGCCGGTACGCTCCCCTCGCAGCTCGTTCAGGCTTTCATTGAACTGAAAGTAATCCGTTCCCAGTTCCGACACGTGAACCAGACCCTCGACATAAAGCGTGTCCAGCGTCACAAACAGCCCGAAGGACGTCACTCCAGTGACTTTGCCACTGAACACTTCGCCTACGTGTTCGCGCACGAACCAGCATTTGAGCCAGGCTTCTACATCGCGCGAGGCATCATCGGCACGTCTTTCATAGGCAGACAGCACGACACCCAGTTTTTCCCACAAGGCGTGTTCATGCTGCTGACGTGACTCGCCTTCGACCCGTGGCACGCCTGCGGCTTCCGGCACGTAGGCACGTTTTGCCAGGATCGATTTGATGACACGATGCGTCAGCAGATCCGGGTAGCGCCGGATTGGCGAGGTGAAATGGGTGTAACTGGGATAAGCGAGACCAAAATGGCCCGCATCGTCCGGACTGTAGATGGCCTGCTGCATGGATCGCAGGGCCATGGTCTGGATAATCTGAAAATCGGGCCTTGCACGTGCGGCATCAAGCAATGCCGCGTAATCTTTGCCGCTGGGTTCGTCGCCCCCTTGCAGAGAGAGGCCCAGAGTGCGCAAATACTCACGCAGATTCGCCAGTTTTTCTGGCGTGGGGCCCTCGTGAACACGATACAGGCCATGACGCTTGTTGGCCTTGATAAATTCGGCGGCGCATGTGTTTGCCGCCAGCATGCACTCTTCGATCAGTTTGTGCGCGTCATTGCGGACATGAGGAACGATCTGTTCAATCTTGCCCAGATCATTGCTGATGATTTTGGTTTCAATGGTATCAAAGTCCATGGCACCGCGCTTTTTGCGGGTGCTGTCCAGCAACTGGTAAAGCGTGTACAGGTCCTGGATATGCGGCAGCACATGCTTTAGTGCCCGTGCCGTGGGTCCGTCAATCTGCTGCAATGCCGTCCAGATCTGTGTGTACGTGGTCCGTTCATGAGAATGGATGACCGCGTTGTAGAACTGATACGCCGCCACGGTACCAGCCTTGGCACCTGTGGCAGGGATCACCATGTCACAGACCAGCACAAGCCGATCCACCTGGGGATTGAGCGAACAGAGTCCGTTGGACAGTTTCTCGGGCAGCATTGGAATCACGCGCCGAGGGAAATATACGCTGGTGCCGCGCGCCAGCGCATCGGTATCCAGCGCATCTTCCGGCTGCACGTAATGACTCACGTCAGCAATCGCGACCAGCAGGCGCCAGCCTTTGCGCCGCCGCTGTTCCGTGCCCAGATTGACCGGTTCGCAATAGACGGCATCGTCAAAATCACGTGCGTCCTCTCCGTCAATGGTAATGAAAGGCACATCCCGCAGGTCTACGCGATGATTGAGATCACGCTGTCTTACCGTTTCGGGAAGCGCGTCTGCCTGTGCCAGCGCGGCTTCCGAAAAACCCACCGGAACATCAAATTTACGTACCGCAATCTCAATTTCCATGCCGGGATCATCGATCTCACCCAGCACTTCGATAATTCGGCCCAGCGGCTGCGTATGTCGCGTCGGCTGCTGGACAATCTCTACCGTGACCACCTGACCATGCTGGGCGCCTCCCAGGTCGGACGCCGGTACCAGAACATCATGCTTGATTCTCTGGTCTTCAGGTGCGACCACGTATATGCCCTGCTCCTGCAGCAGGCGTCCTACCAGACGATTGGTACTGCGCTCGAGCACCTCGACAATCGTCCCTTCCAGCTTGCCACGATACTCGCCCGTTGGCTTGACCTGGACACGATCGCCGTGCAGCACCTTGAGCATTTCCCGAGGAGACAGGAACAGATCCGGTCCGCCATCCTCTGGAATCAGGAAACCGAACCCATCGCGATGTCCCTGCACGCGGCCGATGACGTAATCCTTGGGTTTTGCGGTGACCTGCCAGCCCTCGGCGACATTCTCGAGCTGACCATCCCGCTGCATGGCGCCAAGGCGCTTTTCCAGTCCATCGACGCCAGCCTGACGCGTCAGATTGAAATGGTTGATGAGTTGCTGCAGCGGTTTGGGCGACTGGGAACCGCGTAAGAGATTCAGTATATTTTCGCGGGAGGGAACGTCCGGATCATAATCCTGTCCGTGTTCGGGCAGCGGCAGCGATGACTGCTGAGGATGTCCTGATTTTTTTCTCGTTGCCATGCGTAGTTTCTTCAAAATTGAATGGTGCGCTCACAAAGCCGTGAGGCCCATGTGCGTTAGGTTAACACCATTCTATTACATTAATCCCGCGGGATTGTACAAATACAGATCATTGACATATAAGACAAAACCAGCCAACCCAAGTTGTCTTAAAATACAGGCTGCAAATTTTCATGGGCTTTGGCTCTGGCAACCAGCCCGTGAAGGTTCTGCCACGCACTGAGTAACCATTGCCAAGTCATCCATAAGGAACCTGTCCCATGCCCGGCTATCTGATGGTCAAACATTTTCACATGACCTTTGCCATTCTGAGTCTGCTTTTCTTTATCGTTCGCGCCTGTTGGGCAGTAAACGGGTCAGCCATGCTGTCCAGGCCTTTTGTGCGAATCGCGCCACACGTCATCGATACCCTGCTTCTGGTCTGCGGCCTTTACCTGTTGTCTGCCATCGGTATGCAGGCGTTTATTGTTGCCAAACTGATCGCGCTGGTGCTGTATATCGTGCTGGGCACCATGGCTATCAAACGGGCCCGTACCCAGGGACAAAAGGCGCTGTTTGCGGTACTGGCCGTGTTGGTTTTCATCTATATTCTGGGCGCTGCCTTTAAGCATAGTCCCTGGTCCTGGCTGACCCCGCTCGCTCTCGGATAAGTGAGCACCTGCGCGCCAGGTACACATCAGCGTATGGTATTTCAATTGAAGGGACGTCCTGGATCAAGGATGTCTCCTTCAGGAAATAGCCTCAGTCCAGCATCAAATGCATGGTTCTGTGCTCGATCCCGGCGTCCAGATAGACGTCTCCCTCGGCAACAAATCCATACCTTTCGTAAAATCCCAGGGCATGAACCTGGGCGCTGAGCACCACTTCTTCATCACCCCGCTCTCTGGCGGCCTGAATCAGCCTGTTCAACACCAGCCCACCCAGGCCCGTTCCCCGCGCCTGACGACGCACGGCCATGCGGCCGATATGTCCATCGGGCAACAGACGGCCCGTCGCCAGGGGCACATTTTCGGCATCGTACGCTACTGCATGCACGCAATGCGCGTCCATATCATCCATCTCCAGCGATTCGGGCACCTGCTGTTCGACCACAAAAACCTCATGGCGAATCAATGAAGCATCCTGTTTCAGCACATCCCATGCGTCCACACGCACATCTGCGCTGTTTCCCTGGGCGCCCGAAACGTGATCTGCCTGCTGTTTTTGAGTCATTCCGGCTCCTTATTTGATTATTGCGCCGATGGTGACGTCTCGATGTCGCGCGCGTACCAGGTTCCGTCGCCATTCAGGTGCAGCAGATGCGTATGTTGCGGAATCAGCGTGCTGCGATGCCCGACGCTGATCAGTTTCAGCGTCGGCAAACGTTCGTGAACCAATCGATACATGGCATCTTCCAGCCCCTCATCCATGGCAGAGGTCGCCTCGTCAATAAATGCAGCCACCGGCTCGGCCAGCAACAACCGTGCGAATGCGACCCGTTGTTGCTCACCCAGTGACAGGGTGTGAGACCAGCTGACGGACTCTTCAATACGTGGCTGCAGATGCGCCAGATGCACGTCCAGCAGCGCCTGCCGACCTTTCTCCAGGCCATCTTCAGGTACCGGATGCGGATAATACAGCGCCTCCAGCAGCGTTCCTTCGGGCACATATGGCTTCTGAGACAGAAATAGAATGTCGTCTTCGGGGCGGACAATTTTGCCGGTTGAATAGGGCCACAGGCCCGCCACCGCACGCAAAATCGTGGTTTTGCCCGAGCCCGAAGGGCCCTGCAGCAGCCAGGACTGGCCTTTTTCCACTCTCATACTCAGGCCGTTAACCAACTCCTGACCCAGTGGTGTTCGAATGCTGACATCCTCAAGAAGAACCGTATCGGCATCCTGGCTCACATCCGGCAGGGGCAAGGCATCGGCATTTTCAATATTCGTCAGGAAGCCATGCAGACGGTTTAACGTTGCGCGGTAGCCGGCGAAGGCATCGTAGGCATTTCGGAAAAACGACAGATTGTCGTGCAGCGTGCCAAACGCCTGGGCACTTTGCGTCATGGCGCCAAGCGTGATCTGCTGTGAAAAAAAGCGCGGTGCCTGAATAATGAATGGGAAGATGACGGCCGTCTGCGACACGAAAAAGTTAAAGCCCTGAAACTTGACGCTTCGGTGCACGATAGCCCAGACATTGCCGATAATTTGCCGGAAACGACTCATAAGCTTGCCCATTTCGATTCTTTCGCCTTTGTAGAACGCAATGCTTTCGGCGTATTCGCGGACCCGGACCAGTGAATACCGGTAATCCGCGTTGAATTTCTCGTCAAGAAAGTTAAGCAGAATCAAGGGCCGGCCGATTCGAAAGGCAAAGACAGTGGCAATCAGAATGTAAATGAACAGGGCAAATACCATGCCACGCGGGATCGTAAACCCGCCAAGGGTCAGATCACCGGACAGGGTCCACAGAATAATGGTGAAGGCGACGGCAGACACCAGTGAACTGATCACCCCCAGGCACAGATCCAGCGACACAGTAACAAAACTGGAAATGTCCTGCTGAATACGCTGATCCGGGTTATCTGCCGGCGTGCTGAGGTAATGTGAGCGATAGTAGCTGCTATGGGAGAGCCATTTGGTCAGAAATTCGCCGTTCAGCGATTCCCGCCAGTTGATCGTAAAGGCCTGCTGCAGGTAAAACGAGGTCAGCGAACGCACAATATGAATGGCGGCCAGGATCGTAAATACCCCCATCTGAATCCAGAAGTTGGTTTCGTCCAGCTTTTGCAATGCCGTATACATGCTGTTGTACCAGTTGGAAAACAGCACATTGACACGCACGCCCGACAGACTCAGGAGCAGGATGATACTGAACATGACGATGGGCCGCAGCGATCGTCTGGGATTGAAATAGCTCCCGGCCAGCTTCCAGAACTGCCGTCCCCAATGGGTATAGTGCGTCAGTATCCAGCCGATCACGACAATAGCGACAAATGAAATAACGTAGGCCTGCAAAAGCCATAAGGCACTTGCCTTCAGTTCAAGACCCCAGTCCATTCACACTCCCGAATGATGATTCATGCGCAGCATCCCGCAAAAAAGAATCACTTTACCGCAAACGCCGGGGATGCTGTCAATTCGGGGTAATCAAAAGTAATAATCTGCGCGTTTCGCGAAGTGGAAAAGATAGCGGTTTTATCTGCTACTATTTGATGATCTCAATGACTGGAGTCCCTTGATGGAGCTGTTGCTTGACCCAAATGTATGGGTAGGCCTGATTACGCTGATTGTTCTGGAGTTGGTTTTAGGCATAGACAACCTTGTCTTCATTGCCATTCTGGTAGACAAACTACCCCCAAGACAGCGCGATAAAGCTCGTATCACCGGACTGGCACTGGCGCTGATCATGCGACTGATGCTGCTATCGGTCATGTCGTGGCTGATCAAACTCACCACGCCGCTGTTTTCCATCTATAGCCTGTCCTTTTCGGGACGCGATCTGATTCTGATTGCCGGCGGCTTTTTCCTGCTGTTCAAGGGGACGCTGGAACTGCATGAACGACTCGAAGGCAAAGCCAAGGTCTCTTCCGGCCCACGAGTTTATGCAAGCTTCGGGGTTATCGTCACGCAGATTATTGTGCTCGATGCCATCTTTTCCCTGGACTCCATTATTACCGCCGTAGGTATGGTAGACCATCTGCCCGTCATGTTCGCAGCGGTCATTATTGCCATGGCAGTGATGCTGGTTGCCTCAAAACCTTTGACCAATTTTGTGAACCAGCATCCCACCGTCGTGGTACTGTGCCTGGGCTTTTTGCTCATGATCGGGTTCTCGCTGTTGGCAGAAGGTTTTGGATTCAAGGTACCCAAAGGCTATCTGTACGCGGCCATTGGCTTCTCAGTCATGATCGAAATATTCAACCAGATTGCGCGCCGCAGCCTGAAACGGTCCGAAGCCACCCGCCCCATGCGCGAACGCACGGCCGAGGGTATTTTACGCATGCTCGGCAAACGTCCTCCTGACGAGGCGCATATGGAAAATCCAAGCATGGAAGACGAACACCCTGTCGTGTTTGAAGATGAGGAGCGCTATATGGTCAGTGGAGTGCTCACGCTGGCCGATCGCAGCATTCATTCGATCATGACGCCCCGCTCGGATATTTCATGGATCAATATCGAAGATGACATCCTGCAGATCAGAGATGAGATTATCAATACACCGCATACCTTTTTCCCGATCTGTCGCGGCGCGCTGGACGAAATCATCGGTGTTGGTCGCGCACGCGATCTGATTGCCGATATCCTCACGGAAGGCCAGATCAGCGTTAAAAAATTGCGTAAACCGCTGGTGGTCCCGGAGTCCATCAACATCCTCACCCTGATACAGACACTCAAGGAAAGTCGCGGACAGCTGGTGGTCGTCACAGACGAATTCGGCGCCATCGAAGGGCTTGTTACGGCCATGGACGTTTTTGAAGCCATTGCCGGGGAATTCCCGGATGAAGATGAAACCCCGGATATTGTTGAGGTGGGTGAAGGTCGCTGGATGATAGACGGCGCAGCCGACTTGCGCCATCTTGAGCAGATTCTGAATATCGACGGTCTTTATGATGATAACGAAGAGACCGCCACTCTGGCCGGCTATCTGTTGCGGCAGTTTGATCGCCTTGCACAGCCCGGTGACGTCTTTGAACTTGAGCAGGGGCCCATCAAAACCGTGTTCAAAGTTGTGGAACTCGATGGTCGCCGTATCGGTCAGGTCAGTGTTGAACAGCACCGTGAAAAGGACCCGGAAGAATTGCTCGATATCTGACGCAATGCCATTTTGAAAACCGGCCCGCCGTCCCTGCCCGATTCAGGGCCATGTGCGGGTTTTTAAATCGGTACATTATTAACTTATTACCCTGACTTGCAAGCCCGCACCCCGCGGGCTTGTGTTTTTCATCGCAAAATCGACTATCACAAACGCAATATTTCCAGAAATGACAAGGGATACGGCGGCCCTTGTTTATTTCCCCTGCTTTGCCTCTTTGCGTTTTATATTGTTCCAGCACATATCATTATCAGAATTTAATCGTTCGTCCTGACGACCTGATTCTCTACACTGAAAGCACTTTCACTCAACCCTCTCAGTGCAGACAGACAAAGGCCGTTCATGACATCCCTGACACAAATCCTTCGCAACGCTACGGTTGCCGCTTTCGCCCTTACCGCGCTGTCCGCTGCCGCTCAGGCAAAAGATCTGACGCTGCTTAATGTATCCTACGATCCTACCCGCGAGCTGTATCAGGAAATCGATGGCGTGTTCGCGAAGCAGTGGAAAGAAAAAACCGGCGACAATCTGACGATCAAACAGTCGCATGGTGGTTCGGGTTCTCAGGCTCGCTCGGTAGATAACGGACTGGATGCCGACGTTGTGACACTCGCGCTTGCCGTGGATATCAACACCATTGCGCAGAAAAGCAAGCGCATCAATCAGGATTGGGAAGCCAAGTTTCCGCATAACAGCACGCCCTTCACGTCGACTATTGTGTTTCTGGTGCGCAAGGGCAATCCCAAAGGCATCAAGGATTGGAGCGATCTGATCAAACCGGATGTTCAGGTTATCACACCGAACCCCAAAACATCGGGTGGCGCCCGCTGGAATTATCTGGCCGCCTATGCGTGGGCCAAAGCGCAGCCTGGCGCCACCGAGGATAGCGCCAAACAGTATCTGAAAGACCTGTACAGCCATGTCCCGGTACTTGACTCCGGTGCGCGCGGTTCCACGCTGACCTTTGTTCAGCGTCAGATAGGTGATGTGCTGCTGGCCTGGGAGAACGAAGCCTTCCTGTCTCAGAAAGAACTGGGAGAGGGTCAGGTTGATATCGTCGTGCCTTCATTGTCCATCCTGGCAGAGCCACCTGTGGCGGTCGTCGACAAAGTGGTGGATAAACGCGGAACGCGCGATGTAGCAACAGCCTATCTGAATTTTCTCTACACGCCTGAAGCTCAGCGAGTTGCAATCAAAAACTTCTATCGCCCCACCGATACTTCATTGAAGGCCGAGGCAGATAAAGTGTTCCCACCGGTCAAGACGGTCAGTATCGCAGATCTGGGTGGCTGGACAGAAGCGAGCAAAAAACATTTCGCCGATGGCGGGATTTTCGACCAGATCTATCTGAAAAAATAACGCTCATCGCTCAACAAAGATCTGCTGCGCGAAGCAGTGCACCTGTGACCCAATGCAGATCTTGCTGAAAACGACGACGATTGCCCATGAAAACATTCCCATGACGCTGCTTCAAAAACAATATTCCGTCCTGCCCGGCTTTGGTATCACGCTGGGCATTACGCTATTCTGGCTTAGCCTGGTTGTACTGATCCCCTTTGCCGTGCTGTTCGGCTGGACGGCGCAACTGGGTTTGTCGGGCTTTATGAACACTATTTCAGATGAAAGGGTCATCCGATCTCTGTACGTCACTTTCGGCTCTTCAATCATTGCCGTGCTGATAAATGTGGTTCTGGGATTGATAACCGCCTGGGTACTGGTGCGATATGACTTTACCGGCAAGAAAATCATTGATGCCTTCATTGATCTGCCCTTCGCATTGCCCACCGCCGTCGCCGGCATTGCTCTGACCACGCTATACGCACCCAACGGATTACTGGGCAGTCTGCTGGCGCCACTGGGTATCAAAGTGGCCTACACGCCAACCGGTATTGTTATCGCCCTGATCTTCATCAGCCTGCCGTTTATTGTTCGCTCGGTGCAGCCTGTTCTTGAAGATCTGGAGCCCGAGCTGGAAGATGCAGCAACCTGTCTGGGTGCAAGCCGCTGGCTGATCTTTGCACGCGTCATCTTTCCCGCTATTGCGCCTGCCCTGCTGACCGGCGCCGCCATGGCATTTGCCCGAGCCGCAGGTGAATATGGCTCAGTGATTTTCATTGCCGGCAATATCCCCATGGTCTCTGAAATTACACCGCTGCTGATTACCGCCAAACTTGAACAGTCAGACTATACCGGCGCAACCGCGCTGGCTGTACTGATGCTGCTGATCTCCTTTCTGGTGCTCCTGCTGATCAATCTGATTCAGCGCTGGAATAACAAACGCAATGGCATGAACTGAGGCTCGGCATGAATACGAATTTTCAACGAACTGAAAGGCGCTGGGTCCGGTACCTGCTGACCTCCATTGCACTTGTGTTTGTTCTGCTTTTTATCGCCTTGCCCATGTTCCTGGTATTCGGTGTGGCATTGAGCAAGGGATGGGAGTTTTACCGCGAGACCCTGTCTGCACCAGACGCCGTTTCGGCAATCTCGCTGACGCTACTGACTGCTGCCATTGCCGTACCCTTGAATGTCATATTTGGTATTGCTGCCGCATGGGCCATTGCCAGGTTCAATTTTCGCGGGAAGAGTTTTCTGGTCACATTGATTGATTTGCCCTTTTCTGTCTCTCCGGTGGTGGCTGGCCTCATGTATCTTCTGCTGTTTGGCAACCAGACCGCCCTGGGCGTCTGGCTGGACGATCACGATATGAAGATTATCTTTGCTATTCCAGGCATTGTTCTGGCTACCACGTTCGTCACCTTCCCGTTCGTGGCAAGAGAACTGATACCCCTGATGCAGTCGCAGGGATCGGATGAAGAACAGGCGGCCCTGGTACTGGGTGCAGGCAGCCTGCAGACGTTCTGGCATGTCACCTTGCCCAACATCAAATGGGGACTCCTTTATGGCGTGATCCTGACCAACGCCAGAGCCATGGGAGAATTTGGTGCCGTCAGTGTGATTTCAGGCCATATCCGCGGGGTGACCAATACCATTCCCCTGCATGTGGAAATTCTCTACAACGAATTCAATATCGCCGGCGCATTCGTATGTGCATCGATTCTGGCTCTGCTGGCCATTGTGACGCTGGTCATCAAATCATTCATCGAATGGCAACAGACCAGGTCGCAGCGACATTCCCTGCATCGCGGCGTAGCGGGTGCATCACTGGTCGCAACCCAGGATCATGTGCCGGCGACACCATCTTCACAAACGTCATTGAACCCGTTATGACGACTGGAATATTCTTTGCCGGCAGGCTTGGTTTGCGCGCGCCCTGGGTGTGCCGCATTAGCAGCGGGCAAATTCAAAAGGAAACGCATCGTGAGCATCGAAGTTAAAAACATCACAAAAACCTTCGGCGACTTCAAGGCGCTGGACGATATCAGTCTGCAGATTCACAGTGGAGAACTGCTGGCACTGCTCGGGCCATCGGGCTGCGGCAAGACCACACTGCTGAAAATCGTGGCAGGTCTGGAACAGCCGGATTCGGGCAAGCTGCTCTTTGAGGGACGTGATGCCACAGAAAAACATGTGACCGAACGCGGTATCGGCTTTGTATTCCAGCACTATGCCCTGTTTCGCCACATGACCGTGTTCGACAATATTGCATTCGGCCTGGCGGTCAAGCCTCGGCGTCTGCGTCCGTCCAAAGCCGAAATCCGCGAAAAAGTCTACCGACTGCTGAAAATGGTGCAACTGGACTGGCTGGCCGACGCTTATCCCAGCCAGTTATCGGGCGGACAGCGGCAGCGTATCGCGCTGGCGCGCTCCCTGGCCGTTGAGCCCCGTGTTCTGCTGCTGGATGAGCCGTTTGGCGCACTGGATGCCAAAGTACGCAAAGACCTGCGCCGCTGGCTGCGGCAACTGCACGACGAAATACACCTCACCAGCATCTTTGTGACACACGATCAGGAGGAAGCGCTGGAAGTGTCCGATCGCGTGGTGGTCATGAACCATGGTCATATTGAGCAGGTTGGCACCCCTGATGAAATCTACGAACATCCTGCCAGTGCCTTTGTGACCCAGTTTCTTGGCGACGTTAACCTGTTCCATGGTCGCATACAGGACGAAAACTTTACCAGCGGCGATTTTTCGCAACCGCTATCTGAAGGTCACAGACAGGCTGCTACCCAGGATGAGGTCACGGCATACATCCGCCCTCATGATATAGAGCTTACGCAAAGCGCCGATAATGCGCTTGACCGTGGTCGAATCGACCATGTGCACGCGATTGGCCCCGTTGTTCGACTGGAACTTGAACGAGAAGGCGACAGCCAGCCAGTGGAAGTTGTCATGACGCGGGAACGCTATCGCCTGCTGGGCCTGAACCCTGGCGATACCGTCTATATCAAGCCACGGAAAATGGCGGTATTCAATCGTCGCCCGGAAAAGACCGCCGCATGAATTGGCAAGCGTCAGGGCGAATACATTTCATCAGAGAGAAGTATTCGCCGGTTATGGATGCATTATTTTTAAATGGAAGAACGCGATAGTGAACGGAGTGCGATATCAGGATTGTGATATCGCACTTTTTCTATTCAGGCTGCCGCCTGTGCTTTGACGATTCCGGCGGCAACGGTATTGTTGCTGACTTCATCAATGAGAATAAATGAGCCGGTGACAGCATTCTCTTCGTAGCTGTCGGTCACCAGCGGTTTCTGCAGCGTAAGCTGCACCTGCCCGATATCGTTAAGGCGCAATTGCTCGCTGCCGCTTTCACTGAGCAGTGTTTTCACGTCCAGGACTTTATCAATCCTGCTGATCCGCACCGGCACCGAAGCAAAGGTATGACGCATCAAATACTTGCGCTTCAGATCCAGAGGATCGGTATCGAACCAGCACAGATCTGCTTCAATTGCGCGTTTTGGTTGTACGTCCGCCTCTGCAGCAACGAAGATGTCGCCTCGGGATACATCAATATCGCGATCCAGGCTGAGCGTAAGGACATCGCCTGCCACAGCAGACGCCAATGGGCCGTCAGGTCCCAGAATCTCGGTAACGATCGCTGTCTGGTTGGCAGGCAGAACCTTGATAGACTGGCCAGGCTGCAGCTTCCCTGCGGCCAGCTTGCCCATATAGCCACGAAAGCCGTCAGCCTGATTCCCGTCCTGGCGTATCACAAGCTGAACTGGAAAGCGCAGAGCCTGAGGATCACTCTCACCCGTCTGCTTCAGTTCAATGGATTCCAGCAGTGCGAGCAAGGGCTCTCCCTGATACCAGGGCATATTGTCACTGCGGAACACCACATTATCACCACCGAGAGCAGATACAGGAATGTAGTGGATATTTTCGATACCCAGCTGAGTTGCCAGCGCTGCATAAGCATCACGGATTTTTTCAAATCTGACCTGGTCAAAATCAATCAGATCCATCTTGTTGACAGCCACCACAATATGACGAATGCCAAGCAGACGCAAAAGTGCACTGTGGCGTCGCGTCTGGGCAAGCAGAGTCACATTGTCGTTCTCGTCCAGGGCGCGCACCGGATCAATCAGCACGATCGCCGCATCAGCCGTTGAGGCGCCAGTCACCATATTACGCGTGTATTGCTCATGTCCCGGCGTGTCGGCAATAATGAACTTGCGCCTGGCAGACGAAAAATAGCGATAGGCCACGTCAATCGTAATACCCTGCTCCCGCTCGGCCTCAAGGCCGTCGGTCAGCAGCGACAGGTCAATCTGCTCGCCTGCAGTACGCTTATGTTTGGCATTGCTGACCGCAAGCAACTGATCACTCAGCACCGCCTTGCTGTCAAACAGCAGACGCCCGATCAGTGTACTTTTTCCGTCGTCGACTGATCCTGCAGTAATGAAGCGCAGCAGTCCGTTTGTATTCACATTTGTCATCGTCATTGATCCTGATGATTCAGAAGTAGCCTTCTTTCTTGCGTTTTTCCATTGAAGCTTCGCTCACCTGGTCATCCATTCGCGTTGCCCCTCTTTCGGTGATTTCTGCAACCGCAGTCTCACGAATGATATCTGCCGGTGTTGCCGCAACGCTAGCCACCGGGCATGTGCAACTGATGTCACCAACGGTACGAAAACGCACGCTGACCACTTCGCTCTGCTCATTGTCCTGCACGGGCGTCAGCGGTGTGACGGGAACCAGCAATGACTTGCGTCTCACGATCTCACGTTCGTGCGCATAATAGATTTCAGGCAGGGCCAGGTTTTCCTGTTCGATGTACTGCCAGACATCCAGTTCGGTCCAGTTGGAGATAGGAAAGACCCGAATCTGTTCGCCAGGGTGAATTCTGGCGTTATAGATTTCCCACAGCTCGGGACGCTGCGCTTTGGGGTCCCACTGACCGAACTCATCACGAAAGGAAAAGATCCGCTCCTTGGCCCGCGCCTTCTCTTCATCGCGACGCGCGCCCCCCATTAGCGTATCAAAGCCGTGCTCGGCAATGGTTTCAAGCAGTGTGACCGCCTGCGCGGCGTTGCGCGAATCTGTCTCCCGGCGCAGACGCACTGTTCCTTTTTTAATGGAATCTTCCACATGTCCGACGACCAGACGAAGATTTTCGGCGGCAACCAGCGCATCCCGAAAGCGAATGACTTCAGGAAAGTTGTGGCCGGTATCGATATGAACCAGAGGAAATGGCAGGGTCGAAGGCCGATTGCCCAGTCGAAACGCCTTGCGCGCAAGATGCAGCAGAACAACCGAATCCTTGCCACCGGAAAACAGCAAGGCAGGCGAACGGCTCTGTGCGTACACTTCCCGGATGATATAAATGGATTCGGCTTCAAGCCTTTTCAGATGGGCAGTATGCAACTGCGCGTCGTGATGATTGATCGAACCGGATAGCGTATCCATAGTCAATAATATTCCCTGATAATTTGTTTAATGCAGTACCGACAAATGACCTGCGTTCAATTGTGAACGTGCAGACCACATTCCCTGTTATTCTGGTTCTCCCACCACCAGCGGCCCGCGCGCGGATCCTCGCCCGCACGAACCGCCTTGGTACAGGGATCGCAGCCTATGCTTGGGTAACCTTCGTAATGCAGCGCATTGACCGGTACACTGAACTGCTCGACATACGCCCAGATTTCCTGTTCGGTCCAGTCAAACAGCGGATTGTATTTTTCGATACCGCGTGCAGAATCATGTTCTGCGAGTGCGAGCGCTGTGCGCGTAACAGACTGTTCTCGGCGCTGCCCGGTGATCCAGGCGTCGGCCCCATTCAGCGCCGCCGCCAGTGGCACAACCTTTCGTATGTGGCAACAGGCCTTGCGTGCCTCAAGGCTTTCATAGAATCCATTCAGACCATATTGGGCGATGAAATCCTGCACCGAGGCATCATCGGGTCTGTAAATCGCAAGCCGGGCTCCGTAGCGCCCCTCGATGTCATCAAGCAGTGTCAGCGTTTCAGCCGGTAACCTACCGGTTTCCAGAGTAAAGATATCGATATTTTCCGAGACTGCCTTATCGGTATCCCTAAATATCACATCTGTGATAACCATGTCTTCCGCGGACAGACTTGATGCAAGCCGCACGCGCCGGTGGTTCCTGGCAATTGCGCGCAGGCGCTCACGCAGCTGTGTGCTCTTTGCATCGAGCGCTGCCTGATCCGGTTTGCGTGAAGGCGGCGACCAGAGTATTGGGCGTTCAAAGATTGAAGCGGCACCGGTTTCGCCTGAAGTAACAGCCATATTTCGTCCATCCATGACGCAGCCGGTGACCCATCAATGGCCACGCGACTTCAGTAAAGAGTCATCTTATCGGCTGGCTGCCGGATTCAGAACGAATAAATTTGTCTTTATTTATAGATCACGGATATAAACAATCCGGCTTTTTAATGATAATGGTTGTAAGCCATTGGCAGTCTTCATTATTTCAATTGCAATTCTGCTGCAAACGCCTGCCGGTATATTACACACTGCCATGATGATATGCGTGTCAGGAATAAAACCTGATCCTCATTGCGATGCGTCCTGCAAAATCAGGCTTGCCCCTTTTTCGGCGATCAGCATGGTGGGGGCATTGGTATTGCCGGAAGTAATTTCAGGCATGACCGAAGCATCGATGACACGCAGTCTGTTGATGCCGTGAACGCGCAGGCGCGAATCAACCACGGCCAGCTCATCGTTACCCATTTTGCATGTGCCCACGGGGTGAAAGATCGTTGTTCCTATATTGCTGGCAGCACGAATCAGATCTTCATCGGTCTTGGCAAGAGGACCAGGCCGGAATTCCTGGGGATCATACGACTCCAATGCGGGCTGTTCTGCAATGCGCCGCGTAAGGCGAATGCTTTCCAGCGCCACCTGCACATCTTCATCAGTACTGAGGTAGTTGCATAGAATGTGGGGTTTATCTTCCAGAGAAGGTGACACGATGGAAACCGTACCGCGACTGGTGGGTCGTACATTACATACCGAAGCGGTAAAAGCAGGAAAAGGATGCAGGCCATCGCCAAACTTCTCCAATGACAGCGGCTGCACGTGATACTCCACGTTGGCACGTGTCTGCCTTGGCGATGATTTTGCAAATATGCCCAGTTGCGATGGTGCCATGGTGAGAGGCCCTTTTTTCAGGAACGCATATTGCAGACCCATGATGGCCTTTGCCAGTGGCGAGCGCATCATCGTATTGAGCGTGCGCGCTTTTTCTACCTTATAGATCATGCGCAATTGCAAATGATCCTGAAGATTGCGTCCCACACCGGGCAAATGGTGAACCAGTGGAATGCCAAGCGAGTTCATCAGATCTCCCGAGCCGATACCCGATCGCTGCAGAATCTGGACAGAACCGATAGCTCCCGCACTGAGCACAACTTCCCGCTTTGCGTTGGCATGAAAGAAATGATTGTTGTGGCGAAAGCGCAATCCGCGCGCATTGCGGTCCTGAAAATTGATACGGTCAATCACTGCATTTGTGATAACGGTCAGGTTCTCACGTTCTTTTACCGGATTGAGAAACGCGGTAGAGGCACTGAATCGCACTCCTCTTTTCTGCGTCACCTGGAAATACGACGAGCCCTCATTGTTACCACAATTGAAATCTTCGATCTTTGGAATGCCGGCCTGTTCGGCAGCACTTCTGAACGCATCCAGAATATCCCAATGCAATCTTTGCTTTTCTACACGCAATTCACCATTGCCGCCGTGAAATCCCGACTCACCCTGATAATGGTTTTCGAATTTTTTAAACAGAGGCAGAATGTCATTCCATCCCCAACCTTCGTTGCCCAGCGCCCGCCAGCCGTCATAGTCTTGCTGCTGGCCCCGCATGTAAATCATGCCATTGATGGCTGAACTGCCGCCAAGTACGCGTCCGCGAGGATACGCAATGCTGCGACCGTTAAGGCCGGCGTCGGCGTGAGTTGTGAAACACCAATCGGTATTCGGGTTACCAATACAATAAAGGTAACCGACGGGTATATGCAACCAGCGCCATTTGTCATCACCGCCCGCTTCCAGCAGCAATACCCGGCAGCCCGGGTCGGCAGAAAGCCGATTGGCCAGCAGACAACCAGCAGATCCGGCGCCTGCAATAATGTAGTCGAACTCCCCGTATAGCGTTGTTGTCTCTGCCATGCTCCACTCTGCTTTTTTTGTTATTTTCTTTCTGCTGATGATTCTGCTCGCTGATGCGACGTCCATCTGATTATTGAAAAAATTCGCAATTCTGACAACGCGTATTTCTACCTATTCCAATGCGGCTGGCACAGAAAATAGTAAATATCGTAACCGACACCAACCGGTCAGGGTGATGGATCCGGTTCATCGTATTCTGGTGATCGTCGCCAGAATTGCCGAGTCGAATCAACGAAAACGAATCAAGGAAGCCAATTCAAGGAAGCCAAATCCAAAGGACAGAATCAGACCTGATTGCGTATTTCACCCTGGGCGAATGCATTGATGTTGTCCACCAGCTGGTCGGCCAGCGCCTGTATGGCCTGACGACTTGCCCAGGCCACATGCGGGGTCAGAATAAAGTCTGGCCTGTTCATCAAACGCATGAACGGATGCGTATCGGGCATGGGTTCCTGCGTGACCACATCAAAGCCCGCACCGCCAATACGATTGTTTTCCAGGGCATCTGCCAGTGCCGCTTCATCTACCAGTCCGCCACGCGCAGTATTGATCAGGATGGCGGTTTTTTTCATGCGAGAGAGTTCGTCTTTGCCGATCATATTGCGGGTTTCCGGCGTAAGCGGCAAGTGCAGACTCAGAATATCTGCCTTTTCTATCACCGTATCGAACGGTGTATGACCCTCTTTGACGTCGGACTGCCCTTTTCGCCCTGCAAACATGACGTTCATGCCCAGCGCCTGTGCTCTTTCGGCGACAGCGCTGCCCAATGCGCCTGAACCAAAAATACCGATGGTGCTGTCAGCCAGATCACTGATTGGAAAATCAAAGTAGCAGAACTGCCCGCTTTGCGCCCAGCGCCCCTGCGAAACAGAACGGTGGTAGGGAACAAGGCTGCGCCGCAACGCGAAGATGAGCGCCAGGGTATGTTCAGGTACCGTATTGACCGCATAATTACGGATATTGGTGACCACAACCCCCTGCTGACGGCAGGCATCGACATCCACGATATTGGTACCAGTTGCAGCCACCGCAACCAGTTTCAGGTCTTTGGCCTGCGCCACGTCTTCAGCCGAGACAGGTACCTTGTTGGTGATCACGATATGAGCATCGCGAATGCGTTCACTGACTTCGCTGGCCGCGGTCTGATCGTAGCTCTGGATTTCTTGCGGAAAAGCGAATGCCTTCAGTTCTATGAATTCCGGTAATGTGGCGCGGTCAAGAAAGACAATACGTGAGGGGGAAGGCATAAGTTTTCCTGTGCAGATAAAAACAAGACTATACCATTGCCCACCATTGGCTAAAATACGTGAATGCCGACTATGTAGTTTCGTTTCCGATATGTCTACTGACCCACGTTCTCTTCGCCAGGCTGCCCTTGATGCCCTGAGTGAGCCTGACCCATGCGCAAAAATCACGGCAGTGCAGGCACTACAGCCCACTTTGCCCATTTCTCCTGACGCGTCATTGCGACCTGCCACACCCCTGCCGGGACGGCCACAAAAGCCCGAGCTTGTCGATCCGCGCAAGGTATCGGTACGTTCGGCGCATACGCCTCAGGGTAAAGCGGCGCTTATGCACTCCATTGCACACATCGAATTTAACGCCATCAATCTGGCACTGGACATTATCTGGCGGTTTCCGGGCATGCCCGATGATTTCTACCGGGACTGGGCACAGGTAGCCAGGGAGGAAGCCTACCACTTCTCACTGGTGCGTGGCCATCTGGCCGCCAGTGGCTACCAGTACGGGGATTTCCCGGCCCATAATGGCCTGTGGGATATGGCAGAAAAAACCCGCGATGATATTCTGGCCCGCCTGGCCCTGGTGCCGCGTACCCTGGAGGCACGCGGTCTGGACGTATCCCCCGCGATACAGAACCGGCTGCGCGATGCCAACGACAGCCGGGGCGTTGAAATCCTGGACATTATCCTGCGTGACGAAATCGGCCATGTCCAGATTGGAAACCGCTGGTACCTGTACTGTTGCGAACAACAAAACCGCGATCCGGTTCAAACCTACGCGTCCCTGATTGAAACCTATCGTGTCGCCAAACCCCGCGGCCCCTTCAATGTTGAGGCCAGAATGGCGGCCGGATTCACTCAGACCGATATTGACTGGCTGAATTCCTTATAATCAGAGTAACAGCGAACATTCCGCGCCCTTGGGTACGGAATGGCAGTCGCCACGACTCTACATTCAAATTAACGGAAAGATTATGGAAGTTCTGGTTCTGGGTGCCGGCATCATCGGGCTGACCTCTGCGTACTACCTGAATAAGGAAGGGTTCGACGTCACGGTGATTGAGCGCAACAGCGACGTGGCGCTGGAAACCAGTTTTGCCAATGGGGCGCAGCTGTCATACAGCTATGTCGCTCCGTTAGCCGGCCCTGGTGTCATGAGTCATGTGCCAAAATGGTTGCTGGACCGAAACTCTCCGCTACGGTTTCGCCCAAGTCTGGATCCCGCGACACTTTGCTGGAACCTGCGATTCGTCAAAGCGTGCAACGAAACACAGAGCAACCAGACGACCCGCGAACTGCTTGCGCTTTCCTTTCTGAGTCGTGATCTGTACCATGAAATCATGCAGCAGGAGGCAATCGCCTTCGATCACAAGCGCGCAGGCAAGCTGATTGTTCATCGCAGTAAAGATTCGTTCGATCACGCCGTGGAACAGCTGGATTTTCAGCGGTCACTGGGCTGTGTACAACAGGCGCTCTCGGTGGATGAGTGTCTGGCACTGGAGCCAGCACTGCAGCGCGTCAGGGATCATCTGAGCGGCGGTATCTATACAGAGAGCGAAGAAAGCGGTGATTGCTATCAGTTTTCGGTCGCATTGAAAAAAATTCTGCTACAGCGCGGCGTCAATTTCCGTTTCAATACCACCGTCAGCCGCCTGACTGCAGACGCCAGCAAAAAAGTCACTGTACACACAGCACAAGGCGAAGACCTGACGCCCGATCATATTGTGGTCGCTCTGGCCTGCGACAGTACTGCCCTGCTCAAGCCATTGGGAATCTCCGTGCCCGTCAGTCCGCTCAAGGGGTATAGTCTGACATTGCCTATCCAGAATGCCACGGGTGCGCCAGTCGTGAGCGTGACCGATTACGAACGCAAAGTGGTCTACGCAAGACTGGGCGAACGCCTTCGGGTAGCCGGCATGGCAGATATGGTGGGTCTGAATCGCCGAATTGATGCTTCGCGTATAGAGGCCCTCAAACAGGAGGCGCGCAACCTCTTTCCCGGCGCGGGAGACTACAATCTGGCCACGCTGTGGACGGGCCTGCGGCCCGCCACGCCCAAGGGCAAGCCGATTATCGACGCGACACGCTACGGCAATTTGTGGCTGAACATCGGCCAGGGCGCGCTGGGATTTACGCTGGCCACGGGCTCGGCACAAGTCATGACCAGCCTGATCAGTGGCCGCAGCCTGCCTGTCGGTGAAAACGTGTTCTCACTCGCACAGTCGTGATTTTCCCTTCCCACGACCGAAACGCAGTGAAGTATTCAGGCGCAGTCGCGCGCGTTAACGCCTTGTTTTTATGAGAATATATCCCTATCTGAGATAGGGAAACACAACTTTGCTCACCGAGGCCACTGCCATGCTACAGAAAGTACTTCTGCCCATCATCGTATTTATTATTGTCCTGATCGGCCTGACATTTGGCGAAGGCGTGTTTACGGCACTGGCCGTCTGGCTGCACGATATCACAGGGCTGGTCATCTATAACTTCTCGGATCTCTATTACACCGTGTCAGGATACGTTTCTGCGCATCCTGTCAAAATCCTGGTTGCCCTCGTTGTCACTGTCATCGTCTGCCTGTGGATCTATAAAAACAAGGACGAGGAACTTACCCGACAGGCCAGTTCGCGAAAAATCGCCATTTTTCTGGCGATCTTCCTGGGCTGGCTGGGCGCACATCGCTTCTATAACGGTCAGATCGGGATGGGTCTGCTGTATCTGATCATCAGCTTTATCTGGCTGCCACTTACGGTCTTTCTGAGTCTGATTGATGCGGTAAGATATATCTTTATGAACGACGACGAATACCGCCTGCGGATACAGTCGTCATAACAGCGGCCCGACTCTTTCAGGCGGCGCGTGATGTTCGCTACCGAAGGCGTACTCTGACTCGGTGAAGGTAGCGAAATAAGCCCTCTGTATTTATGCCGCCGCGAGGAGCCCTAGTGAACCTGAACGATCTCACCATTGCCACCGATGACCTTGACACCGCAAGATTGCTGAAAAACTGGCGATGGCTAGTCACCTCAGAAGTCGAACTTTTGCTGGTGACCAAAACCGGAGACTGTTTTCTGCTGGATGCGCAGACGGGTCGAATTCTGTTCCTGGACACCACAGACGGCGAACTCGAACAGATCGCCGCAGATTTTGAGCAGTTTCGCAGCGTTCTGGGCGATCCTGAATTTATCTCCGATTACTTCTCTCTCGCCTTGCTTGCTCCGGTTATTGAAGAGCCGGTTCCGGAAAAAGCGGTATTTGCCCTGCCCACACCGCCAGTGCTTGGCGGCTCGCCGGAAACCGATGACCTGTCGCTGGTTGATATTTATGATTATTTCGACCGCATGGGAACATTGTGGGAACAGCTTGACCAGATTGAACTGCCTGAAGAGGATATGAATGGCGAACCGGACGAGGCAGATTCCGAAAATGGTTCAGAAAAAAAATGACAGATGAAAAATGGCAAGTGGCATATAGGCCGGGTCCGCGATATTAATCTGTTCCGCCATATCACCCGGCGCTACCTGCCTACGCCTGGTATCTGATGACAGATGTTCGCTGTACCGGCAAAGGAACAAACGACGCCGGAGCCTCTTTCTCAGAACAGCATATTCCATTTGCGATCAGACCATACCAGAACAGCGGAAACCAGTGCACTGGCAAACATCACCATGACGAATAATGCAGTGCCCTGCTCCATCCAACCGGCATTGACAAGAACATTGATAAAGAACACATGCGTCAGGTAAATGGCCGTTGAAAGCTTGGACAGAAAGTCTGTATTGAGCCTTGCGGATCGGCTGTGAAAGAAAAGAAATATCAGCGGACAAAGAATCAGCAGTGATAAATACATATCCACGCCGTCTTTGAGCGGATGCATAAAATAATAGGCCGTGCTTTCCAGAATCAGCAAGATGGCCGCGCCAAGAATGGCCAGCAGCAGTTGCGGATCATGTCGAGGCGCCTTATGCAGCTTGTGTTTCGCAATCAGATACCCAATGGAAAACAGCGGAAAGCCGAAGAACAGGAAGTTTCTGAAAATCCAGCCGGAACTGAACAGATACCCGGCAACGCCATCTGACGGCGGCATGTACAGGCTGATCGCCTGAATGACATAACCAATAACGTACAGAACCACACCCGTTGCCAGAATCTGCTTATCGCTTCTTTTGCGCAACAGATACAGTACGGCTCCTGCGCCCAGCGTGCCGACCAGGTACCACAGATGATGATAGCCGAAGATGAATTTTTCCAGCAGACCGATCTGGTCCCGGGTTGCAGCGATATGCTCGGGCCAGTAGAACGGGATGTAGATGAGCATCCACAATGCATACAGGGCACCCAGCCTTCTGGCCCAGCTCCAGAATGGCCGATTCTTTGCAACCAGCGGATAGAAATAAAAGCCGTTGATGATAAAGAAAACAGGAACCGCGATCCGCAGCAGGCCATTGACGAACAGATAATTCAGATATTCGGCCGTTTCGGTAAACAGCGACGCATGCAGGGCCACCACCATCATCGCCAATGCTATTTTCAGGCCATCTGTTCCCGCATTACGCTGCATGTATCATCCTTTATGTAAAGATACATTGTAGCGGTAGCGCGGGGCTCAT
The DNA here is from genome assembly GCA_023387815.1 of Pseudomonadota bacterium. Taxonomy (GTDB): domain Bacteria; phylum Pseudomonadota; class Gammaproteobacteria; order Burkholderiales; family Burkholderiaceae_B; genus Advenella. The sequence continues at coordinate 39,817 of JAEWHK010000070.1, forward strand.
TGATGAATGTTGCCTACCAATTGATTTGGAATGTTACGGAACCGAAGACAAGCTAGTTTGGGGGTTATCGGAACTTGCAGCTTTGTGGATTCGCTGGAAACAAGGCCTGATTCAGTTGAATGACTTCAGTTGTCATTATGACCGTCCGTTGAACGAAACAGCAGCCGCAGGCCTGATACCAGCGTTCAGCTTTGGGCAAAGTAAATGAGCCCGCGCAGGATAAGACCAATAAATACAACGCCTGATGCAAATCCAATCACAAACGTAATCAGGCGTATCGCGATTTTCCCTGGTTTATTCATGGCTGTGATGTCTCGGGTTTGAAATACTGGTCGGTCGACCACTCCAGATAGCCGCAATTGAGCATAGGAAAATGTCGGGTTACTCGTTTCCCATTTCTTTTGGTATAGACGATGAAACCTGAATTAGATTCTTCTACCAGTTCCACACTATCATAAACAACCCGACCGCCCTCGCTGAACAGACCCGGCCTATTCGCATCCTTCCAAATAAAATCGATGGACTCCTGCTTTGTGAGCTCAGGACACGGCCCCCAGTACTTGACGATTGGGTATACAAAGAGGACAAATAGGACAAAGCCCAGAGACACCACAGCCCCGGCAACAAAGCCCCATATATAAGTTTTCATGGCTTATCGATCTGACGGCAAAAGAAGTCGGCAACATTGAGACTGCGATTCACCCATTCAATTGGAGAATCGCCAGTGTCAGGCGCCTATTCTACAGCCGAGGTTTGTGCGAAACAATTTGACAGATCAAATTACTCAGCAAGAAGAGTAAGACGCGCGCTGTATTTCAATCACTCTCTTCCAGTCGCCTTTGGCGGTCTGTTCGGTCTATTCGGTCTGTTCGGCCTGCTTAAGTCTCAGGCTCCAGGGAACATCCTGGTATTGTCATCCCGCTGGCGTGGTCCGCCGCCACCGAATCCGCCTGGCGGTGGACCGGGAGGTGGTCCATTGCGTGCGCCGGATGGCATAGGCGGAGGCGCTTCAGGTTTCCGGCTCGGCTTATTTCCTGACTCACCCGGCCCGGGTGGTCCGCCCGGTCTGCCACCCCGGCCAATGCCATTCATGCCTTGATTCTGTTCCGTCCATTCTGCCTCAGGATCAACTCCCACAACCAGGGCTGCAATATAGCGATCTTTTTGCTCCCGGATGGAGCAGTAGGATCCCTCTCCTGCCTGAGCGGCAATTCCGTCGATACTGTTGACCGTATCACGCTCTTCACTGCGCTTATATTCGGGAGATTTCAGGTAGATGTACTCACTCAGTGCATCGGGAAAAAATATCTGGCTGGTCAGGACCGTCTTGTCATCAAGGAAAATTTTGTAATGAACATGTGTCGTGCGACCACGATACCAGCCGGGATAGATGGTATCGAAGGTCGCAATGCCACTTGCATCTGTCAGCTGCGTGCCGCGCAGAAAAGTCTGACCCGTCGTATCATTGTTGCGCTGCGCGCCCATATTGGCATAGCCCGAATAGTCTCCCTGTGCGTCGCAGTGCCAGATATCGACTCTGGCTGAGGCAATCGGCCTGCAGTCAGCCGTGACCACCTGAATCTGCATATGAAGTGAAATGCCTTTTTTGTCTTCCCTTATATCCTGTCTTACCAGCTTAGGGTCGATGTAGTACGGCCCTTCGGTTGTCTCTGGCATGACTGCGCAGACATTGGAGGAAATCAGACCCATGGTCGCAGCGACCAGAGTCAGATCAGCGCTTCCCCTGGATTCGGCGAAGGAATTGCCTGCGGCCATCAAAGGAAGCGCCGCAGGAGCCGCAATCAACGCCCGGAAAATGTCGCGACGTGACGATACGGTTCTGGACGTTATTTTCTTATTCATTTATCTGGATCACACCTGAAATTCACTGAAGCGAAGTATAGCTTGCAGGATTTCCAGGGATTTCATCTGGCAACCAACTGAAATCTATACCAATGAATGTTGTCGTAGTGCCTAAACGTACCGCAAGCGCGTCCAGAACCTCGCGGAACGCCGTTTGTATAGTTTATGGATAGTGGCAATCAGAAAATCCTGCCCGACCTTGTTCAGACTCAGATTTGCCAGATTCCCAGCTACACCGTTTGCCTCTCCAGCCTGGTATCTGAACAAAGAAATATTTCAAGGCGCCAAATTACATTCACCTGATGTCTCATCCCGCACTGAAAGGAAAAGAAGTGGCTCGTCGTGTAAAACATCCGGTGGCTATGTTGCGGTGGACTGGCCCATTTCATATTTGGGTGCTGCCCAGCCTTCCATGATAATGTTGACGCAAACCGCCGACTTGCTCTCAACTGCCGTCTGCAATGCTGTCGAAATACCCTCTGGCTGCTCCACCAGCAGCCCCCGGGCGCCGAGTGATTCTGCCGTCTGATCGTAGCGAACGCGTTCGCTCAAGGTGCAACCATACAGACGCTCCGGTCCATAGTCGCGCATTTGAATCATATACTCCGCGTTCCACCGGGAATCATTGCCAACCACGGCGGTAAATGCTGCTCCCTCTCTGGCCGCTGTCTCAAATTCCATGCAGTGAAAACCTACGGTCCCATCTCCCATCAGGGCAACGATGGTCGCATCGGGCCTGGCGATTGCCGCTGCGATCGCATAGCACAGCCCACCGCCAATTGCGCCGGACATGCCGTTGATGATTCGAGTCGGTGCCTGACAGAAACCTTGCGCCCATTGGCCAAATTCGCCACCATCACAGATTAAAATGGGGTCCTTAGCCTGATCCAGCACGGTCTGGACCTGTCTGCAGATTATTGTGGGATCAGCCAATTGTGAATCGCTTCGCGACTGCTCTGCTCCGGCCAGCTGACGGTTATCCAGCGCCTGCCGGACATGCGCAACCCAGGCGTCGCGATTTACAGCGGAAGTTTGCCTTATCAATTGCTCTAGCGCCGCATCGGCATCTGCCTGAAACCGTTTGTAAAGCCGCTCGCCCAGCAATCTGTCTGCGCGTGCCAGCATCGCTTCATCAGGGTCCACAACGATGATATCGGCACTCGGATTCATATCTGCACCGCGCCCGAAATTCAGACTGAAGTCCAGTGCCTTGCCCATCATAAGGATGAGATCGGTTTCCTTCAGAAGCTGCTGCATATTGCCCAGTGAAGGATCGCGCAAACCTCTGGGACTTTCCATTGCGATTAATGGCATTTGCAATGCGCCGGCATTTTCATGCAGGTCGCGAGCTCTGCTGGCGTTGTTTTGAGGACCAAGCAGGATCAGCGGTTTTTCGGCGCTTGCCATCCGCTGCGCAATATCGTCAACGTCCTTTTCGGCGAGCGCCTGACGCTGACGCGTTGGAGTCGATCCGCGTTTTACGGTGACTGACTCGGAATCCGCCGTCAACAGATCAAACGGCATCGCCACATGAACCGGTCCCTGCCTGCCGGACAGAGCCAGTGTCATCGCTGAACACAATTGAGTATCGATATCTTCCAGACGGTTCAGGCGCAGCGATTCCTTTACCAGCTTGCGGCTGATGTCAATCTGCTCAAGTTCCTGGAATGCCCCCATACCGTCCTGGGCAACTGGTGAATCGCCTGAAAGGACAAGCACAGGGCTCTCACCGAGCTTTGCGGAGAAGACAGGCGACAGGCCGTTCATGATTCCCGGTGCCGCCGTAAGCAGCGCAACGCCTACCTGCCCGGTTAACTGAGCCCACGCATCAGCCATGTAGACAGCCGCGGCTTCGTGTCGCACGTGAACGATACGAATGCCTGCATCGATGCATGCATCGTAGACTGGCATGATCTGGTTACCGGAAAGACTGAAGATTGTCGTGATTCCTGCTCGCTGCAATGCGTCCGTAACGAGATGAGCACCTGACATATATATCCTTTTCAAATTGACTATGATGATTGTGATATTAAGCTACTTAGGGCTGATACTTTGCTGCCGAATAATTTTTTTCCAGGAAACGGATTCTTTCTTCACCCGATCCTGCATATACGCCTGTCCCAATGGCGCAGCCGACACGCCGAGATCGCCAAAACGCTGCTGCAGTTTCCCGTCCTTGAGAACAGTCTCGATTCCTGTGGCAATCTTCTGCACGACGGCGTCTGGCGTATCCCTGGGAACGACGATGGCAAACCAGCCCTGAGCATCAAAATCTTTTCCAATCAGCTCCTGCACGGTAGGCACATCAGGCAAAGCCCTGGAGCGCTGGTTACCTGTGACGGCCAGTGTCTTTACGTCGCTTGACTTGATAAATGGCATCGCCGCTGACAGATTGGCCACCACCATCTGAATCTGCCCTGCCATCAGGTCGGTGAGTGCCGTATTCTCTCCACTGTACGGGATATGCATCATATTCACTCCCGTCGCGTTCAGCAGCATTTCGGCTGTCATATGTGTCTGACTGCCGATTCCCGCTGAACCAAAATTGATCTTAGCACTATTCGTTTTGCTATACGACAGCAGCTCGTCCAGACTATTGATTGACATTTTCTTATTGATGGCAACGACCATCGGGCCGATTGACACCATGCTCACGTCCTTGAAATCGTCTACCTTGTAGGGAAGGTTCTTGTATAGATTCGGATTAACCGTAAACATGCTTCCTGAAATCATGAGCATGGTGAGTCCGTCTGCCTTGGCTCGCGCGACCTGAGAAGCCGCGACGGCACCACCTGCACCCACTTTGTTTTCGATCACCACCGGTTGCTTCCATAATTTTCCCAGTTGTTCGCCGAGTAGCCGAGATATCACATCGGCCGTACCGCCTGCGGTGAATGGCGCCACGATGCGTATTGGCTGCGTCGGCCACTCTTGCGCTGACGCAGCGGACGCGATGGTACAGGGTGAGACCATAAAGGACGCAACCACACAGGGCCAAATACAGGAGCGCACTGTAGTGCGCCAACTGCGGCTGAAATTTCTTTTATTTCTATATAGCTTTGTTGCCTCCATCTTTGCCTCCTCCTTGAATTAACAACTGAATGAATTAATCAAGTACTCGTCAGACAGGGTCGTCATTGATCGTTATTTGTCATCACTGTGACGCCATCAATCCCAGATGATTATTGGTTTATTCTTATTTGGAGTAAAGCCAATTATTTTTTTAATATTTAAAATTTATTTTTAATTTCGGATATTGGCGACACGCTTGATATCTACATTCAGTTCTCTTTTCATCCCAGCTGTGCAATTTTGCGTATCAGGATAAAATTTACCCCCGAAAAAAATTTGCGCTGAAGAATCCGGGCTGAATTTCTCTGGCAAATAACGCTATCGGCTACGGAATTTATCCCGTAGTTTGCGGCTACAGGATTTGAGGATCGTATTGAGGACATATCCTTTGACATTGCGTTCCCGGTGTTATTTGTGATTTCTGATTAAACTGATTGGCGATGAAAATCTTTATTTGGGGCGTTATTGCCGGCGCTATTACCTGCATCGGCTTTCTCTTGTTTATGCTCTTTGCTTACCCCTACATTGAGTATTGGGGCCCATGTCCTGAACTGACAAAACAAGAGTCCAGAGAGTTGATATTGAGGGATGCAACCACACCTCGCAAATTCTCCTGGGCCGATCGGGATGGCTATGACGATGTAGAATTAATTGAAGATGAACCTGGCTTCGGCGTGCTGGTGTATACAAAAAAAGAGGGAAAAAGATTGTCCAGATACGCACCAATCGTCACATGTGGCAGCATTGAGTGGACGCAAGATCCTGATTTCAAGCCAGAGTAAGAAAATCCGGCTACGGCTGCAGATCCCGCGTTATAGTTCATGATATTGTTACCCGCGTCTAACCTTCCCGGACCATACAAATGTCATACCACGCAGTTGCAGCAGCAGTCGGCCTTTTCGCACTCACCTTTCTGAGTCCGGGGCCGAATCTGTTTCTGATTGTCCAGACCAGTCTGTCGCAGGGAAAGGCAGCAGGGCTGGCGGCTGGAGCTGGCATTGCTACCGGTGATGCGATTTATGCGGCGCTTGGTCTGCTGGGTATGGCAACTGTCATATCCACCAGCCATACCCTGTTTTCTGCCATTCAAATACTGGGCGGTGCTTACCTTGTGTGGTACGGGCTGACACTGTTTAGACAGGCCCGGGGACGAACCAAAGCTGTCCTGGGTGCGGCTGCTGCACCATCTGCTGCCTTTGCCGGCGCGCACTTTCGCCGGGGAATGATTACGGATCTGGCCAATGCGCAGACGGTATTGTTTTTCGTGAGTATTTTCTCTGTCACTATCACGCCCACTACGCCAACGCAAACCAAACTGGGTATCTGGCTGGGCATTTTCCTGACATCACTGCTGTGGCGCTCAATCGTCGCACTTGCGTTTTCGCGTCCACTGATACGACGTGGTTTCATGCGAGTGCAATCCGGCCTGGAGCAGTTGGTGGGTGTCGTGCTTACCGGGTTTGGCCTGAAGCTGATCTTCAACGGGTTTAGACCAAACTAAGCGAATCCTTCAGACATAACTTTTCTGTGTTTTGTGATCCCGGCTGACCCAGCGAGGTGAACGAACAGAAGCATTCACTGGCAAACACAACCAAACATTTTTCGGCGAACGAACCAGCCCATATGTCGGCATGTTTATGCCTATCCTATTGAATACACTGGGAAAAATAACACATTCGTGATACAATATCTGCCATATTCAATTTCATAACCTTTCATGAACGCTTCTGTATTCGCACATCACTATCGCTATCGGGATTTTTCCCGAGCCGTCGTGCTGTCTCGCGCGCTTGCAGCCGTTCGTCCTACTGTTCGTCTGACTCCCCAGTTTCTGAGGTGGTTCGCCGTACTTTCCTTGGCCGTGCGTCAGGAACGACACGGCCACTGATCTCCAGTCCTTCATTTCCTTTCGCACGGCGTAGCGGCTGAACAGCCCGGACCGTCTCTCATCAGAATCAATCATACGCTCCCATTGAGCGCTCTTCTGCACATCCATTCGGCCCGGATTCCTTATCCCCTATGCACTATCGTCCGGCACTCGCACAGGTTCATTCTGCAGCGAGATTGTCATGGACGTGACAGCGAAAATGAAACTGCACGATTACTTTACTGTTTTGAAATCACGCGGGTTGTACGTGAACGGCCCTTCTTTACCATTTCCACTGGCCGTAACAGCCCTGGCCTTAGCCTCAACATGTCGAGATTCAGCGATCTGGTACATTCAGGACCACGTTGCGCCTGGACGACCAGCTCTGCCGAGGTCATCATGAGATTCGACGTACGTATCGGTAATGAACAGATCGATCAGGAACTGGCAGCATTGCAGGCCAGAATGGCCCACGGCCGCCACGCACTCCGGAATTTGCCGATTCTGGACATGTCTTTTCCCGATATTGAATTTCGGGTCCGCAAGATCGCACGCGAACAGCGCGTCTATGCGGTCGATACCCAATGCCAGCGCCTGATCGGCTATTCCGTCTTCGATATTCTTCCTGAAGGGTCACGCAGATTGCATGGCAAAGTCCGCAGCGTGCATTCCCGTTACGCCAGGGACTATCAGGGTCGGGGAATTGCCACGGCGTTGTACACCAAAGTGCTGTCCGACGGTTTCGTCCTGGTCAGCGGTGCTCGCCAGTCCTGTGCCGCCTACGCACTGTGGAAGTCGCTAGGCCGACGAATGAAATTCGACATTGTCAGGATCGGCCCCGAAAACATAGAACCACTACCGATTTCCGAGCAGGACCAACAGTTTCAGGATCTGGACGTTCGCCTGCAATTGTGCTGCGCCTGAACTGCAACGTCGACACCTATTTTCAAGAGTAAAGAAATGGATCTCACCAAAAAAACAATACGCTCGAAACAACCGTGTTCCAGCGGCTTTCGCTGGTTTCTGAAAAACACGCCAGACGGGGCAGACTACCAATATCTGATCGACACCTTGCTGTCGGAAGGTCGAGTCACTGATGCCTGCTGGCTTGTCGACCAATTCGGATCAGTCAAGGACGGACTGTCAATTGACAGTCTGGACAGCGATGCGGTCGTTGCTGCCGCGAACCTGACAATCACGGGAAACCTGCATAGCGATACCGTGCTGCGTATTGCCGGTGATTTGCATGTGCACGGAAGCGTGCGTGTTGGCGGTGATATTCATATCGAAGGCGACCTGCTCATCGACGGCAATCTCAGTTGCAGTGGCAAAGTCGTTGTAGAAGGTTCAATCAAAGCGGGATGGGGAATCGACGTCCACGGCCCGTTACAGTGCAAAGGAGACTTTCGTGCCGGCTGGTCAGTTACCTGCGCGACAGGTATTGAGGTAGATGGCACACTTGTCGCGGGCGAAGAAATCAATTGCGCGGAAACGCTACGCTGTGGAAAAAGCGTGCGCGCGGGCAGCCATATCACAGTCGAAGGAAATTTGACGGTAGGCGAAGGAATCATTGCCAGAGGCGATGTCAAAAGCGGCATGCACATTAAAGCTGATTGGGGTATTCAGGCGGACGGCGCAATCCTGGCTACTGGTTCGATCATGGCCGGCGAAAGCATTATCGCGACAGAAGAAATACGGTGCGGCGCTGGTTATGGCATCTTCGCCGGCACACGCGTGATGCGTGAATTCTGGCCTGACAACGCAATGGTATGTGCGTCGCGGCGGCCCGATGAGCTGCAGAGTGGCCATTGGATTGAAAATTTATACTCGCATGCTGCATAAACTAAGGGCGATGGCGACACCCATTTTGTGTCGCGAGCTGCGTTAGGCAGACTGAGTGAGGCCTTAGGGGCGCGCGGCTCTCATCTCATTCACTGCCTCGACGAGTTTGTCGAGCTTTTCATTCAGTGCGCTATTTTGTGCCGCGACTTCAGCCTTGATATGGTCCTTGATGATCGCTCCCATCCCAAATGGCCCTTGTAGATTGGCGATCAGGGAATTGTTGATAGACCATAATCCCAGCAACAAGCTGACGGCGATGCCGATACCCCAGTAAATTAATTCTCTTTTGATTTTGTGAAAGGTTGCCAGCAGTGCCTGGTTCTCGACCTTCATTTCGGCGACCATATTTTCCATCCACGTAATGCGGTCGTCTATCCTCTTCTCGATAGAATCAATGCGTTTGTCTATATAGGCGTTTACGCGGGCTGTTCTCATGCTGCTATTATGTAGAAATCGAATCACGGTATCAATATGGATGAGACTATTAAATCTCGTAGGAGGATCGCCGATAAGCACCCGCCCAAGGCCGTGTTGACGCCAGCAGCCGGTTTGCTATAGCCTAAAGCTTTACGTTCCAGGGCAATAGTTCTTCAACTTGATTGACAGGATGATCCGCAATCACAGTCAGCACATGACGCAGGTACGCCTCGGGATTGATCTCGTTAGCTTGGCGGTTCCCAGCAGGCTGTACATCGTGGCTGCACGCTCGCCGCCCTTGTCTGAGCCCAGAAACAGGTAGTTTTTTCGACCCAGGGCGACCCCGCGCAGCGCGCGTTCGGCCGTATTGTTATCGATCTCAATGCGCCCATCATCCAGGAAGCGCGTCAGTGCCTGTCACTGGTTCAGAGCATAGGTGATTGCATCGGCCGTCGTCGATTTACGCGACAAGGTCGATAACTGTTCGCGCAGCCAGGCGTGCAGCGGCCCAACAAGAAGAGTGGAAAAAAAGAAATGCATCAGGTGATGCGGCCAAATGCGCCGTCGCGTTTGACGAGCTGATGATAAAGTGCCATCACGATATGCCCTACAACCAATATGAGCAGACACCATGCAAGGATCGAATGTGCTTGCCCAATCGCACTGGCCCAAGGAACCTCCTGGTCAGATTGCTCTATGAGTTGATAGCCAAACGCTTTTAGACCCTTGCCGCCGCCTACCATGCGCAGCACGCCCGATATTGGTACCATTAACAGCACCGCATAAAGCGAAAAATGGCCAAAATTGATCCAGCCAGCGCTTTCAGAATCATGGAGCGGGCGCTGGTTCAAGTGCGTACAGACCCATAAAATGCGCAGCACCATAAGTACTAGCAGAAGTGCGCCAATCGAAAGATGCCAGGGCACCAAGGTTTGCCCCACCCAATGTTCTCCATCGTCAATACGATCGAAAAATTTCATGAACTGCCATAGCACTAGCAATGCCATCATCCAGTGCAATACGCGAGTAATTCCGTCGTATTTAACTAAATTCGTATTATTCATTCGATCGCTCCTGTTGAAAATTCCGACGTCAGAAACAACGCGGCTCATTAAGTCATTAATGTCATACAGAGGAGGGTAACATGCTTTCTTTCAGCTTTTTTTAAGATTTAATGTATTCGACTGGATTGGATCAGTCAAGAGATTGGACTCGCCCCTGTATCACAGCGCCGGGAGTATTAGTTATTTAATTGCTGCTGATCCCGGAATTGCCGAGGTGACAGGTATTGCAACGCACTGTGCGGATGGCTCTCATTGTAATGCTCAAACCATTGCTTCAAGGCAGCCATGACGCTCTGCGAGTCAGATAGTTCGGCAAGACGCGCCGGGTGCGCTTAATAAGGCTCAATTCGTTTGTCATCGTGTCCACTTATATTACGTGGACACTATCCTGGCAGTCTTGATAAGCGATCGCAAGGTGGTTTTACCGGATGCTTACAGTTGAAGCAGTCAGCCCTCGTAGGAGCCTTGCCGTTAAGAAGTTAGGTGTTTTTTGCGGCTATAAAAACAAACAGCCCCGGCTGCGATTGCAGACCGGGGCGGTTTGAGTAGAATAAAGAGCCTGACGATGACCTACTTTCACAGATGTCCATCCACTATCATCGGCGCAAAGGCGTTTCACTGTCCT
>JAEWHK010000053.1 GCA_023387815.1 Pseudomonadota bacterium
ACTGGGTTACACTAGTGCGTTTTTCCAACCGCTCTTTCTGATTAGGTTACATGGATATCCGACGCACCATACTCTGGATGATATTTGTTTTCTCGGCATTTATGCTGTGGAACAACTGGCAAACCTATACCGGTCATCCCTCTCTTCTTGGCGAACAGCCCGAGGTCGCGCAGCAGGATAAAACTACTGCCCCCGCCACCGGCACTCCCCAAGCCGATACGCCCGCCGCACCATCGGTGCCTGGTGCGACAACCACTCCCGATGAAGCGAAAGCGGCAAATGCTGCGCCGTCTGAACGTATTCAGATCGAGACCGATGAGTTCGTCATCCAGTTCGATACCATGGGTGCTCAGCTGGTTCATGCCGAGTTGCGCAAGCATCGCGATACGGCAGACGAATCCAAAGCTGCAGTTCTGCTGGAAAACAATGATGTTTCCCGCTACACAGTTCAAAGCGGTATCGTCGCGCCAGCCGGTCAGAAGAAAAACTATCCCGATCAGTACAAACCTTTCAGACTGGTTTCCAAAGAAACCAGAATGACTGGCGATACCTTGCCTGTGGTTTTCGAGTCTGAATCAGGCGGTCTGAAGGTGACGCGTACCTATACGTTCACAAAAGGAACCTACCGTGTTGACGTTCAGGACGAAATCACCAACACCAGTCAGGAAACTCAGCAGCCGTCACAGTACCTGCAGATTACCCGTGATGACAAGGATCCTCCAGGTGCTTCCAGCTTTTACCATACGTTTACCGGTCCGGCCATTTACAGCGAAGAAGGCCGTTTCCAGAAGTTTGCGTTCTCTGATATAGACAAAAATAAAGCCGAATATGTGAAGCAGGCGAAAGACGGCTGGATCGCGATGATCGAGCACTACTTCGTGACTGCCTGGGTACCGCCTGAAGGCAAAGACCGTCTGTACAACCTGCGTAAAACGCCCGAAGGGCTGTATGCGGTCAGTACGGTTGAACCGCTGGGCACACTGGAGCCAGGCGCCTCAACGACCACACGCTCAGAACTGTGGGTTGGTCCGCAGGATCAGGACGCGCTGGCCTCTGTCGCACCAGGACTGGACGTTGTTGTCGACTATGGCTGGCTGACGATTATCGCCAAGCCCATGTTTGCCGTTATGCAATGGATTCACTCCATCGTGGGCAACTGGGGCTGGACCATTGTTCTGCTGACCGTTCTGATCAAGCTGATTTTCTTCCCCTTGTCTGCCGCCAGCTACAAATCCATGGCGAAGATGAAGAACGTGGCGCCTCGCATGCAGGCCATGAAGGAAAAATACGGCGACGACCGTCAGGCGCTGAATGCGGCCATGATGGAAATGTACCGCAAGGAGAAGATCAATCCATTGGGTGGCTGTCTGCCCATTCTGGTACAGATTCCGGTCTTCCTGACACTGTATCGCGTTCTGCTGGCCAGCGTCGAAATGCGCGGTGCGCCATGGATCGGCTGGATTCATGACCTTTCCGTGCATGATCCGTACTTCATTCTGCCAATTTTCATGATGGCCAGTATGTTCCTGCAAATGCGTCTGAATCCGAAACCACCAGATCCGATGCAGGCCAGAATCATGATGTTCATGCCCCTGGTTTTTGGTGCCATGATGTTCATGTTCCCCGCAGGTCTGGTCCTGTACTGGTGCGTCAATAACGTGCTGTCCATTGCCCAGCAATGGTTCATCACGCACAACCTGAACAAGGCTGCCAACGACGCAACGGCCTGACCGGCAGGCACAGGCATGAGACGATGATGGCCATTGCGCTGCCATCGTCCGGCCTGGCGAGCTGCCCGGTGGCCTGACTGGCTCCGGGATAAGGATCGCGGCATCACATATGTGTTGGCTGCATCGATAACCGCTATTGCAAATGCAATGGCGGTTTTTTTATGCGCGGGATGTGCGCATGATCTGCGTGGTATGATTTTCCAGTCAGGTGTTACTGGTCTCTGGTTGCAGACGAGATCGACGAAGGCTGTGCCGCAGCCATGCCGCCGGATAAAAAAGATCCGCCTGTAGCGGACGATAAGAGAAAACGATAAAAGGACGACAACAAACGCATGAAAAAGCTGGATATCCCCTCCCTGGAAGCCTTTGTGGCCGCGGTGGAAGAGAAAAGCCTGTCCCGGGCAGCGCAGCGCGAGAATCTGGTCACATCGGCCGTCAGCAAGCGCATTACCGACCTGGAGCACCATCTGGACAAGGTGCTTCTGTCTCGCCATGGCCGAGGCGTGGAGCCGACGCCTGCCGGCATGCTGCTGTATCAGCACGCGAAATCCATTTTGCGCAATCTGCGCCTGACCGAAAACCTGATGCACGAATTTGCCAATGACGGCAAAGCGAAAATACGGTTGCTGGCGAACCCGTCAACCGTCCTGCAGTTTCTGCCGCAACAGCTGGCACCGTTTCTGAAAAGTCATACAGGTCTGCGTATTGATCTGGTGGAGTGCCACAGTTATGACATTCCAAGGCTGATCGCAGAAGACTCGGGCGATATCGGCGTCTATCACGCAGATCAGCCTGCAACGGGCGTTTTGTCCTTCCCCTACACACAGGACCGTGTGGGACTAGTGGTGCCCAATGGACATCCGCTGACGCAGCGCGAGTCCCTGTTTCTTGAAGAAGCGCTGGATTATGACCTGCTGGGTTATTTCCCCCGTCATTCGCTGGACTCATTCCTGGCCTATGTTGAGCCTTCGCTTTCGCGACCGCCCAATGTGAATTTGCAGGTGTCCAATTTTGAGTCTCGCTGCCGGATGATTATGGAAGGCCTGGGCATTGGCGTGGTACCGGAGAAGATCGCTGCCAACTACCTGCAGCCGATGGGTCTGAAACTATTGCATCTGAAAGACAGCTGGGCGCGACGACAATTCTATGTATGTGTGAAGTCTGTCGATTCCGATTCACCATTGATTCGCGAATTGCTGGACGCGTTACGGCAGCACGAGGGATAAAGCTTAAGTATTTGTGACGGCGGTACAGTCACAATCGAAAACGCGCCGAACTGAAATGAAGGGAGCGCCGCCTCAGCGGGCGAGATTACGCAGCGGCCGACCGTGGACCCAGTTGTCCAGATTTTCCAGGAAAATATCCGAAACGCGTGTTTCGTTGCCGGCAGAATGCCCCGCAGTATGCGGCGAGACAATGACATTCGACATATCCCACAGTGGCGAATCCTTTTGCAGCGGTTCTTTCTCGAAAACATCCAGATAAGCGCCGGCCAGCCTGCCATCTTTCAGCGCTGCTATCATCGCCGTCTCATCCACAACTTCACCACGTGACACGTTGACCAGATGTGCGCCTGGTTTTATTGCATTCAGCATATGACGGCTGACAAGACCACGGGTCCTGTCTGTGAGCGGACAGGCCAGAATCAGCCAGTCGATCTGCTCAAGCACACTTTGCATATTGTCATAATGGATCATGGGAATATGGCCGTCGTCCCCGCCTTCGCTATTTCGCAGAACAGTGACGCGCATGCCCAGCATGTCCAGATATCGCTGGATCGTCTGACCGATGGCTCCCCAGCCAGCAAGCAACACGTGCTGGCCTTCCAGATCTGGCGGCATCAGCTCTCCCAGCAAGGGCGCCCAGGTATGTTCGCGCTGTGCATTTTCCAGAAATCGAAAACGACGATTGAGTGCGAGCACCCCTGTCAGGACGCTTTGCGCAACTATGCTCGAGAGCGCCCCACTGGCGTTTGTCAGTTTCACGCCCTTTTCCCGCAAGCGCACGTATATGGGACGATCCAGGCCCGCGGAATGCACCTGTACCCATTGCAGCCTGGGTGCATCCTCCATCATCTGATAGAAAGTTTCTGTGTGCGGCTCAAGGACGTACTTGGTTGAGAGGCCGGTCACATCACGCGACACAAATGCAATATCAATCTGCTTCAGGGTTTCCTCGTCTATTCGCTTTCCATGATAGGGAACGAAACGCACATTCTCCAGTGCGTATTGCGATTGAACCGCTGTTTGAACCTGATCTACGACCTTCGCAGAAATCAGTACTGTCAGTGTCGGTGATGTCATGCTTGCCTTCTGAATGACTATTTGGCGGAGATATTCATTTCAGTTGTGAATTTCTTCCACTTTTCGTTTTCATCTTTCACAAATTTGGTGAAGGATTCTGATGATCCGCCCACCGGCTCTGCACCTTCATTGGAAAGCTTGGTTTGCACTGCCGGCTGCTTGAGAACGGCATTGATGTCTTTATTCAGTTTCTCAACAATATCATCCGGCGTTTTGGCGGGCGCAAAGTAGCCAAACCACGAGCCCATCGCAAAGTCCTTGTAACCGGCTTCCTGCATTGTCGGTACATCCTTCAGCGCTTTGGAACGCTTGGCTGTGGACACGGCCAATGGAAGCAGTTTACCGCCTTTGATATTCCCTATGACAGATGGCAGGGTCGCAAACATGAACTGCACGCGACCGGACAGTACATCGTTCAGCGCATCTGCACCTTTATATGGGATATGCGTGACCTTCAGATCGCGCGTCTTTGCCATCAGTGCACATGACAGATGCGCTGCCGTACCTACGCCTGTTGAGGCACAGTTGTATTGGCCCGGATTCTCTTCGATCTTTTTGGTCAGCTCTTCGACCGATTTGACGCCCAGTGACGGGGAGACGACCAGCACATTGGGCACATCAGCAACCAGCACCAGTGCTCTCAGATCGGTCATCGTATTAAACGAACTCTTGGCGTAGATGTAGGGGTTGACAGCAATCGGGCCGATGGAATTCATCAGAATGGTGTATCCATCGGGTTTGGCATTTACCACCGCCCCGGTTCCGATATTACCGGCAGCTCCAGGTTTGTTTTCAACCACAACACTCTGGTTCCACATCTTGCTCAGACTGTTGCTGACTTCACGCGCAATAATATCCGTGGTCCCGCCGGCAGTGAACGCAACGACCGTCTTGACGGGCTGTGTCGGCCAGTCCTGTGCAACTGCTGCGGGCGCCCCAGTGATTGTGCCGCCTGCGACAGCGAGAATTGCTGCCTGTCTGACCATTGGTTTAATTTTGAACATTATCTGTCTCCTGATTTTTATATAAAGGGAATGTTTTTACGATCGAATCATGCGGGCGCGTATTCGAGTCTGCGCCGACATGGGGAACATCTTTGCTTCAATCCATGAAGCTGGGGTCCAGCCTTTCCATTTTTCTTAACAGGGCTGGCCACTCCATCAGACCATAAGGTCTGCGCGTACCCGGCTGATAATTTTTATAGGTTTCTTCCAGTACCGATTCGCTCACTTTGTTCAATGGCGTATTGCAGGACATGGCGGCAATCTGCGCGCGACAGGCCAGTTCCAGCCGGTGCATCCAGTTGAAGGCCTCACCAATCGTATTGCCTGCGGTCAGCAGACCATGGTTGCGCAGAATCATGGCTTCGGAAGTTCCCAGATCTTTAATCAGCGATTCCTGCTCGCTCAGATCCAGTACCACGCCCTGATAATCGTGATAAGCAATGCGCAGGAAGCGCATGGCTGTCTGATTCAGCGGCAGCAGCCCGCATTCGAGCGAGGACACCGCCATGCCTGCCCAGGTGTGCGTATGGATAACACAGGCGACTTCCGGCCGTGCCTCGTGGATGGCGCTATGAATGACAAACCCGGCCTTATTGACGCCATATTTAAGTGGTTCGAAATCCGGCGAAGAAAGAATATTTCCTTTGTGATCAATCTTCAGCAGACTGGAAGCCGTGATCTCTTCGTACAGCAGCCCGTAAGCGTTGATAAGGAATGCATCCTCTTCACCAGGAACACGCAATGAGATGTGATTGGCGATCATGTCCGACATCTCGTAGTGCGCCATCAGGCGATAACAGGCCGCCAGATCCACACGGGCGTTCCACTCTTCTTCACTACAGTTTCCCTTGGCGCTGGGAAGCTTGATCTGACTCATGATCCTTCCTTTTCAATCGGTGTATTTCGTTTGTGTATTCTTTTGCATTCATTCGTATTCATAATGCGCTTTCATAGTAAAGCATTCACCTGCCTTTACTTCATTGGAGTTAACCCTATATGACAGGTGAAATTGCGTTTTATTTCAGGCGTCATCGGCGCTTTGTGGCGCTGAAATGACGCAATGACGCCATGAAAAACGGGCACTCAGCTGGCGCGCTGGCTGAACGTACGTTCGAACACACCTTCCGCGATACGATTTTTAAGAATCTCTATGGAGCCGCCGGCTATCATCCAGCCGCGGCAGCGACGCACACAATATTCAACCAATGATTCACGGCTGTATCCCATTCCGCCCATCACCTGCAAGGCCTCGTTGGCAACTTCGAAGCCGATCTGATTGCAGTAGGCCTTGGCGATGGCTGTTTCGGTTGGCGATGGAAAGCCGTTATCCGCACCAGCAGCCGCTTTGTAAAGCAGAAGTTGCGCGGCATCCAGCTTGATACGCATATCGGCAAACTTCCATTGAATACCCTGAAACTCGCACAGCAGTTTGCCAAATTGCTTGCGCTGCAGCGCCCAGCCTTTCGCTTCTTCAAACGCATATCGGCCCAGGGCAAGCGAACGTGAGGTATTGCCCAGCCGCTCCACGTTGAACCCGGCAATCTGTTTCTTGAACCCCCCCTCGCCCAGCACAACCTGTTCGTCAGGAACGTAAACGTTATCCATGAAAATCTCGACCCACTCTTCATCGGACATAAAAGCAGAGCGTTTGCCCAGCCTCATGCCTTCGGCCCGTGTTTCGATCATCACAGACCCGATGCCGCCGGTTCCCGGACCAAAGCGCACATAGGCAAGAATGAAGTCGGCATGCGGCCCATGGGTGGTAAAGATTTTTGTACCGTTGATTCGCCAGCCATTGCCATCGCGCGTTGCCGTGGTTTTCAGTTCGGTTACCGCTGATCCGGCATCAGGCTCTGTCATGCCAACTGCAATCAGGGCTTTTCCTGCCAGCAACGGCTTGAGATATTTCTCTTTCTGAAAATCAGAACCGTATTCGGCCAGAACTCGAATCGCCCCAAAATTACCGGCCTGCACCACATCGGCACTGCGAGGGCACACCGAAGCAACGGTCTGGATGGCAATGACCGCGTCCATCAGAGAGCCGCCCAGTCCGCCATCGGCTTCGGCAATCGTAATGCCCAGCAAGCCTTGTTCTGCCATTTTTTCAGATACATCCCAGGGATAGTCCTGGGAATGGGCGCGCGCGACCGCTGAGTCGCGCAATTCGTTTTCGGCAAAACGGCGCACTGCCGATTCAAAGCCTTTCTGTTCCGTATTCAGTTCAAAATCCATGTTCTTCCAACTCCTAATGTATTTTTCTGTAGTGATTGCCTGGACTTCTGCGCTCTCTCGTTGCAGTGGGAGAGTTCGTTATGACGCAGGCCATTCCGTTCTGATTTTTCATTCGTATTGCAAGCGTCATACTTCCCGCAAGCGGATAACAGCATCGACAGCCACAACACCGTCTTTGTGCACAAATAGCGGGTTGATCTCGGCTTCCTGTACCGGCTGAGATTTGACCATGGCCAGTCTGGATAACGCGACTATCGTGTCAGCCAGCGCTTCACAGTCGCCCTGCGGCAGGTTTCGATAGCCTCGTATCAGACGAGTTTGGCGCACTTCGCGTATCATTTCCCAGGCCTGCTCGCGAGATACCGGCGCAAGTCGCAGGGAGTAGTCAGGATTCAGCTCGGCGGTGATACCGCCTGCACCCAGCATGATGGTGGGCCCAACCATCGGATCATGTCGATAGCCAAGCAGCATCTCAATGAGCCGCCCTTCCATTTTCTGCACCATGAACCCATCGACTACTGCCTCTGGTGCATTCGCATTTATTTCAGTTGCCATGGTGGCAAGTGCTGATGTCAGCTCTGCTTCTGAGCCAATACCCACCTTCACACCACCCGCTTCGGTTTTATGGAGAATGTCCCGCGAGACCACTTTCAACACAACAGGATAAGCAATTGCGTGTGTTGGCGAGTCTGCCTGCACCATGGCATAAGGCACAACACCGATACCCAGACTGTCAAACACAGACATGGCTTCCGGCTCTGTCAGATTGCGGCTTCCGGTGTCGGTGTTATTGGCGTTGGCGTCGCTATTGATGTCCTCGCTGGTGGCGCTGCCGATGTCCTTGTCATTGCGACTATCCTTCGACTTCGCCTTTGGAACGCGATTGAGCGGGCTGTCGGCGGGGAGGGACAGCGCATCTGCTTGCTGCGTCTGCGTCTGCGTCGCAAAAGACTGCACCGGAACGTAAAAGGCGGCCAGCGCATCGGCACATGATTCGGGAGTGCGAAACGCAGCGACACCGTTCTCCTGCAGAACCTGCAGCGAAGCCAT
Organism: Pseudomonadota bacterium; assembly: GCA_023387815.1. GTDB lineage: Bacteria > Pseudomonadota > Gammaproteobacteria > Burkholderiales > Burkholderiaceae_B > Advenella. Next base: position 8,320 of record JAEWHK010000053.1, read on the forward strand.
GGCGTCCGGAGACAGGAATGCCACTAGCGGCTTACGGGAACCATGCTCTGTGGCTACCGCATTAAGGATTGGCTGCACGACATACTGTGGGTGAAACTGTGCCGATGAGCCGGCAATACAGAGTACAGTGTCGCACCAGTCTGAGTGCAGAATTTCGGTTAGCAGATCCTGGTATTGCTCGCTGGTGGCAGCAAGCGTCAGATCTATCACGGGCGTTTGCCTGAGCTTCAGCCCACGCGATGCCATATGTGATACGAATTCTGCGGTGGGTGCTACTGCCTCAAAACCGTGCAGACCCAGATTATCCACAACGGTTGCCGCGCCCCCACCCGTGGTCGTGATGACGGCGACACGTATCGGATTGCTGGCATTGCCGTCTTGAGGCTTGCCGGCATCGCTGTGTGCCTGCGGACGCAAATGTGCATAACGCGTTGCCAGCGGGGCAATTTCAAATAGTGTTTCCAGCATCGTGACGCGAATCACATTGTGTGCGTGGAAGAACGCATCAACGGCCGCGTCATTGCCGGCAATCGCGCCTGTGTGTGATTGCGACAATGCATCGCCTTGCTCCGAACGACCCAGCTTATAGGCAATGACCGGTTTGCCCGCTTCGTGGGCACGTTTTAAAGCAGCTGACAAGGTCTTTGCATCACGCAGTGTTTCAAGAAACAGCAGTATCACGCGTGTTTCGTCATCATCGACCATGGCATCCAGAATTTCGCCAACCGTCACATCACTTTCGTTGCCAACCGAAACCAGATGCGAAAAACCAAATCCGCGAGCAGCTGCACGGGACATCAGAGAGCCCATCATGGAGCCACTTTGCGAAATGATTCCGATCTCTCCCGAAACGAGATTATCCATTTCGAAGGCGGCGTTCACAGAGATAACGCCACCGCTGTGCACATTGGCCAGGCCAATACTGTTGGGTCCAAGCACGCGCACGCCAAGGCGTTTAGCCGTTGCCATCAGCTCATCCTGACGCTGCCTCCCGGCCTCACCTGCCTCTGCAAATCCATCGGAGTAAATCGTGACCATGCCAATGCCCTTTGCAGCACACTGCTCGATCACCTCATTCACACCGGCACTATCAATCATCACAAATGCGTGTTCGACATGGTCAGGAAGCGATGCAATATTCTTCCATGCCTTGACCCCGCTGATTTCCTGGGCGGAAGGATTGACGGGATAAATATCCCCCGTGTAACCATGTTTCTGCATGAACCGCAGTGGTCTTGCTGTGTTTTTTTTCAGGTTGCTGGAAGCGCCAATCAGCGCGACCGAGGCGGGCTTTAACAATGCTCGTCTGAACGTACTGATATCTTTAAACAGGCTCACCTCCTGCTGACTCTTGTTCGTCTTCATGCTGCTGATATATCCCGTGATAATTTCATATGTGTTCTCATGGTTTCCTGCCTGCCATATGTGTTTTCAGTTCAGTCCAGCGCAAGCTGTCTGACCTGCTGCTTTTCGAGGTCCCAGATCTGTGCTTTAAGTGCCTGTGCCTGTTCCTTGCCCCTGACCGGAACGACCAGTTCGTCGTACTTATCTTCCAGCTCCTGATCGCTTAGCGGACACTCCGGATCACCTTTGCGATCCTGCGCATAGTGTTCATGACGATCGCCATTATTCAGTTCGATTTCAACGCGTGAGGAGCGATGGCGCGGGAAGGCTGCGGTCAATTCATTGTCCTGGACAAGTGTGATTTTTTCCATCAGCTGGCGGATGGCCGGATCGTTCAGACGATCGGGCCCGAATGCATTCAGCCTGACTGAACCGTGGCACAAGGCATGAGCAACAACATAACGAAGGCTGAACTTGCCTTCGAAGGCAGTACGAGGATCCGCATTTCCGGTCACATCAATGGCGGTTTTGTAGGTCGAGACGCGGATCGCTTTGATGTCATCAGCCGTGAAACCATGCTGTTGCTGCAGCGCCAGTACGGCATCAATAGAAGGGAATGTGTGCCCGCAACAGCCGTGATTCTTTTGCGTAATGCGCGTGATGTTGTATTGAGTGCCCAGTCCCGCGGTTACGACAGGCAGATCCAGCTGTCCGCCGAGTGCGGCTGCGAAGCCGGCCTCACCCTCCAGAATATCGGCAACACCCGTGACACCGGCCGCAGCTGCCGTGGCAGCGCGGATACCGACTGCAGCGGCGTGTCCGGCATGCAGGGCCTTGGTCATGGCATCCGAACGGAATGCCTGCTGTAGTCCGGACGCAAACGTGGCAGCAGTCGCAATCGCGTGCTGCATCACAACTGCATTACCCGGTGCATACAGTGCCGCTGCTGCTGCCGCCGCTCCAATGCTTCCTACCGTGCCGGTCGTATGAAAATAGCGGTAATGGGCAGGTTGAATGGCGGCGCCCAGTCTGGTAGATATCTCATAACCCACAACAATCGCAACCATCAGGTCCAGCCCGTTGCTGTCCAGCGTGTCCGCTGCAGCGAGTGCTGCCGCAATGACAGGACAACCCGGGTGGTAAACAGCGTCTCGGAAAATATCATCAAATTCCACCGTATGGGACACGCTCCCGTTGATCCATGCGGCTGTCGCGGCAAATGTCGTTTTGCCAAATCCCGGGAGCCGGGCATGGCCCACACCGGTTTCGTCCTCGTGCGCCTTCACCAGCTCGGTGCCAGGGGACATGCGAGTTCCCGGATACAAGGCCGCGAACCAGTCCAATACGGCCCGCTTCGTGTGATGAGAGACCTCCGGGGTGAGTTTACGTTTTGCGCTTTCCTGCGCGCCGTATTCGGCTAATTCCTGTATGAGCATAGTTATCCGCGAATTAAAGGACGTATCGTGATAGATAGCGTCAGATTGCGACATAAGTCATCGATACCTCAATTCTATAAGCCCCCCAGTTTGCGGCTTTGAAATTTTGTGAACGCTGCTATCTCCAGTGGTGCAGGGTCATGCCAACCATCACCAATGGTGATGGAGTCCATGACAATCGGTTGCTAACCCGCGATGTGAAATCAGATAGACTTTCATCGAGACCCGCGTACATTTCGCGTAACAAATGAAGTACCAGGCTATCTGTCCGGCGATCCGGACATCACAGCACAATAATCACAATGGTGATTGCGCCGCAATCGCCGAGACGGAGACACTCTCATGCGTTCAAGCCTTTCCTCTTTCATTCTTGCCTGTACAGCAGGATTCGCAATAAGCTCTGCTGCCCATGCGGAAGTTAGTTTTTCGGAGCGCCCGATTCGTCTGATTGTTCCCAGTTCGCCTGGATCAGGTCTTGATAATCTTGCACGCACTTTCGCACCAAAGATGGGGCAGCTGCTGAAGCAATCGGTGGTGGTAGAGAATCTGGCTGGTGCGTCGAATATTTCCGGTACGCGTGAGCTAGTGCGCGGCAAACCGGATGGCTATACGCTGGAACTCATCTCCTCCAACCATGCAGTGAATCCCAGTCTGCACAAGAATCTGCCTTACGATTCGGTAAAGGACATTACACCGATTTCCAATCTGGTCACTTCTCCTCTGGTGGTGGCCATACCCGCCACATCGCCATATAAAACACTGGGCGATCTGGTGGCCGCGGCGAAGAAAGCACCTAAAAGTCTCAATTACGGATCTGCCGGGGTCGGCACCTCCCTGCATCTGGCCGGTGTGTTGTTCGAAAAACGCGCCGGTGTAGAACTGACGCATGTCCCTTATAAAGGGGGAAACACAACCGTGAATGATCTGATTTCGAATCAGATCCAGCTCGCCTTTCTGGCGATTGCCAGCGTTTCCGAACAGATCAAGGGTGGCAAATTGCGCGGACTTGCTGTGACCTCAGGCAAACGCAGCCATATTTTGCCTGACCAGCCTACACTTCAGGAGGCGGGTGTGAACGGCTATGTTTACGAACCCTGGCTGGGCATGATCGCACCAGCAAACCTGCCAGATGACATTCGCGATAAACTTCACGCCACATTAAAAGAGGTCTTCGCCGAGCCGGAGGTGAAATCCAAAGTGGAGAATCTCGGTTTCGATATCGTGCTATCGGAGCCGGATGCATTTGGTAAAACCATACAGAAGGATATTGACGAGAGCGCCGAACTGCTCAGGTAAGGCAGTGTGCTGATTGCACACGTGATTTCTTATTCGGGCGTGAAGTAACCTCGCAAGTCTTGCTAATTTGAGGTTATTGGCACTCGCGTGTGCAGACCTGCGATTGTTAGAAGGCTGGCGATTGTATGAAGTTATTGACGAATAAGTGAGGTTATTCACTAATTTACTTGCGTGCAGGCAAATGCTTTAATGCCGATCAAACCTGAACATCGCGAGTTTGATTTGTGGTCCATTGATCCTACCTCCCTGCATTTGTTTATTGCCGTCTGTGAAGCCGGCAGCATTGCGCGCGCCGGCGAACGCGAGTTGCTGTCTGCAGCTGCAGTAAGTAAGCGCATGGTTGAAATTGAAAGAAAAATCGGCTCGCCTCTGCTTCTTCGCAGCCAGCGCGGTGTCACGCCTACTGCTGCCGGTCAGGTTCTGCTGAGACATGCGCGCAACATTATGGTGGATTATCGCAAGCTGCAAAGCGAATTGAGCGAACACGCCCAGGGCATAAAGGGACATGTGCGGCTGCTGTCCAATGTTTCCGCAATCATGGAATTTCTGCCTGCTGATCTCACTTCTTTTCTGGAACGGCACGGCAATATCCAGGTTGATCTGGAAGAGCATTACAGTAGTGATATTCCCAGGAAAATAGAGGAAGGCAACGCCGATATTGGCATCTGTCGCGATTTTGTTCCCACAGGCAATACCTGTGTGACACCTTATCGTTATGACCATTTTGTGATTGTCGCCAACAAGGCACATCCGCTGGCGGGCAGAAAATCCATTCTCTTTGAAGAAACCCTGGATTATCCCCAGATCGGATTCTCCATGCAGACATCCATGAATACGCTGATGTCGCATATTGCCGGGCGCCAGGGAAAAACACTGACCTATCGCACTCATGTCAGTTCGTTTGACGCGGCCTATCGACTGATTGAAGCCAATCTGGCCATTGCGGCACTGCCGGCAGAGGCCGTACAACGCTACGCCAGGCTTTATGATCTTGAGCTTATTACACTTGAAGATCCATGGGCACGCCGCAATTTTGTACTTTGCACCCGTGCCAATGAAACGCTGTCGGGCGCTGCTCAAAAGCTTTTCGACCATCTTCTGGCCCAGGCAAAGCACGCCGGCGCGAAAGGTTGATCGGGGGTGGGCGGTTAATCGGAACGCGCTTTAATCTGCACTGACTGTCTATCTGCCTGACTGCTTATCTGCCTGTATGTTTCATCTGAAGACTCCGAATCTGTGCGTCTTAATATCTGTATGCGTTATGTGTCTATAGGTGCTTTGTGAACCCGTCCCTTCCCGCTCAAGTCCTCGATGCGCCAACATTGAATGGAGCAGAAACACGCCGCCGCCGTGATGCAGCAAATTTTGCGCAGGCCAATGTAGGCTTAGAGGGGTTCAAGATCAGCGCCGATGAGGAACAATGGACGGAACGCTTTATCCGAGGTGAAATCACCATAGATGAGTTTATCAAGGGCAATTAATCAATGTCCGGGTTGTCCGACGAACAAAAACAGCAGTTGGAAGCCAAATATTAATAATCTAAACCCTTACAACATGTCCTTGATGGTGGCGAACTGTACAGTAAGGCCGCGCTGACTGAATCCCCCTATAGAAAATCTGAAATCGCCATAACGAAAACCGATGGTTGCCATGACCTGTAGTGCATTACGGTCGCGGCGGTTTCATCGTAGACTGTGGACATCAGTCAAAAGGAGCGGTAATGAGGGAACGGGTTCAGATCCAGGAGGTCGGCTTGCGCGACGGGCTGCAAAGTATTGCAACCGTCATGCCGACCGATGCGAAGAAACGCTGGATACGCGCGGCATACGAAGCAGGTCTGCGAAATATTGAGGTTACCTCGTTTGTTCCTTCGCGTCTGCTTCCTCAATTGGCGGATGCTGCGGAAATTGTCGAATACGCCCTGCAGTTCGATCAACTCACTGTCACTGCCCTGGTACCGAACCTGAAAGGCGCAGAGAACGCGCTCAAGGCCGGTGTACATCGCGTAGTCGCACCCATATCTGTCAGTACGCAACATAGCCTGGCGAACGTGCGCCGTACGCCCATGGAAATGGTTGAAGAATTCGCGCGTATTCGCGACCTCATCGATCAGGAACGCAGCGAGACGGTTCTTATCGCGGGCCTGTCTACCGTTTTCGGGTGCACCTTGCAGGGTCACGTGCCACCGGATGACGTCTGTCATGTCGTGCAGGGCTGTCTTGCCGCAGGTGCAGATACCATCGCGCTCGCAGATACCACCGGCCACGCAACGCCGGCACAGGTTCAGGAGACGATTGTAAGTGTGCGTTCAGTGGCCGGCGAACGACTTCGCAGTCTGCATTTTCATGATACGCGAGGCATGGGTCTGGCCAATACTCTCATCGCCCTGCAACAGGGTATTCGTGAATTCGACGCTTCGCTGGCGGGAATCGGAGGCTGTCCTCACGCCCCCGGGGCGACGGGCAATGTTGTCACTGAAGACCTGGTTTTCATGCTTGAATCCATGGGATACGAAACGGGTATTTCAATTGAAAAACTCCTGGCCTGTCGGCAAATTCTGACTCAATCCCTTCCTGAAGAGCCCCTTTACGGTTTCATCAACCGCGCAGGCTTGCCGAATACCTTTTCAACACATCAAACGACATTTTCACCGCAACAAAGCACACTGTCATGAACGCCAGCAAATCAACCTCATTGCCCCTGGAAGGTATCCGCGTCGTTGAAATGACGCACATGGTCATGGGCCCGACCTGCGGCATGATTCTCGCCGATCTTGGCGCGGAAGTCATTAAAGTGGAACCCATCACCGGAGACAAGACCCGGGAACTCCTTGGCGCCGGTGCCGGCTTTTTTCGTACTTTCAATCGAAATAAAAAGAGTATTTCGGTTGACATGAAGGACCCGCAGGCGGTGGAGGCAGTGCTGAAGCTAGTGGATTCGGCCGACGTTTTCGTTGAGAACTTCAAGCCCGGACGCATGGCATCCATGGGTTTTGGCTACGAAAGCCTGAAGGCTCGTAATCCTGGCCTGATTTATGTGTCTCACAAAGGATTTCTCCAGGGCCCATATGACAAACGTCTTGCGCTGGATGAGGTTGTGCAGATGATGGCGGGTCTGGCCTATATGACAGGTCCCGTAGGGCGCCCCCTGCGCGCAGGCACGTCGGTCAACGACATCATGGGCGGCATGTTCGGTGCGTTAGGCGTACTGGCAGCGCTTTTTCAGCGTCAGGGTTCGGGGCAAGGCAAGGAAATACAAAGCGCACTATTTGAAAACTGCGTGCTGCTGTCGGCCCAGCACATGCAGCAATATGCGGTCACTGGTGTCGCTGCCAACCCGATGCCAGAGCGGATCAGCGCCTGGGGTATTTATGACACGTTTGAGACTGCGGGCGGGCGCCTGATGTTCATTGCGGCAACGGGCGACACGCCGTGGAAGGAGCTGTGCGATATTCTTCAGCGCGATGATCTGTATCAGGATCCGCGCCTTGCCACCAATAACAATCGTGTTATTGCCCGTCCATGGCTGATCCCCGAGCTGGCCAATACCATCCGCCACCTGGATGCGGAAGCGCTGGCTCCGGTATTTGAGGCGCGACAGATTCCGTTTGCCTACATCACCAAGCCCGAGGAATTATTCGATGATCCGCACCTGCAGCAAAGCGGCGGACTGGGTCGCCAGGTTCTGGAGGATGGCACAGAAACGCCAATGCCATTGCTACCCATCAGCATCGATGGTGAGCGACTGCAACCCCGGCAACCCATTGCTCGCATTGGAGAGCATACCGAGAGCGTATTGCGTGACCTGGGCTATGATGCGGCCGAAATCGACCGACTCGCAGCGGCGGGCGTTTTGAAGGTGGCCTGAACTCGAGTCTGATACGGACAGGACGTGACTACAGCCTGGATTGAATTGGAAGAGGTGACGGTTTTATTCTTTGAATTTCTGATATACAGAACTACGGCTTCGCGGAAAATGATTCGTCAATAATGCCATAGCCGGCCTCCTGTGCTACGACCTTCAGACCGGCCATCGCAAAGGTGTGCATATGGCGTGCCATCTCTTCGACCGAGTGCCCGTAAAGAGGTTGTATCGGGGTCTCGATGCGCCTGTCGATCACCAGCATCAACAACACAGGGCCTATCACGCTCAGAATGGACCGCAGCAGTTCGGGTTCACTCACTGGCATACCCGTGAGCTCCATGATGACTTCACGCAGAACCTCGAACTTGGGCCATGCTTCTTCCCGCATGATTTGTGACAGTATGGGCGAGGGAGATAGCAGCTCGCGCGCCCACAGACGGATATGCCAGCTTTTGGCGTCGTAGTTGGCACGAAGCAGACCGTGAATCAGCAAGTACAGTTTTTCGGACGGAGGTGCAGCGCTCTGACCGATTTTTCTGACGAAATCCAGGCTCATGACTTCTTTATGCACTTCCTTGAGAAGAACAAGATAAAGCCCGTCTCTGCTGCCAAAGTGATAATTCACAGCCGCCATATTTACGCCCGCACGCTCGCAGATTGCCTTGCTGGTGGTATCTGCATAGCCTTTTTCGGCGAATAGTTCTCCCGCTTTTGAAATAATGTGTCTCACGGTTGCGTCACCATCGCTGCGCGTGGCGCGGGAGCCACGTTGCGAAGGGGCTGCGGAGGCCGGTGTTTTAGCAACCGAAGCTGGGGCTTTCATAGAGGTGCTGGCGCCAGGCGCATTTTTCTTTTGCATCATGATTGTAATAAATATAGCATACGCAATACTTTACATCTAATTCAAATTGGAATTAGAATTATAGCTGATATTTCCGAATCCCATCCATTCAGGAAAAAATATTTCAATCATGAACAAGAAAATTGCAGTCCTAGTATTGCTGGCGATTATTGCCATTGCAGCCGGTAGCTGGTGGTATTTTTGGCGCCCCGCTCCTGTGACCGATCACCTCACGCTTTATGGCAACGTTGATATTCGCCAGGTCTCGCTCGCCTTTGAAAACAGCGGTCGGGTGAATGAAATGCGCGTAGAGGAAGGCGACCAGGTGAAAAAGGGACAAGTCCTGGCAACCCTGGACACCCGCACGCTGACATTGCAGGCTGACCAGGCGAAAGCTCAGGTTGCTGCCCAGGAACAGGCTTTGCTGAAACTGAAAAACGGCAGTCGACCCGAAGAAGTCGAGCAGTTGCAGGCTCAGGTCAAAGCAGCTGAAGCCGAAGCCCGGCAGGCCGACATCCGCCACAAACGGCTGAAGGATATTGCGACTCGTTCTGGCGGACAGGCTATCAGCAAACAGGAAGTGGACGATACCCTGGCCCAGGCACAGGTGGCGCAGGCTCAGCTGGAGAATCAGCGCAAAGCGTTGAAATTGGCGCAAATCGGTCCTCGAACAGAAGACATTGCCCAGGCGCAGGCACAGCTGGAAGCTGCAAAAGCCAATCTGGCGCTGCTTGAACATCAGCTGGAACTGTCCGTCCTCAAATCACCCACCGATGCCATCGTACGGGCACGCCTGCTGGAACCCGGCGATATGGCCTCTCCGTCCAATTCTGCATACACGCTGGCTCTTACCTCGCCAAAATGGGTTCGCGCCTATGTCAACGAGGTACAGCTTGGACATGTCAAAGCTGATATGGCTGCCACGGTCATCACGGACAGCCACCCCGATGAGTCCATCAGCGGCCGTGTTGGGTACATTTCACCTGTGGCCGAATTCACACCCAAGAATGTACAGACAGAGGAATTGCGTACAAGTCTTGTTTATGAAGTAAGAATTCTGGTCGATGATGCCGATAACCGACTCCGTCTGGGCATGCCGGCCACCGTCAATATTGCACTTGACGATACGGTGTCTGACAAGGACGGCAAACTTGCTCCAGGAAATCGCAAGTGACATACTCCGGCTCGCCTCCTGAGGGAAAATCACTCATGACAGATGGCAATGCTGACCGAAAGAATGATGTCGAACACAATCTTCATCATGCCGCTCTTGCCGTCGATGCCAAAGGGATCATCAAGCGCTTCAAGGTCAAGGAGACCGGCGCCACAGTGACAGCGCTGGATGCCATTGATATTCAGGTCGTCACGGGTGAACTCACGGCCATTGTCGGGCCCGATGGCGCCGGCAAAACGACCTTCCTGCGACTCGTATCCGGTCTGATGCGACCCGACGCGGGGACAATGCATGTTCTGAATACAGATGTCATTCGCGACCCGCAGGACGTACAGAATCGTATCAGTTATATGCCGCAGAAATTCGGGCTGTACGAAGACCTGAGCGTTCAGGAGAATCTCGATCTTTATGCTGACCTGCATGGCGTTCCTCTGGCAGTTCGTCGCGAACGTTTTGCAAACCTGCTGCATATGACAGATCTGCAGCGCTTTACCTCCAGGCTGGCAGGCAAATTGTCCGGCGGTATGAAACAGAAGCTGGGACTTGCCTGCACACTGGTTCGCTCTCCTGAGCTGTTGCTGCTGGATGAGCCAACCGTTGGCGTCGATCCCCTCTCCCGACGGGAATTATGGGAGATTGTCGAGCAACTGAGAGAACAGGAAAATCTGTCTGTTCTTCTGACCACCGCTTATCTTGATGAGGCTGAACGCTGCGCCAATGTGTATGTGCTGCACGAAGGTCGATTGCTTTCCAGTGGTCCGCCACAACAGACAAGTGATTACGCTCGCGATTTGTGTTATCTGGTGACCCCTTCCAACGATGAACATCCGCGCGATCTGCAGGCACGCCTGCTGGACAATGCTTCGGCCGTCATTGATGCCGTTCCCGAAGCAGGTGATGTGCGCGTCATTAGGCGTGCTGACGTCGATACGTCCGCACTGGACCTAAATGGGCGAGATCTGCAGCCCTCTGAAGCCAGACTGGAAGATGGCTTCATGGTGTTGTTGCGTACCGGGCTGGAGGAGGATGAGAACGAAGCTGCCCTCACTGTAGAAGACGACCAACGTGCCGGCATCGAATCGCATGAATCAGCCACGCCGAAGGTGTATTCAAACGACACGAAGAATTCAGACACTGACAATCGTGATACCGTTATCGACGTCAAGGATCTGGTCAGAAAGTTTGGTGACTTTACCGCCGTTGACAGTACCACCTTCAATGTCAAACGTGGTGAAATTTTCGGGCTTCTCGGCCCCAACGGGGCGGGCAAAACCACGACGTTTCGTATGCTTTGCGGTCTGCTGCCAGCCACCAGCGGACACGCAGAAGTCGCTGGCATGGATATGCGCAAGGCACGTGCTGAAGCTCGCCGGCGTATCGGCTATGTGTCACAGAAATTTGCCTTGTATGGGAATCTGTCGGTCATGGAGAACCTCCGCTTTTTCGGACGGGCTTATGGCTTGTCCCGACAAAAGCTTGCGCAGCGCATAGACGCCGTGCTCGATCAATTTCAACTGCAACGCTACCAAAAGACCCCTGCGGGCCAGTTACCTGGTGGCGTCAAACAGCGGCTGGCAATGGCGGTAGGATTGCTGCATGAACCGGATGTCTTGTTTCTGGATGAACCTACCAGTGGTACCGATCCTCTGGCGCGGCGCGGATTCTGGCGACGCATTACGGAACTTGCGGGCAGCGGTACCACGATTGTTATTACCACTCACTTTATGGAAGAAGCTGAATATTGCGATCGTATTGTCATTCAGGATGCCGGAAAGCTTGTGGCGTACGGGGCGCCTGATGAAGTTCGAAAACAGGCAGGCGGGTCTGAACGAATGACAATGGAAGCCGCTTTTATCAGAATCGTCGAGCAGGGACGCAGCGAACGCAATGGTGGTCAGAAGGTGGCGGCATGACAAATGAAAGTAACCGCTCATCTGCGCCGGCCGATACCAGACCAGCCAACGAAACCAAAGACGCGCAGGTGCGATCAGACACGACTGAAATCACAAATAGTCAGGCCGAATATAGAAGCAGCTTCTGGGTGCGACTGATCTCCCTCACACGCAAGGAATTTCGTCAGCTATGGCGCGATGCCAGTAATCTGCTTATCGGCATAGGACTGCCCATAGCACTGATCCTGATCTTCGGCTACGCGCTGACCTTTGATGTACGTGAAGCCCGCATCGCTGTCGTGCTGGATGACCCCTCGCCTGTTGCACAGTCGCTGACCACCAGTCTGGAACATTCCGAATACTTTATACCTATCAAAGTGACATCCATGCAGGAAGCAACACGGATGATGGAGGAACACAAGTCGGATGCCATACTAAGGATTCCCTCTGATTTTGCGCAACGCTTTGAGGTGGGCGATGCACAGGTACAGACATTGGTTCTGGGTTCTGATCCCACACGTGCGAGCGCTGTACGCAGCTATCTGGAAGGCGCGATCGGCAAATGGGGAGAAAAGCAGGCTGCGCGCAGCCATGCTGACGCCAGCCGCGGCTCGGTTGTCGTGGTAGATCGCATGTGGTTCAATGCCGCGAACAACAGTACCTGGTACCTGGTGCCTGGTCTTATTGCACTTATCATGACGCTGGTTGGTACGTTTCTGACCGCCCTGGTGATGGCAAGGGAATGGGAGCGGGGAACCATTGAAGCGCTGTTCGTCACGCCGGTGCGACCTGTCGAAATTCTTGTCGCAAAAATCATTCCCTACTTCTTTATCGGACTGCTTGGCCTGGCTATGTGCGTGTTCACGGCACGTTTTCTGTTCCATGTGCCGATGTACGGATCGCTGTGGATTCTGGTTTTCTCCTCCATGCTTTACATGCTTGTATCACTGGGCATTGGACTATTGATTTCCGCGCTCACCAAGAATCAGTTTCTGGCCAGCCAGGTAGCGTTACTGGCCAGTTTTCTGCCCGCCATGATGCTTACCGGTTTTATTTTTGACTTGCGCAATGTTCCGCAAGCCGTCTATATCATCGGGCAAATGGTGCCGGCGACCTATTTTATGGAACTGGTGAAATCACTTTTTCTGGCAGGTAATTACTGGCCCATGATTATCAAAAACTGCGCGATCCTGGCTGTTTACGCGGTCGCACTGCTTGGGCTTGCCCGCTTCGTTACTCGCAAGAGACTGGATTGATCGCTATGATGTCATTCTTTAATTATCTTCTGCGTTTGCTCAATCTGTGTCAGAAGGAATTTATTGCTGTTCTGAAGGATCCGGCCAATCGCGTGATTCTGATTGTGCCGCCGATTCTGCAGAGCATGCTGTTTGGCTATGCGGCCAATTTCGATCTGACCAATGTGCCCTATGCGGTGCTGGATGAGAGTCGAGGCGGCGCCTCTACGGAACTGATCGCCCGCTTTGACGGAACCGGTGTTTTCCACCGCGTTGCCACGCTGGAATCAGCAAATCAGATTGCAGATGTCATCGACACCGGGTCTGCGCTTCTGGTGGTGCATTTCAGCCCTGATTTTGAAAGATTGCTTTCTGCCGGGCATTCCACGCCACTGCAGGTCATTCTGGACGGTCGAAATTCAACCACTGCCAGCGCCGCTTCCGGCCAGATTCAGGCGATTGTATCGGCCTACAATCAGAACAACGGGAACCATATCAAACCGGCGGTTTCTGTCTCATCCAGAGCCTGGTACAACCCCAACCTTGAGACACGATGGAATATTGTGCCCGCACTGATTGCGTCGCTAAGCATGATACAGACCATCATGCTTGCGGCACTTTCCGTGGCACGAGAACGCGAACAGGGAACGTTCGATCAGCTGCTTGTTACGCCCTACACACCCCTGCAGATCATGATCGGCAAGGCACTCCCGTCCATTGCAATTGGCCTGTCACAGGCCATGCTGGTGCTGTGCATTTCGCTATTCTGGTTTGATATTCCAATGGCGGGAAGTTTCTGGTCACTGTTTCTGGCCATGCTGATGTTCATGATCACGATTGTTGGCATCGGCCTATCGATTTCTGCGCTCTCTGTCAGCATGCAGCAGGCCATGCTCTACACATTTGTGATGATCATGCCGCTGACATTGCTTTCAGGATTGGCTACGCCCATCAGCAACATGCCGCATTTCATGCAAATCGCCACATACGCCAATCCGCTGCGATTCGCCATCGATCTGGTGAGGCGGATTTATCTGGAAGGCGCGCCGCTCACTCTGCTATGGCACGATTTTCTTCCTTTCCTTGGCATCACACTTGTGACGATGCCGCTGGCCGCGTGGCTGTTCCGGAATAAATTGTAGCGAGACCAGCGCAGGAAGAGCCGATAACCTTTACAGGTTACGGCTTCCGTGCAATTCCAACTTATTCTTGTATTGTCATTTTATGCAGCATTCGCCTGTGCAGACTCCTGAACAGGATGCACAGATCTCGCTGTCAGCACCAGTCGGTTCCAGCCATTGATTGACACGATAGCCAGTGTGTAGGCTGCAATCTGAGCTTCAGAGAAAAATTCACGCATGGCGTTGTAGTCTTCATCAGGTGCACCGGTTTCGGAGACAAGCGTGATGGCTTCGGTCCATGCGATGAGGGCGCGCTCTCTGGGACTGAATACCTGGGCCTCCTGCCACACACAAAGCAGATCCAGCTGTTGTGAATTCACATTGTCCTTGCGTGCCTCTTCCAGATGCATATTCACACAAAATGTGCATCCATTGATTTGCGAGGCACGTATCTTGATCAAATGTAGCAAGGGTTTTTCAACCTCAGGGTTCTGCATAACCGCAGTCTCCAGTGCATACATGGCTTTAAAAACAGCAGGGGCAGTCTTGGGAAAATCATATCGTGCTTGCATTACTGACTCCAGAGTGGGTGAACTGTCATGAAATTATATTCAGTCTGATTAACCGCAGAAAGAGCCATGATCGAACACTTCGGCTGAGCCATGATGCAGGTAATTCACAGCATACTTTCGCGTACAGAACCCGATACCCGACCGCGCAATACAGTGTGTGAAACGCAGCGCGCTTGCGTCCGTAACGATATCGCACATGAAATATCGCAGCGACCTACAACAGAGGCAGAATCCGTTTAGCCAGCTCACGCGCGGCCTCACGTGAGGGCACATTGGTAAAACTGAACAGAAGTCCGTGACTCACGGGCGACTTCAAGTACCATTTGGAAAGCGCATCTGTGAACATTCCCTTTTCCCGAATTCTCTGTGCGATCGCAATATCATCAAACGCGTCGCCGTCTTTCTGCCGCAGAATCAGATGCATTCCACCGGGCTGCAACTCGGCACTCATGTGATCGCCCAGAATATCCATCAGCCCCGCAGCCACCTCTTCGCGCCTGTCGGTGTAAAGTCTGCGCATCCGCTGGATATGGCGACTGAAATGCCCTTCTTTCATGAACGCGGCGACGATAGACTGCGTAATCGCGGGAATACCGCCGCCCAGTGTTTGCACAGAGGTTTCGAACGTGCTGACCAATGATCGGGGTACGACAAAGTACGCCAGTCGCAGGGCTGGAAACATGACCTTGCTGAAGGTACCTGAATAGATCACTCTGCCATCTGTATCCAGGCTTTTTAATGCCGGTAGCGGCCTGCCCTGATATCGATACTCTCCATCGTAATCATCTTCAACAATCCATGCGTCATTGGCGCTCGCCCACTCCAGCAAGGCCAGACGGCGCGGCAGCGACAAGGAAACAGAAAGCGGGCTCTGATGAGCTGGCGTAACCACGGCAAGACGAGCATCACAGCAATTACGTTTGGCATAGTCTGTGCACATGCCCTCTTCATCTACCGGCACCGGAATCAAATCCAGCCCGTAACCGCTAAGAACATGCTTTGTGGGTGCGTAACCCGGATCTTCAATCCAGGCCTTATCACCTGCCGACACCAGAGTGTGCAGCACCAAATTTAACGTCTCCCGGTAGCCCGAAGTGACAAATACCTGCTGCGGCATGCAATCGATGCCCCGAGAGACTCTGAGATATCCCGCGATCGCTTCGCGCAAAACGGTTGCACCACCAAACAGTGGATAAGCCATATCATAAGACTGTGTACTACGGGCACAGCGCGCTGCGAGGCGTGCCCACACTTTGCGGGGAAAGGCGTCCAATGCAGGCAATCCCATCTGAAATGGCGGTACCGGAGGGTGAGTAGGCAAAGCGGCTGGCTTTGTGGCTTCTGAACGCTGTCCTGCCGGCACTGCGGACGGCTTATGCTCGAGACCGGGCATCACCACAGTACCAGCCTGACCCCTGCTCTGCACGTACCCTTCGTCTGCCAGCAGACTGTAGGCCGATTCAATCGTTCCGCGAGCCAGTCCCAGTTCTTTGGCCAAAGCGCGCGCCGATGGGATGCGTTCTCCAGGTGGAATGAGCCCTTCCGTGATGGCAGTACGCAGACGCAAATAGATCTGCTGATACAGCGGTACCCTGTCACCCGGATCCAGGGATGACAAACCGTAGCGTTCTGTTGAAAGGGAAGCACGCATCATGGACTAGTCCGTATCTCGTTTCTTGGCTCTTCAGATTATGACATATGAAATTTAATATATGACCAAGGATTGATAATGTCAGTTGAATTGGAGCGGAAGATGACAAACGACATGCAGATGGACAGCACTACAGATTTGAGCAGCAACGTTGCAAACCAGGCCAGTCGGTCTGACCGGACAAATCGGCCTAGCGGGATAAATCGGTCGAATCCTACGCAACGGTCCGACACCGATAGTCAGCGGATTATTCATCTTGAGTCGGACAGCCAGATTCTGGCGGCGTTTTCCGTCATGCTTCAGTTACGACCTCATCTGAAAGACGCCAGGGATTTTCTGGAGCGAGTGCGACGCATGCAGCAAACAGAAGGATACCGCATACTGGCAATTGAGAATATGACAAATGTAATTGCCCTTGCAGGATATCGACTTCAGGAGAATCTCATCTACGGGCCATTTCTGTATGTGGATGATCTGGTGACACTGGATACGGCGCGCGGCACGCATTGCGGCGCGCAACTGCTGCAAGCCCTGCAGAAGATCGGCAAAGAGGCCGGCTGTGCCCGGCTGGTTCTGGATACGGGCCTGGCCAACTCCCTGGCGCAGCGCTTCTACTTTCGCCAGGGCCTGCTTAGCGGCGGCCTGCATTTCGGCATGCCGCTATCTTCAGACTGACAAAGAACGCGCAGGACTGTACGCACTTGAGAGTAAAGGCTGCGACGCGAAATTTTTTGCACAGACAATGTTGAACAGACAAATCTTTTTTACGGATTACAGATGAAGTTATTACATTTGACATTTAGCCCGCGGGGCCAGGAATCAGAAAGCACCCAGCTTTCTCAAGCCATTGTGGATCAGCTTTCCACCCAGCACGCTGTCGACAGCATTACCCGCCGGGACTGGAGCAATGCTGCGGTGATACCCATCGACTCAATCTATGCCAATACCCTGGCCAACGCTGACCATGCCAGCGCAGGGATGGCGCCTGCCAGCACGCTGGACCAGTCTGAAATTCTGATACGTGAACTGGAAGCCGCAGACCAGGTGGTGATTGGCACACCGATGCACAACTTTACCGTCCCCGCCTCTCTTAAAACCTGGATAGACCTGGTCGTGCGAGTCAATCGCAGCTTCATTATTACACCTGAGGGCAAGGTGGGCACGCTCAGTGACAAGCCTGTTTATATTGCCGTCGCGTCAGGCGGCTTCTTTGGCAGCGATCGCAGTCGTCAGCCTGATTTTCTGACACCGTATCTTAAAGCCATCCTCGCAACCATCGGCCTGCACGACCTGAGATTTTTTTCGGCTCAGGGAATGGCTCTGGGTCAGGAAAAGGTCGTGGCAGGACGAGCTGTGGCACTGGAACTGATTGAGAGCGCGATCAACCGAACAGTGTCAACGAACGCGAGCTAAATGAGTGTCAACGGTAAAAATGCGCGCACAGGTTTTCACGTTTGGAAAGTGATTGCCGGTATTTCTGAGCGCTTTGCCGAGCTTCACCAGGAGCGCCTGCCAACGTCTCGCGGCTTGATTTTGCAATATTTCTTGATACACGTCAGGCGCTCAGCAATAGGCAGCATTCACACCACCTTGTTTCATGCTAAAAATCTGATACTAGATAAATTTATCCATGTTCATGAGAGGTGTGCCGTTGAGTATTTCGGTAAACGAACCCCTGCGCATTCTGCGTTTCTGGCGCGATCTGGAAATATTCAATATCCCCACAGCGCCCTCTGCCAAAGATAGCAGCGATCAAACCAAAATCACGACGTTAAGGCATGGCGACATCCTGCCATGGTGTCGATCCGCATTCCAGCCCACGGAAACCTATGGCTACGTTCATGTCGTTTATGTTGGCGTGGGTGACAACGAAGACCTGTCACGTCTTTTGCTTCAAAGTCTTTTTCCGAAACGGGATTTGAGCGAAGGCGAGCGCCAGAGTGCGGTCGGGAATGGCTGGCTGGGCGCATTTGTCGTCAATGAGCTGGGCCGGATAAAGTCAGACAGCTATCTTCCGGCCAGCTTTGTTCACGGGGTGGCCGCATTTCGCGAAACGCGCTCCCTGGATAACCTGAATGCCCGACTCGAACGCGCCAAAGAGGAATTTGCACAAAGGCATCTGGGGTTGAGCCTAACGCCAGAAGAGACCAATAGTACTGCTCATGAGCCTGGCACAAGAATCGTGGACTGGCGCGAGCTGGACGAAGAATTGCGCATTGTGTGCGGACTGCTCGGTGCCGAGAAAGAGATAAACATGGACTGGCGCGTCGTCGTGCGTACCAGTCGTATTCGGCGGCGCGTGCTGGAAGAAGGTCTTCAGGCAGCCACTGACTTTCTCAATTCTTTTTACCTGGATGATCTCGATCGGCTAATCATCCTGGCAGAAAAAAGCCGCCCATTCGGTGGGGCATTAAGCAGTTATCTTGGACCTGCGCTTGACGATAAAGCGCGCATTGATACTCTTACCAACCATGGCGCAATGGCTCAATTGGTTTCTGCCAGGAATCTTCCCAGCGCACGCTGGCCTTCTCCAGCCGCGCATCCGCTGGCGCTTGCACAACAGGCTGCCGTCTCACAGGTTATCAGCTCACTTGGCGATACTGAAGGCTTGATCGGCATTAACGGTCCTCCTGGAACGGGAAAAACAACCCTTTTATGTGACGTGATTGCAGAAATCGTGACGGAAAGGGCACGCAGAATTGCCAGTCTGGATCGCCCCGGCGCTCTTTTCGAACCCAAGATCGATGTCGCAGGCAAAAGTTTCTTCCCGATCAGGCAGGAGGTGATTGCAGGGACTTCTATCGTCGTGACTAGTTCTAACAATAATGCGGTCAAGAATATCACCCAGGAACTGCCTGCTCGCAAGAAGGTCGGCGCGGAATTCAGCCATGCGGACTATTTCGGCGATGTGATGGGCGAAATATTTCGTGCCCAGAAAGTGCTGGATGAAAAGAATGATCCTATCGATACCTGGGGAATGATCGCAGCGGCCTTGGGCAATGCAGGGAACCGTCGTTCGTTCGCACAGGGCTTCTTCCGCGATGAATATGTGCCTGCAAACTCAAATAGCAAAGAGGATTCCGAAACGTCCGAAACAGATCTGCCGGCAGATGAAATCGCGAATTCACCGACAGAAGAATTCCGCCCGCAATCGATGAAGCAGATTCTTGAGAAAGCCTCAGGCCAATATCGTCAGCATGCCAAAGACTGGTACAACGCCAAAGAGACTTTCCTGCAATTGCAGGCTGAATTTGACGGCTTACGACAGGTGCTGGAACAGGCCGAACAGGCGGCGACAAGCATCGACGTCGTGCAGGAACGCCTGAACGAACTCGCTGCCGAAGCAAACGCGATAGAACAGGAAATTCAAACCGGCGAATGCAGCCTGTCTAAGCTGGAAGAGGCACAAGCCCGCAACAACCGGGCAACCGGTGCATTGCGTCGCCTGAAAAGATGGTTCAAATCTGATTCAGGCAGAATGGCGACGGCTCAAATACCGACTCAGGAGGCAGAGTCCCCGGCTGAGCTGTCCGCTACGATCACAACCCTGTTCACCAGACTGGAAGATCGACGGCAGCGTCTGAAAGCGGTGCTTGCAGAGCGGACTGCACTCGAAAAGGAGCTGGAAGGTCTTCGTCTGGTCCTGGATGCTGGGTATAAGATTGGCACCAAACACTTTCCGAACGCAGAATTTTGGGCACTGCCAGCGCAAATGCGGCATCGCTCAAGTATCGCGGTGAGTCCTGTTCTGGACGATCTTCGATCGAGGCTGTTTCTGCAAGCAGCGGAGTTGCATCGCCTTTCAGTGCTCGCCAATGCCGGCAAGTTCATTGCCAATCTTCGCGCCGTGCACGGAATGCTTACGGGATCTTCGCGTGACAAGCTTTCTGTTGAGCATCGTCCGCTCCTATGGGACGCGCTTTTCTTTATTGTGCCAATTGTCTCAACGACGCTGGCGTCGTTCGATCGCTTATTTATTGGAATGGGCCAGAACAGTCTTGGCTGGTTGCTGATCGACGAAGCAGGCCAGGCGACACCACAGTCGGCTGCGGGCGCAATCTGGCGCAGTCGAAGAGCCGTTATCGTAGGCGACCCGCTACAAATTGAACCTGTTTTTACCGTTCCTCGATTCCTGGCCGAGGAGTTGAGGCATCGTCATGCTGTTGACTCACACTGGTCGCCCATTGACGAATCGGTTCAGACGTTGGCGGACCGGATTACCCCATTTGGCTCCTGGGTAGAAGTTGATAACAATACATCGCCTGCCGAACCGCCCGAGCGTATATGGACTGGAATGCCTTTGCGCACGCATCGACGTTGCGAAGACCCCATGTTCTCGATTGCCAATCGGATTGCCTACGCAGATCAGATGGTGCAAGGTTCTGTGGACAGCTCAGGACAACCGCTAAAGTCAAAATTTGCGTGTTGCCTGGGGGAAAGCGCCTGGTTTGACGTTCAATCAACGCGGGTGACGCATCCTGTATCTGAAGATGAAATTGCCTGCCTGATTCATTGTCTGCAACAGCTGAACGAAGGTACAGGTGCGGGTGCAGGATCGAAAATATACGTCATATCGCCATTTCGCAAGATTGCGCAAGCGTGCCAGCGAAGCGTGAGGCAAGCAGGCATCCTGGGTGTAGAGTGCGGTACCGTGCACACCTTTCAGGGAAAAGAAGCAAGTATCGTTTTTCTGGTTCTGGGTACGGCGCCTGGCCAGACGGGTGCTGGCGCACGTGGGTGGGCAGCAAGCAAGCCAAATCTGCTTAATGTTGCAGTGACTCGCGCGAAATCCCGGTTATTTGTGATTGGTGACGCCAGCCAGTGGGGCAAGATGAATTATTTTCGTGAACTGCATGGTGCGCTGCCAAAGCGTAGACTGGATATGACGTCGAGTTCCTCAGGAACCTGAGGTTTGTGTGCCGTCTGTTGCGACAGCCACAAGGTTTCGTCTTCGTAGCGTGATCTCACTTCCCAATACAAAAATTCGAAAAGATCTCGCCCAGCAGGTCATCGCTGGAAAACTGGCCGGTAATACTCCACAGCGATTCGTGTGCCAGCCTGAGCTCTTCTGCAAACAGATCAAGGACACGATCATTCTGAGCGGCGTGACCTTTGGCGTTCAGCAGATGCTGCGCGGCTTTCTGCAATGCTTCCAGATGGCGTTCACGCGCCAGCCAGGGTGACTCTCCGCCGGGATTCCAGCCAGCGATCTGCAAAAGCTTGCTCCGCAATACGTCCAGGCCTGTTTCATGGACGGCGGAAATCAGAATTCGCGAGACTTCGTGCGAGCGCGCCGTATTGCCCTCTGCTGAAGGACGTGCAATAAGTGCTTTCAATGCAGCATCGTCCAGCAGATCAATTTTATTGAAGACTTCCAGAACAGGCGTGCGCTGCGGCAGACGACGCGTAATACCGACATCAAGCTCGTCGTTGGGCGTGCGTGCGTCGTGCAAATGGATAATCACATTTGCCTTTTCGATCTCCGCCCAGCTGCGCGCGATACCAATGCTTTCCACAGTATCGTCTGTTTCACGCAAACCTGCCGTGTCCACGATATGTATTGGCACACCCTCGATATGAATCTGTTGCGCCACTTTATCGCGTGTGGTTCCCGCAATGGGAGTCACAATTGCAATATCATCACCAGCCAGCGCATTCAGAAGGCTGGATTTGCCTACATTGGGCTGACCTGCGAGCACGACATGCAGGCCTTCACGCAGGATCATGCCCTGGCGGGCCTGTGCCACCAGCGATGCCATATCGCTGATGATTCCGCCCAGCGTTTCCCGAGCCTGATACTTTTCCAGAAACTCGATTTCTTCTTCAGGAAAGTCCAGCGTTGCCTCGACCAGCATGCGCAGATGGATGATCTGATCTGCCAGATTGTTGACCTGAGCAGAAAATGATCCACTGAGCGAGGCCATGGCGCTTCTAGCGGCAGCTTCAGACGAAGCATCAATCAGATCCGCCACGGCTTCTGCCTGTGCCAGATCCAGACGATTATTCAGAAAAGCGCGCTGTGTAAATTCGCCCGGCTCTGCGTGCCGCATGCGTATGGATGCCCCTACCTGCAGGCAGCGATCCAGAATGCGTTTTAGTACGGCTGGTCCGCCATGTCCCTGCAGTTCCAGCACATCCTCACCGGTGTAGGAGTGTGGCGCGGGAAAATAAAGCGCGATGCCTTCGTCGATAGGTTTGCCTTCGCTGTCGGTAAAAGGCAGGAAATAGGCGTGCCGCGCGTCAAGCTGACGGCCAAAAAGCTCAGATATCACCGCTCTGAGGTCCGGCCCGGAGACACGGACCACGCCAATACCGCCGCGGCCTGGGGCGGTAGCAATGGCAACAATAGGGTCGTTGACTGGTGAAGACATACAAATAGGCAGGAAAACGTTGGCCTATTATACCGGTTGAAGGCCGCCCGCACACAATGGGATGCCTGCCCCGAAATTCCGCTATATCACAATCGAATTAATATTGACTGCAAACCCATAGACTTTTCTGTAAATGGTGCTAGAATTAAATCTCAGCCACTTGCCCGCACTCTGTGCGGGCATTTTTTTCGCCCATGATGAGCGTTCATCGCTAGTCGGTGCTGCAAAGCGCCGCATGGACAGATTATTTGGCAAATAGCTGGCTCATATCCTTAAACGCCTTGAATTCCAGGGCATTGCCACAGGGATCGAAGAAGAACATGGTGGCCTGTTCACCAACCTGACCTTTGAAGCGGATATGAGGCTCAATCACAAATTCGGTATTGCGTGATTTCAGACGCTCTGCCAGAGCTTCCCACTGATCCCATTCAAGTACGATTCCAAAATGAGGTACCGGGACGTTGTGACCGTCTACAGCATTGGTGTGTGCAACTTCCTGGCTTGCCGTCTTTGGATGTTCGTGAATGACCAGCTGATGACCGTAAAAGTCGAAATCGACCCATTGATCGCTGTAACGGCCTTCCGCGAGTCCGAAGACGTCGCCGTAAAAGTTGCGCGCCGCTGCCAGGTCAAAAACAGGGATAGCCAGATGAAAGGGGGACAGACTCATTACTTTTTCCTTATGGATTGGGCAAAACAAATACCCGTTGATTTTCATTGTAATTCCCCTATTACAAAAATAATATCAATATATATTTATCAGTCATTCAAATATTATTTATATAATATCCCTCATGATTCGCGAACTCAGAACTTTTATCGCCATTTCGCGCGAAGGCTCGTTTGCCGGCGCCGCCCACAAGATCGGGCTGACGCAGGCAGCGGTCAGCGCGCAGATGCAGCGCCTGGAGTCTGAGCTGGGCTTTGAGGTTTTTGATCGCAGGGGACGGTCCGCCAGGATCAACGCAAAAGGCAAACAATTATTACAGCAGGCGCAGGAGCTGATTCAGCTATATAACAATCTGGGTGCGGCGCCCAGGGAGAATCTGCAAGCCATACAGATAAACATCGGCGCAATTGCAACAATGCAGCGCACGTTGCTGCCAACTGCCCTCGCAGAATTTCATCAGTCATATTCCGGTTGTCATACACATATTATTCCCGGCGTATCAATGGATCTGGTTCATCTGGTAGATGCAGGCGATCTGGATCTGGCTGCGATCGTACGACCGCCATTTCAGCTACAAAGCGATTTGCATTGGCGTGTTCTGGCCCGCGAGCCTTTTCGACTTATTGTACCGACACACGTCTGCGGCGACGACTGGGCACAGATTCTCGCAGAACAACCCTTCATCCGTTACGATCGGGCCTCCTTCGGGGGACGACAGGTAGAGCGCTTTTTGCGGGACATGCACATATCGCCGCGGGAAATCTGCGAATGTGATGAACTTGAAGCCATTGCCAAACTGGTCGAATATGGTGCCGGAATCGCCCTTTTTCCTCAAACAGCCGCGTTTGCACAGTGGCCGCAAAGTATTCGTGCGATAAACCTTGGACCGCATACCTTTTATCGTGAGATCGGCTTACTGCACCGGCAGGAGTCGCTGATGTCGGATCCTATTGCGCAACTTATTGAATTGATCAGTCAGCAGGCCGATAGCTGAACACAGCGCAAAACCGCTAATAGCGCGCAAGTTGAGCATATGCACGGTCTGAATACCCGTTGGCATGGATACCACGTTCTGGCATGAGTCTTGTATAAGACTTTTCAATTTATACAGTTTTCCTTCGCATTTTTTCCGACAAAAACGTACAATGAGGGCTCAATAGTCATCAATTTTCTGGAGTAAGATGCAGCGCTATCTGGCGGGATTCCTGTTCGCACTTGCTGGTGCTTTGCTGGCGAACTGGTTGCACCTGCCGTTGCCCTGGATGATCGGGCCGCTGCTGTTGACTGCCATTACCAAGTTACGCGGCGCCAGAACTCAGTCGCATGTCGCCTTTCGCTGCATGGGTCAGTGGGTCATTGGTACTTCGCTGGGGCTTTACTTCACAGATGAAGTATTGAAAATCGTCCTGGATAACACATTTGCAATTGTGCTTGGAATGCTGTTTGCCCTCTTCCTGGGCACGTCCGGTGCACTGATGCTCAGGCGATGGGCCGATGTTGATTTCAAGACGGCGTGGTTTGCTTCAGCCATTGGTGGTGCGAGCGAGATGGCAAATCTTGCTGAAAGGAATCATGCCCGAATTGACCGGGTGGCCTCTGCCCACAGTCTGCGCGTTCTTCTGGTTGTGGTCATTGTCCCATTCGTCTACAAATTCCTGGGACTGCACGGTTTGAACGCTAATACCCTTTATGCCACCGCATTTTCATATAGCGGCTTCGCATTAATGGTCATTATCACGAGTGTGTTTGGTTTCCTGTTTGGGAAACTGCGTATTCCGAACCCCTGGGTGCTTGGTCCGCTGTTCATTATGACCATTCTTACCAGCAACCATATTGAGCTGTCTGTCATACCGCCAGAAATCCAGCACCTGGGTCAAATGTTCATTGGGTGGTCACTCGGTGACAAATTCGGCCCGGATTTTTTCAGGCGTGCGCCGAAATATCTGGGTGTCGTCGCACTGGTATGTATTGGTTCTCTTGGTCTGGCCGTCTTATTCTGTCTGCTATTGACACTGATTTCCGATATTCCGCTGGCGACGCTGTATCTGGCCAATAGCCCCGGCGGAATCGCAGAGATGACCATTACCGCGAAAGTATTACAGTTGGGACCTCCGGTGGTCACTGCATTTCACGTCTCCAGGATGGTATTTGTTTTACTGGTAACCGGACCACTGTACCGGCTGCTCGCCAGGAGATATAAATTCACATGAAACGCTTAGCTCCCGTCAATCAGGAGATTGCGGTCAAACTTATCCCATTCATCGTAGGCTGTGCTTTATTCATGCAGATGCTCGATGCAACGGTGGTGGCGACCGCCCTGCCGGCAATGGCCATCTCACTGAATTCAACGCCCGTGCGCATGAACGTGGCAATCACAGCCTACCTTCTTGCCGCAGCGGTCTTTGTGCCTGTCTGTGGCTGGGCAGCCGATCGATTTGGCGCCAGACGCCTGTTCATCTTTGCAATTTCGCTGTTTGCCCTGACATCGCTGACTTGTGCCCTCTCCTGGGATGTTGCGTCGCTGACCGTTTCACGCTTTATTCAAGGTATTGCGGGTGCGATGATGGTGCCGGTAGGACGCATCATCATGCTGCGGACCATTCCACGCAACCAGATTCTGAAAGCCACCTCCTTTCTGTCTATTCCCGCCCTGCTCGGCCCGATTCTGGGCCCGCCGCTGGGCGGTTTTCTGGTGACCTATGCCTCCTGGCACTGGATATTTCTGATCAATATCCCGATTGCGATCATTGGTATTGCGCTTGTGATCAGATACGTTTTTGAATATCGCAGTGAGAAAAAACCCCGTCTTGATGGGATCGGCTTTCTTCTGAGCAGCGTGGGCATGGCTACATTTGTTATAGGTATCGAAGCGATTGGCAACCATACCAGTGGATATTTGTATCCTTTGCTTCTGTTGTGTACAGGTCTGGTGTGCTCATTGCTTTACGTGCGTCATGCCAAACGTCACCCCGATCCGATTATCGATTTGTCGCTTCTGAAAATTCCAACTTTTTCGGCTTCGGTTATCGGCGGAAACATGACCCGACTGTCAGTCGGAGCGATGCCCTTTCTGCTGACACTGTTGTTTCAGGTTGGCTTTGGCTACTCACCATTGGCCAGTGGCATGATTACCTTTTCAATTGCAATTGGTTCATTGATGATGAAGTTCATTGCCACATCGGTCTACGCCCGCTGGGGATTTCGTAAGGTGCTCATCATCAATGGCATTCTGACCGGTTTAATGACTATTTCAAATGCATTCTTTGTGGATAACACACCTGTGTTATTAATGGGGTCATTGCTTTTGATCGGTGGTTTTTTCCGCTCGCTGCAGTTTACGGGCGTTAACAGCCTGGCATTTGCCGATATCGAACCTGAACAAATGAGCCAGGCCAGCTCTTTCTCAGCGACAGCGCAGCAAATTGGCATCAGCCTGGGTATGGGAATTGCAACAGTCACATTGGATTTGAGTATGCAGCTGCATGGCGCGGAGCGTGTTTCCGTTGGTGATATACACGCCGGCTTCTGGGTCATCGGCCTGCTGTCCATTATTGCGTCCTATTGGTTCTACAAGCTTGATCCCAAAGCGGGCGAAGGCATAACGGTTCATAAAGAGCGCAAGAATCGCGTTCGATTCAGAAAACGCCGCAGATCCGCGAATACAGATGCGGGCATCCGAAATCCAGGTAGCCCCAAAAACATCCAGGCGAAAAGCCAGAACTGAACTGAACTGAACTGAACTGAGGAGTCTGAGTCGTTTTTTCGTGGAAAATTCTGTCTAATAAATCATATTCCGTAGAATGTTATAAACATCTACTTTCGCAATGGACGGTTTCGCTGCATTGGGTCAGGCATATCGGTAAAGAACGGTCCATCGCGATTGTCAGCAGGCCATGGTACGTCGCTATAAAGTACTTGATATTTATCTTCCATCATTTTCCCCCAAGTTCTCGAATGCGTTAAACCAATTATCCAGAGGCGATAGAGAAAGATCTTTGTTTCCCGTACTGTGTCGCAGGCATGCAATATCCATTTGCAAAGAACGCGAGGATTTGAAAAAATCAATGACGGCGGCGTCGGGCTCACTTTCAAAGTCACAAAAAACGGGACTTTTCTCGGGATGGAAATCCGGTATCTGCTGTACCAGATCCTTTACACATTCTCGCTCCGTACCACAAGCGATGCGCATATAGGTGACAAGCCTGTGGTCTGTAATGGCCCTGGAAAGAGTATCATTCGAGGCAGTATTTCGGATGAGTTCTCCCAGATCTTGGGCAAACTGCGATGTCGTTTTCATGTCCGCTGCTGTTTCCAAAGCAGCGACGTATGGATTGGGCATCGATCTGTTTCCTTGTGCTTTGACGGCCTTTATACAATCGGCGGGTAAAGTTAACGTCGTAACTTTATCTCTTATGTTTTCACCCAAGCGGAACAAGGCATGGCTTGCCTGAGTATCAACTGCTCCTCCAAAACACGCCAATTCAACTGCATCCTTTGAGTGAACGTTGTTTGAGAAAGTCAGAACCATTAGGCTGGCAGCGCCAACCCAAAAATTACTTAATTTGGACATATTGTTGTACCGTTAATTTTTATATTTCCCCCAACCATTTCGATATCTTCGCTGGCGCGCAAGATCAAGTGTGCCTCCCCGCATTTCAGTACCAGTCCATCCTCGGCTGCATTAATTCGATTGTAAAAGCCTTCTATCCAATTTACGGTAACCAGGCGAGCTTGTTGGTGATATCGATGACGAATTTAGTAAATTCATTCAGCTTTCAATGTTTAAAAAACTCTCCATTGCTGCGTTGTCCCAGGCATTGGCCTTTCTGCTTATAGACATTAAAAATCCATATTGCATAACAAGTTGTTGATACACCTGACTTGCAAAGCGCAGCGCCATGCGTGGTTAAAGGCTGGATGCATGCCGATCAATCACCGCACTGGACTTCTCACCCCTCTCATTGAGAAATGAGGGTTAAAGATACTTATCAAAAATTCTTTATGTTGATTCTAATATGTCAACTATAGTTGACATACAAATTTATTGACAACTATAATTGACACATGATCGAAATCATAAAATCGGATGTTTTTGACCGCTGGCTTAACTCTTTGAGGGATCGCCTAGCTCGCGCAAAAGTACAAGCGCGCATCCGGCGGCTCAGCATGGGTAATCCCGGCGATGTAAAGCCTGTGGGCGAGGGTATCTCTGAAATGAGAATCGATTACGGCCCCGGCTATCTAGTTTATTACATGCAGCGTGGCCCGGTTGTTGTGGTGTTGCTCAGTGGCGGCGATAAGAATACGCAAGCCAGAGATATAGCTCATGCGAAGGCAATCGCCAAACAATGGAAGGAGTAAACAAAATGGACGTTAAATTTAGCCGTTATGACACAGCGGATTATCTCAAAAATGAAGATGATATCGTGGCCTATCTTGATGCAGTAATGGAAGATGGCGAACCAGGTCTTATTGCAGCGGCACTTGGAGATGTGGCCCGCGCCAGAAATTTAAGCCAACTTGCACGTGATGTTGGCATGAGTCGTCAAGGGCTTGATAAGGCTCTTTCTGGTGAGGGAAATCCTAGCCTGGCAACAGTTTTAAAAGTTGCTCAGGCACTTGGATTGCGCTTGTCGTGGAAAATCGTTTGAAGATTGCAATCGCTCTCGATTGTAAAAGCCTTCTATCCAATTTACGGTAACCAAGCGAGCTTGTTGGCATCATTATTACTTCAAATCGAGTATTTAATGAATGAGATCAATTGTTTGAAGAGAGCGTAAACACAGGGTAGAAAACTACCGTTAGTTAACCGGCCGGGTTAATTGACGCGCACCGGCCAGGATAGTTGACGTTGAACACACATGCCCTGTCCCAGACCGACAGTACTAACGCACACCTCAATCTTTAATATCACAAATGTGATATCCGAAATCTTGTCCGGATTTCTATTGCACCGTTTTTATGCGCATCCATCATTTCCAGGTCGACTATTACTAATCGCGCACATATAAATTGCGCCTGCCGATATGGGAATCGTGACAGGCGCGCGTCGTCTGGATGAATTAATGCTGGCCATCACGGCTCAACGCCATCCCTCTTCTATCCATGCAGCTTTACACAGAAGGCTCGATTTCGGTTTCGCTGCTTGGATTGCAAATTGCTCGTATTTATTTAATCGTAGCTGCAATCTGCTTTCCGAGTTCCGCAATTTCATCCATATTTCCCTTCACCTCACCATGTCGGGCAACTTTCTGGCCTTCGTAGCGCGGAACAAGGTGAAAATGCACGTGGTGAACTGTCTGCCCTGCGACTTCCTTATTGAACTGCGAAAAAACAAATCCGTCAGCCTTGGTGACTTCCAGCATGGCTGGCGCGATCTTCTTGGCCGTAGCAACACACGCTTTCGCACCCTCTTCTGACAGATCCAGCAACGTTTCAGCCTCTTCTTTTGTGAGAATCAGCAGGTGGCCTTTTGTTTGGGGCATGATATCCATCATGGCGTATGTCTTGTCATCTTCATATATTTTGAATGACGGTGCTTCGCCACGAAGAATTTTCGCGAAAATATTCTGATTGTTGTAGGCCATATTTGCTCCTGGTTAGGTTAATCAAAGTAGCACGCAGTCAACCCAATGAAAAATCGTCGCGCAACGCAATCTTGCCCTGCAAATACCGGTAGTGACAAGTACCAATGGTTCGAATATCACTTAATGGATCGAAATATCGATACTACGATACAGGTACTGAAATTGGGTATTGAAAATGCCAATAACCGACGAATTTAAAATTGCTGCAATGCAATAAACATAATGCTGATTCGCGCCCAACTAGCTGAGATTGAGCGTGCTCAACATAGATTCTTTGTTAACTCTGATTATAAGCAGTAATTCTAAATGAATCTGCACAGGCTTATGTCGCGGTAGATTTGAACGCGGTGGACTTATTTTATGGTGTGCTGCGGCACCCTAGCCGTCGCCCAAGCCTTAGCGTGTCGAAGAATTGACAAGGAAAGACGAACCATCAAGGCACATGCATTTATCGTAACGGGCCCCAACTCAGACTGAGATCAGGCAACACTGAGCAACTCCGGTTTGTGCTAACTAAGCGCCGAGTTGTGAATGGGACAAGATGCGGTCAAATAAGCGCGTGTAACGCCATCATACACAAGCGACCTTCTCGCTCCACGCTTGGGCCATCTGTAACTTTCTCATTATTCCCCACCCAGCCCTCAACCTTCCGCGCCCAACCCTCGGCTTCAGTCCATTTCCAACGTGAACCCACCCTACTTCCACCGTCAGCGAAACGGGAGCGCGTCGTCAATTCACATAGAAACGCTGTATTTCGGTCAATTTTCTACCTATTTTTTGCGCATTCCTGGGCAAACCAGCCTGTGGATAAGCTCTGGGATGCAAACTGTGAATAACTTATGTATCAATATTTGATAAGCAATCGGGAATTCCCAAGTGCCAAAGTTGTTCATTTTTGTGCACTGGCCAAAATGACGGTATTCACCAACCAAATTTGAATTTAAGTTGTTGAAACTACGTATGAATTACGTAATTTCAACATATGCACAGAGTATCTATCTCTTAATCTGTTATATATTCAAAAAGATTAATAACTAGAGGTGCTTCAGCACCGATAAAGCCTGTTCCAGAGTTTCCTGTTTCTTCGCAAAGCAAAATCGAACCAAATTGTGGTTGGATGAATCTGCTTCAGGATTCCGGTAGAAAGCAGAAACTGGAATTAACGTGACTTTCTTCTCCTGAGTCAGCCATTTGGCAAATTCGAGTTCCTTTTGACTGGATACGTCTGAATAATTGGCTAGCAGAAAGAATGTCCCTTGACTACGAATTGGCTTGAACCGGGTTTCCTTGAGTCCTTCGTAAAGGAAATCATGCTTTTCCTGATAAAAACTGGGCAGCGACAAATAGGTGCTGGCATCTTCCATGTATTTCCCAAGCGCTACTTGCATGGGAGAACTGACGGTGAAAACCATAAACTGGTGGACTTTTCTCAATTCCGTGGTCAATGCTGCAGGTGCACAGCAGTAACCAATTTTCCAGCCTGTCGTGTGATATGTTTTGCCAAAAGAAGAAATGAGGAAGGTTCTAGCAGCCAGCGCCGGCCGAGTACACAGGCTCAGAAAGGGTTTGTCATCAAAAACGATATGTTCGTAAACTTCGTCTGCCAGCAATAGAACGTTCGTGTTCTCCACAACGGCTTCCAGGGCATCCAGATCCTGTGCAGTCAGGGTAATGCCCGTCGGATTGTGTGGAAAATTCAGCATCATCAAACGGGTTTTGTCTGTAATGGCCTCCCCTACTCTGTCCCAGTCAACGGAATAGGTGTTTCTCCCCTCTTCCGGTGCCAGCAAAGGAACAAATACAGGAATACCTCCAGCCAGTTTGATGGCAGGAACGTACGAGTCGTAGCAGGGTTCCAATACGATGACTTCATCCCCTGGGTTAACTGCGGCCAGAATGGTCGCCATCAGCGCTTCGGTTGCGCCACTGGTTACTGTGACTTCGGTGTTCTCGTCATAGGCGTACCCGTAGAGGGTTTTTACTTTCCTGGCAATGTTGCTACGCAGTAACGCGTCGCCCGGCATATAGGGATACTGGTTGTGCCCGGTTCTCATGGCTTCGGATACCAAACTAACGAGTTTTGGGTCTGGGTCGAAGTCAGGAAACCCTTGTCCCAGGTTTATGGCCTGAAAATCAGTGGCCATTTTGCTCATTACTGTGAAAATTGTGGTGCCAACGGCGGGAAGCTTGGAGGAAATGGGGGTAATCACTTTTTTCAACTCTTACTGTATTAATTCTATCAACAGGGCTATAATCCTTATTATGCCTGAATGTTGATCGACTTTTGCACAAATAATACCTATATATCCACAGCCTATACATAGGTTTATCAACATACTTATCCACATTGTTCCACGTGGAACAATAGAAATTGATGTAATTTCTTCGCTATCCTGATTACAATTGCAAATAAGCAGACCTGACTGCAATGTTCCACGTGGAACAATTGGAATTCTTTTCTCAATTCCATCTGCGTTTCTGATCAAGATAGCATCCCTGGCTATAAACGCGCTAATGTTCCACGTGGAACATTCCGCTTATTCACTAATTGAAAAGTAAGATGAACTACCCAGACGAATTCGACGTCATCGTTGTTGGTGGTGGACATGCCGGCACAGAAGCCGCACTCGCTGCCGCACGCTCAGGCGCCAAAACCCTGTTGTTGACCCATAATATTGAGACCTTGGGCCAGATGTCATGTAATCCCTCAATCGGTGGGATTGGAAAAGGGCATTTGGTCAAGGAAATTGACGCGCTCGGCGGGGCAATGGCGATTGCTGCTGACGAAGGCGGTATTCAATTTCGTATCCTTAATAGTTCCAAAGGGCCTGCGGTGCGTGCAACGCGCGTTCAGGCCGATCGGCTTCTGTATAAGCAGGCTATCCGATCAAGACTGGAGAATCAGGAAAATTTATGGCTTTTCCAGCAGGCAGTAGATGACCTGGTTCTTGAAGGTGATCGGGTTGTCGGCGCGAAAACGCAGATTGGCGTGATTTTCCGTTCGAAAACAGTCGTTTTGACTGCGGGAACGTTTTTAAATGGCCTGATCCATGTGGGACTTAATAATTACTCGGCAGGAAGAGCAGGGGATCCGCCGGCAATTAGTCTTGGGCAGCGCCTGAAAGAGATGAATTTGCCTCAGGGACGACTCAAAACAGGTACGCCACCGCGTATTGATGCTCGCAGTATTGATTTCAGCAAGCTTGAGGAACAGCCTGGCGATACCGATCCGGTACCCGTGTTTTCCTATATGGGGACTGCCGAGATGCACCCACGGCAGGTTTCCTGCTGGATTACCCACACAAACAATCGAACACACGATATTATTCGCAACGGTCTGGACCGTTCGCCACTTTATACGGGTGTGATTGATGGGGTAGGGCCACGGTACTGTCCATCGATTGAAGACAAAATCAATCGTTTTGCTGATAAAGATTCACATCAGATTTTCCTTGAACCCGAAGGATTGTTGACTCACGAAATTTATCCCAACGGTATTTCTACGAGTCTCCCGTTTGATGTGCAGCTGAATCTGATTCACACCTTGCCGGGTCTGGAGAATGCGCACGTGCTACGGCCTGGGTACGCAATCGAATATGACTATTTTGATCCACGTGGACTCAAACGTAGTCTGGAAACGAAAGTAATTTCCGGGCTGTTTTTTGCTGGGCAGATCAATGGCACGACGGGTTACGAAGAGGCGGCGGCGCAGGGATTGCTGGCTGGCCTCAATGCATCACGTCAGGCGCGCGACCTGGATCCCTGGACACCAAAACGCGACGAAGCGTATCTGGGTGTGCTCGTAGATGATCTGGTAACGCGAGGTGTGACGGAACCGTACCGTATGTTCACTTCCCGCGCGGAGTACAGACTGAGTCTTCGCGAAGACAATGCAGATTTTCGCTTGACAGAAATAGGGCGGCAGTTAGGTCTGGTTGATGATCGCCGCTGGGAACATTTCAGTCGCAAACGGGATGCCGTGCAGCAGGAAATTTCCCGCCTCACAGGTACTCGAGTGTCTACGCGTACGTTCAATGCAGAGACGTCAGAAAAGCTGTTGGGTAATGTGCTGGAACGAGACTATTCATTGGCGGATCTGTTGAAGCGGCCGTCGGTAACCTATGAGGCCTTGATGGCTGCTGCCACGGAGGACGGTTCTGCCTTGTCCCCGGAAGAGCCACTTAATGACGCTGTACGTGAGCAGGTTGAAATCCAGGTTAAATACGCAGGCTATATTGCTCGTCAACAGGAAGAAGTGCGTCGCCAGAGTCATCTGGAAGAGCAAAAGATTCCTGCGGATCTGGATTATGACGCTGTAGGCAGTCTGTCTTTCGAAGTCCGGCAGAAGCTGAAGGACGCCAGACCAGAAACCATCGGTCAGGCACGGAGAATTTCTGGTGTCACGCCCGCTGCGATTTCGATTTTGCTGATTCATTTGAAACGTCTGCAATTATCGTCAAGAACTTTGCGCAAACCCGAACATTCTGTCTCTGAAGGATGAGTCTGGCCCATGAGCGAACGTGACAGGGAAGCGCTCTCGCAGCGTATTATCAGGGCAGGGCAGGCGCTGGACCTGCCAATCAGTGAGCAACAGATACAGCAACTGATGGCCTATCAGGATCAGTTATTGCGCTGGAATAAGGTGTATAACCTGACGGCATTGCGCGATACCGATAAAGTGCTGGTTCAGCATATTTTTGACAGTCTGGCGGTGATACGGCCGCTGGATGACATATTTGCGCCGGGTCGTGTCATTTCCGTCCTGGATGTAGGCTCCGGTGGTGGTCTGCCAGGGGCAGTCTTGGCTATAATGAGACCGGACTGGCAGGTGTGCTGCATTGATGCCGTAGAAAAGAAAACGGCATTCATCAGACAGGCAGCCGGAGTGTTGAAACTCTCCAACCTGACGTCACAGCATATCCGTATTGAACGCAAGGCGCCAGCCAATGCAGATTTGGTGATTTCGCGCGCTTTTGCTTCGCTGGCTGATTTCAGCGACTGGTCCGGCATGCACGTGGCACCGCAGGGGCATCTGGTAGCAATGAAAGGGCGGCTGGCCACCGAAGAGGTTGCTCAGCTGGAGGAAAAGGGCGCATGGAAAGTTGCGCAGGTTCAGAAACTGAATGTACCGGAACTGGACGCAGAGCGTTGTCTTGTATGGTTGCAGCAAGTAGGAAAATATGACAAATGAAATAAAATTACCCCGCGTTTTTTGTATAGCCAACCAGAAAGGCGGGGTGGGCAAAACGACAACCGCAATCAACCTGGCTGCCAGTCTGGCGTTAAACAAGAAACGGGTATTGCTTGTTGATCTTGACCCGCAAGGCAATGCGACGATGGGCAGTGGTATTGATAAAAATAGTTTAAGCTTAAACATTTATCAGGTACTCATTGGTGAATCCAGCATTCGTGATGTACGCGTTCAATCTGAGACCGGCGGATATGATGTACTGCCTGGCAATCGCGAGCTGTCCGGCGCCGATTTTGATCTGTACGAACTGGAAGATCGTGAGCATCAGCTGAAGAATGCCATCGCAGAGGTGGCTGCCGATTATGATTTCGTGCTGATCGATTGTCCGCCAACCCTGTCGCTGCTTACGCTCAATGGTCTGGCGTGTTCTGACGGCGTCATCATTCCCATGCAGTGCGAATACTTTGCACTTGAAGGACTGTCCGATCTGGTCAACACCATCAAACGCGTACACAAGAATATCAATCCGAAGCTGAAGATGATCTGGCTGTTGCGGGTGATGTTCGATTCACGCGTGACGCTGCAACAGCAGGTGTCAGAGCAGCTTCTGGAGCACTTCGGTGATAATGTGTTTAAAACGGTGGTGCCGCGCAATGTGCGGCTGGCCGAAGCGCCCAGTCACGGTATTCCTGGGGTACTGTACGACAAGTCATCCAGGGGTGCGAAAGCGTACCGCGAGTTCGGCGCAGAAGTGATCAAGCGCGTCAAGGCAATGGATAAGGAATAAGAGGAAATCATGGCAACAGCGTCATCGAAAACGGCGGGTAAGGCCGCTGCAAAGAGCACAACAAAACCGGCAGCCAGCGCAGCCGCAAAAACACCGGCAAAGGCAGCTGCAAAGGTCGCAACCGCGCCGGCAAAGAAAGCCAAAGGTCTGGGCCGCGGATTGTCAGCGTTGCTGGGCAATGATATCAATGTGATTGAGGATCTGTCGCGTGATGAGAAAAAGACCCCGGAGCAGCCCTCCAGCGTTCCTCTGAGCCAGATTCGTGCCGGCAAGTACCAGCCTCGAACCCAGATGGATGAAGCGGCGCTGAATGAACTGGCCGACTCTGTGCGCAGCCAGGGCATTATGCAGCCCATTCTGATTCGTCCCATCGCGGGCGATCAGCCGGAGAAGTACGAAATTATTGCTGGTGAGCGACGTTTTCGTGCCGCAAGGCTGGCGGGCCTGGAAGAGGTGCCCGTTCTGGTGCGCGAAGTGGCCGATGAAAATGCAGCGGTCATGGCGCTCATTGAGAATATCCAGCGTGAGGACCTGAATCCGCTGGAAGAGGCGCACGGTGTCAAACGCCTGATCGAGGAATTCCAGTTCACGCACGAGCAGGCAGCTCAGGCCATTGGCCGCTCCCGCTCTCTGACCAGTAACCTGCTGCGTCTGCTGAACCTGGCGCAGCCCGTACAGACTTTCCTGTTGGAAGGCAAGCTGGACATGGGACACGCTCGAGCCCTGCTGGCTGTTGATCCTGCGACACAGATTATTCTGGCCAATCAGGTCGTAGCACGCCAGCTATCGGTCCGTGAAACTGAAAAACTGGTCAATCAGGCCGGAAAAGCAGGGCAGGGCAAGGGTCTGCCCAAGCCCAAAGCGGTCAATCGCGATGTGGAGCGCCTGGAAGAGGCCCTGTCGGATCATCTGGGCACACGGGTGAGTCTGAAGATGGGCAGCAAGGACAAAGGCCAGCTGCTGATCGATTTTCACGGCTGGGAGCATCTGAACTCGCTTCTTGAGAAACAGGGCCTGGGCAACATTCTGGAAAGCTGAACATTGCACGAGGAAACGTTTTCCAGAGGGAACCGGTATTTCAGTGGAAACCGTTATCCACAAGAACTGGTTCCCAGCAAGGAGCGATGCGACAAAATCCCCGGAGCATTCCCGGGGAACAATCTCCCAAAATGAAACCAAAGTGCGGCGTTTTCCCGACAGTTTTGAACAAACATCGGTAAATCAGGCCGCAAGCTGTTCCTGTCACAAATAGTGCTTGACAGTATTTCCTAAATCCTACATAATCCGTAGTTCTCTTGGTGGAGTGCCCGAGTGGCTAAAGGGGGCAGACTGTAAATCTGTTGGCTTACGCCTACGTTGGTTCGAATCCAACCTCCACCACCAGCCGAATTTGTTC